>CACYMP010000004.1 GCA_902775565.1 Oscillospiraceae bacterium
GTATGCATGGTGATCGTGATTATATTAATCGCAAGATCCCGCAATCTCACGCGCAACAAAAACGCCTGATGCGGATGCATGAGACAGCGAATGAGTAACGCCGCTGCCGTCTCCTATTACAAACAAGCCAGGGTATCTCGTCTCAAGGCGGTCGTCTATCGCGACCTCCATGTTGTAGAACTTGACTTCAACACCGTAAAGAAGAGTATCGTCATTTGCGGTACCGGGAGCGATCTTGTCCAATGCATAGATCATCTCGATGATTCCGTCTAATATCCTTTTCGGGAGTACGAGCGAAAGATCGCCCGGAGTGGCATTCAGAGTAGGTCTTACAGTAGATTCGGCAAGTCTGGAATCGTTGGTCCTTCTTCCGCGGATAAGGTCTCCGAAACGCTGGACGATAACACCGCCGCCTAGCATATTGGAAAGCCTTGCGATAGATTCGCCGTAGCCGTTTGAATCTTTGAAAGGCTCGGAGAAATGCTTTGCTACAAGAAGCGCAAAGTTGGTGTTCTCTGACTGAAGCTCCGGAGAATCAAAGCTGTGTCCGTTAACCGTAACGATACCGTTCGTATTCTCGTTAACAACATAACCGTTGGGGTTCATGCAGAATGTACGCACTTTGTCCTCGAACTTCTCGGTGCGGTAAACGATCTTACTCTCGTAGAGCGCAGAAGTAAGATCAGAGAAAACAACAGCCGGAAGCTCGACTCTGACACCGATATCAACACGGTTGGAATATGTCTCGATATCAAGTTCCGAGCAGACCTTCTCGATCCACTTGCTGCCGGAACGTCCGACGGAAACTATGCACTTGTCGCATATATAATGCTCGCCTCCGCACTCGACATCAAAAGTGCCGTCATCGTTTACGGCGAGATCGCCTACAGGCGAATTGAAATGGAATTCGATCTTGTCCTTAAGAAACTCATAGATATGACCGAGGACCTGATAGTTCTTATCGGTACCCAAATGTCTTACGGAAGCATCAAGGAGATGGAGCTTATTCTCGAGGCAGAGCTTCTTGAATCTCGTGCCGGCAGTCGAATAGAGCTTTGTTCCTTCACCGCCGTTCTCCATGTTGATGCCGTCAACATATTTCATGAGCTCCAATGCTTTCTCTTTGCCGATGTGCTCATACAAAGTACCGCCGAAATCATTGGTGATATTGTATTTGCCGTCGGAGAAAGCGCCTGCGCCGCCGAAGCCGCGCATGATGGCACATGTCTTGCAGCCGATGCAAGTCTTGACCTTTTTCCCGTCAATGGGGCACTTGCGCGCCTCAAGAGGTCCGCCCGTCTCGAAAACGGCAACCTTAAGACCGGGAGCTGTTTTCGCGAGCTCGTATGCCGAGAAGATCCCGCCGGGACCTGCGCCTATTATGATGACATCGTACTTGTTAGCCATTGCTCTTTACCACGGAATAAACCGATCTGCGGAATTCGTTGTCCTTTTTGTCTATAGCCGTATTGTACTGAATATACCTGTAAAGTTTAATAGCCTTTTCATCTTTCGGATCGCTCACATCGTCAACCGGTAAGAACTTCTTCTGTGATACCGAATAGTATCCTGAGGTATTGATCTGGGGAACCTCGCTCCTGATGCTGTCGATTACCTGGAAGTATCCCGGATACTTGATTCCTGCTGCTTTCATGACATCAAGCGCAAGATAGTTGACGCTGGTGACACCGACCTTATCGTTCTCATACTTTGCAACGAGCTCAGGATCCATATCATAGTTGGTCCAGATGATGTAAGGCGTTACCCAGCTTGTGTTCTTTCCGATACCAAAGTTATTCGGGAAAGAAGTAATGTTGGGCTGGTGGTCTCCGTAGATCAGGAGAGTGTACTTCTCATCCTTTGTCTTGAGATAAGTGATGAGCTCCTCTAAAGCCTTGTCGCTCTGGTTGAGGCATGTCAGGAATGTATTGACCTGTGTATCCATGCCTGTTGCAAGCTTCTTGACGTACGGCTTGGGTGTGAAGTTGGTGAAGTTTTCTGTGTAACCTCCGTGGTTCTGTACAGTAACGAGGAACGTGAAAGACTTCTGTCCCTTGGGCTTTGCATCAAGCTGCATCATAAGATTCTTATATGCCTGTGAATCGGTCATATAATTGTCGCGCTGCATATCCTTTTCGGTGTATGTCAGATCATCCATGGACATATAACGGTCGAAACCGAGCATCGGATAGACTGTAGGTCTCTTCCAGCCGTTCGCATAGTAAGGATGCATCGCAAGGGTTGAATAACCCATGTTCTTGAGTGCCCACGGAAGCGTATAGGTATCCTTGTTGACATACTGCAGATAAGGAATGGAACCCATGGGAAGGTATCCGCATGTTATACCCGTAAGGAACTCAAACTCGGAGTTAGGCGTATTGCCTCCGTAAACGGATGTGGTAACTTTGCCGTGGAGCGTGTTCTCCTTAAGCGAATGCCAGTAAGGAGTGGGATCCTCTTTTAATCCGATCAGAGGCATATACGGAATAACATCTGTATATGATTCGTTCATGATGACGATGATGTTGGAAGAATCATCGGATGCAGAACCCGGATCTGAAACATCGATACCCGTCTCTTTGATCATGGCATCAAGATTCTCAGGTGAATATCCTTCAGGCTTCTCAGCATAAGAAGTAACGACAGTGATCGCAAAGTTCATAAGATATCCGTTGAACCTTGAACCCTTGTCTGACCAGTCCTGAGCTTTGTTGACCTTGCTCCATGCCCTTATCATGACTACGAAGCTTCCCATGAACACGGCACAGAGAGCGGCAAATACGGCGATCCTGATAATGAAGTTCTTGACCGCGGGTTTGTCTTCTTTAATGCGCATGCAGCAGATGATGTAGAGCACATAAGGAACAAGAACATACATTACCGGTTCAAGGATCGGGAATGTATAGTTGCTTGCAACGCTTGCGGCAGTCTGCCAGCTGAAGATATCGTTATAGATAAGCTCGTGTCCTCTGAATGTATATACGAAGAAATTAGCTGTTCCCAGGAGCAGGAACGGAGCAGGTGTTATCGCTGCGGCGATCCTTCTCGGTGCCTGAAGCATACGCAGGAAGAAATAAACGGCAAAGACGATCAGAGACTCATTGAGCCATCTGAACGTCTCTTCGTGATACATCTGATTGTAGAGCCAGCGCTCACCCAGTAATGAGCTGTGATGAGCAAGGTTGACCATCTGCATAAAGTAAACGCTGAAGAAAGATGCGAACAGCGGATAGATAAATTCGTAAATGATCCTTACGACCTTCTTCTTTCCCGTTGCCTCACTGTCGATCGTGACAGTTATGAACGTCAGCGCGAAAAGAAATACGAACCATATGATCGCGTCATAGAACGCAGAAACAGAGAATGCGATTCCCAGCCCTGCTAGTACTAAAGCCACAATGAGTCTGGGCAGATCTTTCTTCGTTATCTTAAAGCTTACTTTCATTTATTTGCCTCTTTAATGTTTAGAAATTTCCGTGCATATTATAATACACGCGCGTTAAAACACAAAATAAGGCAAAGTAGGCAATATTAAGGCATCATGCCTTAACGTTTTTAAGCAGATAAGTAACCGGAACGGCGATTATCAATGCAGCTGCCGCCTGAATAAGATTGAAAGGAACAGATGCTGCCGCAGCCGCAAGATCATAAAGAAAGACCTCAACGGCAAAGTAACCCGATACCATGATCAGTTCGGCAAGAACGCCTGCGGTCAGTTTCTTTACAAGGCCAGGGCGGTGTTCCGGATGTCTCATGATAAATCCTGCCACAAGGCCCATCAGTCCCTTTATGACAAACGTAGGAATGATATACATGGGATAACCTGCGATAAGATCCGATATTGCGGAGCCGATCGCCGCCGGGAAGAAGGCAGCAGGTCCGATAATATAAGACGCAATCAGGATAACGGCGTCACCTAAGTTTATGTATCCGATAGCCGTAGGGATACGAAGCTGTGTGCCGAGAAATACGAATGCGGCAGTTATTCCGCAAAACGCGATAAGACGAAGTGTTTTCTTTCTGTTCTTTGCATTTTTATTTTCACTCATTGTAGTAACCTCCAAATATCTGCGGGATCAGAGCATATAGTTCCCGCACCGTTTTCTTTCAAATATTCGCGTGATCTGTATCCCCAGTCGCAGCTTATAAGATCCAGGCCGCTGTTAGCTGCCGTCTTGATGTCGACTTCGGAATCACCGATGTACACGCAGTCTTCAGGTCTCATGTCAAGCGAGTCCAAACATCGCATGACCACCTCGGGATCAGGTTTGCGGCACATTCGGGGCTGTGATCCGCGGACATAATCGAAAGTATCCGGGAAAAAGTGATCGATGAGGATCTGTGTGGGGATCTCATCCTTGTTGGTTACGACCGCAAGTTTCATGCCCGAAGACTTAAGCTTTGAGAGCATCTCGGTGATGCCGTCATAAGGCTTCGTCTTCTCTATGCAGTTCGCGGCATAATATGCGAGTCTGTCTTTTATTATTCTCTCTTTAAGGTCGTCGTCCCACTTACCGGGATTATCATTCAGAGATCTTTCGACCATCATCTCGACGCCGTTTCCGATAAAGCTCTTTATCTGTTCTTCAGTCTGAGGGGGAAGGCCGTTCATCCTTCTGGCAGCATTAAGCGCATTTGCAAGACCTGCAAGCGTATCAAGAAGCGTTCCGTCAAGATCGAAACAAGCCAGCTTATAACGCATAACGCACCCTCCCTCCTATATGTTTCCTTTTGCACTATTAAAACACTACCAAACACGTAGGTTAATAGGGCAACATGACCTAATTTATAGAAAACTCTTTCTTCAAGTGTTAACATTATCCCAAAAGTTCTCAGGAGAAAACAATGAATATCACACTTTTCAAAGATATGGAGATGAACGGCGTTTACGATACCAAAGTAATCGTAAATACCATTTCGGAGAAGAATACCGCAGGCGGCAAGCCCATGCTCCGTCTTATGATCTCCGACGGTACCGAGAGCGTTTCGGCCGTAATGTTCGATACAACGAAGAAGAACCTTACGGATGCCGGCATTACAGACGGCATGCCCGTCCAAACAAAGATCCACATCGATCCGTTCGGCGGAAGGAGCTACCAGATCCAGTCAATTAAGACTACAACCTTAGATGACCTCGAGAGATCCGCTCTCGTAAGAAAGCCTCCGGTAGAGCCCAAGAATCTTTTCGTAAACGTTATCAAGAAGATAAAGGCATCTTCAGGAAGACCCTATGATCTCAATAATGCCGAGATCCCCGCTGACGATTACAGCCTGACAGCACTCGCGGTAAGGCTTCTGATGAAGGATTATGAGGCTTTCTATTCTTCCTCCGCTGCCAAGTCCATGCACCACAACCTCTATGGAGGTCTTGTATATCACACTTCCAGAATGGTTGATGCCGCTTCCGCCATCTGCGATGTATATAAGCTTCTCGACAGAGAGCTTCTGGTATGCGGTACCGCAATACATGACATAGGCAAGCTCAAAGAGCTCTATACATCTGACACGGGTACAGCTTCATACACCGTCGAGGGAAGCCTTTTGGGCCACGCCCTGCTCGGTATCGAGATGATCGACGAGGAAGTCGCAAAGCGCGATGCGGCTGCAGGCAGACAGACGTACGACCGCGATGACATTATGTGCATCAAGCACATGATCGCATCTCATCACGGCAAACTCGAATGGGAAGCCATCAAGCTTCCTGCCATGCCCGAAGCAATGGTGCTCCATGAGCTCGACATGATCGATTCAAGGGTCTATATCTACGAGGAGACTCTCGCCAAGACAGAGCCGGGTACGTTGAGCGAACCTGTTTTCGGAGTAGCTGCCGATAAGGTCAGCACTCCCCTTTACCGCAGGAAGAAAACTGGCGGACAGTGACAAGGCCGGGTATTCTTACCCGTTTCCGCTGGCTAAGACGATCTCAAAGGTCTCACGGTATCTGATGCCTTTCTTTATCGGCTGCATAGAGACGTTATCCGCGGTCCTCTCAATCTCCTTCATGCCGAAATCGCAGAAGAATTCGCAGAAATCGTTATTCATCAGCTGCTCTTCATGCAGATATTCATTCATCTGTTCGGGAGTGTAAGGGAGCACCGTAAAATCGAATTTGGGCGTGCTCGTGACCCTTGTAATGGTCAGGGAATCTCCCATATCATTTGTAAGTCTTACAATGCGTGTATCCGTATGTGAGGAATTCTCCGCAGGTCTTGCGTACGGATGGTATATCTTATCCGTTTCAGCCGAGAATACTCCGATCCTCGCCGAATCCTTGCGGTCCGCGTAAGACTCGCCGGGACCTCTTCCGTACCATGTGCACTTTGCGCCGCCGCTCACTATCGGGAATCTGATACCGTAACGGACCATATCGTATTTCGGGGTAAACTGCAGCGTAACCCTGAGCTTATCAGGCGCAGGCACCTCGTAGAACATCAGCACCTCTCCGCTCATGGCAAATGACTTGAATCTCGAGATAAGCGTGAAGCAGCCGTCTTTCTTGCCGTATTCCGAACCGACATAACGGATCGACTCCTGAATATGCTCATAGTCGCTCTCTTTGGAGAATACCGTTTTCGCCAGGATAAAGCTCCTGTCCGTTCTGTCGATATTCGAAGGACACCTGTAGAAGCTCGGCCTCATGGTGCCTTTAAGGAAATTGAATCCGTTGACTGAAAGGACTGAACAGCCTGCGGGCTCTTTCGAGAACCCTATGCGCATGTTATCTCCATTGATATAAAGGGTCCTGGGATCAGAGCTGGTGGTAGTCTCAGTCATGAGCCTGACAGGAACAGTTTCTTCCTCAGGCACTTCAAGACCGGTATCTTTTTCGGGTTCCGGTGTCTCTATACGTTCAACGATCCCTGAATCGTCTTCCGAGCCATCAGCTTCGGGAACCTGAAGCAGTTTGTCTTCAGCCTGATTGTCAGCCGAAGAAGGCAGCAATGCCGCGCCGTCAGCGCCGTCAATGCCTTCAGCTCCTCCTGCATGAGTGACCACGGGGCTTGCAACCTTGTCGACAATAACATCCTGATAGAATGCTATCTCATATCCGGCCTTTGCGTAATACGTGTCACTCCTGAGCTTCATCGTGATATCAAAGATAAGCTCTTTGCAGAGTGCGCTGTCATAAATGTCGATCAGATCGAGCCTTCCCTCGCCCCATCCTTCGTTGGTAAACATATCCTTTGTAAACGGGAACTTAAGCGTTCTCGATCCGTAGGGCTCTATCTCGCCGATGCTGCCCTTGCCCGAAGCGATAGACTTGCCGCCCAAGAGGAGCTGCCAGACAAGCTCGAGCTCTTCAGTATAGGCGAACGGGTTCATATTTCGCATCGTAAGAGTCGCAGGATCACTGACAGACGCGAATACCGCGATCGACTGACACTGCTTCTTGATATCGAGATAAATGGGATGCGGGCTTCTCTCCGCGTCAACTATTCCCTGTCCGATGCATGAATTCTCCTTCAGCTTGCCTCCTACAAGGTCAGCGTGATGGATCCACTTGTACATAGTATCGTCATCGGTAAAGCGCGTTCTGCCCGGTATCGTCTCAAACAGGTTGCGTCCCGATTTATTGAGAGAAAAGACTTTTTTCCTGTCCAGGCAAAGATCGACCCAGGGACCGAACACACATCCTGCCTCATTCGGGAACGGGATAAGTTCCGAGACAGTCTCAGTCTCCTTGTTCTTGCCCTTTGCGCGGCGGTTCTTCTCAGCCGCACAGTACCACGGACGGGTATCATCGATCAGGAGGCACTCGTGCTTTACCCTGATCGCTCTTTCGGAATTGAAATTGTAGTCCTGGACACCCCACATGACAACGCACGGATGGTTCATCGCGGCTTCGACATAATCTCTCATCTGGAAATCGGCTGCCGTTGCTATCACATAGATACCGTACTGGTCACAAAGGTTCATGAATTCGTCAGACAGCGGGAATCCGTCTGCTATGACTCCGTTTATTCCCGCACGTTTCATCAATATAATGTCCTGACGCATACGGTCCTGAGGAACGGCTATGCCGCCTTTCGGATCGAACTCATAATATTTGACAAGATTCAGATTTATCCTTCTGTCGTTGATATTGAGCTTGCCCTGAACTATCTGTATGGTCCTGAAGCCGAAGCGCTTCTTTTTCGCGCATACGATCCTGCCTTCTGAATCGAGCACCTCCAGGATCAGATCATATTGAACGGGAGTGCAGTCAGACCACTCGGCCACTTCAAGCGCTATGAACTCGGTCGAGACTCTCGTCTCCTTGTTCGCATCAACAACACCCGACAGAGGGCCTCCCTGGTTCTTCAGATTAACGAACGGGAGTTTATAGGGGTCATACTCGGCTCGTGCCTCCAAGAGCGAAATACGGACCGAATAAGGCAGCATGAAGCTCGTATGATTCCTCATGTTGAAATCAACCTTGATCATGAAATCGCCGTGAGGCACACGTGACGCCTTGCCCCTCTCTGAAAGGCTGCTTATTTTCGCGACCTCGGTGATATAAGCCTCCGGAACATATTCAAGCTGAAGGTGCAGATTCGAAAGCTCAAGGAGCGAATCCTCAACTATCATAACCGGTCTGAAAATGCCGGAAAAGCCGTAATTCATTATATCCAGAATGACATGGCCGGAATCGTCCCTGTCGTATCTGTTCACTACGATAACTATCAGATTGATGCCGGCAACAGCCGCATCGGAGATGAGCAGACGCTTTCTCGTAGTTATGCTGTGAGACTCGCAGATGAGCTTGTCGTTGACATAGACCTTAAAGCTGCCGCATATACCGGATGTCTCAAGGTAAATGGCCCTTTCGATCTCTTCGGGCGAAAAGACCACGGTGGTCCTGTAGATACCGGTCTCATCGTCTTCAGAGCTCGTTGAGTTCTTCACATATTTATCGCTTATAGTATCTTCGTGCCTGGCGGCGCTGTCGTTTAACCTCTCCGGATACTCATAAAGAAGATTCTGTGGCAGTCCGTAACCGTCTGTCTGCCATGTGGAAGGAACATTGATGATATCCCATTCAGTATCGTCAAACGAACGCAGCGTAACACCGAACGGTATCTCGGTATCTCCGTGGGCAAGATAGAACTTCCAGGTCGTAAGAGGCCTGTGATATGGAGAAACGACCTTGCCGAATTCGGGCATTACGCGGTCGTTGTAAATGTAATCAAAAGATTCATATGGCAGGAAGCCGTCATTTGAATAAGTGAATTCCAAAGCCAAATCCTCCCTCTCGCCCAAAGGCGACAATTATCTACCGTAATTGTAACATTTAAGGAGGAACGCAAAGTTTCATACGCGTTACAAATACCAACGCGTGTGATCAGTATTTAATACCTGCTACCTTCCAGTTTCCGTCGATCTTGCAAAGATAAAGATGTGCTGTCGTCTTTACGACCTCACGCTCTTTAGAGCCCCAGAACATTTCCATGTGCTGTTCAACATAGGCTTCAACATAAACGATATCCTTTGTGAAGCACTTGAACTCTTTGACCTGCTCGTTCTTGATATCGACCTTGCCGTGTCTTGTATACCATTCGCGTGAAGAATTTCTCTTGATATCCCTCAGCGTTTTGGAGTTCTTCGGGAAATACTTATCCAGTGCATAGTTGCCCGCATCCTGCGAGATGTAATTGGCGAAATCCTTTGTAAATGAGATCGCAAACTTCTCTGCAGCTTCTTTATCAGGGCATTCTGCGCTGTAACCGACCTTGTATTCGCCGGAAGACTTATCTATCTGTGCTTTAACTTCTTTGCCGTCGCTGTCACTTATCTTGATGACCGGCTCCTCATACAATCCCTTGATCTCATAAACGCACTGCTTCGGCAGCTCCGCATAAGGCTTGAGATATTTGTTCTGTTCAGGATCTATCCCCTGCTCGGTCCTGTATTCGGCAGGAACTTCCCTGCCGTTTACGGTAAGCTTGTATGTCTCGGGCAGAGTCAGCTTGAGATTGTAATCTGCAGCCGTATAGAATTCGAGATCACCGGCCTTCCAGGATTTGAATCCGTAAGGCAGCGGGTTAGTCTCATCTTCGGCGAGCTTTAACTTTGCGATTATGTGTTTGTCCGTGCAGATATAGTATTCAGGCGCGTTCTCAGCGTAATCCTCAGTCTGCTTATATGTGAACTCCTTGCCTTTAATGATGTTCTTCATGTACTTCTTGAGCGTGGCATCGTTTTCGAATTCACTGATCTTGGGTTTCTCGTTTATTAGATTCCAGATCGAATCAAGATCCTGATCGGCGAAAAGCTTCATCGTGCTTTCAGCCTGATGATAAGGAAGGCTCGACTGATAGAGTTCTTCATATTTTCCCAGAAAGCTGTTAAACCATATAAGACCGATGCATATAGCTGCCGTCAGTACGACGAGCCAGATGATAAGGCCCTTTGTAAATCTGCTGATCCCGGGTTTCTTCTTTTCAGGTGTTTCGGATACTTCCTGCTCAGATCTGTTAGTTTCTTCAGGTTCTTCCTGCTTAACAGGCTTGGAAGGTCTCGCCTCTTTCACGGGCCCGGCCGGCCTTTTCTGAACAGCAGGCTTTCCGGTTCCCGCAGGATTTGCCGGTCTGACCGGCTTACTGTTTTGTTCAGCCATCTTTAGGCCTCCTTAGCGGGAGCCTGGGCATTATTTGACGCAGACTTGGGAAGTACTACGAAAGCTGTAGGCATCTTTCTGCTCTGTCTGATGCTCGAGCTTGAAACGAGCTCCTCATTGTTGTACCACATAGCAGAAGACATTCCGCCGTCGAGGTTTGCAGCGTTTACCGCGCCGTATTCCTTCATTACATCGATGAGGTCGGCCATAGTAGCGCCCATTGATGCAGTCTTTCTTCCTTCGATAACGAGCAGGAGGACAGCTCCGTCTTCACGCTGGCCGATGGCCGTTCTCGGATTAAGGCCGCCGCTGTTTCCGCTGTACTTGGCTGCAACGCCGTTTACGATAAGCGTAGGTCCGAATGAGACAGCGTCTCTTACTCCGATACCGATAGCCTGCTGTGCGGTCATTCTACCGACTACAAGGACGTTATCCTTTGTAAATCCGTAAACATCATATGTTCCGCCCGGGTAACCCATTCTGAGCTTGCCGTCAGCGATAACTATTCCTTCAGGCCAGCCGCCTATTCCCATTCCGCCCTTGTCTTCGTACTTACCGCCGTTGATGCCGCCGATGGCACCGGACTTTTCGATATGTTCCTTGAGCGTATAGCCTGCGCCTCTGTGGTTATATTCTTCGAGTGTGGATACCTTTACTCTTGAAGGATCCTGAACGACCATCATAACGCCGCGGTACATAGGTCCGCTGATCTCGTGGATCTCTACTCCGTCTCCGTCCGGATCATATGGATTGACAGCATTCGCATTCGCGTTTGCATTCTTTGGAGCGATCTTTACGAGTGCAGTATTTGTGATCGTATCGAATTCCTGCGTCTTGTTCCTGTTAAGGATCTCCTGGATCTCTTCATCGGAGAGCACGAGCTGAGCCATTACTCCGCCTACAGACGACTCCATAACTGAAGATACGAACTGATCGCGAAGATGCGGGGAAGGTCCCTTCATGATGATACCGAGGAATGTATAGAATCCGCACAATATAAGCACGAGTGAGAATACAAGTACGATAGATGCCCTCCCGGCAACCATGAGTCCGATCTTAAAGACCTTACGTACCGTTTCCGCCTGTTTCTTTTTTCTTTCTGCCTCAGCCCTTAAAGCAGCTCTTCTTGCAGCAGGACTCATTACCGCAGGAGCACTAACACCGCCCCTTACCGCAGGTGCGGCAACAGAAGACTTAATGGGAGGCTTAACTCCGGGTCTTCTGGCAGCAACTATTGCAGCGCCGGTATTGCCTGATCTCTGAACGGAAGGCTTCATATTTCTGCCGGCAGCCATATTACGGGTATTGCCGACTGTTACTGTCTTCTTGTTATGTGTGCCGACCGTCATGATATTTCTGCCGGCAAAATGATCCTTATTGTGTGAAGGTGTAACCGAGTAATTTGCGGGAGGCGTATTCCTGCCTGCGGCTACGGGCTGCTCGATCGTCATCTTTCTCGTCTCATATGCTGCAACGACCTTGTCGATCATCTCATTGCGTCCGTTTTCCGGAAGGCTCTTCATCTTCCGGTAAAGTGCCTCCTTTTTATCAGGGGCAAGACCCGCTACTATATGCTGAAACTTTGTAACATTGTTATTGCTCATGTACTTATTCCCTTCAAAAGCCTCATGCTCAATGAAAGAGCCTGACATAGCGATTATACAAAAAGTACCTGAGCTAAAAGCCGTTGTAAGCAAACCGTAATAATATCGGAACAAAGCAGAAATAAAAAAAGAGGCTATCTCATCTGAGATAACCTCTCTTTGGTGCCCAGAGACGGAATCGAACCATCGACACGGGGATTTTCAGTCCCCTGCTCTACCGACTGAGCTATCTGGGCAAAAAACAAGCCGGACATTGCGGAACAAGATCCGGCTTGTTTGGCGACGCAGAAGGGTCTCGAACCCTCGACCTCCAGCGTGACAGGCTGGCGCTCTAACCAACTGAGCTACTGCGCCGTATGGTGGAAACTACAGGGCTCGAACCTGTGACCCTCTGCTTGTAAGGCAGATGCTCTCCCAGCTGAGCTAAGCTTCCAACACTGTGCTTTTTCAAAGCGCGAATGAATTATAAAATAATACCTTGGTGCTGTCAACTATATTTTTATTTTCTGGAATAATAAACGTATAAATATACATTCCCGTCTACTTCTTCATCAATGATATAGACGATGCTCTTCTCTGTATTATTTCCCAGTTTGGAGCCCAGGATCCATATCACTGCATCAGATTTCGGCTGCGGCTTGATGGAAACTTTGGTCAAAGCCTGTTCCTCATACTGCTTATAACCTTCCATGCCGCAAAAGCCGCCACCGCCGCCATAAGCAACGCTGAGCAGATCCACATAATTACCAAATTGATTGTTTACGATCCTGAATTTGGCTTCGTAAGCTGCTCTCGCAAAAAGGAAACCGGTCTTATTGATCTTCTGCAGCTGCAGATTCTGATCCTGAGAAATCTTTACCACATTCGTCCTGTCGAGCAGGGCACTAGTTCTGTCGTAATAAAATCCGATACCCAGCACGATCACGAGTACAACGGTAATGAGTATCAGAAAAAATTCTCTTTTGTTAATTGGCAGTTCCATTTGTTTTCTCCGTTTCAGGAAAGGCCGTACAGCCTGTTTCCGTTATCATAGGTTATCCTTGCCGCTTCTTCAAGCGTAATTCCTTTTATCTCCGCGACCTTCATGCATACGAAAGGCACGTGGCAGGGTTCATTTGTTGTTCCGCGGTTCGGTTCCGGCGTAAGGTACGGACTGTCCGTCTCGATAACGATCCTGTCCGGCGGAGCGTTCCTTAACACTTCAGGCGTCTTCTTATTGTTCTTAAACGTAAGCGGTCCGTCAAAGCCTATGAAAAAGCCCATCTTTATAAGCTCCTGTGAAGCCTCCACGGAGCACGAACAGCAGTGGCATACTCCGGGTTCTTTTCTCAGCCTGCCCTCTTTATAGAACTTTCTGAGGATATCCAGGCAGTCACCCGTGGCGTCACGTTCGTGAAGGATAAACGGGATGTCGTATTCGTATGCCATAGTCAGCTGCTTCTCGAAAACAGCCTTCTGGACATCTCTTTCAGAAAGGTCGTAGTAATAATCGAGTCCGATCTCGCCTATTGCGCGCACTCTTCTTTCTTCCCTGTGCTCAAGGCAGTCCCTGATGTATGTTTCCGTATCCTCATCGTAGTCCTTTGCCTCATGCGGATGAACACCGACCGACGCATACAGCGCAACGCCCTCAGTGCCGTTATAAGCCGATGCAGTCTCAACGGCAAGGACGGACGTCCTCTTTGAGTCACCCGGTATCAGGATACGGTTTACGCCGCTTGCAGCGCTTCTTACGAGGATATCTTTAATGTCCGTCTCATCCTCAGCATATCTGCGCGCATAGATATGGGCATGAGTATCAAAGAAACTCATGCCCGGATCTTCTGGTTTGAAATAACTGACCTGTCTCACGTTATCAGGAAATATCAGATCCCGGCTTAACGGAATCGGGGAACTCGATAACGCGGTAACCGTCACCGTGCTTGACAGAGAGGATCATACCGTTGCTCTCAAAACCCATCATCTTGCGGGGTTCGAGGTTTACGATCATCGCAAGTGTCTTGCCGATAAGCTCTTCCGGCTTGTAGTACTTGGCGATGCCTGAAAGCACCTGTCTCTCGCCGAAGCCGTCATCGACCTTGAACTTAAGGAGCTTGTCGGACTTGGGAACGTTCTCGCACTCAAGGACCTTAACGGCTCTGAGGTCTAATGCAGCGAAGTTATCGAACTTGGTAAGTTCCTTCAAGGGCTCAAGATCTGAAGCGGGTTCCTCCTTCTTGGGAGCAAGTGCAGCAAGCTCTTCGAGTTCCTTCTCAACGTCGATCCTCGGGAAAAGGACGGGGCCCTTCTTGACTGTTACGTCAGCAGGCAGCAGGTACTTCTTCTCTGAATCGTACCAGCCCGTGTTCTCTTCCGTTGCGCCGATCTGTTCGAAGATCTGCGGAGCTGTATGAGGCATGACAGGAGTAAGAAGAATGGTAACTCTTCTGACTGCATCGAGAAGGTTGTAAAGTACTGCTGCAAGACGGGGCTTTGCAGTCTCATCCTTAGCAAGCTTCCATGGCTCGTTCTCGTCGATATATTTGTTTGCTCTTGCAACGACCTTGAAGATCGCCTCCAAGCCCTCTGAGAAACGGCAGGTGCCGAAAGTATCGGAAACAACAGGCTGAAGTGCATCGAGCTGGGATACGAGATCCATGTCAGCTTCGGTAAACTCTTTTTCAGCAGGCAGTGTGCCGTCAAAATACTTGATGGCCATTGCAACCGTTCTGGATACGAGATTACCTAAGTCATTTGCGAGGTCAGCGTTGTATCTGTTGAACATCATCTCGTTGGAGTAAGGCATGTCGGAACCGAATACCATCTCGCGGAGGAGGTGGAATCTCAGCGCATCAACGCCGTATCTGTCGCAGAGAACGAACGGATCGATAACGTTGCCCTTGGACTTGCTCATCTTTCCGCCGTCGCCGAAAGTGATCCAGCCGTGACCGTAGACCTTCTGGGGTACGGGCTCACCCAAAGCCATCAGGATAGAAGGCCAGATGAGAGAGTGGAACCTTACGATCTCCTTGGCCATGACGTGCATGTCAGCCGGCCAGTATTTCTCGTAGTCGTTATATGTATCGTTCATGAATCCGAGCGCGGAGATATAGTTCGTGAGCGCGTCGATCCAGACGTATACGATGTGCTTATCGTCAAATGTTACCGGGATGCCCCATGTAAAGCTCGTTCTTGAGACGCAGAGGTCCTGTAAGCCCGGATCGATGAAGTTGTGGATCATCTCGTTGACTCTGGACTTGGGGTTAAGGAAGTTCTTTTCCTCATCGAGAAGGAGCTCCTTGAGCTTGGGTGCAAAGTGGGAGAGCTTAAAGAAATAAGCTTCTTCGGAAGCATCCGTTACGTCCCTTCCGCAGTCGGGGCACTTGCCGTCAACAAGCTGGCTTTCAGTCCAGAAGGACTCGCAGGGTGTACAGTATTTGCCCTTGTATTCGCTCTTGTAGATCCAGCCGTCCTTGTAGAGCTTCTCGAAAATGTTCTGAACCGTCTTGATGTGGTAGTCATCAGTGGTACGGACATATCTGTCATAGGAAATGCCGAGTCTTGCCCAGAGCTTCTTGAAGTTGGCGACGATGTCGTCAACGTAAGCCTTGGGGGTTACTCCCGCTTCCTGAGCCTTTTTCTCGATCTTCTGGCCGTGCTCGTCAGTACCGGTAAGGAACATTACATCGTAGCCCTGCATTCGCTTCATTCGTGCGATACAATCGCAAGCGATCGTCGTGTAGCAATGTCCGATGTGCGGATTGCCCGACGGATAGTAAATGGGCGTAGTGATGTAGAATGGTTTCTTGTCTGCCATAACGGCCTCCTTATAGTGACTTAAAGTCTAAAACTTATTGATTATAAATATTTATAGCGGTGTTTTCAAGAATCGCGGGGCTTATTTGCCGTCCTTGAGCTTCATCGCCTGATTATAGGCTTCCTTCTTATTCATGCCTGTCAGTTCCGAAACAACTGAAGCAACATCTTTGGTCGACATTCCCTTCTCGCAGAGCATTCCGATAAGCTTGTCCGCTTCCACCATGCCGGAAGCACCCGTTTCCTTTTCGGGGAGCGGCTCAAGGCAGATGCAGAACTCGCCTTTAGGTTCGGTCTTCTGATAGTATTCACGAAGCTCATCGACACTCATGCGGATGGCCTGCTCATATTTTTTGGTAAGCTCCCTGCAGACCGAGACCTTGCATGAGCCGAAACCTGCCTCGGAAAGTTCATCGAAAAGCTTTCTTATGCGGTGCGGAGCCTCATAGAGCACGATCGTCTCATGAACATCCGTCAGGGCCTTTATGCGCTTCTTTCTGTCGCTGCCTTCAGAAGGCAAAAAACCCTCGAAATGGAAGTATCTCGTATCAAGCCCCGAGATCGCAAGAGCTGCCGTTACAGCTGAAGGACCGGGGATCACGGATACTTCTATCCCCTTTTCGATTGCAAGCTTGACGAGATCTGCGCCGGGATCGCTTATCGCGGGCATTCCCGCATCAGAGACCTGAACTACATTCAGACCTTCTTCGAGCAGCTTGATTATGCCCTCACCGCTCGCTGCCTTGTTATGTTCGTGATATGAGATAAGGCGCTTGCCCGTGATCTCAAGAGCCTGAAGCAAAAGTCCTGTTACCCTGGTGTCTTCGCACGCAATGACATCGGCAGCTTCAAGAGCTTCTAGAGCGCGCTGCGATATATCCTTCAAATTGCCGATCGGCGTTCCGACTAGATAAAGCAATCCGTGTGTTCCTCCGTATAGATCTTATTGATCCGCTCCGAGTCCATATAAAGCGGCGGGAGCACTTTGAATTCAGTATTGGGCGAGCCTTTCTTGCCCGCGAGCAGGAAAAGGAACGCGTCCTTTTCAGCTGATGCGTGGACGCTGATAAGCCTTGACGGTGCAAGCTTGTATTTTCCGAACAGTTCCATGCATTCGGGCAGTCTTGAAGGCGCCATGCACATTACAGTATAACCCGAAGACATCCTCGTTCTCGCGGAAGCGCAGGAGATAAAGTCCTCAAGACTTCCCTTTTCATTGAACCTTGCGGTCAAAACATTTTCTTTATCCGTGACCACAGACTTGTCCGTCTGATAAAACGGCGGGTTCATGAAAACGATATCGTAAAGATTGTCCTTCAATTCACGCGGCAGTTCCCTGACATCAGAGTTATATGCTTTGATGCGGTCTCCGGCATTGTTGAGCGCGATGTTCTCAAGGAGCGCATCGTAAGGCTCTTTCATTACCTCAACGCAATCGATTGAAGCTTCAGGTCTGCGTGCAGCTACGAGCATCGCACAGCCGCCTGCGCTGCTGCCCAGTTCGAGCATCTTAGAGCTCTTCCCTTTCCTGGCAAAAGACGCGGCAAACCACGCGAGCAGAACGCCCGCGGTATCAAGCTTGAAACAGTTGTCAGGCTGGATCAGCTTAAAGCCGTTTCTTCCGAGATCCTCAATCGCCATAACGCCCTCCGTATAACGCGTTTATTATAGCACGCAGCAAGAAGTTATCCTCTCCAAATAAAAGGTCCCGGAACAAGTCCGGGACCGGTTTCGTTTGTTGCTTCTCAGCCTTCCCAATAAGCCTTTGGAGGCATGTCCTTTCTCTTTTCGCCTTTCTTGGTCGCTAACTCAGATGCTGATGAGCTGTCTACATAGAGGTCTTCAAAGTGTTTGTCCATCCATGAATCTTTAACGACATAGATCGTTATGTTATTGAATGTGTTGATGGGCATGGTCGAAAAGCCCTTGCCGGGCTTGCCTGTGTTGGTCCAGACCTCAAGCTCGACTTCTTTCGGGAAATAGATGGCGATCTCTCCGCACCTCCAGAATTCAGCGTTATCCTTCATGGCCTTAAGAGACTTGGGCATGATGATGGAGTGGAGATTCTTGCAGCTAGCGAAAGTTGCTCCCTTTAATGTCGTTAAGCTGTCCGGCAGGATGACTTCCTCAAGAGCTTCGCAGTTCTGGAAGCACGCCCTTGGCAGTTCGGTCACGCCTTCGGGGATCACCACCCTGGTGATGTTCTTGCAACCTGCGAAGCTTCCGATCATCTTTACTCCTTCAGGGATGATTATCTCGCCTTCGGCTCCATCCTTTATCTCTTCTCTTGTATACTTATCGGTATCCATCTTGAAAATGTTGTTGGAGATCACGAAATACTTGTAGTAGTGCTCATCCTTATCGGCCTTTGCAGCGATCTTCGTCTTGGAGCCCGAGTTCTTTTTCGTATTCTTCTCAGGCGCTATTCCGCATGATGCGAGTCCTAAAACAATTCCCATGGCTAAAGCAACAGCGATCAGTCTTTTCATCTTAAAAATCCTCCCTAATGTAGATAAATGCTTTTGAAGCCTCTCTTTTTATTCGCTTCTGTTCTATAGACACATAACCGGGATGAATTATTGGGTGTTTTTGAAAAATAAGTTCATAAAAAAGCTCCGGATCTCTCCGGAGCTTGGATTCATTGCTTTTCGCGGGTTTATTCCTCAAGGATGGGAATTATGAGATTGAGCGTTACGCTTGTTTTAGATGCCATAAGAGTTACATGAAAAGATCTGCCGTGTCCTCTGAATTCCACAGAACGGTTTTCACTCTCGGGTATTTTGTTATCCTGATAGATCTCATATCCTTCAGCCTTATATTTTTCAAGGAATTTTTCGTACATTTCTTTCCCGAATTGTGCATCCTTGAACACTATCTGCGTTTCAACACAAGACATATTGTTTATTCCGGTTACTGTATGGGTTTCATAGTCATAAGGTGTCGCGCATGAGAGCACCAGAAATTTAACATCTCCGAAAACAACGAACTGCCAATAGAAATGTTCTACACCCGAATTAGCTTTGTAGTGTTTTTTGGTGAAAACAAATCTTGATGCATATTCTTCTTTGGTCGTGCCGATTTTGATCCTTGAAGTTTTCCAGACGTTGTTGACGATCTCTTCGGGTGTCATACCGTCCATAACGGTATAGATTGAATCTTCCGTTATCTTCTGGGTAGGTTCTGTCTCTTTTGTTGTTTCTTCGTAATCCTCATCGGGATCTGCCCAGCCGTCATCATCCGTTTCTCTTGTTCTCTCTATTGTCTGTCTTGTTGTAGTCCTGGGTTTTCTTTCAGTTTTTCCACCAACCGTATTTACGATAACGGCGATGGCGACAACTGCCGCTGTAACAGTAACTGCAGCTGAAGCAGCTATAGTAATGATCAATCCTTTGTTTAACATAGTCCCTGTTCCTTTCGTTGCTGCCTGTGCAGCCATATTCGGTGCGGCTCCCGCCTGGGAAGCCTGTGCTGATGCGGACAGGGTTGTTGAAAGTGAAGCCGGCATGGCCTTGAACGGCACCTGTTCGGCTTCCTTCATAAAGAGCAAGCTCAAGAACGGTATAGCCATACCGTACAGCTTCGTGTTGTTTTCTTCTTCATACTTCTCGACCTCCTTTTTGATTCTTTTCTTGGCAAAACTCAGACGCCACAGAACCGTTCCCTGAGGGATCCCCAGAACTTCCGCGATCTCTTTCGTGCTCATTTCGTCAAAGTAGAAGAGGACGAGCGTTCTTCTGATATCATCAGACAGAATATTGTCGATGATGTTCATTATGATCCTGCGCGTTTCTTCAGACTCTGCGATCGAATCAGGAAGGAAATCCTCGGGCAGTGCTTCGATGGTTTCAAAGAACCCGTCTTCAACGTTGTCTGTCTTCGTCCTGGTAAGACGGTTGAGACACTTGTTGGCAGCAGTCTTCTTGAGCCATGCGACTACCTTGCTCTTATCTTCGATCGAATCGTAGGATTCGATAAGAGATACAAAGGTGTCCTGAACGATGTCTTCAGCGTCGGCCTCGTTCTTGAGAAGCGCCATTGCTGTCCAAAACACCGCTTTGTAGGCTTCGTTGTAGATCTGCTCGAGTTCTCTGTCTGTCATGTTATTTTGCCTCCTTTGTCCGCATCTACCATATAGACACATATGGGAAGCGGATTATTGGGTGGTTCGAGAAAAAATTTTCACATTATCTTTTTTTCGTAATGTATCGACTTGTCATTTATAACAAGCATCCTGTCGCCTGCATAAACATCAAAAACCATATATCCTCACTCATCGCTATACAAAAGCATCTATCAAATGTTTTTTAGTATAATCATTTACCGGATGAAATGAAAGAAAAAGCAATGAAAAAGCCGTGCTCAAAAGCACGGCTGTTATGCTTCTCTTTTATGCAAAGATCTGATCAGGGTGCACCCTCATACTCTGCATACTTTTTCTTATGCTTCTTATCAAAGAAGTATTCGTCAAGATAATTACCTACTTCATCAATATCCGTCTGTGTAAAATACAATTTGACCCATTTGCCCTTATGCCAACCCTTATATGAATTGCCTTTGCAAATGACATAGCGCTTCACGCCTTTATATTTTGAACCCCAGACATCAGTTTTATACCATCCTTTAGGTACAGAAGCAGGTTTAGCAGCCGGCTTTTTTGTTGGTGCCTTTGTAGCTGCTTTCGTTGTGGTTGGAGTAGTCTCTTCGGAAGTAGTAGTTGTCTCCTCAGAAGTCGTTTCTTCGGAAGTTGTGGTTGTCTCTTCAGTTGTTGTTTCTTCTGCAGTAGTCGTCTCTTCTGACGTCGTGGTCTCTTCAACAGTCGTTGTCTCAGATTCAGTCGGTTCCGTCTCTTCTTCTTTGTTTCTGTTGATCAGTAAACCGAAAATGTCACATGCCGTAAATGAGAACAGCACGAACAAAGCCATAGCGGCTGTAATCAGCCTTTTCTTCATCTTGTGATCACCCTCCCTATCAAAAATTCTAAAAAAAGAAAATGAATTTGACATTTGAAATTATACAACTAAATTCACAACAGCGAATCATATATTTTCGGAAAATAAAAAAGGCTGCCGTTTGGCAGCCCCGATAAGCATTTACTGTTTATCTATCAGCCTTCAGAAATAGCTCCGAGAGGGCATGTTGCAGCGCAAGCACCGCAGGAAACGCAAACGTCAGCATCGATTACATACTGAGTATCGCCCTGGGAAATAGCACCAACAGGGCAGCCGTCAGCACAAGAACCGCAAGAAGCGCATGCGTCAGAAATTACATAAGCCATTGTAAGATCCTCCTATTAGGTTAGATTGTTTTCTCATAGTGCGGTTCAGGTGGACCACACTTTTTATATTATACTAAATATTTGCTTAACAAACAAATATGAATGATGTGCTTTGCGAGCGATTTCCGCTACATCGGAGCGCGGAGGACCTTAGCAAGCAAAACGTATCATTCGATTTATTCTTCTGTATCGATGCCCGCTTCGTCGATATCCTCATCACGGCCTGCATCCTTGTTTTTGCCGTGGCCGCCGCGGGGACAGTTGGCGCAGCGTCTCTCGGCGATCTCGGGATTAAGCTGCTCTATATCGGTCCATGAGTATCTTTCGACATTCGTCTCATTCTCGTTGGTAAACTTGACTGTAAGCAGTTCCTCAACGAAGTTTACATCGGATACGATCCCCATTCCGTCAGGTGTCCTTACACGGTCACCGGTATCGGGAAGACGTCTTCTTGCGTCCTCATATGCCTCTTTCTCGAACTGGAGGCAGCACATGAGTCTTCCGCACGCACCGTTAAGCTTGCCGGGATTAAGCGATAAGCCCTGGCATCTTGCGAGCTTAAGATTGACGGGAGCAAACTTGTCTAAGAAAGTGCAGCAGCAGAGTTCTCTGCCGCAAAGACCGATGCCTCCGACAAGCTTTGCCTGGTCACGCGAACCGATCTGTCTTAATTCGATCCTTGTTCTGAAGGCGTATGCAAGATCTTTAACAAGCTCTCTGAAATCAACTCTGCCCTCAGCCGTAAAGAAGAACGTCAGCTTCTTTCCGTCAAAGGAGTAAGCGCAGTCAACAAGGTTCATCTCAAGGCCGCGCATATCGATAAGCTCACGGCACTTTACGAAAGCTTCCTTCTCCTGAGCGCACTTCTCATCGTAGCGCGCGATCTCGGCATCTGTCGCCTTATGCATCACAGGCACGATATCATCGCCTGCGTTCTCGGTCTCATAAGGCTCTTCACGGACATGTGCAAGGTCTACACCGACCTGTGTCTCGACCATGACCGCATCGCCGATGCTGAGGTTTAATCCGTCACAGCTGAACCTGTATGTTTTTCCCGCGTCGCGAAAACGCACATTCACTATTCTTGTCATTTCTTTAACTCCTCATGTATCTTCAGCAGCATCGCGCAGGAAGCTGCGTCAAAATTCGAATTTACTTCCAGTGCCCTCAGATAATCCTTAACGGCTGTCGCACAATGTCCGAGCTTTACCGCATCAACTCTGGGTGAAGCGGCGAGCTTCTCGAGTTTTGTCCTGAAATCCTCATAGTTGATCTTCTTGTATCCAGGCATTCCCTTAAGCCTCATCAGATCGTCTATCAGCAGCAGGATATCAGATGCCACTGTAACGGCATCAGCCTTGTGTTCGCCCATGAATTCAGCATGATCGTACAGTATTCTGGTGTAAGTTGCGTCAGGCAGTTCGATGAGCATTTCCGCGACCATCCTCTTAAGGTCGATATCCTCGCCTTGCTTTGCGATCTCTATGGCCTTGCCCGGGATCCCGGCGCAGTTCGCCGATGCGATCTGAGCAGTCTGCTCAGGACAATCGGGTACGTTTCTCTTAAGTATCGAGAGGATCTCTTCCCTCGTATAAGGCTCGAGCTTTATCTCTGTAGCTCTTGATATGACAGTGTCCAGCACCATGTCCCTGTTCGAGCTCAAAAGGATGAACACAACATGCGCAGGCGGTTCCTCAAGTGATTTAAGAAGCGCGTTCTGGCTTTCCGTACCCAGATAGTCGCAGTCGATGATGAACACCTTTGACTTGGAGAACTGCGGCCTTAATACTGCCTCGGGAACCACGTTCTCCTTGATATAGCTTACTTTGATATTTTTCGAATCAGAAGGCTGATACACACGGACGATGTCCGGCGTTGTTCCAGCATCAAAATAAGTGCAGCAGGGGCATTTGCCGCAGGCGCCGTCCTGGCCCGGGTTCTCACACATCAGAGCCTTTGCAAACTCCTCAGCGAAAGAATGACGCCCCGATCCTAAAGGACCCGTAAACATAAAAGTCCCGCTCTGCCTCTCACTTACGGCAGCAGCGAGTCTCATCTTGATGTTCTTTTGTCCTGTAAGATCCGAAAATGCCATTACAATAAAACTTCTAATTTCTCTTTTATCTGACCGAATATGATCTCCGGGCTTGATACCGCATCGATCGTTACGATCCTTTTATCTTCGGAAGCCGCGCGGACAAAGCCGTCTCTGACCTTCTCCTGAAAAGCGTCTCCCGCGGATTCTATTCTGTCCTTTTCTTCTCCCCTGGAATTTCTTCTCTTTATCGCGTCAGCGACGCTGATATCGAGGAAGAACGTGATGTCGGGCGCAAGGCCTCCGGTAGCGTCCATATTAAGTCGTGTGACCCTCTCGGGGCCTAATCCTCTGGCACATCCCTGATATGCAAATGAGGAGTCGAAAAACCTGTCACATATGACGACCTTTCCGGAAGCGATCGCAGGCTTGATAGTCTCTTCGACTATCTGTGCGCGCGCAGCCTCAAAAAGGAAAAGCTCTGTCATAGGAGCCATAGAGCTGTTCTTCTTATCCAGAAGGAGCTCTCTTATCTTCTCGCCAATCTTCGTTCCGCCGGGTTCCCTGACCATGAGGACTTCTCTTCCCATGCCCTCGAGCCATTCCCTGCAAAGCGCGGTCTGCGTGCTCTTCCCGCAGCCGTCGATCCCTTCGAATGTAATGAATAATCCCTTCATATCATTCAATGGTGATGTCCTTCATGGACGCGATGACCTGATAGATCTCTTTGGTGATCCTTGCGTTGTCGCTTCTGATATCGTCGATCGTCTCGACCTTCTTTACGGAAGGAGCCTTCTCGCGCTCGTCATCGTTAAATCTCTGACGCTTCTCACGCCTGAACTGCGGATCACGGTTATCACGGATCTGGCCGTCAACAGGCTTCTTGCGCTTCTGACCCTGTTCTTTTGCAGGCTTGATCTCGCGGCCCTCGGTCCTCTCTTTGGGCTGCTGCATGCCTTTTCCGGCCTTCTCGCCGCCCTGGCGCTGACGGTTCTCGTCACCCGGGCGCTGCTGGCGCTGACCGCCGTGTCTTCTGCGGTGGTTGCGGTTATTTCTGCGGATCTCGCCGCCCTGCTGGTCTCTTTGGATGTTGTCCTGCTTTGCGCCCTGCTGGGGTGCTGCGGGTGTAACGGCGGTATTATCAGCCATGTTATCCTCCAAATCTTTTTCTTATTTCCTTAAACGATTAATTATAAACTTTGACCGCAAATAACTCAAATACGCTTTCGGAAGAGCCTGACTTCACTGCCTTCGGGGACAGGAACATCAAGGTCTTTGAGCTCTTTGGCGGGAACTATCACAAACGCGCGCTCCTGCCACCTCGGGTGAGGTATCGTGAGCCTCGGTGTATCTATCTTCTCGTCGCCGTAAAAGATAATGTCTATGTCGAGCGTCCTGGGACCCCACCTTATCGTCCTGACTCTTTTGCAGTCATTCTCGATGCCTGATGTCAGATCAAGGAGCTCGTCGGGCGAAAGCGTAGTCTTGAAGCTCACGCAGGTATTGAGAAAATCTGCCTGATCCGTATAACCGACAGGCTCGGTCTCGTAGATCGATGCTTTCTTAAGGTCGCTGATCTGAGGGCAGCTTTCAAGGCGTTCTTCGGCAAACGCGAGATTAGCTTGCCTGTCACCCATGTTGCTCCCTATCGAAAGAAGAACCTCTGCCTCACCTTTTGCGCTCAATCCTGACCTCCATCGTCTCGAAAACGGCATCCACCGGAGCATCGGGCTTACTTACCGTTACCGCGCAGGAAGAAGCATCAGGGACCTCAGAAAGCACCATGTCTGCTATAAGCTGCGCCAGGTGCTCGATCAGGTTGCCGTGATCTCCTTCCACGATAGCTTTTGCCTTCTCACAGAGAACTGCATAGTTCGCGGTATCTTCAAGTTTATCAGTATCGCATCCGATTATGCGGTCAAGATACACTTCGATGGTGACGACGAATCTCTGACCGTCCCGCTTCTCTTCCTCAAAGCATCCCGTATGCCCGTAAAAAACCATGTTCTTCAGTGTTATCGAGTCCATGTTTTCCTCCGTCCTTATCCGTAAAAGACACTGTCAAAAGCACGCAGGGCATTCTTTGAAGCCGCGACGTTATGTACCCTTACCATTGCCGCACCGAATGCCGCCGCCGTTACGCTCAAGCCTGCAGTGATGCGGTCTGCTTCTTCCTCGGTTATCTCTTCCTTGCCGGAGAGATAGCTCACATATCTCTTGCGTGAAGCCGCATACAAGACCGGATATCCGCCGTCAAAACCGAAACGGAGTAATTCTTCCGTGAGATCACCGTCCTGCTGTCTGGTAGTTCCGAATCCGATTCCGGGATCTGTCATTATCGAGCCTGCAGGTATTCCTGCATCCAGTGCAGTCTTTATGCTCCTGGACAGTTCTTCTTCGGCACGGCTTACGATGTCCTGATCAGGGTTGTTCTCACCGGCACCGAAGATCCTCGAATTGAACATCAGGATGATGCCCGCGCCGTACGAAGCGCAGATCTTAGCCATTTCTGGATCTCCGAACAGGCCCGTGATATCGTTAACGATATCGCATCCGCAGTCGAGCGCCGCTCTTGCCGTCTTCGCCTTGTATGTATCGACCGATAATGGAATGTCGAATCTGTTCTTTAATGCCCTAATAACAGGCAGGATCCTTGTGATCTCTTCTTCCGCCGTGATGGGCGCGACCTTGGGATTTGTAGCCTCGCCTCCGATATCGATGACATCACAGCCTTCCTTTATCATCAGTTCAGCCTGGGCAATGCATTTTTCCACGTCAGTAAATCTTCCGCCGTCCGAGAACGAATCCGGAGTGCAGTTCAGGATACCCATGACCAGAGTCTTCTCACCGATCGCGATCTCCCTGTCACGGCATTTGAAAACCCCTGCGTATCTGTAATCCGACGTAATCACTTATAGATCAAACTCCCGAACGCTGTCTGTTGATAAGAGCAAGTGCTTCGTTGCGCGTTCTCAGGTCAGTCCTGCAGCCGCCGCGCATAGCGGAAGTAACTGTTTTCGAGCCCGGCTTCCTTATGCCGCGCATCGTCATGCAGAGGTGCTCGGCTTCGATTATCACGCATACCGATCTCGCATCGACCGCTTCCTGTATCTTGTCTGCGATCTCTGAAGTAAGGCGCTCCTGAAGCTGGGGTTTGCGCGAGAGCGTATCTACGATCCTTGCGACCTTGGAAAGGCCCAAGATCCTTCCGTCTCTGGGGATATAGACTACATGAGCCTTACCGTGGAACGGAAGAAGATGGTGTTCGCACATCGAATAGAACGGGATGTCTCCTATCAGGATCATCTCGTCGTTGCCTTCCTCGTGGAAGACCTTGATGTCTTTGGAAATATCCCTGTGAAGGCCTGCAAAGACTTCTGCATACATTCTTGCGACACGCTGTGGTGTATCGAGTAAACCTTCCCTTTCGGGATCCTCTCCTATGGCGATGAGGATCTCTCTTACGGCATTTTCGAGCCTCGGAAGATCCATGTTCTTTTTGCTTTCCTCAGGTATCGAAAAATCGTTTTCGTAATCGTACATTATTCCAAAACCGTCCTTACTTTAAGTGAAGTTTTCTATATTCCATCGGTGTCATTCCCATCAGTTTCCTGAAAGCGACGTTGAAACGCTGCGGAGATGAGAATCCCGACTGCAATGAGATGGCAGAGACCTTGATCTCGTTATTCTCAAGAAGCAGGCATGCCCGCTCTATCCTCTTTTTCATGAGATAGTTCATGGGGCTCATTCCGGTCTCGTCGCGGAACGCCCTTGTGAAATATCCCTGGCTCAGGAAAACATACTGCGCTGCCTGGGCAACTGTTATTCCCTGATCGAAATTATCGTCCATATACTGTCTTGCGATAGCGACAAGCTCTTTTGCCTTGCCTGTCTTGACCCTGATGTTCTCCTCCCATTCGTTGCGCATCGCACGTGAGAGATTGATCATGAGCTCTACCGTAAGAGTCTGGATCATGAGCTCTTTCGAATACCTGTTGTCGCTCATTTCAGACACGATACGCTCTGCAAGAAGGCTTATCTCCGCCTTCTCCGCACCGGTCAGCACAAAGCAGGGCTGGCTTACCATCTCGTTGTCTTCGGTAAGGCCCATGTCGGCAAACTTAAGAAAACTCTCAAGCGAGATCCTGGCCATCGATCCCGGGATCGCAACGGAAGGTCCCGCGCTGCTCTTCTTGTCGGCGGATGCGGTCCTGCCTCCCTCTCTGGCTGCGGAGAGTTCTTTTGTATCATGAATGAATCCGAAATAAAGATTCAGTATTTCAGCCTTATTGGACTTGATCATGAGCCTGTGCTTTACAAGGGGCCTTATTACGATCGTGGAACCCTTGCCGAGGGTTATCTTGCCGCCGCCTTCGACCGAGACCTCTATCTTGCCGTCACGCAGATATAAGAGCTCGTGCGAGTTGTGGGAGCTTTCGGAAGGCAGTGAATCCTTGGTATCGTAGATGTGCTCGATGCCCTCGATAACCACAGGCACGGAGCCTGCCGACATCAACACATCGTCTTCGATCGCCGAAAGCAGTTTGTTTGCCATCTTTTACCTCCCCGTCAGATGAAATTGATGCTGTCCACGTAGATCTCGCCGTTGCGGTCGTTGTCTTCAATGAAGATCCTGAGCTTGGAGAATCTGATCGGGCCCTCATCATTGTAATTCAGGACTAATGTCTGCCACGTGAGCTGCTGTCTTATCTCAGCCTCTCCGAAATCCTCGATAATGAGCTTTTTCTTCTTCTGGTCAGGATTGAATACCGTAAGAGCGATCTTCTTCCTGCCGTAGATCTCAATGGGCGCGAAAAGCGAAGCATATTCAAGGCAGGGCTCAAAGCCGTAGAGCGATTTCTCTGTCTCATATCTGATCCTGAGAGACCCGTTGCCGGTAAGCTTGTGGATATTGTCAACGGAGATAATGCCCTTGCCCTTGAAAGTGCGGTATATCTCAAGAACCTCGAAATCGGATTCGGGTGTACGCTTGCCTACGAACTCAAGCGAGTCGCAGTGGGTAAAGCTTAAGTCGGGAGCGAAATATGCGGGATCCCTGTCAAATCTGAAAGGCAGGATCGGCAGTCCTTCACCGTTCTTAAGCGTGGCGTCGTGAGGGAACGGAGTGAATCCGTAAGTTATGGACTCGGGATTGTCAATATCGTCTCTCCATACCATCACGCACATACCGTAAAGGCTCTTGGCATGCGCAGGATAGAAGATCCTGTCGGCTCCTGCAATCGCAAAACCCGTGATCTCGCTGGAAGTATCGGGGATACGCAGTCCGCTTCCGAGGTTGCTGAACTTGATGATCCTCTTTCCGCCTGCGATCTCGATGTCGTTAGGCTCGGGCGAGGACTTGCTCATCTTAGGCGAGAAATGCGTTCCCAAAGCAATGGTTGCAAGCCTTGTACCGAGAACGAAGCTTATCGTCTTGTCGGGAAGCAGCATGTCGTGAAGGCTTACGATTCCCGAAGGCATCGTAAGGAGTTTTGTGAATGCCGTGAAGTTCTCGTTGAACTCCAATACACCGTACGGATTGTTAAAATCGACATCGTTAGGATGCATTGATACGAACAGTACGGAAGGCATTACGGAATCGTCAAATACCTGTCTGGGTTCGAACGTGTTCGACAGCGTTACCATAAGGCCCATAAGGAACAGATCGTATCTGTCGAAAAGAAGTTCGCCCTTGTCAGGCGAGAAGCAGAAGCCTCTTACGGGAAGTCCTCTTACCGGATAGAGCTTCTGTCTGTAAAGCGTAGCCAGACGGTATTTGGGCTTGATGTAATTCTTCTCGTCCTCCGCTCTGAGCTTTTCCTCGTCACGCTCCTCGAATTCGGGAAGCTTGAAGTCTATCTTCTCGGCAGTGTCCGTCGTAATGTTCTCTTTATGTCCGGGAGCCTTGTTGAGAGTGCTGTCTCCGGATGTGGGGAAATCGATGTCAAGCGGCTTGATGTCATCGGGATCCTTGCCTTCGAGGCGTTTGATCGCATCAGAAAGACCGATATCGATATCACCCTGTGCAGTGAACTTTCTGAACTTGTCCTTAAGCTCGGCTGCCGTCTCGCGGCGTTTGTCTATCTCGAGAAGATTGGCATATCCCGCGTCATCGAGATAAAGTCCGGTTGCCTTAAGGAGATCTTTGAGAGCCTCAACAGTGCCGAGAGCCTCGGGGCTGATCCAGTTGACGATGGTGGAATCTGCGCATGACAGATCAACGATACCGACAGGATATGATATCTGGTCGCTCAATGTATAGGCAAAAGCGAAAGCCGAGGATGACACTTCGGAAAGCTCGGCGGTATCGGTAACCTTTATCCAGTGGGCTTCACTGTATCTGTCCTTGGGTGTGACGGGATAGATCTTCTCATCACCTTCAAGACCTGTCCTGGAAGGCGTGAAGAATCTCAGGAAGTTCATGACCTTGCGCTTCATGGGAGTCTTCGTGGCATTGGCTTCCTTCATCGGGACCGAAAGGAATTCGGAACCTAAGAATACCCAGACGTCACCGCACCTGAGATCCGTCATGGTCAGGGTATCGGTCATGCACTTGAAAGTGAATGAATACGCGTCGGAAGATGCCTTGTATGCCGGGACCTCAAAAACGAAGCGTCCCTTTGCGGACGTCGTTACCTCACGGCTTAAGATGACACCGTAGTCGGTATCGAGCTTACTTACTTTTCTGCCATCAGTAGGATCCTTGGTGATCTCGAGCGTGACAGTGGCGGACGGAGCCGCAAAACCTTCTATCTTAAACGGTACACCCTGCTGGAAGACGCATTTGCTTCCAAGCCAGCACGGAACGGAAATAGGACTGTTCTGCATAATAATGACCTCATTCGTGAGTAGTACACAACTATATCAGATTATTATACATTAAAAAGACTTTTGAACAAAAAAATATGACGAAATCAGGCTTCCGCAACGATAACATTTAAGCCTTTTTCCCTACATTTTCTGACGTTCTCTTCAGAAGCGCCCGAATCAGTGATCAGATAATCTATCTTGTCTGCGGGTATAAAAGACGAAGCGGAGTCTGTTCCGAGCTTGGTCGAATCGATAAGAGCGACTATCTTTTTCGCGCGCTCGGCACAGAGCCTTTTCAATTCGAGTTCATAGAAATTATCACCTGAAAGTCCGGACTCCGGCGAGAAACCGTTGCCCGAAACAAAGTAGATATCAGCCGAGAGCCTTCCCACCATCTCCTTACACGAAAGGCCTTCTATCGCGCCTGAATGGGGTCTTAACATTCCTCCGAGTATGATAACCGACTTGAAATTGCTGCATCGCTGGAGTTCCATCGCAGTGTGGATACCGTTCGTAACGACTGTCACATTCTTTCGTTTCTGAAGGAAAGGTATCATATGAAAAGTCGTCGAGCTCGCGTCCATGAAAATGGTGGAACCGTCAGTAACGAGTTCGGCGGCACTCTTTCCAATCTGGTTTTTGAGATCGACATGGGTAACGGCGCGGACCATATAATTCTCGCCGCTGTAAGAAGGCGTTCTGCGCGGAAGCCTTATTCCGCCGTGGAATCTGACGATCGCGCCCTCTCTCTCGAGAGCTCTGATATCCGTCCTGAGAGTCGCTCCGGTGACACCCAGGCGCTCTGAAAGAACCGTCGTGTTTATCTCGCCTTCGACCGCGAGAACATCAAGGATCTGTTTTCTTCTGTCAGTGATATCCATGTATCAGATATTATCAAGTGAAAATCCGGGTGTCAAATTGCTTTCATTTGATTTTTATTTCTCTTCGCACAGACAAGTCCTGCCGCAAGTGCAAGCACGAGACCGGAGGCAGAAGCTAAAATACCCGGGAACATATGAGGCGGACGGTATTCCATCACTATTTCATTAGTGCCTTTTTCAAGCGTGAGAAGCATCATGCATCCGTCAAAACTGTCGGGTACATTTTCTTTTCCATTGACGGTGACTCTCCATGAAGGATCATATGGAACCGAAATGAAAAGCTTTTCGCCGTCACCGGCGGCATCAGCCGTGATCTTTACATATCCTTCCCTGATATCGATGCTTTTCGCCTGTTTTGCCCTGATTCTGGATACTGCTTCTTCAAAAGCATCAAGATCGAGGATATAGAATTCAGCGTTGATATCTTTGCCCGTAAACGCCTTGACCGAAGCGTACTGCTCACCGGAAGAAAACGGTACCACAAAAGCGTCAGGCGACAGGAACTTGCCCGTTGTGAGCTTATAAATTCCGTTGATATCCGTATCTGCAGTTATGTTCTCACCCGGAAGGAGCCTGCCGTAGACAAGACATCTATCTCCGGGAAGAAGAACCTTGAATTCCGTGAGCTTTTCTTCTTTGACGGCCGTAAACTCAGCCGGTCCGAAGATCATTACCTCTTCGCCCAATATCTCTGAATAGACTTCGTTCATGTATTCAAAAGGACTCTTCGGAGAAGAAACAACCGGAGCGGATTCGACTTTAAAAGCGGCGGGCAGGCAGTAAGGATTCTTATAAGCGTTCTTGAAGTCTTTGTTATCGGTGATCTTTACCATTCCCGGACAATCGTATTCGCTCATCACATACCTGACTCCGAGGAGCGAATCCGCAGGGATCAACGGCGATGCCGTAACCGTTATCGTCTCGCTGTGAAAAGGATATCCGAGCTTTGCAAGGAATGTTCCCTGCTCTTCTTCGGGTGCCGATACGAATGAAGAGACGGAATTAAAGCCGTAACCCATTCCCTCGTTATAGTTTGCGGTGTTTCCGGTCGATGCCGCGGATCTTTCAGATGTCTGCGAGATCCTGTAAAAACCGCCTTCATCACCGGCCATGACCTTGCCGATAAGCTCCCTTTCATTCCTGACATATGAGGATGCCTCAAGTGCTTTGTCATTGCTGTAGAAGTTCAGCAGGAGCCCTCCTGCAAAGACAAGTTCAAGCACGGTAACGATCGATACCATAATGACGTTAAAGGCGGCTCCAAGACCGTGCTTATCGAGATAAACGAGGAAAAGAACGAGCGTGATGATCAGCAATATGACGACCTTTGAGGCAACAAACATAATGTCGGATGAGATACTTATACCGAACGTATTCCTGATGTTATTCAGATAAAGATACCTTTGGAGATCCGCTTTTATCAGGAGCGAGAACAGTACCGACAGGAGTGCGGATACGGTTCCCGACATTATCACAAAACGTGCTTTGATCTCTTCGCCTTTAAGAAAACAAGCCGCCGCTATGAAGCACAGGAGGAATATTCCCGTATATGAATATCTGTACCAATAGGATTCGACGTTGCGGAAGATCGAGAAAACCGTCACAAGCGGCCTGAATACATAAGTCATCGCGGTAAATAAGAGCATCACGAATACCGTGATCTTTAACCTCTTTTCAAATGCCTTGCAGAAGAAAAAGAGTATCGTTCCGAGCAGGACCAGACTTCCCGCATACAGCGAGCAGTAGCCTTCGATGCAGATCACGCCCGGCGCATAATCCGATATCAGAGCACCGGGATTGCCTATGAATCCGGGCTTCATGAGTTCTCCCAGCATTCCGCTTCCGTGAGTCCTGTCCGCCTGGATAAGGAGCACTGGAACAAGTATTATCCCCGACATCAGGATGCCCGTGAGCATATAGAGAGCATAACGAAGCGCTGACTTAATGAATTTAGCCTTTAACAGAGCGAGTTCGAAAAAGAACCAGACAGCCGAGAACATGCAGTTGATGATCCCCGTATACCAGTTGAAGATAAGCCCCAAAGCTATCGAAAACGCAAGCAGAAGGCCGGATCTTCCCTTTAAGATCTTATATGTGCCGAGGATCGCCAGCGGCAGCATGACCGCGCCGTCCAGCCACATACAGTTGCAGGTCTGGGAGATCATGTACTGGGAAAGGCCGTAAGATACGGCGATCAGGACCGCATAAGGAGCTCTTTTCTCCTCCCTGTCCTTAAAACGCTCTGTAAGCGCAAATCCGCAGGTTCCCGCCGCGAGCGCCATCTTTACCGCAGAGATAACGTTAAGGCAAAGAGCGGTGTTTTCCGGCCTGAACAAGAGCGAGAGCAGCATTACAGGAGATGCAAGATAGTACGCAAAAACCGCGTAATTGTTGCCTCCCAAAGACTTGCCGAATGTATAGAAGAACGAATCATCCCCTGCTAAGACACGCTTATAGTAGAGTACAAGGTCAAAATACTGGTAATCGGCATCAGAATATAAGAGCGCCCTGCTGCCGAATGGAGCATATCCGAACGCGGCGAAGATGACCGTAATAAGGACAGAAGCCGAAAGAAAAGAGATAAAGGCAATGCCCATAGAACCCAGGCCGCGTTCTTTCTTTTTCAGCGCGGGAGCATCAGATTCGGCATTAGCGGATTTTATCTCTTTACTCATCACTTTTCTTCCGAATTTGCTATAATAGTTCTTCGTAACGCGCCTGTGGTGAAATTGGCAGACACGCCAGATTTAGGTTCTGGTGCCGCGAGGTGTGCAGGTTCAAGTCCTGTCAGGCGCACCATTTTCCCTTACTCGTCATCAAGCTTAAGCACGCTCATGAAGGCCTCCTGAGGAACCTCTACGGATCCTACCTGCCTCATGCGCTTCTTACCTTCCTTCTGCTTTTCAAGGAGCTTCTTCTTACGCGAGATATCACCGCCGTAGCACTTGGACGTAACGTCCTTGCGGAACGCCTTTATGGTCTCTCTCGCTATGATCTTGCCGCCTATCGCAGCCTGTACCGGGATCTCGAACTGCTGCCTCGGAATGTTTTCCTTGAGCTTCTCGCACATTCTTCTTCCCCTTGCATATGCCTTGTCGGCGTGTACTATAAACGATAACGCATCCACGGGATCTCCGTTGAGCAGTATATCGAGCTTGACAAGCTTGGATCTCTGATAACCGTAAGGCTCGTAATCGAGCGAAGCATAGCCTCTCGTACGGCTCTTGAGAGCATCGAAAAAGTCATAGATTATCTCATTCAAAGGCATCGTGTAATGAAGCATGACGCGCTTATCGTCGAGATACTTCATGTCGGTATATTCGCCTCTTCTTTCCTGACAGAGCTCCATGATGTTGCCGACGTAATCTTTAGGCAGCATGATAGTAGCCTTTACAACCGGCTCTTCCATGAAATCGATCCTGTCGGGTTCAGGCATGTTCGTAGGGTTGGAACAGTCAATGACCGAACCGTCCGTCATGTGGATCTTGTAGATAACCGAAGGCGCCGTGCTGATGAGATCGAGGCCGAATTCGCGCTCTAATCTCTCCTCGATGACTTCGTAGTGAAGAAGGCCAAGGAATCCGCATCTGAAGCCGAAGCCCAAAGCCGCGGAAGTCTCGGCGTCAAAAGAAAGCGCCGCATCGTTAAGTCTCAATTTCTCAAGCGAATCCTTAAGGTCGCCGTATCTTGCACCGTCAACGGGATAGATGCCGCAGAATACCATCTGCTGAATTCCCTTATAACCGATAAGAGGCTCACTGGCGGGCTCGTCTGCTGATGTGACCGTATCACCGGGAGCGGTATCTGCAACGTTCTTGATAGATGCGCAGATATAACCTACCTCGCCAGCTTCAAGCTTGTCTGCAGGTACAAGTTCACCAGGATGGAAATAACCGAGCTCGGTTACCGTGAATTCCTTTCCGGTATGCATCATCCTGATCTTGCTGCCGGATTTTACCGTACCTTCACGAACGCGCACACTGACGATAACACCCTTGTAAGAATCGTATTTCGAGTCGAAAACAAGAGCCCTGAAAGGCGCGTTTCTGTCGCCTTCAGGTGCGGGCAGATATTTAACTACGCCCTCTAAAACTTCATCGATGTTGATGTCGTTCTTCGCAGAAATGAGCGGCGCATAAGATGCGTCGATTCCGATATCGTCTTCTATCTCAGCCCTGACCTCTTCAGGTCTTGCCGAAGGAAGATCGATCTTGTTGATTACCGGAAGAACTTCCAGGTTAGCGTCAACCGCCAGATAGACATTCGCGAGCGTCTGTGCCTCAACGCCCTGTGAAGCGTCAACGACAAGGATCGCTCCGTCACATGCTGCAAGGGACCTGGAGACCTCGTAATTGAAGTCCACGTGCCCGGGAGTGTCTATCAGGTTAAACATGTAAGTGTTGCCGTCAGACGCTTTAAAAGGAAGTCTTGCGGCCTGTGACTTGATAGTGATGCCGCGCTCCCTCTCGATATCCATGTTATCGAGGATCTGATCCGTCATCTCTCGCTTTTCCCTTACATGGGTATGTTCGATCAAGCGGTCAGCCAGCGTTGATTTTCCGTGGTCGATATGGGCGATGATGCAGAAGTTTCTAATATACTTTTGACTCTCGTCGGGCATATACCGCGTTTCTCCTTAGAACGTCCTGATAGTGTTGAACGGGAATACCCTCAAGACTGCAACAGCTACGATCCTGTTTGCCTTAAAGGGTCCCAGATTGCGTGAATCGTTACTTACGGGACGGTTGTCGCCAAGACAGAAATACTCGTCATCACCGAGCTTGATCTCGTTGTATCCGTGCGCGGTTCCGTAATCCATCATGGTTGTCTTTACGCCCTCCGGGAGGTAATTCTCCTGAAGGATGTAATAGTCGCTGTGTCCCATCGGCTTGATATAAACGCAGCCGTCAGCGATCTTTACTGTCTCGCCGGGAAGTCCGACTATACGCTTGATGAGGTATTCGCTCTTGGAATAGCCTTCCATATTTGAGCCGTCGAGCACAACGATGTCGCCTCTGTCGAACTTCTTGAAATACGTCGAGATCTTCTGCGTGAAAAGAACGTCGCCGGATTCAAGAGTAGGATTCATCGAATCACCGTAAACGTTGTCTCTCTGAACAACGAAAACGACCAGCAGGACACCGGCGAGAACGCCGATGCAGATCGTTCTGAGCCAATCCATGGCTTCAGATACTGCTGTCTTTTTCTTAATCTTTCTGGTCTTCTCGTCTTCCTTCTGCTCAGGCTTTTCGGAAGTCTTGTCATCAGCATCGGCGGTCTTTACTTCAGCAGATGCCTCAGTCTCAGCCGAAAGCTCCGAATTATCTGCCGTTGCCGCTACTTCCTCGTCTGCTGAAAGTTCTGCGAGTTCCTTGGTTTCGTTGTCCTCAACTACGGACAGTTTCTTCTCTTCTACTTTTTTCATTTGCCACCTTTATCAGGATTCTTCAGGCTTTTCAGCCTCGGTCTGTTCTATGTCTATCTTGATCGAAAGCTCTTTGAGCTGCTTCTCGGTTACATATCCCGGAGCATCCATCATGACGTCCTGTGCATTCTTGTTCATCGGGAACGGAATGACCTCACGGATCGTCTCTTCACCGGAAAGGAGCATGACCATACGATCAACGCCGGGAGCGATTCCTGCATGCGGCGGAGCGCCGTAGCAGAATGCGTTGTACATTGCTGGGAACTTGGCCTTAACGTCCTCTTCTCCGAGTCTTACGAGCTCGAATGCCTTGATCATGATCTCAGGATCATGGTTACGTACGGCACCGGAAGAAAGCTCGATTCCGTTGACTACGAGGTCATACTGGTCAGCCATGATCGACAGCGGATCGATCTCGCCTTTCTCTGCCTTGAGAAGGACATCAAGTCCGCCGGAAGGCATAGAGAACGGGTTGTGGCAGAACTCAAGCTCGCCGGACTCTTCGCCGATCTCATACATAGGGAAATCAACGATCCAGCAGAATGCGTACTGTTCCTTGTCCATGTGACCCGGAACCGCAGCACCAAACGTCTTTACGAGCACGCCTGCAGTCTTCTGCGCAGCTGTCTTTGTGCCTGCGGAAAGAACGACAAGAGTATCGGGCTTGAGGCCGAGTGCCTTGACGACTTCGTCTTTCTTAGGCGTAACGAACTTGGAGATGCCTCCGACGATCTCGGAGTTCTCGTCCATCCTGAACCAGTAACCCTTGTTGCCGGACTGGATCTCAACGTCAGCCATAAGCTTGTCGATGAACTTGCGGCTCTCGTGGAAATCGGAGATAACTACTGCCTTGATAACGCCGTCTGCGAAAGGAGCGAACTCTTCTGTGCGCAGGAGCTCTGTAGCATCCGTAACGGTAAGGTCGATACGGAGGTCGGGCTTGTCCGATCCGTACTTCTCCATTGCCTCACGGAAAGGGATCCTTACGAAAGGAGAACCCGAAGCCCTGTCATACTTACCGTACTTGGCGAAAACGGGCGGGAGTACATCCTCGATGATCTCGAAAACATCGTCCTGGCTTGCGAAAGCCATTTCCATATCGAGCTGGTAGAACTCACCCGGGCATCTGTCGCCTCTCGCGTCCTCGTCTCTGAAGCAGGGCGCGATCTGGAAATATCTGTCGATGCCGGATACCATCAGGAGCTGCTTGAACTGCTGCGGTGCCTGAGGGAGAGCATAGAACTTGCCCGGATGCTTACGAGCGGGAACAAGATAGTCTCTTGCGCCTTCAGGTGAAGATACCGTAAGGATAGGTGTTGTGATCTCCATGAAGCCGTGTTCGATCATGGAATTACGAAGAGCTGCGATAACGTTGCTTCTCAGGATGAGGTTCTTCTTGACCTCAGGGTTTCTCAGATCGAGATATCTGTACTTGAGTCTTACGGACTCATCAACGTCGCGGCTGTGATTGATCTCGAAAGGAAGCTCGTTGTAACGGCAGCGACCGAGTACGGTGACCTTTTCGGGAACGACCTCGATATCGCCGGTATCAAGCTTGGGGTTCTTGGAACTCCTCTCCCTGACCGTACCTTCTACAGAGATCGTGGACTCCTTTGTGATGGCCTTCATGGTCTTCATCATTTCAGCTGTCTCAATGACGATCTGTGTCGTGCCGTAGAAGTCGCGGATGACTACGAAGCCCAACTCGGCTCCTACTTCACGGAAATTCTCAAGCCAGCCTGAAAGCTTGACCTGCTTTCCGACATCGCCTATTCTCAATTCTCCACAAGTATGTGTGCGGGACTGCATTCTCTACCTCCAAAATATCGTTTTGCTCAGACAATGTTGCCCTTGCAGTATTCAACAAATCCGTCAAGCCTGACCGGCGTCTCTTCGCCCGTTGCCATGTTCTTGACCTTGACTTCTCCGCTTGCGAGCTCATCATCGCCGATGACTGCCAGGAAAGGGATTCCCGACTTGCCGGCATATTTCATCTGCGCCTTGAAGGACCTTTTCATGAGATCGGTCTCACAGCCGATGCCTTCAAGCCTTAAGTCATAGCAAAGCTTTGCTATCTTGGCACCTGCAGCTTCACTCATGCCGGCGATATAGATCCTTACGCTGTCATTCTTATCAAACACAATGCCCTGTGCCTCAGCTTCCATGAGCAATCTCTCAACGCCCATGGCAAATCCGATGCCGGGTGTAGCAGCGCCGCCGCAGTTCTCGACAAGTCCGTCATATCTTCCGCCGCCGCAGATAGTGCCCTGTGTACCAACATTCTCGGAAACGAACTCAAATACCGTTCTCGTGTAGTAATCAAGGCCTCTTACGATGTTAGGGTCGATCTCATACCTGATCCCTACTGCATCAAGGTTAGCCTTAAGGCCTTCGAAATGAGCCTTGCAGTCGTCACAGAGATAATCAATGAGCCTGGGTGCAGACTTGACGATCTCCTTCTCTCCGTCGATCTTGCAGTCGATCATTCTCAGGGGGTTTCTCTCAAATCTCGTGCGGCAGTCCTCACACATACCAGAAACATGAGGTCTGAAGTAATCCTTCAGGATCTCGTTGTACTTTTTGCGGCATGCGGGACATCCGATCGAGTTGATGCAGAGCTTGATGCTCTTAAGTCCGATCTTCTTGAAAAAAATGTCAACGATGCTGATGATCTCAGCATCGATAGCGGGGCCTTCGCTTCCGAAAGCCTCAAGGCCGAACTGGTGGAACTCACGCATTCTGCCCTTCTGAACGTTCTCATATCTGAAAGCAGTGATGTTATAGAACATCCTGACAGGTGAAGGAAGCGAACCCATACCGTTCTCGATATAGCTTCTTACAACGCCGGCGGTACCCTCGGGTCTGAGCGTGATGCTCCTTCCGCCCTTATCGTTGAACGTATACATTTCCTTCGTAACGACATCGGTAGTATCGCCGACACCCCTGGCAAACAGATCTGTCTGCTCAAATGTCGGGATCCTTATCTCTTCGTAACCGAAATCATGACATACTCCGGCAAAGACTTTTTCAGCTTTGTGCCACTTATAGATGTCTGCGGGCAAGATATCCTTGGTGCCCTTCTGCGCGGCAAATCTCATCGTCAAATCTCCTTTTATTAATAAAACACGCGTAATTATAAAGCTAATGGCGTGATTAAACAAGTTGAGCCGCAAATTTGCCAAACAAATGAAATGCTTTGCCGCGCATTTCCTTCAAGTGATCCGTGTTTCCAAGCTAAACACGTAATCACGGCCAACAAAAAGCTGCCCCGCAAGGCAGCTTCTTCAGTTTCTTTAAGTTTTACATTTCGGAAAGCCTGCGGAGCTTCTCTCTCATATCCTCGATCATGGATTCTCCGGACTTCTGCTCTTCCTTCTCAGGCGACTCAATGCCGCTGGTAACCGCCGTAAGCGATCCCTTGGGACTTGATTTGGCAAGTTCTCTGGCCAGGATTCCGTTGCTCGGAATGCTGATGCCGCTTCCGAACTTGATGCGCGTAGGCATCGGATCAAGGCTTCTTGCAGCATCTCTGATGCTCTTGGCGGGAGAAACGAGTGAACTGACGGGAGCAACCGTAGCGGTCTCCGGTTCAGGCTCAGATTCTGCTATAGGCTCGACCTTATGCATCATCGGCTTCGGCTCGTCGGGAATGACGGGCTTAACTGTCTCTGCCGGAGCTTCGGACTGATATGATACTGTCTTGAACTCAGTCTTAGGTGCCTCTGTTACAACAGGTGCAGTTACAGATGCAGTTGCGTGCGCTGTTACCGGTACATATTCAAACGAGAAATCACTCTTTGCTTCGTTACCTGTGGTGATACCGCAGTGGAATCTTGCGGCGGTTACCGCATCCACTATCGGCTTGTCGGAAGCCAGCTCACAGGCTACGGCAGCCGTAAAGAGCTTCTTGCCGGTGCCCAGGCCTGATGTTATGCCTTCAAACCACTTAGCCTTGCCGCCTATTGCGAGCAGGTCTCTTCCGCCGGTCTTCTGGCAGCCGCCGATAAATACGACGCTGTGGAACTTGTCACAGATCGCATCGGCCGCACGCCTTGTCTCGGCTGGATTATTGCACTCTATGCCCGAGAAAAGCTCGGCTTCATAGATATTGAGTACGAGGAAATGGACATGCTGCATCAGAGCATTGACGACAGCATCGTATGTCTCGCGGGATACTAAGATCTTGCCGTCAGGTGAAATAATGACGGGTTCGGCAACAACGGCAGGATGCTCGTTCTGCAGGAGCTTGGCGGCAACCTGATAGACTGCCGTATGATCTCTGATCATGCCGATAAAGATTGCTGAAAGGTCTATTTTCTGGTCAAAACAGTAATCGAGAACAGCACTGATATCGGCCTTCTCGCTCGTATCTCCGTCCGTAAATTCCGGCACGGCAAGAATAGGCTCAACGTTGTAATCGCTGAACGTATCGACACAGCGCTGTACGCTGTACAATGTATGCTCAATGGAATCAGCAATAGAAAGTATCTGCTTCATACCAAACTATTCTCACCCTCAAAAATAAACCTCTTATCCCGGAACCCAGGCTCCGGAGACAATTAAATTTTGACAGACAAATATGACCTTTTCCACAAGCAAAAGGTCATATTAGCTACGATTTATTTGTTAAATCTGACAAATGACAGGGACTATTTTCTTTGGCAGACATATGCCATCCAGTCGTTGTCGGTCCTGGTCTCGATTATCTCCATACCGGCTTCGGCTATAGCTTTCTCCACCCTGTCCTTCTTTGTATTGATTATTCCCGAGCAGATAAACAGACCGCCCTGGGCAAGTCTTGCCGGAATATCACCGGCAATGGAAGCGATTATGTCGGCGATTATGTTGGCAACGATCAGATCATAGTCGTTACGATTGGCATCTTTGAGCTCACCGGTATGGCATTCTATGTCGCCGCAGCCGTTGGCAGTGCAGTTCTCCATGGCAACATCGACCGCAAGCTTATCGATATCGATGGCTTCCGTTATGCCGCTGCCGAGCTTTTTCGCGATTATCGCCAGGATACCGGAACCTGTACCGAGATCCAAGACTGATGCGTCCTTGTTCATATACTTGTCGATCAGCTTCGCACACATCGATGTGGTCTCATGGGTGCCCGTACCGAATGCCGAACCCGGATCGAGGATTATCTTATGCTCTGCCTCGATGGAATCGGGATCGAGCCACGAGGGGCAGATCGCAACGCGGTCAGATATCTTGAATTCTTTGTAGTATTTCTTCCAGTTATTCGCCCAGTCTTCATCCTTGACGTACTTAAGACCGTCAAAGCCTGTTCCTACAGGAAGGTACTGTCCGATATCAGCAAGTCTTGCCTTTACGAACTCGACCGCGTCTTCGGTCTTCATTGTCTTACCGGAGATATTGCCGTAAATGGTCCCGATTCCCTCGGGATTGAAGAATTCCTCGTTCTTGGCGCCCATCCTGACAAACCCGTCGTCAAGCTCTGCAAAATATGCTCTGATAATGACGTCGGTCCCGTAGGAGTTATAGATGCCGTCATCAGCATAGCTGAGCGGATCGTTCTCCACTGTGTTCTTGAATTCGAAAGGGTCCGTGACCGCAATGCCGTCACAGCCGACCTGTGCAAGCATCTCGCTGATCGCTTCAGATGCTTCCTCAGTTGTCCTGATTGTAATCTCTGCCCATCTCATAACTTATCACTTAAAAAGATTCTTGAACTTCTGGAAGAACTGCGACCTCTTGGTGTAGTTCCTGTCCGTCAGGGTATTGTTGAAATTTGTCAGGAGCTGCTTCTGTTCACGCGTAAGTCCCGTAGGAACCTCGATATAGAACTTGACAGTGTGGTCTCCCTTCATATTCGGGTTCGATTTGTTGGGAATACCGCGTCCTCTTAATATGCTGGTATCACCCGGCTGTGTGCCTTCCTTGAGAGTGAACTTCTCCTTGCCGTAAATGGTGGGAACTTCGATCTCGGCGCCCAGAGCCGCCTGCGCGTAAGTAATGGGGACATCACAGAACGTGTTGATCCCGTCACGCTTGAAAACATCATGGTTCTTGACGCGGAACTCAATATAAAGATCGCCGTAAGGACCGCCGTTTGTTCCGGGCTCGCCCTCGCCCCTGATCGGGAGAAGGTCACCTGTATCAACGCCTGCGGGCACCTTGATATGAAGCGTCTTGGCTGTCTTGAGCCTTCCTCTTCCGCGGCACTGCGTACAGGGAGTCTTGATAACGGTTCCCCTGCCGCCGCACGTAGGACAGGACTTGGTTACCATGGTCATGCCGAAAAGCGTCTGCGTCTGCTGCTGCACCCTTCCGGCGCCGCGGCATGTGGGACATGTCTCCGGCGTTGTTCCGGGCTGCGCGCCTGAACCTCCGCAGGCTTTGCACAGATCCTCTTTGGTTATCTGGATGTCTCTTTCGAGTCCGAAAGCAGCCTCCATGAATTCAAGAGACATGTGATACTTGAGATCGGATCCTCTTGCAGGGCCGTTCCTTTTGCGGGAACCGCCGCCAAAACCGCCTCCGAAGATACTGCTGAACAGATCGCCCAGATCCACATCGTAGGCGCCGTATCCGCCACCGCCGCCGAATCCGTTCGGATCTACGCCCGCGTGGCCGAATCTGTCGTATTTGGATTTCTTGTCAGGGTCAGACAGGACCGAATAGGCCTCATTGACTTCCTTGAATTTGGCCTCGGCCTCCTTGTCGCCCGGGTGCAAGTCCGGGTGATATTTCTTGGCCTGCTGTCTGAAAGCCTTCTTTATATCGTCATCGGAAGCACTTTTATCTACTCCCAAGACCTCATAATAATCTCTAGGCAAAGGGGAACCCCTCCGTTCTTATTTCAAGTTCTCTATACAGATATATCCGGCACATCTGAATTCAGAAGTGCCGGACTATTGTATCAGTTTTTAATTAAATCAGAAGTCTCCGCCTGCATCCTTAGGGCCTTCCGAAGCTCCGGCATCACCGTAGCCTGCGTAGTCCTGAGGTCCGGGCTGTCCCTGGGGACCGCCTGCGGCACCTGCTGCGCCGCCTGCTGCCTGGTAGAGCTTCTCGGAAAGCTTGTAGATAGCCTGTGTGAGGCCCTCTGTATCAGCCTTCATCGCATCGGTGTCATCCTTTGCGATGGAATCCTTGAGCTTTGCGATAGCATCGTTAACGGGCTGTTTGTCGGAGTCAGAGAGCTTATCGCCTGCATCCTTCATTGTCTTCTCAGCCTGATATACTGCGGACTCAGCCTGGTTCTTGATCTCGATCTTCTCCTTGATGGCCTTATCCTCGGCAGCATGCAGTTCTGCTTCCTTAACTGCCTTCTGGATATCTTCCTCGCTCATGTTGGAAGAAGACTGGATCGTGATCTTCTGCTCTCTGCCTGTGCCCTTATCCTTAGCGCTTACGTTAACGATACCGTTAGCATCGATATCGAATGTAACCTCGATCTGCGGAACGCCGCGGGGTGCGGGTGCGATACCGTCAAGGATGAAGTTGCCCAGTGTCTTGTTGTAAGCAGCCATGTCACGCTCACCCTGGAGTACGTGGACCTCAACCTGTGTCTGGCCGTCAGCTGCCGTAGAGAAGATCTGGCTCTTCTTTGTCGGGATGGTGGTGTTACGCTCGATCATCTTTGTGCAGACACCGCCCATTGTCTCGATACCGAGTGAAAGAGGTGTAACGTCGAGGAGCAGGAGTCCCTTAACGTCACCTGTGAGGACTGCTGCCTGGATAGCTGCACCGATGGCAACGCACTCGTCAGGGTTGATGCCCTTGAAAGGCTCCTTACCGAAATAGTTCTTAACTGCATCCTGAACAGCAGGGATTCTTGTTGAACCGCCTACGAGGAGGATCTTGTCGATGTCGGAAGGTGTAACGCTTGCGTCGCTCATTGCGCGCTTAACAGGATCCATTGTCTTCTGGACAAGGTCAGCGGTAAGCTCATCGAACTTAGCTCTTGTGAGAGTGATGTCGAGGTGCTTAGGGCCTGTAGCGTCAGCCGTGATGTAAGGCAGATTGATGTTGGAAGAAGTAACGCCGGAAAGCTCGATCTTAGCCTTCTCCGCAGCTTCTCTGAGTCTCTGCATTGCCATACGGTCGGATCTTAAGTCAACACCGTCAGATGTCTTGAATGAATCTACGAGGTAATCAACGATCTTGTTATCGAAATCGTCACCGCCGAGTCTGTTGTTACCTGCAGTTGCAAGAACTTCGAAGACTCCGTCGCTGATGTCAAGGATGGATACATCGAACGTACCGCCGCCCAAGTCGAAAACAAGGATCTTCTGATCTGTTTCCTTATCGAGGCCGTAAGCCAGAGATGCGGCTGTAGGCTCGTTGATGATCCTCAATACCTCGAGGCCAGCGATACGGCCTGCGTCCTTTGTAGCCTGACGCTGTGAGTCAGTAAAGTATGCAGGGACCGTGATAACAGCCTGTGTAACGGGAGTTCCGAGATAAGCTTCAGCATCGCTCTTGAGCTTGCTTAAGATCATTGCGGAGATCTCCTGAGGTGTGTACTGCTTTTCGTCAATGATGACCTTGTAGTCGGAACCCATCTCACGCTTGATGGATGAGATAGTCCTCTCAGGGTTTGTGACTGCCTGTCTCTTGGCAACCTGGCCGATGAGACGCTCGCCTGCTTTTGTGAAACCTACAACTGAAGGTGTGGTTCTGTTTCCTTCGGGATTCGGGATAACTACTGTCTCCGATCCTTCCATAACCGCGACACACGAGTTTGTCGTGCCGAGGTCAATACCGATTACTTTTGCCATATGATTTATCCTCCCTTATATCATGCTTTCTTGCTTTCGAGAATCTTATCAACGATACCGTATTCAAGAGCTTCCTGAGCTGTCATCCAGTGATCTCTGTCCGTATCGTTCATCAGTGTCTCCAGGTCCTTGCCGCAGTTATCTGCGAGGATCTGGTTGAGACGCTTTCTCGTGTCCTTGATGTGGTCTGCGGCAATGAGGATCTCCGTAGCCTGACCCTGAGCACCGCCCAGAGGCTGGTGGATCATTACCTCGGCGTTAGGCAGGATGCATCTCTTGCCCTTGGTTCCTGCCGAAAGAAGAACGGAACCCATTGAAGCAGCCATACCCATGCAGATGGTCTGAACGTCAGGCTTGATGAGCTTCATGGTATCGTAGATCATGAGGCCGTCGGAAACAGATCCTCCGGGGCTGTTGATGTAGAACTGAATATCCTTCTCCGGATCCTCTGCCTCGAGGAAGAGGAGCTGTGCCGTAATAAGGCTTGCTGTTACGTGGTTGACCTCTTCCGAAAGGATAACAATCCTCTCCTTGAGAAGTCTCGAATAGATGTCATAAGCGCGCTCTCCGCGGCCGGTCGTCTCAATTACTGTAGGGACTAAGCTTGACTTGATCAAATCCATTTTTATTCTCTCCTTTGTTTATTTTTCTTATCAGTTGGCGACCTGCACCACAACGTGCCTGATCACTTTTCCCTTGTACATATAGCCCTTGGTGAATACCATTGCTATCTCCTGCTCTCCCAGATCTTCGTCTTCAACGTGCATAACCGCTTCGTGGAAGTTGGGATCGAACTTCTCACCGCGCTCGGCCTTGATCTCCTCAACACCGATCTTGGTAAGGATATCTCCTGCCTGTCTGCCTAAAAGCTCGATACCTTCGATAACCTTGTCTATCGAGTTCTCGTCAGCGCCTTTCGCAGTCTCTACGGCACGGTCGATATTATCGATTACTGCGAGAAACTCCTTTGCGACATCAGCAACAGCATCAGCGTAAAGATTCTCTTTCTCTTTTTGTGTGCGCTTCCTGTAGTTGTCGTATTCGGCATACAGGCTCATGTAGCGCTTCTCGAGTTCCTCGCTCTTTTTGTCGGAATCCTCTGCAGCCTCTTCTGCCTCTGTCTCTTTGACTGTATCTTCGGTTTCTTTTTCCTCAGGTGCAGCCTCTTCTGCAGTAGCTTCGGAGTTCTCTTCCTCCTGAGCGTTCAGGATCTCTTCGTCTTTGTTTTCTTCCATCCTTACTTATCCTTTCAATTTATTCTCTATATCTCATGTGAGCTTCTTGAGCTCTTCGTTGAGTTTCTTCTTTACGAAATCCATTTTCGAAATGACTCTCGAATAGTCCATTCTCTTGGGTCCTATGACTCCGATGTTGCCCGATACCGTATCTCCCATATTGTATGTGGCGGTAATGAAGCTGCAGTCATCAAGGCCTTCGAGCGTGATCTCCTGACCGATCCTTATCATGTAGGAATCCTTCTTGCCGGTGCTTGTCGCAAGGTTCTCCATCTCGTTGACGTATCCTGCGACCATACCTGAATCTGAAAGCGTTCCCAGAAGATCTCTCGCGCGTCCCAATGAACCGAAATCGGGATATGCCAGCATCTTGTGCTCACCTTCAAGGTAGATGCTGAGCTGGTCAGCCTGCTTGATGGCGGTATAAGCCTCGTAGAGCACCTGCTTGAGCAGCGGATTCGGGATCTCCGTATCCTTTGCCGCGGTCTCCACCGTTACAAAGGTTATCTCGTCTAAGGCCTTGCCCGTAAGGTTCTTCTCGATCGCACCGGAAAGCTTGATCATCTGCTCATCGGTAAAGAAATTAGGGATCCTTACGATCTTGTCCTTTACGACGCCTGCAGAAAGAACGAGAACGACAAGAGCCTTGCCCGGCTCGATCATGAGGATCTTTATCTGCTTGAGAAAACTCTTTCTGAGCCTGGGGCTCATGGAAAGCGATACAAATCCCGTTGCTTCGGAAAGAGTGTGCGTGGCGCTCTTGATGAGTTCAGCTGCCTCATCGACAGTGCCGGAGATATTTGACTCTATCTCTTCCTGCTCTTTGGGAGAAAGCGTATCTATCTTCATAAGAGAATCGACATATTCGCGGTAACCGCGGTCGGAAGGGATCCTGCCTGCCGAAGTATGGGGCTTCTCAATGAATCCGAGCCTCTCTAATTCAGCCATGTCGTTTCTTAATGTGGCGGAGCTGACCCTGAAGTCGTGACGCTCAATGAGCGACTTGGATCCTACGGGCTCGTTTGTTGCGACATAATCGTCGACTATAGCCTGAAGTACTCTCTTTTTGCGGTCATCAAGTTCCATCTCAAGATCTGCTCCTTTCGTCTGATTAGCACTCTTCTCTTCCGAGTGCCAACAACAATATACTATCAAAGTCAAAAATAGTCAAATGGTAATGTGAGGCAGAATATAGTGAATCTCCAAACGCCCTGTTTCAGGCATTTACAGGAAATCTTCCATGACAAGATTAGCCAGATCGAGTCCCTTGGATGTCAGGAATATCCTTTGACCTTCGACCGCGAGCAGGCCCTTTCCGGTATTGCTTTCAAGCACATTTTTATAGACTTCTTCGAATCTTTTTCCGTATCTGCTGTAAAATTCGGCGGTATCTATCCCTTTTGAAGTGCGGAGCTTGAGAAAAGGATATTCCCTCATCTTGTCCTCTAAAGTGAGCCTCTCCTCACAATAAAGGAACCCTTCTATCGAATCCGGAGTGGCATTTGCGTATCCCAGCAGCTTTAATATGTCATTTTCTTTTATAGCGCACGCGCATTTAATATAAGACTCGACATTATCTTCATGGCCGAACCTGACCGAGTTCAGATAACCGTGGGCACCTGCGCCTACCGCATAGTAATCCGCACCGTCCCAGTATGCGGTGTTATGCCTGCTCTCAAATCCCGGGATGCTGCTGTTGGAGATCTCATAAGGGATAATGCCGTTCGCCCTGAGAAATCTTCTCACCATATGATACATGCCCCGTTCTGTCTCAGGTGTCAACAGATCTTCGATGGAATCCTTATAAAGGTCGTAAAACGGTGTGTTCTCCTCTATGGAGAGCGAATATGTACTCACGTGCTTGACGCCCATGTCTATAACGGTCTTAAGCCCTTCTAGGATCATTTCCATGTCCTGACCCGGAACGCCTGTGATAAAGTCAACAGAAATATTGGCAAACCCGGCTTCAAAAGCTTCGTTAAGGGCCTTTATGGCGCCCTTTGAATCGTGGAGTCTCCCGAGAGTCTTAAGCACGCCGTCATTTAACGACTGTATTCCCATGGAAAGGCGGTTAAAACCGCTGCTTAGATACTTCTTTCCTTTCTCTTTCGAAAAGGATGCGGGATTGACTTCCAGAGTTATCTCTGCGTCAGATCCAATCCCGAATGATGCGGTTATCTCTTCAAGAAGCCCGCAGACAAGCTCTTCGGGCACGCAGGAAGGCGTTCCGCCTCCGAAATAAACGGTATCGGGACCATTGTCACCAGAAGAGCCGTGCTTTTTGTCAAAGTCAGCCCAGAAGCGCGCCTCTTTGACTGCCGCATCGTAATACGCCTCAGCGCATGACCTGTCTGTTATCGAGTAAAAGTCACAGTACGGGCATTTGCGGACACAGAACGGATTGTGAACGTAGATGTGTCTTCCCATCAGAAACTGCGTTTCCTGTAGATCGGCACAGGGTTCTTCAGAGCCGTGACGAGTGCCATCTTGAAATTCTTAAAGCTCGGCGAGATATTGTTCTCGGGCTGCATGAACCTGGATATCTCTTCAGCCCATCTTGCCTTGTAGTGTCCGATAGCCGGATAACCGATATCTATAAGCTTGTCGGCGTTCTCGCTTATTGCCCTGCAGAGCACCTCCCAGGTGCCGCAGACGGAATCCTGCTCGTAGGAATCAAGCACCTTTTTATCGCACTGCGGATATGCATCAATTACCGCCTGCCTGTCGCCTAACATCCATGCCTCGATCTCCTCAGTGCTTAAACCGACGATGCTCCTTATGTCCGGAGCGTACTTGCGCGCGGTCTCATACAGTTCTTTTCTCAAGGCTTCAGGATCGTTGTTGTCTGAATCCATGGCGATTATGAGGATGATCTCTTTACCCCTGTAAACGTTGTTGTAAGCCCGCAGCTTTGCAGGAAGAAGATCCAGCAATGAACTCGCGAACTTCGGCGGCTTGGAATCGGGCTCCTTCGGAAGGCTTCCGCATCCGCGGTGGGGTCTGACATTTACCTGTGCTTTGGCGCCTTCCGCGCTGCATATCCTCTCAACGGAACGTTCAACGACTACGGCGCCTGATTTATCTTCAGAAAGTATTTCGATAAGCATATATCAGTTTGTTTCCTCATCGGTATCCAGATGGCCTGCGTACCATATCGCGCCCATTCCGACTCCCTGTTTGAACATTTCGCAGACGAGCGGATCATCACCCGCGCATCTGATAGTCACATCACCGTTGTCTTTCTCGAAAGACCTCTCGAATATCCAGACTTCCTTGGGTGACAAAGTCTCGATTATATACGGGTTGTGCGTCGAAAAGATTATCTGGCAATAAGGATTCTTCAGAGTATATGACCTCATCTCATCAGCAAGGATATCGACCATGTCGTGGTAGAGATCCTTATCCGGAGTCTCGATGAAGATCGTCGATCTCGGCGCTCCGTCACGCAGGAGCAGCAGATAAAGGAACAGCTTATCCGGGCTCTCCTTCAATACCTCCGGAAGGCTCTTCTTGTGCTTCATCGTAGGTATCTTTGCCTTGATCTCGGATACTGTCTTTTCATATCCGGCCTCATCCTTCATCTTCATGTATTCAAGGACGTTGCCGACATTGGAACCCATGCTGTTAAGGTGCTTGTGTCCTCCGGGAGCTCCGCCGTCATTAAAATAGGAACTCTGCTCCTCCGAAGAGAAGCTGCAGAAGAACCATCCCCTTATCTCTTTAAGGAGCTCAACAAAGATCTTGTATTTCGTCAGTTTGCCGTAAAGGCTCAGAGCGGTAAGATGCTCGTCATCAAGATAGACTTCGCCGGTCTGCTCTTCCGAGGGCGAAGAATAAACGATAGTACCGTTACCGTCAGTGATATCGAGCATCGTAATGATCCTGATATCATCGCCGTCTTTAACGGTTGTCAGCACTTTTTCGAAACAGATATATGGAACCTTATAGATATTGGCAACAATGCCAATCTCATACTGGATGTACTTGGACTTGTGCGAATCACTGTCCTCTATCTTAAAGAACACCCTGAATATCGAAGGCTTGGAGATATCAGGAGTCATATTGGCAAAGCCCGGCCTTCCCTTGCTTATGGAAGCCTGGGCACAGCCTTCGTTGATCACATCCTGAAGGAAGGAAAGGCATCCCATAAAGCTTGTCTTGCCGGTACTGTTGCGGCCGACAAAAGCATTCAGGTTGCGGAACCTGTTATGAACGGCAGCTTCCCTGTCTTTGGCGATGCTGATGCTCTCATCGATAAGAATGCCCGCCAGGTCTTTATCGAACACATCAAAGTTTTCTATCTCAACACCGAGGATCATGTAATACCCCCTGTTCTTATAAACAGACGGTCGCAGTTTTGCGGCCGTCAGTAGTGATCAGTTCAATCTTAAGGATTACTGGCTGTCTGTAAGAGCCGCATCGATCTCTGCGAGGTTTGTCTGGATCTTAGCCATATTCTCGCTAAGTGTTCCGTTGACGTTCTCGAGGAGCTGCTTAACATAAAGGTGAGCGTTCTTACGAAGTTCTTCTGCCTGTGCCTCAGCGGTGGCAATGATCTTCGCAGCCTCTTCCCTTGCACCCTTTGTGATCTCGTGGTCATTGACCTTCATAGCATACATGCGGTTTGCGTCATCAATGATCTTCTTATTCTTCTCACGTGCCGTGCTGATGATATCCTGTGCACGCGATACGATATCGTTTGACTGGGCTACGGCTCCGGGCAGGTTGTTCTTCAATATCTGGAGAGAATTGACTGTCTCTGTCCTCTCGATAGAGCACTTGTCCGAAAAAGGTACGCTAGAAGCGTCCTTTATCATATCAATCAAGTAATCAATGTGCTTGATCGCATCATAGCGCTGGCCTCCCTGATTGAAATTGCTGTTCTCCATTACTGTTTCCTTCCTTTCTTGAATTTGTCCTTAACCTCTTCTAGTATCTCGGCAGGTACCATCTTTGAGATGTCGCCGCCGTAAAAACCAACTTCCTTTACGATCGTTGAGGATATGAGCGACATGTCGTCCCTGCAGGGCAGGAGCACGGCGTCATAACCGGGATAGAGCAGTCTGTTCGCCAGAGCGAGCTCTGCTTCGTATCGGAAATCAGACTCGGATCTGATGCCTCTTACTACGGCACAGCAGCCGAGATCCGAATAGAGGTCGACCAGAAGTCCGTCCCACTTCATGACCTTGATGTGGTCCAGTTCCTCGCCGGTAAGAGATTTCCTGATCAGGTCCTCTCTTTCCTCTATGGTGAAGAGCGGCGTCTTGGCAGAGTTTTCCATGACTGCCACAACAAGCTCATCGCACAGCTTGGATGCGCGCCTTGCGATGTCCCTGTGGCCTCTCGTGAAGGGATCGAACGTCCCCGGGAAAAGCATTACCTTCAACTTACCGTCTCCTCCGCGCGTTTCTTAAAAAATGTTATCACGGTAGTCCCATAACTACAAGAACGAACACTTTTTAATTCCGCCAAGCATTCTGCCGGAGGATTGTCAGACGCATGCTCGATAATGAGCATTCCGCCTTCGCTGAGCAATCCCGCCCGGCATATTATATCCCCCGCGGCAAGCGCTGCCTCAGGCACCGTCTTGTACGGAGGGTCCATGAATATAATATCAAATTTCTCTCCGTTTGACCCGAGTTTCTCAAGTGCCTGTATATAACCGGACTTGATGAACCTGATCTCAGGCGAATCCTTCATGCGGATCTTCTCGAGATTTCTGGATATTATCCTTGCCGGATCGCCGCCCTTATCGACCAGTGTGGCGCGCACGGCTCCGCGGCTTACGGCCTCTATTCCTATCTGCCCGGAGCCTGCGAAAAGATCTAAGAATTCACTTCCGGGAACATCGTTTTGAATGATCGAGAACAATGCCTCCTTGACCTTATCTGTAGTAGGCCTCGTCTTATCCCCTTCAGGCGCGAAAAGCACCGTTCCCCTGAATCTTCCCGTTATTACTCTAGGCATATCACAATACTCCCATCTTCGAACCGAATCTGAGCTCGAACATCTCTTCTATGTTCTTCTCGAGGAGTTCTGCCTCGCTGCCGCCTTTCGCAAGCACCGCGTTGACAGCGTCACACGCGTCGGAAGCGATGGTCAGATCCGTATAGAGATTTGCCGCGCGGAGCGTCGGTATACCGTGCTGCCTCGTCCCAAAGAAATCACCCGGGCCTCTTATCTCAAGGTCTTTCTGGGCCAGCTCGAAGCCGTCCTGGGACTCGCACATAAGCCTCATTCTCGTAAGCGCAAGCTCTGACTTGGATTCGGATACCAGTATACAATAAGACTTCTCTTTGCCTCTGCCGATACGGCCTCTGAGCTGATGAAGCGTTGAAAGGCCGAACCTGTCCGCATCCATTATGATCATTATATTCGCTCTCGGATTATCGACTCCGACTTCGATAACGGTTGTGGAAATGAGGATCTTTATCTCGCCGGAAAGAAACTTCTCCATCGTATCGAGCTTTGTCTGCTCGTTCATGGAACCGTAGAGGACCGCGGCCGGAAACCTCTTCGTAATACCTGTCTCATCGAGCCTGCTCTTCATCTGGATAACGGAAGTGATCTCGCTCTCGTCAGAACCTTCGCGTCCGATGATGCTGTCATCCGAGATCTCGTCCTCGTTCTCGTCGATCCTTGCGCAGACTATGTAGGCCTGCTGTCCCGACTCGAGCATGGAAACGAGCGCGTCCCTTGTATCAGAGCTGTCTTTGGAAGCCGCAAACCATGTGGTTATCGCCTGTCTTCCCGCAGGCTTCTCCCTGATCACGGACGTCTTCATATCGCCGTAAAGCACCATGGCGAGCGTTCTCGGGATAGGAGTTGCCGTCATGACTAGGTTATGCACGCTGTTGATGCCACTTTCGGGATCTTTCTTAATGAGGAGCTTCTCCCTCTGCTTAACGCCGAATCTGTGCTGCTCATCAGCAATGACAAGTGCCAGGTCGGCAAACTCTATATCATCGGTAAGGAGCGCATGTGTTCCGATAATGACGGAAGCCTCGCCGTCTCTTAATTGCTCTTTGATCTCCTTCTTTACGGAAGCTTTCGTTTTGCCTAAGAGAAGAACGACATTGATGCCGCTTCCTTTAAGGATCCTGCATGCATTGTCGTAATGCTGTCTTGCGAGGACCGATGTTGGCGCGAGCATGACGGACTGTTTTCCCATGAGAGCCGTCATAGCCATCGCAAGGATCGCGACAGCGGTCTTTCCTGAGCCTACGTCTCCCTGGACCAGACGGTTCATCGGTACGTTGGTCATCATGTCTTTCTGAATATCGATTATCGCTTTGCGCTGGTCGCCGGTAAGCGTGAAGCCTAAGCCTTCGACTATCTTTTTCCAGCGAACGGCAACGTCTTTTGCGAGCTCGGATCCGCTCTCGGGAACGACCTGTTCGGCAACCTCTTTGACGCTGGTGCCGCGGTTGTAGAGCTTCATTCCGACACCTAATAAGATAAGCTCCTCAAAAGCTATCTGACGGCGTGCCGATGCCGCTTCATCAAGTGTCTCCGGGAAATGGACCTTCCTGTAAGCTTCGGCCATGGGCACGAAGTTCTCCTTCTGCATGACCTGTTCGGGTATGCAGCATTTGAGTTCTTCACCGCAGAGATCGAGCGCGGTCTTTATCCATCTGGACAACTGTCTGGAAGTAATCCCCGCCGTCATATGATATACGGGTCTTACAAGCTCGGATGTATTGACCTTGTCAGCTTTCTCCATGAAGGGATTGACCATCTGCGGAGTGCCGGCAAAATAAGTAAGCTCACCGTGGACAAAGCATTTGTCGCCAACAGCGAATTTGTTCGCGATATAAGGCGAATTGAAAAACATGAGCTTTATCCTTCCGGATTCATCCCCGGCCATAAAGCTGACGTTCTTGGCGCGGCTCCTGATATTAACGGAAGGTGTACTCATTACTGTCAGATAGAGCGAGGCTTCATTGCCGCTCTCGCAGGAAGAGACACGTGCAACCGATGTCCAGTCGTTATATCTCCACGGAAGGAATGTGATGAGATCGTAGACCGTGTTGATCTCAAGCTTTGCAAGACGGTCCGCGGCAGCAGGACCTATGCCGTAAAGCACTGAAACGGGACTTGCGAGGCTGACCTTGCCCATCAGATCCTCCTCCCGCAAAAACCGGAAAGCGGGCATGCTCCGCAGTCAGGTGACTGGGCCTTGCAGTAAGTCCTTCCGAGATCGACCGACAGATGTCCGATCGCTATCCACTTATCTTTATCAAATACCTTCATAATATCCTTCTCAACACGTGCGGGATCTTCAGAATCGGTTATTCCAATACGTCTCATAACGCGCTTGCAGTGCGTATCCACAACGACCGCAGGTGTCTGATAGATCTCACCGACGATAAGATTTGCTATCTTTCTGCCTATTCCCCTGACCTTCATGAGTTCGTCAACGTCATTGGGGATGACTCCTCCCCATTCATTCACGAAGCGGGAAGCGAACTCCTTGACCGAAGCAGTCTTGGAGGCAGTCAGTCCGCACGGCTTGATAACAGCAGCTATGTCCTCATCCGGAGCATCAGCGACAGAACTCATGTCAGGGTACTTATCGAAAAGTTCCTTTGAAGTAAGATTAACCCTTTTATCGGTGCATTGCGCGGACAATATTCCTCTTATCGCAAGTCTTTCGGGCAGATCGAAATCAAGCGAGCAGGCAGAATCGGGAAACGCTCTGCAAAGCGCGTCCCATGTCTGATCAGCAAGTTTTGAACGTGATATCCGCGGCATATCATCCCTGCTTTTCGGGCGGGAACGGGAAATAGAAAACGAATCTTGCGCCGCCTAATTCGGTGCCGTCCTCACAGGATATGGTCTGACCGTGTGCCGCAAGGATCTGCTTGCAGATATAAAGTCCAAGACCGAAGCCTTCGACCTTGCGGGACGGGTCTGCCTTATAGAAGCTCTCGAAGATCCTCTTACGCTTAGATTCTTCAACACCGGCACCGGAATCCTCAACCTGGATCATGATCCTTTTGTTTCTGGGTTCTGACGTTGTTGACACCTTAATCGAACCGCCCTGAGGGGTAAATTTGATAGCATTCGTAATGATGTTGATTATGACCCTGCAGAGCTGCTGCGCTTCGCCGTAGGCGGTTATGCCGGGCCCGGGATCGAGCGACTTGATGATGGTGATATCCTTGTTTGAAAGCTGTGCTTCAAGGTTATCGATGATATCGTTGATCATGTCGCTGATGTTGAAATCTTCCATCATCTTGGGGTCAACATGTGACAGTGATGAAGCCTCGGTCATCTGTGTAACCAGAGTCCTGATCCTGTCAGACTGCTGTTTGATAAGCATCAGGTAGTGGTCATGCTTTTCGGGAGGTATCGTTCCGTCCGTCATAGCGGTAACGAAGCCGTTGATCGACGTGAGCGGAGTCCTGATATCATGCGCGATCGAGGAGATGAACATCTCCCTGTCGCGCTCGGCATTCTCGAGCGATTCTATCATGTTGTTGACCGTCATGCCCATCTCGGTAAACTCCGAAGAAACCGCAAAGCTCGAATAATCCTCGGGCACGGAGAACCTGCGGCTGACTCTGACGGAGAAATCGCCTTCTGCGACGCTTGCGATGGCGCGCGAGATCTCCTTGATAGGCATAAGGCTCAAGTATACGAATACAGCATAGAGTATGATGGAAATAACCATCGCTATCATCGCGGGAACGAAGATAACGTTGATGTATTCGGTGAATGTATCCATCGTAGTCTCATAGTTCTTGACGAGGATAAAATACGGTGTTCCGCTGACCTTTGTACAATAGGTCGAGGTAACGCTCCTGGGCTTTTGGCTGCTCGATCCGGCTTTTCCGTCTTTCTCTGCCTGCCTGATCAGCGAAAGAACATCCTCATCAGCCAGATATGAGTTTCTGCCTGTGCCCTCCTTGACGGCAAGGCTGTCTTCAGCCTCGAATTCCCTTGAATTACGGCTTAATATCCTGCCGTCCTTATCAACAAAATAAATGGAACCGCTCTCCCGGTATATCTCCGAGTTAACAAAGCGGTCCACAATACGCGAGTTTTTGAAGTTTTCAGAACCGTCGTTATCCATGGTGTATCTGAACTCACCGGGCTGCATGGAAGTAAGCGATGTGATATCAGACGCAAGATTATGACCGACGGTGTCGGTTCCGTTAATCACCTTTACGACAAGGTTATTGTACATATTCTCATAAGAGAGGAACAGCAGAACGGCAAACACCACAAGGGTGGTAAATACAAGGAATGTAATTATGAAAACGGCAAAGTTTGCCGAGATCTTCCTGCCGCCGTCAGCCTTGGGAGCCATGGATTACCTCGTCTCGAATTTATAACCCTTGCTCCAGACAGTCTTAATGCACCAGTTCTGTTCCCTGTCGGGATTCTCGATCTTCTCTCTGATCCTCTTGATGTGTACGTCAACAGTACGGGATTCTCCGTAGAAGTCATAACCCCAAACGTTTTCAAGGAGCTGCTCACGGGTGAAAACGCGGTTGGGATTGGATGCGAGGAAGAAAAGAAGTTCAAGCTCCTTCGGCGGCATATAGATCTCATTGCCGTCAACTGTAACGACATAACGGATCTTGTCGACCGAGAAGCCGGGATATGTGATGATGTCATCAGGCTTGCCGGATTCAGCCTCGGCAGCGTTGCCGCTGTCTCTCTTCTCTGTACGTCTGAGGACAGCCTTAACTCTTGCGAGGACTTCCTTAGGCTCGAACGGCTTCGGGATGTAATCGTCAGCACCGAGCTCAAGACCGATGATCTTGTCTAACGTATCAGTACGTGCTGTAAGCATTATGATGGGGGTATCAGAAGTCTTTCTGATCTCACGGCAGATGTCATTTCCGTCCATTCCGGGAAGCATCAGGTCAAGAAGAACGATGTCGGGCTTGAACTGTGAAAAGACACCGATAGCCCTGTCGCCCTGCATGCAGGTTGATACCTGGTAACCTTCCTTCTCGAAATAAAGCTTAAGTACTTCGATGATGTTCGGATCATCATCTACCAGCAAGACTTTGTTAACTGCCATTTAATCACCCCTCGTTACAAGTTTATTGTATTTCCCTGCCGTTCTGCGGCTTGTTAACACTCTGAGGACCGGATGTCTCATCTGATATCCTGCTTACCTCATCGGCGAACGACTGAGGATCGGTGAAGTCCTTGTATACGGAAGCGAAGCGCACATACGCTACCTTATCCATATTCCTCAGACGGTTCATTATGTATTCACCGATTTCCGAGCTCGTTATCTCGCGGTTATAGATGTTGTTAACCTTATCGGTTATTTCGGCAACGATCTTTTCTTTGTCCTGAGTCGTTACTCCCCGTTTGGAGCATGCAATGTTCAGGCTGGCCATGATCTTATCGGCCATGAACGGTTCTCTTGTTCCGTTCTTCTTTATGACTGTCGGATTCAGGTCTTCGATCCTTTCGACAGTCGAAAACCTGTATCCGCATTCTATGCATTCACGGCGTCGTCTGATGGAATATCCGTCTTCGGTAGGCCTTGAATCAAGGACCTTATCGTTATTCTTACCGCACTTTATGCAGATCATTTATTCTTACTGACCGTCTTTGCCGAACATGAACCAAGGCTTAGCTGACTTCTGAGCAGGCTTTGCATCCGGCTGGGGAGCAACATTAGCCTGAGGTCTGCCACCCATCTGTACGGGAGCCTGAGGCTGTGCAGGTGCGGGTGCAGGCTGTTGAGGCTGCTGCATCGGAATCTGCTGTACGGGAGCAGGCTGCTGGGGCTGCATCGGGATCTGCTGTGCAGGTGCGGGTGCAGGCTGTGCAGGAGCTGCAGGGGCAACAGAATCATCACCGAATCTGAAGCCGGGAGCCGCATGCTGAACAGGTGCGGGTGCCGGTTCCGGTGCAGACTGCTGCTGCTGTCTCGGAATGTATTCTGTTCTGGTCTGTGAAGAAGTAACCTGTCTTGAAGAAATAATGTTAGGATTCTCTCTCGACAGAACTGATGTGCTTGCTCTGTGGCCGACACCTGCGTTTACGGTATTGTCGAAGCCTGATGCGATAACGGTGATCATGAGCTCATCCTCAAGGGAGTCGTCAACAACCGCACCGACGATGATCTCAGCCTCGGGAGAAGCCTCGTTACGAACGATGGATGAAGCTGCATCGATCTCGGAAAGTCTCATTCCGCGTCCGCCTGTGAAGTTGAGGATTACGCCTGTTGCGCCTTCGATAGTTGTATCAAGCAGAGGTGAGTTGATAGCCTGCTTGATAGCGACCTGTGCACGGTCCTCGCCGGAAGCGCGGCCGATACCCATGTGGCAGATACCTGCATCCTTCATGACGCGGGTAACATCTGCGAGGTCGAGGTTGATAAGTCCGGGGATTGCAACGAGGTCGGAAATACCTGCGACACCGAACTTGAGAACCTGGTCTGCCATATTGAAAGCTTCCTCGAAGGAAGTGCTCTCGTCTACTACGTCAAGGAGCTTATCGTTGGAAACAACGATGAGGGAGTCAACAGACTTCTGAAGCTCACGGATACCGCGCTCAGCGTTTGCAGCTCTCTTGCCGCCTTCGAACGTGAACGGTGTGGTGACAACTGCGACTGTAAGGATACCGAGATCTCTTGCGATCTGAGCTACGACAGGAGCAGCACCTGTACCGGTACCACCGCCCATGCCTGCTGTTACGAAGAGCATGTCTGTATTTCTGATAGCTTCAGCGATCTCGTCGCGGGACTCTTCGGCAGCTTTCTCACCGACACTGGGGTCAGCTCCGCAGCCGAGGCCTCTTGTGACCTTCTCGCCGATCTGGATCTTTATTTCTGCCTTGTTGCGGGCAAGCGCCTGATTATCTGTGTTAATGGCGATAAATGTAACGCCCTGGACGCCACTCTCGACCATGCGGTTAACAGCATTGCTTCCGCCTCCGCCAACACCGATTACCTTAATGCTGGCAACATTCGATTCGTCCATTGAATAGCTGTGCTTGCTCTCAGACATCCTAAATTCCTCCGTAAAAAACTGTTTTTGTCCCGTACGATATAAAAATATAATTATGTTATACAATACATCATTTTGGATTTTATCCCAAAAGATTTTTTCGTTCAATACAAACGGGGTCATTTAACTCCGTATTGTAAGATACGAGTACATTTTATCATTAAATTGTAAACTTTTTAGGTAATATCAAATTATTTATTATTTTATTCTGCGGGAGTACCGGTGTTTGCATCACCGTTCTGATCACCGCTCCGGCCGTCGTTTGTGCCGTCTTTATTTTCAGTGCCGGCCTCTGTTTCAGTAATCCTGTTCCTGTTTGTGTCGCTGTTTGCGTTGAAGATAAATTCATCGCCTGTCATGTCCAGAGTTCCCTTGATCGTAACCTGGTCAAAGGCATTGGAATTGAACAGATACAGCAGTTTGGACATCTTATCGTTTATCTTGTCGGTCCTGTTGAGCTTGATCTGGACCGGCTTGCCGCTGGCAGTATAGATAGTCAGGAAAATATATCCGCTGGGGATAATGCGGACTTCCGTCGTGTGTTCGAACATATTGAAGTTGTCACCGATGGTGGCATTGTCGGCCGCGAGGATGGCTCCCAGGACAACTATCGCGTTATTGTAAGCGTTCTGATCCCTTACCACTACCTTCTCACCGAGCCTTGCCGATTCGATGCCGACACCGTACACTATCGGACTTACGTTCTGCTTTACCTTTCCGGAGTTGAGCTCTAAGACTATCCCGTTACGGTCAAGTGCTATATAGCCGTCCGGAGTGCTTACGTAAGCTATCTTTCTTCTCTCCGAGACGTTTATCCTGACCTCGGACGGTATCCTGATGGATATCGAGATATCCGAGATATAAGGATTCTCTCTTCTGATCCGCTCTTCAGTCTTGCCGTAATTAAGGCTCAGAACATCGAGGATATTGCCGCTGACGCCGCTCATGAGATGCGCGTTGTACTTGAGGCCGACCTCATTCAATACTTCCTCGTCGGTCAGTTCGATATTGCCCTCGATCGTGACAGAGCGCACTCTGAAAGCAGGAAGAAACAAGAGCAGCATTATCAAAGTAATAACGATGACAAAGAAGACTATTACGCCGATACCGAATCCCGTGATCCTGACCTTCGGTTTTTTCTTTCCGGGCTTTGTCTCTTTGCGGTGTTCTACGGAAGGCTTTTCGGAAGGCTTGGTTTCATCTTCGTCTGACTCTCCGCCATGCTCTTCCTCACTCTTTTGGTCTTCGCCGTTCTCTTCTTCCGCTGACTGAGAATCGCTCTTGTCTTCGTCTCCGGCTTCCTTCCCGGAGCCCTCACTTTCTGTTTGCTCCGTTTCAGCCTTTTTGTCAACGGGACCTTTTTCTGAAGATTCTTCCCCGGGATCTTCCTCCGAGGACTCATTCTTCCCTGATCCTGATTTCTGCTCAGCTTCGGGTTTTACGGCTTCTTTCCTGTCTTTGGGCTTCTCGATCTGCAAATGTTCAGAATCATCCGCGCCGGAGCCATCATCTCCGCCGTCTATTCCAAACAGTCTGTCGAGTTCGTTATCATCCATAAAGCTATTCTATCAATCTTGTATCCCGAGCGCTTCGGCAATCGAACGAAAAATGCGCTCATCTGTATCGGGTATTGCCTGTGAGGCAGCGCATTTCCTGATCTGCTCGCGCCTGGCGTCATCATTCAGAAGGTCAGTCAGAACGGGAATTATCTTTCCGGAACCGCAGTCTTCATCGGTAACGACAATTCCGCCTCCCCTTTTGGCAATGGAATTTGCATTGTAAGTCTGGTGGTCGTGCGCCGCATAAGGATAAGGCACCATTATCGCGCATGCCCCGGTCGCTGTTATCTCGGCGCATGTTACGGCGCCTGCACGAAGTATACAGACGTCGCTTCCCGCAAGGTAGAGATTGGTATCGGTGATGTATTCCCTGATATCGAGATTGGGAAGGTTCCTGTCTTCATCGGTGATCTCGACCGTATTGTGCTTGCCGCAGCTTAAGACGAACTTAACATCAGCGAACTCAGGTTTTCTGGCACACGAAAGAATAAATCCGGTGATCGTTGCAGAGCCTAATGAGCCGCCCATGGCAAAGACAAACTTCTTGCCTTCGGGTATCCCGAGCTTTTCCCTGGCGCCTTCGTAAGTGTTTCCGAACATTATCTTTCTTACGGGATTGCCAGTATATACCACTCTCTTTGCTTTGGAAAAGACGGATTCCTGATCGGGGAAGCCTGTCATGACGAGTGCCGCGCCCTTGGAAAGATGCCTGTTCGCACGGCCCGGAAAAGCATTCGCCTCATGGAGCATAACGGGAATACCGAGTCTTGCTGCTCCGAGGATGAGCGGAGCGCTGACAAATCCGCCCGTACTTATAACGGCCTCGGGACGGAATTGCTTAAGGAATTCTATCGCCTGTCTTCTTCCTCTTGCCAGTGATATCTGGGCTTTTACGAGCTTGACTGAAGGTCTGGTCGGAAAAGGTCTGGATTCGATATCCACGAACTCATAGCCTGCAGCAGGGATCAGTTCGCCCTCAAGGCCGTCTTTCCTTCCGCAGAAAATGAATTTACAGGTATCGCCCCTTTTGGCGAAACCATCATTAAGGGTACCTGCAATTGCAAGTGCAGGATTGATATGTCCGGAGGTTCCTCCGCCGATTATCGCGAAACGGTGCTCCATGAACGGTTACGCCGCCTTTTTCGCTATACGCTTATTCTTCTTTTGCTTGGGCCTCTTGCCGTACTTGGATACGGAAAGGATAAGGCCGTACGCAACAAGGAGCATGATCTGCGCCGTACCGCCGTAGCTTAAGAAAGGAAGCGTAACACCGGTGGCAGGAATGACCTGAAGCTCAACCGAGATATTCATAAGAACTTCGACGAAGATCAGCGCGGTACAGCCTGTCGCAACCGTCCGCGCAAAGATGCCGTCGGCACGCAATATTACCTGGACGCACATGACGAACATGATCATATACAGGATTATCAGGATCATGCCGCCGACGAATCCGGTCTCCTCCACATAGATTGAGAATATATAGTCATTCTGCGCCTCTGCGACGTAATTGTATTTGGAACGGGAATTACCGAGACCGACGCCCCACATTCCGCCCGAACCGAGCGCGTTGTGAGCATTATCGATCTGCCTCGTGTCATCCTTTGTAAGAGTGTTATCGGGATCTTCCTCGTCATCGTCACCCTGTCTGAAGATCGCGATACGCTTGAAAACGTGTGAATAGTTCTTCATGAGCTTGTCTCTGCTGTCATTGGGCATGATCGCAAAGATGATGCCGCCGAGCAAAAGGGCTAATCCTAACATAAGTCCTCCGCCGACGATCCATGACTTGAACGGGATCTCTGAAACAAGAGCGCTCAGAAAGATGACGACTCCGATGATGATGAAGCACGAAACGTGCGGCTGCATTATGATGACGATGTCGACAACGATTATCGCCGCAACCGGAACGATAAAATCAACTACTGCATGTGCGATCGCCTTACCGCGTTCACTTTTCGGGACCGGAAGCTTTCCGTCACGCCTGAGTTTATCCGCGGCGGCTCTGTAGCTTGCGAAGGCCACGATCAGGGCTACCTTGATAACCTCTGAGCTTTGGAACTGGATAGGACCTACGTTGACCCATCTTGTTGCACCGTGCTCGGAACCAACGCCCGCGGCAAGCGTCCAGAACGCAAGTGCAAGGCTGACTCCGAAAGCGCCGACCATGACCCACTTCTGTGAGAATACCCAGATGGGGATGAACGAGATAACGATGCAGGCGACCAGTCCGATAACCGTCTGGATTATCTGTCTTTTGAGGAAGTGCGCCGAATCATGGAACAGACCGTAAGCATCAGGACCTGAGACCGAGTAGAGGACAACAAGTCCGAACACGATCATGACAAATACCATGAGCAGCATCGGGACGTTGACCGTATTGAGGTTCATGTCCGTATGGACCTTTGCTTCCTCAGGGATAGTAAAGGCATCACCCACCGGCTCGATGAGCTTTTCTATATCGGTCATATGCTCTCTGTTGCGCTTTTCCTGAGCCATATGTTAAGAATTGCCTTTCTCAATAAACTTTTCCGCGAGCTTCTCAAACCCGAACGAATGCGAAGCCTTGAAGAGCACCGCATCGTCGTCCTTAAGGTATTCGGAAAGCCTTGCCGACACATCTTCGGTATCACGGCATCTTGATATCTCAAGATCCATATTTATCATGTGCGCGCCCCTGATAAAATCCTCGGCGTTCTCACCGGTGATAAGGATCTTGTCAAAGCCGTATTTTGCGCAAGCCTTTCCGGTCATCTCGTGAAGCTGGGGAGCATAATCTCCCAGTTCGAGCATACCGCCTAATGCCAGGACCTTTCTCCTGCCGTCTGCGATCTTAGAGAAATTAAGGAACGCATTCTCCATCGATTCGGGCGCCGCGTTATATGCATCATTAACGATCATATACCTTTTTGTCTCCGTGACGGCACCGCGGCCGTCCAAAGCCTCCATGGAAGCCAGTGCCTCTTTAATACGGTTAATGGATTCCTCGGTTCCGGCAAGGCCATAGATATGGGCGCATAAGAGCGCGAAAAGCACATTCCTGATGCTTGCCGCACCGTACGTGTTGATAGACATCTTGCCGCCAAGTTCGATATCCTGGCCAAGTCTGGTTATGCGGGCGGAAAACTCGCTTCCGCTGTCAGTCTCGGATACATCATAAGCGGTGATGCACTCAGGGCACATAGCAAGAGGTTTGTCAGTTGAAGATACGGCAGCGATCAGATTGTTGATCGGAAGTATCCTTCTTGCATATTCGAAAAGCTTTGGATCATCTCCGTTAACGATAAGGATGCCGCCGTCTGTAAGACCTTCAGCTATCTCCATCTTCGCGCGCATGATATTGTCACGGCTGCCGAGCCTTCCGATATGCGAATAACCCACATTGGTTATGACTGCGATATCGGGCCTGGCGATCTTTGTAAGTGCCTCTATCTCGCCCAAGCCTCTCATACCCATCTCAACGACAACAATCTCGGTATCACCGGGAGCTGAAAGAATGGTCTTGCTCATGCCGATCTCATTGTTGTTATTTGCCTTTGAGGAATGGACCCTGCGTCCCGTTCTCAGCACTTCGGCAATGATCGTCCTCGTGGTCGTCTTGCCTACGGATCCGGTTACTGCGATCACCTTGGCACCGAGCTTAAACCTGTAATAACCGGCAAGAGCCATAAGCGCCTTGACAGTGTCGCTTACAACGATGCCGACCGCTCCCTCGGGAACGTATTCGGCATTATCGACTAAGACCGCGCTCGCGCCGCACTCGATCGCCTTTTCAGTATAGTTGTTGCCGTCGAAATTCGGTCCGCGGAGAGCAATGAAGATCTCGCCTTCCTTTATCGTCCTTGTATCGGTAGATACACCGGAAACATTGACAAAAGCCGCATAGACAGGTTCCTTCGTCTTATATACCGCTTTGCCGCCGGTCTCTCTTTTTATCTCCTCAAGCGTAAACATCATTTCACCCCGCCCTGTATTTCCAAAACAGCCTTATAAGCCTGCTCGACATCGTCAAAATGGATCTTTGTCTTGCCGAAGATCTGATAATCCTCGTGTCCCTTGCCGGCGATAAGAACAGTATCACCCGGCTTTGCCATAGCGATAGAAAGCTTTATGGCAGATGCCCTGTCGGGCTCGATCTCGTATTTGCCGGAAGTCTTTTTCATTCCGATCTCAATGTTGTCAATGATCGCCTTCGGATCTTCTTCTCTCGGATTATCAGAGGTGATGACCGTGTAATCCGATAGCCTTCCTGACACTTCACCCATCAGGAATCTTCTTTCCGTCGATCTGTTGCCGCCGCATCCGAAAACAGTAATCACCCTGCCTTCGGTATATTCTTTGAGCGTATCGATGGCACTCTCGAGTGCTGCCGCATTGTGCGCATAGTCAACAAGGATATTTAGTCCCAGATTGTTTTCGACAGGCTGCATACGTCCGGGTACGCTTATAGAGGCAAGCGCACTGATCATGCTGTCGGTGTCACATCCAGCGCAGTATGCCATGGTAATGGCGCAAAGAGCATTTGAAACATTGAATTTACCGGGAAGCGCGACAAAGAACTCACCCGAAATATAATTGCCGGTCAGCTTAAACTTGGTTCCGGTAACGTGTCCTCTTCTCTCAAGTTTGATATCACTTGCCCTGAAATCGGCTTCTTCGCCCGTCCCGTATGTCAGCACCCTGCATCTGGGTGATGCGTAAGCTATTACATCAGCAGCCTGTGCACAGTCGAGATTTACGACGGCGGTATCGCACCTGTCGAAGATCTTGAGCTTGCAGTTAAAATAGTCAGCCATATCAGGATGCTCGTTCTTGCCTATATGGTCCTCAAAAAGATTCGTGAAAGCGGCAGCTTTATAACTGATGCCGTAAACGCGGTCAAGCTTTAAGCCCTGCGAAGAGACCTCCATAACGAGATTGCTTATATCCTTGTCCCTTAAGGAACGCATCATGCTGAAGATGTTCGACGATTCCGGTGTTGTATGGACTGAATTGACCTTCTCGTCTCCTATGATGTTGCATACGGTTCCGATCAGGCCGGCTTTTTTGCCTGCGGCCTCCAGGATACTGCGGAGCATGAATGATGAAGTCGTCTTGCCTTTTGTACCGGTGATACCGTAAATATCTATCTGCTTCTCGGGATGTCCGTAAAGCGAGGCAGCAGCAAGCGCAAGTGCTTTCTTTGTATCCTTCATCTCGGCCACGACGCATTTGGTTCCGGCAACCATTTCTGCCAGTTCCTCTTCTCCATAGCCTTTCCGCTCCGAATCAACTATCACACAGGATGCGCCTCGAGCTATTGCGTCACCGATATAGGAGTGCCCATCGTTGTTAAAGCCGATGATCGCTACAAATATGGAGCCCCCGGAAACGTTTTTGGAGTTGAACTCCACTGATGTAACCTCACAGGCGGTATCGCCAGTGATCACACGTGAATCAAGTTCCCTGAGAATATCAGACAGCAGCACGGCAGGATTCCTTTCCAATTTCGCTTTTTCGCTTTATTTATATTAAAACAAAGAATTACAAGTTCTGTGTGGCAATTGGAAGAAATTTGAGGCTAATATGAGCTCTACTTTGTGCGTTAAACCATCACAAAGATCACCCTACGCCCGAATCCCCTGTCTTCTTTTTAGGTGCCAAAGTAGGCGTCTTTCTGTTAATACCGATAAGATTTGCGCCGTTGTTGTCAAGCTGGACCGTGATCACTTCGCCCGAAAGGACCGTGGTTCCGGCACTCTGGTTCTGGCTTACGCAGATACCGGTGACATCACCCTTGATCCTGCAGTTCAGATTGACCTTGCGGCAGGCTTCGATGCACTCGACAGCGTTCATGCCGACCATGTTGGGAACACGGGAATGGAGCATCTGCTCTTCCGTAATATCCTCAGGATACATGATGACGACACCTGTCTTGTAAAGCTTCTGCGTATAGCTCGGATATGTTCTTGCGATCTTGGTCTCAGGAGTCATGTCGACCGTACCGTAAATGGTCGAAAGACCGTTGATGGCGATAGTTGATGCAGCCTTGGAAGCAGTCATGCCGTCGACCTTCATGACATAGTATTCTTTTGTGAGCTGGTCGAACTCGTCTGCAGTAAAGACTCGCTCAACACCCATATATGTAAGCGTTCCCTCAACTATCCTTGCAGCCGTCGTAGCCGCTGCGGATGATCCGACTTCCTTGTCTTCAGGCTTGTTGAGGACGAAAAGGACTGCGATCTTAGGATCGTTTGCGGGAGCATAGCAGGAGAACGAAAGAACGTGCATGCCCTTAAGTTCGCCTACGTCGACCGTTGCCGTTGAGGTCTTACCTGCGACGTTGTAGCCTGCAACCTTACCTGCAGAACCGGTACCGTCGGAGACAACGCCTTCCATCAGGGTCCTTACTCTCTTGCAGGTGTTCTCGGAGAAAACCGTTCTGACGACCTCCGGCTCGATCTGGTCAACAATGTTGCCGTTCTCATCAGTGATGTATTTGACGATGTGCGGGACCATGAGGTCGCCGCCGTTTATGATCGCGCAATAAGAGGTAAGCAGCTGGATAGGCGTGACCGTGGAAGACTCTCCGTATGAGAGAACCGACATATCGACAAAGCTCGGATTCTTATGGAAGATACCCTTTCCTTCCGCAGGAAGGTCAATGCCGGTCTGATCGTAGAAGCCGAGCATCCTGACGTACTTATAGTATTTCTTGATGCCGATCCTCCTGGCAAGCTCTGCAAATACGGGGTTGCAGGAATTTTCGAAGCCTTTTTTGAGAGTCTCGATGCCATGGTTGAAGTGATTTGACTTCTGCATCCAGCAGGAGATCGTATGCTGCTCTGAAAGCTTGATCGGAGCATCGTCAAACATATCGTTCTCGTTCGTGAGGTTCTCCTCAAAAGCCATGCAGGTAGTAAGCGACTTGAAAGTGGAACCAGGCTCGTAAGTATCCGATACGCATCGGTTGCGCCATGCGTTAGACATTATGTACTCGACCTGCTTGTTCTTATCCATCAGGTTGAAATCGTATTCATCCATTCCGTAAGGAGCCGCATAAGGATGGTTGAGATCATAATCGGGAAGCGAGACCATAGCCAGGATCGCGCCCGTGTAAGGGTTCATGACTATAGCAGTACAGCCGTCTAAAGGCTTATATTTGTCATAAGCTTCCTTGCAGGCTTCCTCTACGATCCTCTGAATACTCAGATCGATGTTGGTGACGATATTTCTGCCGTTTGCAGCCTTTTGCTCTGTAGCATCTGCGTAAGGCAGAACGCCTCCCGTAATGGAGTCTGTCTCGGAATAACGGTATCCGTCGCTGCCGGACAGGGTCTTGTCGTAGTAAGCTTCAAGACCGTAAAGACCTTTGAGTGTCTCTCCGTCGTTTCTCGCGTATCCGATGACCTGAGCCGCAAGGCTTCCGTAGTTATAGTATCTCTGGGGAACGGCTACAAAGCCGAATCCTTTGACTTTATTGTCTTTGAGGAATTTCTGGAACTCATCCTTCTTTTCGGACGGGATGTTCCTGACGATATCGCAGCCCGCTACACCGTTACGCTTGTCATTTCTGTCAGTAGGGTCCTCAGGAATGATCGAATCGATCTTCTCATATTTGACACCGAGGATAGAAACTATGCTCTGGATTATCTGGGCACGCTTCAGGACCGGTGAGGTAACCTGCGAAGGCGAACAGACGACGGTATAGTCGTATGTATTTGAAGCCAGCGCGTTCATGTTCGCGTCATAGATCATTCCGCGGCTTGCCGAATATGTCATGAGAGTCCATTGCTCGTTTGCCGCGGCCCTCGCATACTTTTCATAGTCTTTGACCGTGGTCTTATAGAGACTGAAGATAAGAAATACCGCGTAGATCAGCATTGCGCCGGCAATAAGGACTGCCCAGCGTCTGGCAATAATATCCCTGCCGGCATCCTCAAGGACATCGACAGGGGGGTTCGCCTCGACCGGCTGTTTATTGCTTGTATTTCTTATGTTAACGCCCGGGATGAGCGGCATAATACTCCTCTAACGCGTCCTTGTTAGCCTTGAGGACGTCGTCATTAACTCCGTAATTATCATATGGTATCACTGTTCTTAAAGAATCGTTATTAGAAATCGGGAGATTTATTACCTGATTCTGATTAGGATCCTGCATGCCAAGTTGGAGCGCCTTGGCCCTGATAACATCCATATCTGTAATTCCGTTAGCGTTTTCCTCCGCATCAAGGATCTGCCTCTTGACCGTGTTGATCTTATCCTTGAGATTGGAGTTGTCTCTCGAGAGCTCGGAAAGTTCAGTCTGAGGGAACAGAAGCATGATCAGAAACAATCCGGAGAATACTACGATGCCGATTGCAATAAAGGTCTCAAATAATTTCTTAGAGGAAAGTTTGATGACCTGCTTCTTGTGTTCCTTCAACTCTTCAGCGTCCATATGCCTCTCGGCATAATCTATGCTTCTTTCCATTACTTTCTCATAAGAGTATGTATTTTCAGAAGGTTTAGCCTTCTTTGAAGCCTTGTGTGTGTCCTTCTCGATAACAAGAGGTTCCATTACGGGAATAATAGAATCAGTCCTAAAGGTATAGCTGCGCTTACGCGCGTTGAGAGCATCCCTGAGATCCCTGTCCTCAACATAGATTGCAGGCTTTTTCTTCTTTTTTGAATTTTTGTTGTGCTCTCTGATTGCCATAGTTTTGTCCTCTAGTTGTACTGTTCGTTGCCGTTCCTCTCGAAAACCCTGAGTTTTGCACTGCGAGCCCTCGGGTTCTCCTCTTTCTCCTCCTCCGAAGGTTCAATGGGTTTCTTTGTGATCACCGTACCCAACGGTTTCTTGCCGCATACGCACACGGGGAATTCTCTCGGGCACGTACAGGGACTTTCTGCTTTTCTGAATGCTTCCTTTACTATCCTGTCCTCTAACGAATGGAAAGTGATTATGCATATCCTTCCGCCCGGATTAAGATGTTTGAAGCAGTCCCTCATCAGATTCTCCAGATCGGAAAGCTCGTGATTGACCTCGATCCTTATCGCCTGGAAACACCTTTTCGCAGGATGCTGGTCTTCGTTCCTTCCGTGTCCCGGCATAAACTCCTTAATGGCTTCTGCCAGGTCCGTCGTGAGCTTGAAAGGTACTCTCTGCCTTCTCTGGACGATGCCGTCTGCGATCCTTCCCGAGTGGCGCTCCTCTCCATATTCCCTGAAGATCCTTTCCAGTTCATCTCTCGAATATCTGTTGACTACATATTCAGCAGTAAGGGTATCGTCATTCGTATCCATTCTCATGTCGAGCGGGCCCTTCTTCATGTACGAAAAGCCTCTATCGGCTGTATCGAGCTGGTATGAAGACACGCCCAGGTCAGCCAATATGCCGTCAACCTTCTTTATCTTCATGCTGTCGAGCATGTTATCGATATCGCCGTAATCACACTTAACGGGCATCCAGTTCGTATGTGCGAAATCCTTGCTGCGCTCCATGCATGCGCGGAGTGCGTCAACGTCTCTGTCAACGGAGATCAATGTGCCTGAAGAACCGAGCCTTGAAGCTATCTCGGCACTGTGTCCGCCGCCGCCCGCCGTGCAGTCGACATAGATTCCGTTGCCCTTTACGCAAAGGCCGTCAACCGCTTCTCTGAGCAGTACTGACTTATGGTTAAAGTTAGAGTCCGTCGACATAGTATTGAGTCTCCATTCCCATAATATTGCTCAGATCATGATCGAGGTTATCGTAGAAGCTCTTTGTGCAGATCTCGAGTTTGTCAGCGTTGTTGAATACGCAGATCTCGTCTCCCGGCTTCGCATCGATCCTCTCCCACAACTCAGAGGAAACAGCAATTCTCCCCTGTGAATCAACTGAAACGTCCTGAGCTTCCGAGATGATTATCCTGCCGAGCATACGGACGTTCTTGTCCAGCTGATTGAGTCCATTGATCTTTTCAGTAATGTGGTCAAAGCGGGCTTTTGAATAAACAGAAAGATAACCCTTGTCGAGTCCGTTCGTTACGAAAACTTCGTCTCCAAGTCTCTCTCTGACCTTCGCAGGGATGAAGAATCTCCCTTTGGCATCGATTTTCTTGTTGTCTCTTGCCACTTTGTCCGCTCTTCTTCGTTGATTTATGTGAAAAGCGGAGTAAAATCGGAATAACTTCCACTTTCCTCCACTTACATGGGAATTTCATCCCCAATCCACCACACAACCGTATTTTATCTGTAACCAATCCTTAACGCAAGACGCTATTTGTAATTTTTTGGAAATTTATCAAAATTCTTTACAATTTGGCGCATTGCATAAAAACCCTTTCTCCCATTGAGCAGATTGACATTTCAGTAGCCTTTTTCAGAGATCCCGGCCGCAGATTTGCCCAGTAATTGCCTAACCTGCCACAGCAGGCCAAAGCCGTGATCTGGGCAGCAAAAAATAACCCCTGAAGTCAAAACTCCAGGGGTCAGTCACTTTTTTATTTAAGAATATTATCCTAATTCACAGATTATCTCGGGGCAGGTTCCGTCAAACGCTTCTTCGGGGATAAAGCCGCCTTCTTCAAGCTCGAGCTTCTTTCCGCCTGCCGATACAGACACAATGCTGCAAGATCCGCAGTCAAGCTTTTTCGGATTGACGTAAGTCAGCGTAAAAGGCGCGCCTTTTCTGTAGGCGACAACAGAAGCTTTGCCCTCGCCGTCAAACTGCGATGCAAGAAGCGCGGGATCGAGCCTGATCTTTCCGTTCACGGACAAGACACCGAACATCTTCGTTAGCACGAGCAGGACTGCCCAGCTTGCCGCACCCGTCAGGTAAGGATACATTCCCCTTCCCATTCCGTTAAAGTACTCCGGGATTCCGGGATACATCTTACCGTCTTCGCTCATGCTCTGGGTAAACAGATTGTTGAATACCTTATAGCCTTCTTTCACGAAGCCTCTTGTGTAGAGGGCAAACGCATACATGACCGCCATGTGGCAGAACACCGCGCCGTTCTCCTTCTCGCCGTACGCAAAACCGAAAGCCCTGCCCATATTCATCTTGACTTCATTGAAGTCAGTATTGAGCCTGTAGCCTCCGAGCGCCGGAGCGTAAAGATACTTATCACATGCTTTTATAACGTCTCTGACATCATCTTCGCCGGCAGTTCCGAACATTACCGTAAAGACCTGGGATGTCAGCATCATGCGGACGGAGCCGTTTACAATGCCTTCTACCTTTTTCGCGTCGTTATCGTAGTAGCCGTTGAACCATCTGTTGCCTTCATCGTCTTCGACCGTCTCGTTCTCGCGGATGTGTTTCTTGATCCATTCCGACATACGGTCGAGTTGGGACGCGAGCATCTCAGCGTCCATGACCATCATGGAACCGGTTATGTTGGACGCAACGCTTTCCTCGTATTCTATGAGCAGCTTTCTCTTAGCTTCCGGTTCATCATACTCGTCAGCGCAGATCAGCTCTATGAGTTCTTCAAAGACAACGATATCGTTTCTTCCGCAGTTCCTTATCATGTTCGAGAGCATCGAAAGAGCACCGGCATAAGCAGCAGTAAACGCTACGCTCTCGCCTTTTGCGGAAGCCATGTCGAGCGCGTCGTTCCAGTCGGCGCCTCTAAGCTTCATATTGCCGTGTTCGCCGCAGTCAAAGAACTGGGTCACGACTTCAGTCAGGAGATGTTCGAGCACGGTACCCTGATAAACGCTGCCCGACTCGGTCAGTTCCTTGGGTTCTGAATCATGATCGAACTTGTCGTCAAAGCGCTCGCCTCTTAATATCATGCTGTCCTTGAAATAAGGCTGTTTCTCGAAAAGGAAATCGTAATCCCCCGTCTGGCTCAGATAAAGGTCCACGGTGAACACGGGCCAGAAGCCGTGATCCATCCACACTCTTGGTATGCCGTTGCGGTCAGCGATAAACTCGCCTTTCTTTGCTCCGATGATCGTAGCGTTCGAGCCGTCCATTCTGACGCCGGCGAAATAGCTTACAAGGTCATCCCTTGCATCAGCGGGGTTCCTTAAGAGCAATGCCAGAGAGTCCTGCCAGAGATCACGCCATCCGCGTCCGCCCCTGCCGTAATCGTGATAAGGAAGAAACGAGCATCCGTAGAGCTTGCGCAGCGCCGGCTGGACGCTTACCCACTCCATCCATCCATCGAAAAGCTTATCGCCGGTCCTGGTGTGGATGATCTTCTCGTTCTCCCAGTATTTCTTCACATCTTCAAAAGCCGCGCTTACATTTGCAGATTCAAGATAACGGGCGCCTTCCCCGTCAAAACCCAAAACAACGTTATATACAGCACTCTGTCCCGCAGACAGAGTCTTCTTTGCGAATTTAAGTCCGCCAAATGCCTCCCGGCCGGTTACAACGGAACCCGGGACCATGCCTGCGCTGATCTTAGCGCCTTCAGGATTAAGCAGATTGCCGCCGTCACCGGTAAAATCCAAGACAGTGGGATTGATGCCGTCGGGCGCATTGCCTTCACCGTCTCTTGCCCTTACCGTATAAGTATCTGAATTCCTGTGGTGTCCTCTCTCGTCAAATGCCATAGTAGGCTTGACTTCTATTCCGTCTTCAAGCACTTCGATGACATTAAGAAGTGACGTTACATGCCTGTGGTCCCTGATGTGATCCGCTCCGCGTGCGAAAACCGGGATCGCAGCCGAAGGAATAAAAGATATATCCCTGTCGCCGTCATTCGTGACGGTAACCTGCATGATCTCCGCCTTTTCATCTGATACAGGCGCGAAGATAAGAACGGAAGCTTTGAGTCCTTCGCAGATACGTCTCGTGGTCTTCTGCCAGAGGAAACCTGCTTCAAGCTCAGCTTCATCATCAGATGCAAGCTGGCCCAACGAAAAGCCGAGCGCCGACTTAAGTCCCACACCGTCGATGCAGAGCCAGAAGTTACGTGAATACATAGACTCCTGAAGGTCTTCAACCACCACCGGCGGAAGTAAAAATCTGTCCTGGGAAAGTTTGGTGTCTCCGCCGCCTCTGGGCGTAACGCTGCCCATTACTCCGGACGGGCTGCCGACCGGCAGGCAAAGGTAGCTGGCTTTATCCGCTTCTTTTGTTCTGAAAGAGCCGTCTCTTCCGGTAAATTCAATATTCATAAACACCTCCGCCCCGCGGTCATGCGGTCTTGGAATCAAATGCGCTGTTAAGGATAGCTGTAAGGGCCTTCTCGGCCTTTTCACGATCTGCGCACTTGGCATACATGCTGAAGATCAGGCTGGAATCCGATTTTGTCCAGCCGGAACTGTAACCGAGTCTTTTGCACGCTTCGGGATCAGTGATCCTGAAACCGATAATGGCCTTTGCATCGCTTGTCGCATTAAGTTCCTGTTCGTCGATCTCCGGATCGCCTCTGCCGGACCATGCGTTGTACTTCCTGATGTACTCATCAGCCTCGACCGCGGACATATAAACGCGCTCGACGTGCTTTTTCGCTTCCTCGCTGAGATTTGCGTAGATCTTTTCGTAAGATTCGGGATATACGCCGAAGCTCTGATAGTAGTATCCGTAGGTTACGCCGTCAGAGACGATGATGTCGGGGACGGTCATGAAATATGCAGACGCGGATTCATTCTCGTACTCTGTGGGCTTTTTTCCCTCCTGGTTGGGCATAACGACTACGGCGCTGGGGAAGTAAGGGACCTTGAAACCCTCATTCTTCATTACCTCTTCCATGTATGCCTCATTGTGCTCGAAAAAACCGAACGAATAGATGATGACATCGTTCTTGGATTTGTTGAAGAATCCTAAAAACAGGACAACTATTATCGCGATGGCGATAGGAAAGATCGAATACTTGAACCAGACATAAGAGAAATGATCTCTCCACTGGTTTTTAGTCTTGCCCGCAATCTTCGGGCCGTTGTCCTTCTCCTTAAGGTCAACGTCGCACAATACCTTTATCGCCGCATCGTAGTCTTCCGCAAAGAAATATCCGATAAGGCTCGAAAACTCCTTATCGATGGCAGCACGCCTTTCGTCATCTTCAGGCAGGACAAGGATGATCCTTCCGGCGCAGCTTCTCTTTACCAGCGGGATATAGTGCTGGATCACCCACTCTTTATCGCTCTCGTTGAGAGTCATATCCGGAGCGATCTCGATGATATATGCGGCTCCTGATTTCTCCCTCAAAAGATTGCAGGAATCCTTAAGCGGATTCCTGAATTCATTTCCTGATACTGCGGATGCTATTTTTACGACGACAACATCCGCGCCTTCTCTGTATTCAAAGCTTATGCTTTCTTCCATTCATTTCTCCGTTAAACGCACTTTATGCAAAGTCTTATGAGATTCATTACGCACTCCTGAAGGTCAGCTCTCGAAAGCTTGTTGTTATAGACTGCGGTGATGATCTCATCAACGTTCTGCTGGCATCCCGGCATCTGAAGGTCACAGCCGGCATAGACGCAGAGTCTGGAGAATGCAGGCGGATACTTCGTATTCTTGTTGTAGCCTAAGAATGCAACATCTTCGAAAGACGAGAACCAATCAGTCATAACGATGCCTTCGAAGCCCCATTCATCACGAAGGATGTTCTGAATGAGCTCATAATTATTGCATGTGTGCAATCCGTTTACAAGATTATAGGAAGCCATGACAGCGAAAGGCTGTGCTTCCTTAACGCAGATCTCGAAGCCCTTGAGATAAAGCTCTCTCAAAGCACGGGGCGAGATGTGCGCATTGGTGAACATACGGTTGTCTTCCTGGTTGTTCGCGCAGAAATGCTTGATCGTCGTTCCGCGTCCGTCAACCGACTGAACGCCCTTTGTATCAGCAGCAGCGCAAAGACCCGAAAGGAGCGGATCCTCCGAGAAGTACTCAAAGTTTCTTCCGCATAAGGGGTTCCTGTGGATATTCATTCCCGGAGCGAGCCAGAGGTTGACTCCGTACTCTTCCATCTCCTCACCTACCATATGGCCGAGCTTCTCGATAAGATCCATATTCCATGTCTGTGCAAGAGCTGTCGCCGTAGGGATCATGGTGCAGTACTGATAGTAATCGATCGCATCTTCAGGTGTGTCCTCAGGGAAAGGATTATTGATGTAGCCGAAGATCTCGCCGCCGCGGAGAAGGTCTCCTTCTTTTGTTGCCTTGAAATGAGGCTGGAGTCTGAGGCCTGCAGGGCCGTCAGCCATAACGATCGGCGGGATCTTACGGGAAACAAGATATCTGTCTATTGTCTCGGATGCGGCGCCCGGAACATTTCCGGAAGCTGAGAAAACTATACCTTCATCAAGGTCGCCCCTGTCGAAATTACCGACGCAGAGCTCTGCAAGTTCGGGAACAGAGAATTGTGCGACGAGCTGGGAGATGCCGGCATTGCGTCCGATAACGGAACCGAGCGTGATCGTGTCATCACGGCGCTCGTCTACATGAGCTTCATTAACGCCTCTGTATCTGACGATACCTCTTCTGATACGGAACGTATCGAGCGTGAGCCTTCTCGCTGTCTCAAGCTGTGCTTCGTCAAGATGCGCGCGGGCCTTCTTGCCGGTTCCGGGATTCTTGAGTTCGTCAAAAGCGTATTTTGCTTCATCGAGCATGAAGCGCTGATACTTCTCGGTGGTTATCTGCTCGGGAATATTAATGACCGCTTCGATCTTTGTCTCGCGCGAGCTGGTACCGACTCTTATGATGTAGTCGCCCTGGTCTATAACTCTTGCGCAGAGGTCATCGTCATATGAAGAGAATCTTGACGCGTCAAACGTTATCTCGAGGAGCTGGGACTCGCCCGGCTGAAGGAGCCTTGTTTTCGCGAACGCGGCAAGTTCCTGATAAGGCTTGTCTATTCTGTCCTGAGGGGCGGAGAAATAAACCTGAACGACCTGTTTGCCTGCAAATTCGCTTCCCGTATTCGTGACATGGGCATATACGGTGATGACAGCCGAACTGGTCTCAACCGAAGTAACTTCAAGAGAGAATGTCGTGTAGGAACGTCCGAAGCCGAACGGATAAGCCGGTGCTACGCCGAACGAATCGAAATATCTGTATCCTACGTAGATGCCTTCCCTGTAGAATTCGTCATCCGTATCGCCGTTGTTCGAACCGAACTCCGCGGCTCCCGGATAATCGTCATATGTCTTGGCCCATGTATCGGTAAGCTTGCCCGAAGGATTGACCTTGCCCGTGATGATATCTGCGATGATATAACCGCCCAGGTTGCTTATCTGGCCGGCGAGAAGGAGCGCGCCGAGTCTCGGATCGCTCTTGAGTTCTGAAGTGTCGATTATGCCGCCGGAATTGATGATGACTATGGAATTGGCGTAATGGCTGATAACGAAATCGATGTTGGCCTCTTCTTCTTCAGACAGGTAATAATCGCCCTTGTCTGCAACTCTGTCACGGCCTTCACCCGATTCGCGGGCAATAACATAAATAGCGGTGTCGCAGGCCGAATCGGCAAAATCCTGTTCTGTGATCAGCGGCTCGGCAGTAAGAGGACGTGCAACCTCAAAATATGCATTGGCCAAAGCGATATTCTGTGCTTCGGAATATGCGGCTACCGTAGCTTTGTAATCAGCGAGGTTGCTGTCGTAAGACTCGTCATATCTTGAAAGCCATCCGTCGGTCGTGATCTCAAAGCCTGCATCCTTGAGACCGTCATATACGTTTATATCGAATCTCGTATTGACCTCGCCCGAACCGGAACCGCCCCTGACAGTATGTCTGGCGCCGTTGCCGTAGAGTGCTATCCTGCCGGGCTGCCTGATAGGCAGCGCACCTCTGTTCTCAAGGAGTACAGGACATTCACCTCCAAGTTCACGAACAAGGTTCATGTGAAGGATCTCAGAATCCGTCATCTCGTCAGAAAGTCTAGCGCGAAATTCCATATATAGCACCCTCCTTATAAGGATCGGCATAGGTCCGATACTTGATTATATAATAAAAGTACGGTGGTGCAAAATTACTTGTATGTGACAGAACACGTAAAATGTTACTTTAGCTGTTCCCCGCTGATGTCCTTTGTAAGGAGCGCGTACTCGTATTCGTTATCGAAAAACACCTTGGCATAGTGGCCTGATATCTTGCCGTCCCTGCAGAGCGCGCCGATGCTCTCTCCGCCGGTCTGCTGAAGCTGTATCATCATCGCGCCGGTAAGCGCTGCTCCTAATCCCGCATGCTCAGGAAGCGCGCCGAGATAAGGCAGAACATATGCCTCAGCCTTCTTTTTTCTCTTGAGGACTCCCAAAAGATTGATCAGGTTCTTAGTGTTATAGACCCTTGCGCCGTAATCGGGAACGCCGATAAAGAATGCGACTGCCTCGCCCTGATAATAAGCCATCTTCACATATCGCATGTCGAGGATCAGCCTGTAATCGTTAAAGATCTTTCTGAACTCCTCTTCAGTCAGGCCGCGGTATATCGGGAAGTTGCTGTAAAGCCTCGTTATCAGCACATAGATCTCACCTATGACCTTGTCGAATTCTTCAGGCAGGGGGCTTCTTATCTCGTATCCCTTCGCCCTGAATTCATTGAGTCTTTTCACATACTTCGCATCGGGCTCGACGATCTTCGTGAAGTAGTTGGAAATGTAATGCTCGCAGACCTCGTACCCGTTATCGGTAAACTGCTTCAGATAGTAATCGAGATTGTACGGCTCGCCCGTGTAAGGAAGCCTGTCGAAAAGGTTTATCTTGAGCCTGTATTTGATCCAGAAAGAGCAGTCAACGGGACCGGTTATCCTCTTGTATCCCATCTCCGAAGCGATCCTTGCCGCGTTATCGAAAAGGAACTTTGCGGCCTTTTCATCGTTGACGCATTCATAGAAACCGATGTAGCAGACAGGGTCATCCTCATATCTTGTAAAGCAGAATCTTCCGCACACCTTGCCGTCATCGTAGATGAGGAATTTATCAAGCTTAAAATAGTGCGAGAGCGGATGCGTTTCCGTAAGAATGCGCGTAATATCCGATACGCTCTCGGTGTTGTTCTTACGCGTATAGAGCTTCTTTTTGAGGGCAATGAAGTCCTTAATGTATTTCTCTTCCTTGTCGAATCTGACTATCTCAAACACTGTCTTACTCTTTCCTTCTGACGATCTCGATCCTGCCGGAAGAGCCGTCCATCCTCACGATGTCTCCTGTATTTATCCTGTTCATTACGTCAGCGACGCCGACGACCGAAGGTATCCCGATCTCACGCGAGATTATTGCGGTGTGGGACAGGATCGATCCCTTCTGAGATATTACACCTTTTGCAGATGCAAGGTAGAATACCCAGCCCGGGTCAGTCATCTTTGTAACAAGGATCTTGTCTTTGCAGCCCTCGAGCATCGATATGTCTTCAACAACGAGAGCCTCGCCCTCCGAGATCCCGCCCGAGCACGGAACGCCCTGCATGACACCTTCAGAAGAACGCATCCTGTGCGAATTCACGCTGACGTGGTGCTTGGAGAATTCCTTTTTCTCGAAAATGATCCTCGAGAACGCAGGCAGGCACTTATACATGCGGTATTCGTTCCTGCGCTGCTTTATCCTGTCTTTCGCATCAAAAGACTCTTTTGCCATGGCGAACATCTCATCATATGTCAGGTAGAAGATATCCTTTTCGCTGTCGATCAGGCCGGCGGCAAGGAAGTTCTTTCCGAGGCTTCTTACTATCTCCCTCACCATACCGTAGATGCGGCTTCTGTTAAGTCTGGATATTTCCCTGTTGGAAATGCCTGTGGTGCATCTTGCAGCGAGCTTTCTTATGCGTCTGCTCTCGCCCGACATGTCGCGGGCATCGTCCTTCATTATGCTCTTATGGATCTCTTCGAGTTTTGCCTCATCTTCGCAGTACTCGTCTATCTTCCTGATGAGAAGCGACGGATCCGTTCTGAACGTGGGGCTCTCGAGCTTTAATTCCTCGAGATTGCGGTCACCGTAGAGCTTTATGTATTCTTCCGTGCGTTTCTCGAATTCCTCCTGTGACATATCTTTCCTGTGATACGCAAGATCTATCATGGCACGCACAGGCTTTAAGCTTTCGATATTGGTAATACCCGACAGGAACTCATTGGTCTTGTCATCGGCATCAGCATGCTTTTTCCTCAGGAAATGCTTCAGAAGTCCCGTGTAAACAAAAGTGTACAGGTCGTTTATCAGCGTGATGTCCCAGCAGGCGAGAAGTTTTTTCTCGATGACGGCGTATTGCGCGAGGAGCTCTTCGTTACTCATTCCTTCATGATATGACTTATAGAATTCGTCATTGATCCTGATGAATTCCCTATTGAGCTTTTCCATCTCGGAAGGCGAATTCAAGAATGCCCTGATTATGCGCCTGTTGATCCTCATGCGCTCGGCAAAGGACACTTTCATATCCTGTTTTTCATCGTATGTCTTGTTCTTTACACCGAGCATCTCCTGCCAGACCGGGATTATCTTTTTCCTGAACGGAAGGAACTTGATAAGCGTGTACCAGTTGGAGATCTTGTAGTACATGCGGCCGTTTACATTGCCCACCATGTTCCCGAAAACGGGCTTCAACCCGTCCAAGTACTTGCCTTCGCCGATAATCCTTCTGCAGAGCCCCTCGAAAACGCCGCTGTAGACAAAGCCGACAAATCCGCATGTCAGAGGCAGGCTTAAGTTCGGATAACTCTCAACGATATTGCTGTTATCTAATATCAGGAACTTTGACGGATCGCATCCGGCGAACGTCGTGATCTTCCTGGCCTGAAGGATATAGATCCTGCCGTCCTTGATCGAGAACTCTATATCAAGATAATCTCCCAGGAGTTCTTTTATCTTCGATGAGATACCGATCAAGTCATGGATCTGATCTGACGTGAGCATATCGTCAGCGCCCTCGTAGTAATACAGATCATCGTTCGTGTTGTAGTAGTAGCTCGTCGTATCGGTCCTGTCGGAAACGACTTTGTCGCCTGTTCCCTTACCGACCGTGATGACGCACTCGTTCATTATTCCCTGGGGATTTGCGGTGAACATGATCCCTGCAAGATCCGCATCGATCATCTTCTGGACGATAACGCTCATCTTAATGTCTTTGCCGATCTCACGCTGCTTTAAGTATTCAGCCGCGCCCTCATTGGAGACGGATGCCATGCAAAGATCTATCTTTTCCTGAAGCTCGTTTTCCGTAACGCCAAGGAACGTATCGAACTGTCCGGCAAAGCTGTCTGACGCGCCGTCTTCGACATCGGCCGACGATCTTACTGAACTGATCTTCCAAGTAACGTCAGGTGCCTTTCCGTCCGTAACGACGACAAACTCAGGAACCGGTATTCCGTTGTCCCTCATCAGTATCAGATTGTCGGCTTTGCCTCCGTACATCAGATGAGTCCTTTCCACTTACAGAAAATGTAACCTGCAACGGTGATGAGCATCGCGCTTTCCTGAATGTATGTGTAGCGTTCGACCTTTTCGACGATAACAAACTTTTCCGGATCCTTGTTGAACTGCAGAAATTTGATGGTCATCCACGTGGTAAGGCCGCAGAAGAACAATACCGTGGGCTTGCTGAGATTCCATACGAGAACGATGTTTGTGAGGATGTCGACGATGGTCAGAACGAGCACGAACCAGATGGCTTTCTTGTAGCCCCAGAGCTTGGAATAAGTAACGTATTCCGTCTCGTCCTTCGGCGCTCTGATCTTTCTCGATACCTCCCAGATGAGAGCCGGGAAATAAAGCGTCCAAAGTGTCATGAGAGTCGTGATCGAGAATGGATTAAGCTGATATTTGATAACCGTGAAAGAGATGATGTAAAGGTTGATTATCATCTGCACGGGGTTATGCGTTACGAGCGCGGCGAAAAGATTCGGCTGGATCTTCGCCTTCTGGAAGAACCAGTTCCTCATCAGGAACCCGTACGCGTAAAGGATCGCGCAGAATATCAGATTGTTCATGAAGATGATATTCAGAGCGATCGCGATGGCCTGGAAAAAGATGCAGGATATGATTATGTCCTTCTTATAGACGCGTCCCGATGCAAGTGGCCTGTCCGGGAAGAGCTTTTTGTCGGTCTCGTAATCCTTGAGGTCGTCAGCGACACGGAGCCACAAAAGGAATGCGAACACGGTATACGCACCCGTAACTTCCTGCATGCCGAGCCTGAACTCGAGCACACCGTAGTTGAGAAGTATTATGAAATAAATCTCGCCGAAGACTATCATGCCGAGAAGCAGCCTGGCAAGCAGCGGATATCTTTCTTTGTAGTATATGTAAAGTCTCTTAAACATACTCACAAACCCCTATATGTTCTCCCATTTTAACCTTTGTCTCTATCCCGTTTCCACTCATTTCAAGGATGTCATCGTCGACTTTGATCCTATCCTTTTCGAAAAACAGGACGACAGTCGATCCGCCCTGCTCAAAATATCCTTTTTCCTGACCTTTCTCAAACTTCAAAGCGCCGTTATTCTTTATCCTTCCTACAAGTAGCGCGCCAACCTCGATATAGATTACCTTTCCGAAATGATCGGTATCAAGAACATTTACAATGCGGTGGTTCTCTTTATAGATCTTGTACTTTGACGATATCGAGCTGACGGTGTGAAGCTTTCCTTTGATCTCGTTTGAAGATAATACCCTGCCCGAATCGATGAAGCAGTAGTGGTGATAGTCATCCATCGAAAGCCTGAATACGAGAGCTTTGCCGCCGGCGAAAGAACTCAGGTCAGTACAGTTCCCCGTAATCTCCTCCGGTGTATACACGCTTCCTTTTACGGTAAACTTCAGATCATCACCGATGTCATAGCATAAGACTTTGGAATCAGCAGGAGAAATGATGACGGAAGGATCTTGATCGGCAGGACGTCTGCCCGGCTTGATCCTGCGCGTGAAAAAATCGGAAAACGAAACGTATTCGCGCTCCTCAAAATCATCCATAAAGATCTTGTATTCCGCGATAAACGGAGCGATCTTTTTCGCACTCGACTTTCTTCTGTCTTTCGCAGTTGCCATAGTCGAGAATACAGGAAGAAGAATAAACTTCGAAAGCACTCTGCCGTACCATGTGTTATAAAGCCGCTCCAGCGAACTTCCGCCGTACTGGCGGTCTTCAATGAAGCTCTTATCCTGTCTTACGTATATCTTCATCTGACGAAAATGATATATACGGCAAACAAAGCGATAGCGAGCAGCATGAGGAAGATATATCCCTTCTTCCCCGGCTTGATGAACTTGATCTTCAGTATGAACAGCAATGCCATTATCTCCATCGCGATGCACATGAAAAGCGCAGTCACCTCAGTGTTGAAATACAGATGAAGAAGATAGACAAGAGGAAAGACAAGAGCAGCATAAGTAACAGGCATGCCCGTATAGTATTTGATCGGCGAATCCTTGTCTTCGTTTTCTTCCTGGCAGACATTGAAATATGCAAGTCTTGCAATACCGAAAACAGAATACAATACAGCTGCGACTGCCGCATACCAGGTAAGACCTGCGAGCTTGACTATCAGCACTACGGGAAGCACGATGAAGCTTACAACATCGACCAAAGAATCAAGCTGAATGCCAAAGTTCTTCTCTTCTTCAGTCCTCTTGCACATCCTTGCGATCGTGCCGTCGAAAAGGTCGCAGATACCCGCGCCCATGAAGCACATCATCGCAGATTTATAAAAACCTGACATCAGAAGAAAGATCGAAGCAACTGCAAGGAGCATTCCGACATAAGTTGCGATAACAGACTTGTTCCACTTGCCGATCATGTTATTTCTCCCCGTTTATCGTAACGATGCCGGTGGCGCCGTCAATCGTTATTGTCTGTCCGTCCTTTATCTTCGTAAGAGCGTCATGGCAGTTGACTATCGCGGGAATACCGTACTCGCGCGATACGATTGCAGCGTGGCAGAGAATACCGCCGTATTCGGTAACGATGCCGGAAAGGATCGCAAATTTAGGTGTCCATCCCGTATCGGTAAATCTCGTGACAAGGATATCGTTCTGCTTGAGCCTGTCGATCTCGGAGAAATCATAGATGACCCTTGCAGTGCCCGTGACGACGCCGTTGTTTGCGCCAATTCCCCTGATCGCATCATCACCTGCTGCGGCAGAAGCTGAAGAAGGATTGCTGAAGATCTCGCCGATCTCATTCTCGCTCATGTAATTGCGGAACGAATTGTAATATCTTCTGTTCTTTCTAATGATCCCGTTCAGATCGTCAGATGTGATCTTACCGTTAAGATAATCCCAGACGTTGCCGACCTTGAGCATCCAGATGTCGTCCTCATTTTCGAGGACTTTCTCTTCTACGAGCTTCTTTGAAAGCAAGGCCGTATAAACGCGGATCAGATAATAGAACCTGGTCGATACGTCCCTGAACTCCTCACGCCACCAGAGCATGCGGCGCATTCCGTCGACCTTTTTCCTGATCTTGCCATATTTAGACGCGCTGAGGTTCTTCTCAAGGGATGCAAAGATCACTTCGCTCTTGAGCTTGCCCTCTTTCCTGTCCTTCTCAGGACCAAAGTCACCCGTGAGCGGCAGCATGTCCTTTACGGATGCGACGAGCGGGAGCGGATCTTCGTAGTAGCAAGGATATGTGACATCGAGTTCCTTGTCTGAGTGATAGCCGAACTTTTCAACTATATCTTTCATGCCCGGGATAAGATATTCACCGCTGTCTATATTTTTCGTAATCTCTTCAGCGGTTGTGCTGTTCCAGTATGAAAGCGCTGCGCTGTCGTTCCTGATCTTTCTTGACAGATCCCACATCGCATAGAAAGGAAGCATATGGGAAATGTTATCGATGCTTCCTAAGAGCGTTAAGTATTCGCTCTCGGAAACATACTTGAGAAGTCCGTCCTTATAGAGCGACTGGTGGATCGTGTTGATGAATATCTGCCAGAAATAAGTCGTCTCGCTGTGCAGGTAGATATCGTGAGTCAGGTTCATGAAGCGCGACTTGATATCGTCTATCGTATGGTTGTCGTAATTCTTCCAGTATTCCTCATAGGTCTTCAGAAGATCGCTCTTTAACGTCTCGGCATTCTCATTTCTTTCCTTGAGGATCTTCTTCTGGGCAAGAGCCATGCGCGCGATATGGACAAGCGCACCGGGAGTTGCTCTCGTTACATGGCCGTCGCCTTCATATGTACGTCTGATGCCGTATTCCTGGTCGAACTCCCTTTCCCTGTACCCGACGACCTGGCTCATGGCAAGCTTTACGACCGAAAGATTCCAATAGGGCCTGCCGTAATACATCTCGCCAAGCTTTCTTTCAAGATCCTTTTCGGTGAGGATCTTCGAATCAAGGATGAACTTCCTCAAGGAATGCTCCCAGATATATTCATAAAGGCTCCACATGTACGGAGTACATACGGTGGCTGAAACGCCGCCGTCCTTGAAGTCCGCGGTCGTCCAGATATCCTTGAGGTCTCCGTAATTTATCTTGGTGATGCTCCTTGACTGAAGGATAAAGAGTTCGCCATTTTCCACAGCGAATTCGATATCGCAGGGATAGCCGAAATTTATCTGAATGTCTGAGAACACCTTGCCCATCTTTTCGAGCATGGCGTCATCAAGGAGTCCGGCTTTGTTTGAAGCTACGGGCTTCATCTCATATCTGTCGTACTCGTACTGTTCGGGATTGACCTTGCCGCTTACGATGTTCTCGCCTAAGCCTTCGATCACCTCGATGAGCATTCTCTTATCGTTTCCGGTGACCGGGTTGACCGTAAAGCAGATACCGCTTAAGTCGGAATTGACCATCTCCTGAACGACAACGGCCATCGCGAGATCATCAGGATCGATCTTATTTGCCGCTATGTAGCTGATGCCCGTTTTATCGAACATCGAACGGTAGCAGTCTATGACCTTTTCGGCAATAGAATCCGCGCCCTTCGTGTTAAGGAACGTCTTATACTGACCTGCAAAAGAGAACTCCGCGAGGTCCTCTTTCGTCGCGGAAGAGCGCACTGCGTAGCACTTGGAATCATCAGTCATCGAAGCGATCTTCGAGATCATTTCGTCATCTGCTTTAAGGCCTTCGAAAAGAGCTTCTATCGCTTTGCCTGTAGCCTCGGCATTCTCTGCCGAAAGCTTACTCATCAGATCGGATATCTTATCTGCGATGCCGTTTTTCTTAACAAATGAACGGTATTCTTCCGCGTCCAGGACAATTCCGTCGGGAACGTTGAAACCGGCTTTTCTCATCTCTACGAGATTGCCGGCTTTGTTGCCTGATTCATTCTTAGTCGATTCGGGTCCTGAACTAATCCTGTAGATCATAAAACTTTCCTTTTAGAACATATTCTTGCGCAGATGCGCGAAATATAAAAGCATGTTGAAGATGATGTGCGTCACCGCTCCGACGATAACATAGACGAAATAGAACCATACCGGAAGCGGATGGAATAGGCATACGACCAAAACGCACCCGAAGATCGAATCAGACTGGTCTAAAAATACGAACAGGACCTTCTGCCAACCCTTCATCGTTTTTCCGGGTTCTATTCCGAGACGCCTTTTAAGAAAGCTGTTCGGGAGCTCAAAAAGCGCATAGGCAAAGCCTACGAGAAGTCCCGTCAAGAGATTGAAGACAATAGTATTCTCATGTTCGAGATAAAAGAAATCGTGGTTCTGAAGCGCAGGAGATGCCTTGCAGATAAAGCCCCATATGAGAGTCATCAGAGTTCCTAAGATCAGGTAACCTGCAAAACCCTTCCAGGTCTTGTTGTCGCCGAAGATGCGCCTGCCGTCCGTGAAATTCTTCCCTGCATCCATAGGCTTTTTGAGAAAACCGAGGATCGGAAGCTTGCAGAAGACCATATTGAAGATCCCTGCAAATATCACCGGCATTAGTGTAACGTACATGAATGCCAGGCTTGTCAGGACGCTTTTCATAGCTTTACCATTTCCATTCCTTAAAAAGTCTCTTGCCATCGGACGAATGACGCTTGCGCCACTCGTTGCCGGCCGCGATGACTATCATGATGACGCCTGCGATGAGCAGGTACAGAAGCCACGCCATGGATGACCAGAACGTCGCCGACAGATAGACCGCTATGCCGATGATAGACACAACTCCAAGTATAAACCAAAGCCTGCTCTTTTGTATAAAAGAAAATAAGAAAATACCGCCGGCTGCAACTCCGGTCACTATCAGGTCGAATGTCTCGCCTGTTATTGCCGCTGAAATGCCCTCAACCGTAAGGCACGCTGCTACGGCAGCAAACCAGGTGTATTTCATAACCTTTTCGTCTGCGGGCTTGATGAAGAACCTGAAGATAGCAACATCAAGAAGTATCACACAGAGGACAAATTCGGTCATAAATCCGTCAGGGATCTCTATTAGCTGCTGGGCGATAACGGCAGCCGCCATCGGGACCGAAGCTATGAACGCTACTTTCCTTGCAGACACCTTCGTCCTTCCGATGAAGTTGAAGATCATTAGAGACAGCGACATGAAAACGAGTGAATAGACGTAATCTCCGCCTTTAAGGCCAAAGAGCAGGATGACCGGGATGAACGCGAGATAATCTATGCCCTTCCCCGAGAAGACTCTCTTTCTGTAGAACAGTCTGCCTAAGGCGAACTGGCCCAGTGTAAGAGTTATGAATAAGAGGTTATGCAGACCCTTTGCGGGAATACGGACAACATCCGTAAAGAATTCAGTGGCCGCGAATTCAAATGCCGCCAGCGGCAGTATCGCGTAAAACTCGTTTCCGCAGAAATAAAGTGCAAGCAGGATAAAGGGCATTGCGAACATGTGCCATGTTGCATCCCATTCCATAAAGCTCAGGACTGTCCAGACGCAGAGCATTCCGCTGATCATATGCGTCATGTGCTTTGCGTATGGCAGGAGCTTTTCCTTTTTGAACAGAGGTACAAAACGGAGCAATACCAAGGAGCATGCCATGACCGCAAACATCACGCAGTAAGCAATCTTATAAGCCAGATGATCAGTATTTGCGATATCAAGGATCGTCCCCGGAACAAATGCCACAAATGCGGGAGCGTTCATCGCAAGCGAAATGACGAAGAACGAAGACAAGCTGAAAGACCCCTTCTTCTTTGCATTTAGGTAATAGTTGTACGCAAGCAGCAGTGAAGCTGCGAAAAGAAGTATTCCGCTTATCCAGATCTTTATTGTCACATCTGAAAGTGAAAGATTCGTGTGCTCAACTTGCCACCTGAGTTCTTTGATACTCGGGCGGCTTATCATTCCGAAAAGGATCGTAGCCCAGTTCATCACCTCTGATGCTATCCTGATCCTGTAATCATCTTTTACGAAATGCCTGATGAGAGTCAGTACCAGAACGGCAGCAAGTGCTAAAGGCATGAAAATGACGAAATTGAGTGTGATGTCTTCATAACCTGTGATCTTCCACATCAGCACAACTGTCATGATGTAAAACCACATGCCTGCATGCCCCGCATTTATACCGCCGGAAGTCTTTGTTTTCGAGAATAGGGATGACAGCACGGACATAACGGCTGCAATGCCGGCGGCAACTATTACCGCTATATGTATTCCGGACAGAAGATCTGCAATCAGAAGAGTGAAGACCATTACCGAAGTGAAAAGTATATCCGACAAGAGCGTGCGGAGCTTAGTCAGGAAATATACCGCATAAAGGACCACAAAAAGTCCGGTTACGATCCATCCTGACTCAGGATATCCGAAATCGGAGATAAGGATCGTGAAGAAAGTGGCCAAAGCTGCGAAAGGTGCCAAATACTTAACCCAGTTCCTTTTCGGTGTGAATCTCGCATGAAGGATCAGAGCTGTATTTGCAAGAACGGTTCCCGCAAGAGTAAAGTATCCGTCGCTTCCGTCATCCACGAAAAGAAATACGGCTATTACCATCAGAAGCACTGATGCGTAAGTGATTATCTCTGAATAGATCCTGAAATCAGGCTTAACGTCATCAGATCTGAATATCATGATGATGCGCAGGATCACCGCCAGCACCGCGATCGCAATAAAGATGCTTTCATAAGTATAAGCGTATGAAGATTCCTCTCCTATCTGGCCGGATACGAATACGATGAGCCAGGTAAATGAGAAATACGTGATACCCGTATAGAATTTCGATTTATAGATATACTTGCCTGCTACCGCTGATACTGCCATGACAAGCGAAGCAACGGCGGCAACGATCCATCCGTTTCCGTTCGAAAAAGAGAACCACTTGCCAAGGAGCCTGAACATTCCGACTCCGACAACGACGATCGGACCCAGAAAGCTTCCGAGCGTATAGAAAGCAAAGCCTGTCTGTTTGAGCTTCAATTCTTTCCCCGACAGGAATGCCAGGAAATATACCACCGCAACGGCCGCGACAAGCGTAATTGCTCTGGCGGCATTTCCCATGAAGCCCCAGGATACCGAAAGAAATGCAGCGCCAACAATAGTGAGAAGTAATACGCCGACGCCGAAAGTGATGCTCGTGCTGCTGATGCGGGACCTCTTCTTGGCAGCAACTGTTGCTGCAGGAACAGGTGCCGGCTGGACCACGGGCGCAGGCGAAGCTGCGAGTGCAGGTGCAGGTGCGGTAACCGGAGCAGGAGCCGCAGGTACATGAGGCGCAGCCTGATATACACGGCCTGCCGCTTGTGCACGCTCATTATACTGGTCCTGCTTTATGTTAAAGAGTTCCCTGCGCGCATTAATATACTTGCGTACAAATGTAATAAGCAGTATCTGAAGTGCGATCGCATACGGCAGAACAATAAAGATACAGAATAATCCAAAATCTTCCAGATCCATAAGCCTTATCTCCCTGATGATCTATCCTTTCCGTTAGCGTGATAATAGCATTATGAATTGTCAGGTGTAAAGTGCTTTGATTATCAAAGTAATCACTGCCACAAAATTACCTCACACGTTTGAGAATTCTTAGATCGAGAAAAAATCCCTTGCCTGGGCCTTGTTCTTTTCGACTTCAGCCTCTAACTCTTCCCTGCCGGAGAAAGTCTGCTCAGGCCTTAGGAACTTCATCAGTTCGACCTTTATCACTGCGCCGTAGATATCCTCATCGAAATCGAAGATAAACGTCTCGACAACGTCATTTACCGCATCCTCGACGGTAGGTCTTCTGCCGACGTTGGTAACTCCGAAGAGCACGCGGCTGCCAAGCGTTATGCGGGAGCAGTACACTCCGCGCCTGACGACGAACTTGTCCTCAGGCACTTCCAGGTTCACGGTCGGGAATCCCATGAGTCTTCCAGCCTGTTTGCCGTGAACGACGCGTCCGGAATATGAATAGTAACGTCCTCCGCACATTCTTGATGCAAGCTCCACATCGCCTTCCGACAACGCTTCGCGGAGCCATGAAGTCGATATCTTGCGGTCCGTGCCTTCAAGAATGCGGTCAGGTATCACACGCAGGCTCATCTGATTTTTCTTTGAGTAATCCTTAAGGAAAGCTATATCACCTTTTGCGTCCTTGCCGAATCTGTAGTCATTACCGGCAAACAGCGCGGCAGCGCCAGTGCGCGCATAAAGTATCTGCTGACAGTATTCTTCCGGGCTCATGTCCCTGACCTGCGGAAAATTCAGTACCAGCATCTCGTCAACGCCAAGTTCTTCGAGCATCTTAAGACGCTCTTCCATCGTGTAAAGAAGCCTGTCGCCGCCGTTCTTATCAAGGTTTCTGAATGTCTGCACACATGTCAGAAGGCCGGTGTTCTCAGCAAGCCTGACAGCCGCCTTTATAATGTCGATATGCCCCTGATGAATGCCGTCAAACATACCGAGCGCCATAACGCGACCGCCGGGTATAAACGGAAGATCATCCAGACTGTATTTCGTGCAGACTTTAATCATTAGCGAAAAGCCTCTCTATCCTCATTACCGTCTTCCCGTCTTCATTCGCGGGATAGACCACCGCGATCGTTTTTCCTTCAAAGACCGCGCGGTAATATGTTCTTTCAGAAGTAACGGGAACGCCTTCAAATGCAATCTTTCGTCCGAATCCGAGATCTCTTGCCCCACGCTCGTCCAAAGTAACTTCAGGTATGTGGGAGATCGCGGAAGAAGAGCTCTGAAGAAAAGAATAATCTTCCCTTTGGGCCATCTCGAAAAGCTGATCCGGAGTATATGCGTTCTCAATGCTGAAAGGACCGTTTTTGGTTCTTCTCAGGGTCTGGGCATAAGCACCATAGCCTAAAAGTTCACCGCAGTCGGTGCAGATGGTCCTTATATATGTCCCCTTGGAGCATGCGCACGTAAACTCAACGGCAAAGCCCTTTTCAAGCGTCTCTATCTTATCGATGACAAGGCTGTATATCTTTATCTTAGAAGGCTTAAGATCGGCTTCTATGCCTTTTCTTGCAAGGTCATAAGCCTTGACTCCGTCGATCTTTTTCGCGGAATACAAAGGGGGCTTTTGTTCCGTACGGGAAGCAATATCGGCAAACGCTTCACGAACTTTCGCAAAGTCAGTTGCGACGAGTTCTTTCATCTCCTTCTCTGAAGGATAATTCTCAGAGATGATCTCACCGGTAAGATCGCCGGTGTCTGTCGTTGCTCCAAAGATACAGCGACACTTGTACTCCTTGTCATAGCCTTCGCAGAAACGCAGATATTTAAGTCCTTTGCCGCAGAACACAGGCAAAAGGCCGGTAGCGAAAGGATCGAGCGTACCTAAATGACCGGCCTTTCTTGAGCCGGTCAGTTTCTTTATCGCGCCGTCTGTCTTAAAAGACGTCCAGCCTTCGGGTTTGTCTACAAGGATTACTCCGTCAAAGATCATAGGAGTTTTTCCACACGCTCCTTGACCTCATCGGCAAGAGCGTCTATCTTAACGTCTCTTACGGAGAACCCGGCTGCGCGTAAGTGTCCGCCGCCGCCGTAAAGGCCCGCAAAAGCTGCGGAATTGAAGCTGTCATTGGATCTGACGTTAGCCCTGATAACACCGTTCTCGAGTTCTCTTAATACGATAGCGATCTCAACTCCGTCGACGTCCCTCAATGCGGAAACGACGTCATCGACTCCGTCAGCATCCGCGCCGTATTCCTTGAACATCGAATAAGGAACGACGCTGATGGCGAACTTGCCGCCGCAAAGGAATTCCGCTTTTGAACGTGCGGCCGCTGAAAGCCTGAATTTCGACATCTTCTTGAGATCGAAAAGGTTGTAGCAGACGGAAGATATATCGCCTCCCAAAGACATCAGCTCACCTGCGGAGACAAGCGTCTCAGGATGCGTGTTTTTGTATGTGAATCTGCCTGTATCAGTAACTATTCCGGCTATAAGGCAACCTGCGCAGAGCTTGTCAACAAGTGCGTTTACAGGTTTTCCGAGGAGCTTTGCGGCTGAACAGACCACATAGTAGACGAGCTCGCATGCTGACGATGCATCGGGATCGATCCACATATTGTCAGCACGTGTGCTGACTGAAGCATGGTGATCGATGATGATCTTATTGGGACACATATCGAAGTATTCGCCACATGCGCCCATTCTCTCGGATTCAGAGATATCAACGGCAACAGCCCATGAGAACTTCTTGTCAAAGACTGTTCCGTTCTCCTTAAATGCTTTGATAGCGTCAGTATCGGCAGTAACATCGAAAAGAAGGTGATCTATGCCTAAGAACCCCATGTTCTCCGGCAATTCCTCCGGCATAGCGACATACGCTTCAACACCGATCCTGCGGAGCGCAACGCAGAGGCCGCAGGCAGAACCTACGCAGTCACCGTCAACACTTTTGTGAAGGAAGATTAGGCATACGCCGTCTTCCTTTTTCAAAGTGTCAGCCATATCTATAAGATGTTTCGCGATCCTCTCGGAATCTGCCAGATATTTATCAGTCATTATCGTTACCGGCATCTCCTTCGTTCTTACCATCGCCTGCCTCACGCTTTTCGCGCTCGGCACGTCTTCTCTCATCTTCGGCTATTGTCTTCTCGATAAGAGCATCCATGCGGGCAGCCTCGTCAAGAGTGTTGTCGAGCTTGAAATGCAGCTCCGGAGCCACTCTCAGCTTGATCTCCTGCACGGCCTCATAACGGATGAATCCCTTGGCGTGCTCTAAAGCATCCATCGCATCCTTCTTCGTCTTTTCGTCTCCGTAAACGGAGATAAAGACCGTCGCATGCGTAAGGTCAGAACTCATCTTGACGCCGGTGACCGAGGTCATGAAAGGAACCCTGGGGTCCTTGAGCCTCATGGATATGATCGATGAGATTACTTTCTGCATCTCATCGCCGACTATTTCAGGTCTTCTTCTCTTCATCTCTTAGTCTCTTGCAACCTCGATATTGCCATACGCCTCAATGACGTCGCCGACCTTGATATCGTTGTACTTCTCAACAGTAAGACCGCACTCGTGTCCTGCGAGAGCTTCCTTGACGGAATCCTTCTCGTGCTGGAGGGAACCGAGCTCACCGGTGTAAACGACAACGTCGTCTCTGATGACCCTGACCTTGGTGCCGCGGGTGATCTTACCGTCAGTGACATAGCATCCGCCGATGGTACCGATTCCGCTGACCTTGAACAGCTGTCTGACTTCCGCGTGACCTGTGATGACCTCTTCGATCTTAGGCGCAAGCATACCCTTCATAGCGTTCTCGACATCTTCGATAGCGTTGTAGATGACGCTGTAAAGTCTGATATCAACGCCGGTCTCTTTTGCCTTATCGATGATCATCTGGTTAGGACGGACATTGAATCCGATGATGATAGCGTTGGAAACGTCAGCAAGAACGATATCGGATTCGTTGATCGCACCGACACCGCCGTGTACGACCTTGACCTTGACCTCGTCGTTCGAGAGCTTTTCGAGAGACTGCTGGACAGCCTCGACGGAACCTCTGTCGTCTGCTTTGATGATGATGTTGAGATCCTTGACATCGCCTGCTGCCATCTGTGCCGCAAGTGTCTCAAGGCTCATCTTGGACGATCTGTGGAGCTGCTCTTCACGCTGCTTGATCTTTCTCTTCTCAACGAGCTGACGTGCTGTCTTGTCGTCTGTTACGGCATAGAGCAGTTCGCCTGCCTCAGGAACTTCAGGGAGACCTAAGATCTCGACAGGTACTGAAGGACCTGCCTTCTTGATGGGATTGCCCTTATCGTCGTACATAGCTCTGACGTTACCCATGATAGCTCCGCAGACAACGGTGTCGCCCTGCTTGAGCGTACCGCGCTGTACGAGGACTGATGCGACAGGACCTCTGTTCTTGTCGAGCTGAGCCTCGATAACGGCACCCTTTGCCTGACCTGTAGGATCAGCCTTGAGTTCCATGACGTCTGCAGTGAGCAGTACGTTTTCGAGGAGATCGTCGATACCGATGCCCTTCTTTGCGGAGATCGGGACCATGATCGTGGATCCGCCCCACTCCTCGCAGATGAGATCATAGTTTGTAAGTTCCTGCTTGACCTTATCCGGATTTGCGCCCGGCTTATCGATCTTGTTGATGGCAACGATGATCTCGGTGTTAGCAGCCTTTGCGTGGTTGATAGCCTCGATCGTCTGGGGCATGACGCCGTCGTCTGCCGCAACTACGAGGATAGCGATATCCGTGAACTGGGCACCTCTTGCTCTCATCGTCGTGAATGCTTCGTGACCGGGAGTATCAAGGAATGTGATCTGGCGGCCCTTGAGTCTTACGGTGTAAGCACCGATCTTCTGCGTGATTCCGCCTGCCTCACCTTCGATAACGTTTGTGGAACGGATCCTGTCGAGGAGCGATGTCTTACCATGGTCAACGTGACCCATGACAACGACGACCGGCGGCCTCGGCTGGAGGTTCTCGGGATTGCCCTCACCGTCATCGAAAAGGATATCCTCTTCGTTCTTCTCTTCAAGAAGCTCTGCATTGATACCGAAAGAATCAGCAACAAGGCATGCAGTATCGAAATCGAGTTCCTGGTTGATCGTAGCCATAACGCCGAGCTTCATGAGTGCCATGATGATCTCGGAGCTCTTCTTGCCGATACCTTCTGCAAACTCCTTAACGGTAATGAATGCAGGGATCTTGATCTCAGTTATTGTCTGCTGCTCCGCAATAGACTCCTCGAACTGCTTCTTCTTTTTCTTCTTGTATGAATACTCATCATAATCACCGTCCTCGCTTACGCGGCCGTTGAACTGTGAGTTCCTGTTCTGGTGACGCTTGTCGGCGAAATTGTTCTTACCGCCGTCTCTGCGCTCGCTCTCGTTGTGCTTCTTTTCGAAAGCGCTCTTCTCGGCATAGTTGGTCCTGCTCTTCTTGACCTCATCGATAGGTGACTCGGCCTTCGGTCTTGCGGGACGTCTGAACTGGTTCTTCTGACCGGGCTCTTCATCCTTATCCTTATCGAATCCGCCGTTGCCGCCGTGACCCTGATAACCGCCGCCACGCTGAGGACCTCTTCCTCCGCCGTAGCCGCCCTGACCGCCCTGGCCGTTCTGACCGCCGCCAAAACCGCCGCTTCTTGCAGGACTCTTCCTGTCACGGCCGGTATATGTGATGATCGTTGAACTTCTGATGGTCTCGCCTCTTGCAGGCGCATCGCCTAACGAAACGACCGCGGACGAAAGTCTCGGCCTCGGTGCGGGTCTTACGATATTTGCTTCCTCAGCAGCAGGAGCGGGAGTCTCAGTCTTGGCAGGCTCCCCCGCCTTGGGTGCCTCAGGCTTTGTCTCCTCAGCTTTGGGCTCTTCAGCCTTGGGTGCCTCAGCTGCTGCAGGCTCCTCGGGCTTTGCTTCCTCAACCGGAGCAGGCTTCTTTGCCTTAACGGGCTTTTTCGCTTCTTTTGTCTCTTCAGAAACTTCCTCAGACTTAGCAGTCTTGGATGAAGCTTTCTTTGCAGGCTTAGCTTCTGCAGCTTCTTCCTTTGCGGGCTGATCTTCTGCAGTTTTCTTTGTGCGCTTTGCGGCAGGCTTCTTCTCTTCAGCCTCTTCTGTCTTGGCAGCCTTGGCCTTCTCTGAAGTCTTTGCCGTCTTTTTTGCGGGAGCTGAATCTTCGGTCTTCTTTGCCGCTTCCTTCTTAGCAGGCTTCTCGGCTTCAGGAGCCTTCTCCTGCTTTTCGGGCGCAGGTGCAGGTGCGGGTGCCGCAGCAGGTGCTGCTGCCGGTGCCGCTGCAGGAGCAGCAGTATCTTCCGCCTTGTCCGACTTCTTATGGACTCTACCGAGCCTCATCTTCTTGTTGCCTGAGACGCCTCCGACTGTAAGACCGTTTTTCTTGTTCTCGCTGTCTTCACTCATCAAATGTCATCCTCCTCATTGATGCCTTCGAGCAGATCGGATATTCCTTTCGCAAAGGCTTTATCCGTAACTGCCACGGCAGTCCTCGCGGGTTTTCCGAGCGCAATCCCCAGGTCGTCTGATGTTCCGAGCCTGAAGCACGTTACGGCTTTCCCTGTTACTTTTTCACTTTTTTCCGCGGCACTCAGGAGTTTATCCAGAGTGTTGCGCGATATGTCGCGGCTTATCAGCAGAAGCTCGGCCTTGCCGGAATTCAGCGTTGATGTAACGCCTTCCGCCCCCGATATGACCTTGCCGGCCCTCTGGGCCATGCCGAGCATTCCTAAAACCCGCTGCTTGGCGTTCATTAAGCTTCCGCCTTTGCAGCTGCCGCGAGCATTTCCTGCGCGAGGGCTTTTGCCTCCTCGTCGCTTATTGCCCTCCGGAGTCCTTTAGACAGTCTGCCTGCCTTCTTGAGCTCCGTCTTAATGCATTCTTCGTTCTTGCAGAGATATGAACCGCGGCCGGGTGCTTTTCCGGTCGGATCGTAAACTATGCTGCCGTCCGCAAGACAAACGACTCTCAAAAGATCGCCCTTGTCCTTCGTTGTTCTGCAGCAAACACAGCTTCTCTGCGGTTTCTTCTTCATGCGATCAGGCTTCTCCCTTGTCTTCCTCGTCAACGACCTGGAATCCGTCTGTGAGAACCTTTGCAGCCTCATCGCTCTCGTCAGACTCCTTGCGGATGTCGATCTTGAAGCCTGTAAGTCTTGCTGCAAGTCTTACGTTCTGGCCGCTCTTGCCGATAGCAAGAGAGAACTGCTGGTCAGGAACGATGACCTTGGCATGACGCTCAACTTCGCCGTCAGCGTTTGTGGAGATCTCGGTATCGACTCTGACTACCTTTGCAGGCTGAAGTGCCTCACTGATGAACAGAGCAGCATCTTCCTTCCAGTCAACGATGTCGATCTTCTCATCGGAAAGCTCGTTCATGATCTGCTGAACACGCTGTCCGCGCTGGCCTACGCATGCACCCTTGGCATCGATATCAGGGTCTCTTGAATATACAGCGACCTTGGATCTTGAACCGGGCTCACGTGCAACGGACTTGATGATGACATCGCCGTTCTTGATCTCGGGTACTTCAAGCTCGAAAAGCTTTGCTACGAGCATGGGTGCTGTTCTCGAAAGAACAACAGAAGGTCTGCCGTTAGCTTCCTCAACGCCTGTAACGAGGAACTTCATGATCTTGTCCTGATCGTAACGCTCGTTGCGGTTGTTGCGTACCTGGCCGTCTCTTCTGACGATAGCCTCGGCACGTCCGATGTTTACATAAACGTTGCGGGCATCCTTACGGACGATGGTTCCTGATGTGATCTCGCCGATCTTTCCGTGGAACTCGTTCTGGATCTTTGTGCTCTCAGCGTCTCTTAACTTCTGGTTGATGGCGTTCTTTGCGGCACCAGCTGCAAGACGTCCCAGATCTTCTACGTCGATACCGATCTCGATCTCGTCGCCGATCTCAACGTCTTCATATCCGACATCCTTTGCATCCTCGATGGAGATCTCGTTAGCGTCGTCAAGAACTTCGTCTACGACCTCAACGAGCTTATAAACATAGATCTCACCGGTCTCACGGTCGATCTCGGCATTAACGGACTTGATGTCCTGCTTGTTTCCGCCGAACTCTCTCTTGTAAGCAGCAACGATTCCGCTCTCTATCGCCTGGAAAACCTCTTCCTCATCAATCGCACGCTCCTCTGCGAGCAGCTTGACGAGGTCAACTATTGTCTCCCTAGGTTCCTCTTCGTTCTTTCTCTTAGCCATCCTGAAAGTGACCTCCTGTTAGTACTGTTGATAACTCTTTAAAAATCAATATGTCTTACAGCTTTGGCGATATCGCTCAAAGCAAGCTCATATTCCTTGCCGTCAGAAGCCTTAAGCTTCACCTTATCGTCTTCTGCGCTCTCGCAAACGCAGGAAAACTCCTTTATTCCGTCGACGGGCGCGTAAAGCGACACATCGAGCGTCTCCCCCATATAGCGGAGATAGTCAGCTACCGTCTCCAGGGGTCTTGTAAGTCCGGGCGATGAGACCTCGAAATAATCGTAGTCCAGGCCCAGTTCCTTTTCGAGCACGGGATCGGTAGCCTTGCTGACGCTCTCACAGTCGTCGATCCCGACTCCGCCCTTCTTGTCGACATAGAGTCTCAGGAACATTTTCCCGCCCTCTTTCGCATAAGACGCATCGACTAAGTCCAACCCCAGCTCCTTTACGAGCGGTTCAGCTATGTCAAACGCCTTCTGCGCCGTCTTGGACCTCTTGCCCATTGCCTTCCTCCAAACTTTGCTCAAAAACAAAGAACGGACTTGCTGCCAAGCCCGTTCAAAAAAATAAAATCTTTAAGAACGGACTTATATTAACACATAGCTTTTGAGCATGCAAACAGAAAAAGTTTCTATTTTTCTTAACATTTGGCTATTCATTTAATTTGGCAATTAAAGTAAAATGAACTCATCCGGATTATTCCTATGGAAATACAATCCCCAAAGGAGAAGAAACTATGATTAAAGTTATTGCAGGACCCAAGGGAACAGGCAAGACGGCTAAACTCGTCGATGACATCAACGAAGTAGCCAGAACCGACAGCAACGTCGTATGCATCGAGCGCGGCAACCGCCTCGACCAGCTCCTGAAGCCCAACGTCCGTCTCATTAATATGAAAGAGTACCCTGTTAAGGGTTTTGACCAGGTATTGGCATTCGTCTGCGGCATCTGCTCCAAGGACTACGATCTTACTCACATCTATATCGACGCAATCTGCAAGATCGCTGACGATTATGATTTCAACAACCTCGGTGATTTCCTCGGCAAGCTCGATGCTTTCATCGGCGACAAGACTATCACCGTTACACTTCTTCTCAGCGGCGATGTTGAGAGCGTCCCTGATTCAGTAAAGAAGTATTTCTAATATCAATCTAATTCAGAAACCGATGCCCGGCTTTATTGTCGGGCATTTAATTAGATAACCACAAGGAGGGTATATTTATGGGTTTTATCAAGAAATTTACAGCTGAATTCAAAGAATTCGCACTCAAGGGCAACGTTGTCGATATGGCGATCGGTGTCATCATCGGTGCTGCATTCAAGGATATCGTTACATCCTTCACCGATAACTTCATTTCACCGCTCATCAACTCATTCGGCGGCGCTGACATCGCAGGCTCCATCAGACTTCCCTGGGTAGATTACTCCGGCATGGCTCTTGAAGATGTTCAGAAGCTCTCACTCAACTATGGTGCATTCATCAGCGCCATCATCAATTTCTTGATCATGGCTCTCATCCTCTTCGCAATGCTCAAGGCTATCAACGCTCTTAAGAACCTCGGCAAGAAGAAGGAAGAAGAAGCTCCTGCTGCTCCGCCGGAACCCTCCGATGAGGTCAAGCTCCTCACCGAGATCAAGGATCTCCTCAAAGAGAAGCAGTAACAGTCCAAGTCTCAGACTTTTACCAACGGGTCGCCGCGGCGGCCCGTTTTCATTTGCTTTTCCGCCTCCGCCCCAGTCCCATTCGGGCAAAAAAGTCCCAACTTTTGCCCGAAAGTCCCAATGTTGCTCCAGGTGTATTGAATATCATGTGCCCGAGGCCTTAGCATATTTATATCGATTCGGGCTAACTACCGACAATATCTTTAAAACTCTAACTTTTGGCGGTAGTTTTAAAGGCGTTGTGGTCTCTTAAATCAGCAAACTACCGACAATATCTTTAAAACTCTAACTTTTGGCGGTAGTTTCGAAGTCATTTCGTCTTCTTGAATTCGATGAATACCGTCAAAATCGTTGTAATGCAGCTTTTTGGCGGTATTTCAAATGAACCCTCGGCCTTATGTAGCTAAAAACTACCTTCAAAATTGCTTTCAAGACACTTTTTGGCGGTAGTACAGCTTAGAAAGGAAAAACAAATGGATATACAGAATTATGAAGCAACCGTCAGCAGGCTGAAGAAGCAACAAGCACTAATAGAAAGTGCTATAAAAAGAATCAGAAAACGTCAGAAAAGCTCACCCGAAGGATCACTCCGTGTTGAAAAGAAAGGAAACTTATACCAATACTATCAACGCAGGGACCCGGATAAAACAAGATTCATCTATATTGCCCGCAAGAATCAGTCACTCGCAGCAGCTTTAGCTCAAAAAAGCTATGATACAAAGCTTCTTGAAGTTCTTGAAAAACAGTTAAATGCAATAAAGAGTTTTCTGAGAAACTTTGATCCAAAAGCCGTTCAGCAGGTCTACGCCAAACTCTCCGCCCCGCGCAAAGCGCTGGTCGACAAAGGCTTTCTGACAGACGAAGAGTTTGTGGCGCAGTGGCAGGCTGTCCCCTACCAAAGGCTCGGTTTCAGGAAGGACGACCCGGAATACTACACGCAGCGGGGAGAGCGTGTCAGGTCCAAGTCTGAGATCCTGATCGCCGATGCGCTTTACAGGCATAACATTCCGTACAGGTACGAGTATCCGCTCTATGTTGACGGCGTGCTTGTAGCGGCGCCTGATTTCAACTGTCTCAACGTCAGGCTGCGCAAAGAGCACTACTGGGAGCACCTTGGCATGATGGGCGACAAGGATTACGTCAACCACAACGTGAAAAAGCTCGAGCGCTACAGTCTGGCGAAGGATTTCGACGAATCGGGACTGATACTGACTTTCGAGACGGAGAGCCAGCCGATCAACACCAGAGTGATCGAAGAAAAGATAAGAAAATACCTGCTGTGACGGCAAAACCTCTCACATTAATAAGGAAAGTAAGTTATACTGCATATCTGTATGGTACGTAAGTTTTTTAAGAAGTTTGGTTTCCTGATACTGGCAGTCCTTATAGCCGTTTGCGGCTATATCTATGTATGCGCGGTCGGAAATGAATATACTTACTTGTTCACAGACTACAACTCTTCCTCTGGGGTAACGGATGTCAGGATCGATGACGACTCTGTCGGCAAAGCAGAGATCACTGCCTGGGAAATCAGCGATACGGCTCTTACGGTACACTTGAAGTCCGTTGCACCCGGCAAGGTCTATTTGTCGATCGTCAGCGAAGAACGTATGGGAATCGGAATCTTCTACGTACACAATAACGGCGTGATCACCAATGGATTGTTCTTCGGAGACTGCACGGGCTGCAATGCCGTGATTATCAGTGTTGCGGTCTATCTCTTTTTAATGCTCATTCATCTCATCGTTAAGTATGTAATGCTCGAAAAAAGGAGCTTCTACAGCTACGACAACGTCCTTTATCTGGGACTTATCATTTTTGCGTTCTTCTTCATATTTGCTGTATGCAAGGGCCTCTACTATAAGAACGGGATCTACGGCGCGTTCCGTCAGGCCTTAACCTCAGCTAAAGACTTTGTTCTTTTTACATTCCCACTTGTTATAGTGACCACGGTCTGTGTTACGGTATCCAACATCAAGCTCATCAGAAAAGAGGGCCGGACATGGAAAAACATGCTCGGCATGATACTCGGGCTCACGCTCGGGATCGGAGCCGTACTCCCTATCATCATCGGCGATATAATGCAGAATTCGACTATCATCGACGTTCACTATGAGCGCGGCATCGGCTACTTCTTTGCGCTGTTTCTTGAATCATTGATCTACTCGTTCGTGGCATATCTCGAATGCATCCTTCTGGGAACGATAATCACGGGCATCAAGACCGCCAGGCACATTCCGAAGTTCAATAAGGACTTCATCATCATCAACGGCTGCCGGATCAGAAAAGACGGCACACTTACTCCGCTCTTAAAATCGAGAGTTGACCGGGCCATCGAATTCGCGAAAATGCAGATGGACCGTGCCGGCAGACCTATCGTTTTCGTGCCGTCGGGCGGCAAGGGATCTGACGAGGTGATCTCGGAAGCCGAAGCCATGAAGCGTTATCTGCTAGAGCAGGGGATCGACGAAAAGAACATACTCGCAGAGGACAAGTCGACTACCACTGAGGAGAACTTTAAGTATTCTTATGACCTCATCAGGAAGTACCACGGTTCAGACTTCTTCAGCACAGTTTTCTGCACCACGAATTACCATGTCTTCCGCTCGGGAATGCTCGCCAACGAGCTCGGGATAAGAGCCGAAGGTATCGGCAGCAAGACCAAGAGGTATTACTGGATCAACGCTTTCGTAAGGGAATACATTGCCACGATCGCCCGGGAAAAGAAGACTCATATCCTGGTTGCGGTCACGCTTTTCCTGATCAATCTCATCGGCTCGATACTGATGTATATCTCTGAAGCCGTACTGTTCTAACAGATTGCTGACTTCCCGAAAACAAAAGAAGTGAGCTTTTGGCTCACTTCTTCTTTTTCTTATCCTTTTTGTCTTTCTTCTTCTTTTTCTTGTCCTTGTCCTTATCCTTATCCTTCTTGTCTTTCTTGACCTTTTCGGGCTTGACTTTGACAGGCTTAACGGGCTTGTCGGACTTTTCGTTTTTCTCAGGCTTATCTGCCTTCTCTTCCTTCTTGCCCGCAGCTGCGGATGACTTCTTTGAAGCAGGCTTGGATGTGCTGCCGTTTGCTATCGAGGCCATCATATCCGCGACAAGGCTCATTGTGCCTTTGTTTACCGAGAAATAAACGCATCTGCCGTCCTTGCGTGATGTGAGAACATCATTTTCGAGAAGGACATTGAGATGGTGCGATAGCGTGGGCTGCGTGATCTCAAACTCGGGAAGCAGGTCACATGAACGGAGTTCGCCTGCACCGGATATCAGCCGGATTATGCGGATCCTCGTAGGTTCGGACATTACCGAAAGGACCTGGGATATTTCGTTATCAGATGATCTAACTGCCATGGCTCTGATTATGCGATGAGCTGATCCTTAAGGGCTTCCTCGAACTCGCCGAGATTTGCGCAGGCAATAACTTCAGTGTTGTCTTCAAGAAGAATGCCCTCGTCGCCTCTTACGAGTACGGTCATGGGAACGCCGAGCTTACGCAGGAGCAGGAGCTGGTAATCCTTTGTCTCTTCAGCAGAAAGGTATCTGAGAAGCAGTCTTAATACCTGCTTTGCGTCTTCAAGATAGATTCCGGACTGCTTCATGAGATTATCTACGACATACATGCCGAAAACATCGTTGAAATCCAGAAGATCCTTCTCGGGGAATACCGCGGTAAAAGCGGTAAGTGACATCTTGCCGACCATTTCGAGTTCCTTGAAATCCTTCATCGGGATCTTGAAGCTCTCAACGTTGGCGGAGAAAAGCTCCTGCATCTGATCAACGGAAAGCTCGTTCTTGAGCTCCTTGATGCGGTCGATCCTTGCAAGGATCTTCTCCTCGGGGAAGAAAGTAGCCTGGCCGATATCCGTTGCCTTATGGATGAACCAGTTCTCGGGAATAAGTCCCTGTCTCTTCCAACGGTAAAGTGTTCCATATGAGATCTGCTCAAGATTCAAAAGGTCTTTCTTCGAAATCAGTTTTTCATCCATATACTTGTTCCCCTTCTGCCGACAATACGGGCAATTACATTACAAGTACAATTTTAGATTAACAATGTTACAATCACGCGACATAGGGATAAAAAGAAGAAAACAAAAACGGGCCCCGGAGGGCCCATTGGTCAGTTCATGTAAAAAACTTAAACTGCGAATCCGAGTGAACGGCAGATCTTCAGGAGAGCGTTGCCGATCTCGATCTTGTTGTCTTCAGGGATGACCGCGCCCGCAACGAGCGTAATGATGAGGCATGCGATGAAGATGATGATGTAATATGCCAGCTTGGAACGTGCAAAGCTCTTGATGTTCCTGTTCTTAGGGATGATCGACATGAACAGCGAGATCAATACGCCGATGACAGGCAGCCAGCAGAGGATACCGAGCCAGAAGAACGTTGATGTTCCGACGGGCTTATACTGCGGCGGGCACTGGCTCTTAAGAGCCTGAAGCTTTGCTTTCTTCTCGTTGCGCTTGGCTTCCTTGGCGGCAGCGGCTTCCTGCTGTTTCTGTGCTGCAGCTGCAGCGGCGGCTGCGGCAGCCTGAGCCTTTGCGGCATCTTCTTCGGCCTTCTTGGCATCAGCAAGCTTTTTAGCTTCCTCGGCCTTCTTCTCAGCCTCTATCTTGGCCTCTTCGGCCTTCTTATCTTCATCAGCCTTTTTCTCGGCTGCTTTCTTTGCTTCTTCTACTTTCCGGTCAGCTTCCTTCCTGGCTTCCTCAGCCTTCTCGTCAGCTTCCTTCTTAGCCTCTTCGGCCTTCTTCTTTGATTCGGCCTCTTCTTTAGCTTTCTTCGCTATTCTCTCAGCCTCTTTTCTTGCTTCCTCGGCAGCAGCTTCGGCAGCTTTGACCTTCTCCTCAGCCTTCTTTACTTCCTCATTTTCGTAATCTGCCATAGTAAGCCCCCTCCTATTTGAGATTTGAATTAATTATATCACAAGGCCGCATTCATTTGGCTTTTGCACTGGTCTTGTTTTTCTTGTGAAAAGACAGCGCAGCTCTTGAGACTCCTTCAATGACCGCAAGCGTTCCGACAAACAGGATGTAGAATTTGAGAGTGTTTTCGGGAGCGAAAAGAATGAACAGACCGCAGTGCGCCCACACGGCCGCCATTACTATCAGGAAGATCTTTCTGAACTTCCAGTTGTCCTTCTTGGCTCTGTTAAGGCAGTTATATGCTTCGGCGAGCAGCGCGGTGCCGAAGATCGCGCTCGCCATGACGAACAGCGCGCCCTCTTTGATAAAGGTTATCAGCGATACCGCAATGAGGAGTATCGACAAGACCGCGTATGCGAAGTGCTTGTTGAGGTTCCATTTGTCTTTTACGAGCCTTCTGATCGTCGCGGACACGAAGAACGTTGTGATTATCACGAGCGCGGCGCCGACGACATAGAAGATAAAGCCTTCGGGGATCAGGAACATCAGAAGTCCGATAAGTATAGTCATGAGGCCCTTGGCGAGCTCGGACGACATGTACTGCTTGAAGATCTTCCATCTGAACAGCCTGCTCGTGATCTTTTTGCCCTCGCCCTGGAAAAGCATCTGGTCAGGCAGTGCGGCGACGATCTCCCTTATTGTCGCGTCGTCCTTGATAACGCTCCTGAATACTCTTTCCCAGCCGATCAGGCCAAGGTCTGAGAACTGCTGCAGCGTTCTGGTTCCGTCCGCGCTCATGGAATCGAAAAGCGCATCGATGAATTTCTTTCTGTCTTCGAGAGGGATGGACTTAAGCCACCTCTCGATGCCGTCATCGATCAGCTTGGCGATCGGGTCCTTAGCCCCGGCGTCAGACAGCTCGCCGTGGTCGATCTGCCACGAACAGAGCTCATGCTGCTCGAGCATCAGTTTGTCGCTCTTTACGACATGGCAGTCTGTGATATGCGGCTCGAACTGGCATCCTACTATCGAGAACTGCGGGATTATCCTTGTGGTTATCGGGTCTATCTTGTCGATCATGCCCTGCGAAAGGATGTCCTCGCAAAAGCCCGGACCGTCGTTCGTGTAAACGTGGACGAGCTTATCGAACCTGTCAGGATCAAGTGTCGCGGCAGCGTAGATCGCCAGATGTCCGCCCTTTGAGTGGCCTCCTGTTATGACACGTCCGCAGCGGTCGATCTCCGCGCCCAGATGAACGGCAGCAAGCGACTGCGCTCCTGTAAGCGTGGTGGAAAACATGAAGTCTTCCTTCCAGCCTGCAATGGTGCTGTCAGTGCCCCTGAAAGCCACGTATGCCGTACCTTCCGTATCTACGGGCGAAAAGGTCGTCGCACAGAACTGGATGGTCGAATCGTCGCTGTACATATCGGTAAAGCGAGTGATCTTGAGTGAACCGAATCTCTTTGAAGATGCGCAGGCGCGGACGAGCTTTTCAAAACGGACGCTGTCGTCGGGTGCCTGCTTTTCGATCGGGATGCCAGACTGGCCGAACTTGGCTATGCATTCGGTAAACGTCATGGAATCTTCGCCGCCAACGTAGTAATCGCCTAAGACCGCCTTGAAATCAATGTATGACAGCTGGCTTAAAACAATGTTATCAACGTCGTTAAACGGTTTGGTGTCAAACCCGGCATCCTTGTACCAGCGGACGTAATCGGTAATGTTAGGCATGATTGCACCCGCTTTTTGACGGACCATCGTCGCCTGATTCGTAACGTGCTTTGAACTCCATGTTGATCTCGCGGATCTCCTTCTTGCCGTCAATGTAATCCTGGTACATTTCGGCAAGACCTGCCATGCAGCCGTCACACGAACCGCCAATATAACCGATGGACTCGGCTACGATCTTTTCGCGTTCTTCTTTTGTTGTGTCTTTTATAAGTATGCTCAAGTGCTTCAAAGCCCCCTGTTCTTCAGATCTGACACGAGTTCAACGAAAAACTCGCGCACATCAAAACCCGGTACGTTCTCACGGTTGAGATCGATTATGTCGCCATGTGACACGCCCCTGTTGTTATGAGTATCAATGAATGTGTATTTCTCTCCCCACTGGAAAGAGTTCTCGCCGACAAGACCATCGTTCCTGCCGTCAAAATGCTTGACCAGAGAGTAGCTCATATTGAGCGGGAATCTGCCTCCGACGGCGCGCACAAGCACAGAGCCGATGCTCTGCGTAAATATGCCGTGCGCTTTCATGTCGAACCCGCTCATTTCCTGATTGAGTTCGCTGCATCTGGATGCGGTGAGGTCCGTGACCGCGGAGACGAAATCCGGATGGAGATCGCCGACCTTGCGCAGTGCCGCGTTATAGCCGGCCGCGACGCTGTCCCTGAGCTTCTGAGGTGCCTTGCCAAGAAGATAATCCGCGAATTCGCACCCCCTGTGGGGAGTGTTTACGGTAGTTATGGAAGCGACGTAGGGCGCGATGCCGAGCATGCTGACCGCGTATCTCGTATCGAGTCCGCCCTTCGAATGCGCGATGATGTTGACCTTTCCGCAGTTGGTCTCCCTGATGATCTCCATTACTTTATTGGCGATCTGCCTTGCGCTCTCGGGCACGGGGCTTGCGGATTCATGTTCGCCGTAGAAAAGCTTCGCGCCGTTTCTTTCAAGCTCTTTCGGGGTTCTTCCCCAGTAATTGAAATGATCGAAATCCCTGAAGAACACACCGTGCACCATGAGGATCGGATAGCGCGTCCTGCAGACTTGATCCTTTTCTCTTGCGATATCGAGCTTGTTTTTCGCATATTCGAGTTTGATCTCCCTGTCGACCTTTCTGATTATCAGTCCGAGCGCGAAAAGATGCGCTATGGGGATCATGCCGCAAAAGATGCCTATCAGCCTGTACTTCAGGCCGAGCTGCTTCGAATTGATATAGACGAAGATAATGCCGGTCCAGAAATATATGAGTTCACATGTGTACGGGATAACGAGCGCAGGCCACCAGGAAAAGAACCCTTCCTTCCCGATGTACACCATAGTCACCGTAAAAACGATCACGGAGACGACCGTTGATACAAGGAACATCAAAAGCATCTTCATGCCGTAATAACTGCCCTTTAAGAGTTTTCCGGGGAAACCTCCGGCGCAGAAAACAGGAAGCACAAAAGCGAGGACAAAACACAGGACCGCGGGGATCCAGAATCTTTTGTCAAACCTGATGAGCATATATGAATTTGCGGCGAAAGCACCGGCAAGATAATGGAGGATCACTAAAGGGATCCTCTCTTTAAGCTTGTATCTGCTGTCTTTTTCTGCGTTTTGCATCTGTGTCCCTATCCTTTGAAGTTCCTCGCGAACTCATTGTAATTAACAGGGTTGTAATCGTTCCTGATGATCGCGAATTCCACGGTCTCGAACAACCCGTCAGTCTCTTTAGCAGCCTTCTTGAAAAGATCCGACATGGTCTTTGCGTCGTTACGGAACGCACCGCATCCCCATGCACCCAGCACGAGATTGCTGTATCCTCTGCTTGCGGCGACCAGGAACATTCTCATTATCCTGTTATATACGAGCGCTTCATACTCTTCCTGAGTCATATCCGCGATACCGTCAGCGATATTAGGCGCGGCACACGTCATCACCGCAACAACGACGCTCTCTTCAAGGAGCTCATTATCATCATCTCTGATTATCTCGACGCGCGGCGTAATGATAACACCGTCAGTGCCGAAATTGGTCATCTGTTTCCAGTTGTAGTTATAGTATCTTCTTGCCTGCATGCTCTCTAACGAGAAGAGCAGCGAGCTCTTTCTGCAAAGGTCCTCTTCCTGCGCATTTGCGCCGTTCCTGACACCGCCGCCCGGATGGAAAGCGTTTGCAAAGTTTAATACGAGGATGCACTCCTTGCCTTCTTCCGCGAGTTTTCTGGCAGCTCCGTAAGAGTCGCCGTATTCACATCTGTAAGAGGTAGTGAAAGTTCTTGCGAACTGATCTATCGAAGGGATCTCGTCTTCGGGGAGGATTACTTCCGACTGGGGCATCTGGAGTTTGGAAAGCTTGCACTCGGCACGTTTTCCGTCTACTCCGTAGTATCCCCTGCTGCAGATTGCGAGGGTTTCTTCAAGTATCTGAATATTCTTTTTTCTGTCATTCATCATTCAAATCCTCCCTCAAATTATCAATGTAATTTTATCACACGCGTCAATACAAATTGGGGAGTTTTTTAGGCATCAAAAGGCGTTATTTATCCATTTTCGCGATCAGATGCATGACGATATGGAAAGCCCTCGAGAACCCTCCCGAATAGTCCGCTTTCTCAAGCGCCGCGGAGATCAGCATCGGGTCGTCCGTGCCTATTACGTCAACGCCGCAGCTTACGAGATACTGCACCGTATCATCCTTGTCGACCGTCCAGCAGAATACCTTCACACCCTTAGCGTGCATATTGCGCACGAGTTCCGGAGTTACGTAAGTCTCTTCGATGGTTATGTTGTCCGTGTAAGGAATATCGTTGAGATCACCGACTGCGATCGCCATGCAGTATCCCTTGGTTATGGTCGGATCGAGCTCCATTACACGCTGAAGCCTTCTTGCGTCCTGCGCGATGACCATGACGTTATCGTGCATTCCCGTATCGTTGATAACCTTGAGGACATTCTCTTCAAAGTTCTTGTCGAGCGGGTGTCCCTTAAGCTCGACCTGGACATTCATATCATTCTCTTTGGCGAGCTTAAGCGCTTCCTCAAGCTTGGGAACAGATACATCCGTATAATCCCCGGGCATCCACGAACCGAATTTGCATGCGGAGAGCTCGGCGAATGTGTGGTCGTGAATTGAGTAATTGATACCGGTCACTCTCTTTATCGTCGAATCGTGATTGCATATGATGACGCCGTCTTTGGTCTGGTGGACGTCAAGCTCTATCCACTTGAGGTTCTCGCTCGCGGCTAGTTCAAATGCCGGCATCGTGTTCTCGGGCGCATTAACGTTGTCGCCTCTGTGCGCGCAGACGAGCGGTCTGCCGACTTCTTCAAACAGATAAGAATACCTGTAAGCGAAGATCCCGAGCACGCCGAGAGATACTGCGATAATGGCTGCAACTGTAATAGCCGAGCGTCTGAAAGAATATTCCTTGACCTTGATAAAATCAGAGGACAATGTGTACAGTTCGCTCTTTTCACGCACGTATCTGTAGAACAGAACGGTGAGCGCCGCGTTGTTGATCGCGGGCGAGATAAAGCTCTTTAAGATCTGTCTCAGAACGTAAGTATAAGTTCCTACGGATTCGGTCTTGTCGATAAAGCTCGTGTTGCCTTTGAGCCAGCTGACAACCTCTTTGAAGTTTACGACCACGATCGAAGCTACCGAATTGATGGTGAAATTGAGCATTATGGTCAGCAGCAGCATTGAGAAAAGCGTCTCAAAGAAGTGCCCCTTTTCGAGCTTTCTCGATCTCTTGCAGCTCCTGAAAAGCGACTCCCTCTGGAGCACGAAGCTGTTGATGGAGAAGATATAGACCGTCAGGAAGATGATAAGGATAAAGTAGATGATGTTATACAAAAGATTCAGTCCGCTCGTGTAATCGATCGTCTGGTTGATAAATCCCGGCAGAATGAGCTTGAACGTCGAAGATGACAGCGGCAGGAGCTTGGTAAGCGGGAACAGGATCAGGATGAAGAGTATCAGGAGCCAGTTCTTCGGGTGAAGAGCTTTTCTGCAGGCCCTGAAACCCGCTCTGAACATGCATGTCAGGTTGGTCTCGCGTCCCGTTCTTCCTACGGAGAAAGTGTGAAGAAGTCCTGCAATCTGGAACAGTGACATCAACGTCACTATGACCGCGAAAAGGATCATCATAATCATCGACAGAGGATTTAACAGAACCTGTCTTAAGTTGCTCGGAGCGATGTAAGTTACGCCGTTGACCCTCATCATACCCCAGATAACTGCTTTCTTAAGGACAGATGTGGATACCGCGGTAAAGATCGTGCAGAACAAAATAAACAGCGTTCCTTCGATATAGTCGCGCTTGAAAAGGCTCAGCACTTCCCTTATGAACTGGCCAAACCCCTGGAAGAACCTGATAAACTTGCTCTTTCCTATCGATCCGTAATGCGCGAGCGTGGGTATCCTGGAAAGGAACCCCGTGTACTGCTTCTCTTCTGTTTTATTCTCCGAATCACCCATAAATACCGTCCCTGCAGGCTATATAAACAACATTCCGATAAGATGCACGATAAATGCGAAGATCCATGCGACAACACACTGGAACACCACCGTTATGAGCGCAAATTTCCATCCGCGTTCACGCTTGACTGCGGCAACCGCGGCAACGCACGGAGTATACAGCAGGCAGAACACCAGCAGAGCCAGCGCGTCCACAATACTGAGCGCCGCATTAAGAGAACCTACGCTTCCGTAAAGGACCGAAAGCATTGATACAATGCTCTCTTTCGCGAGGAATCCCGCGATAAGCGACGTTACTATCCTCCAGTCGCCGAGTCCCAAAGGCGCGAAGACCGGAGCAACCAAGCCCGCGATCGTGGCAAGTATGCTGTGATCGGTATCGGCGACCATGTTGAATCTGAAATCGAAAGTCTTTAGGAACCACACGACTATCGTTCCGATGAAGATGACCGTGAAAGCCCTGGACAAAAAGTCTTTTGCCTTATCCCACATCAGCCTTGCAACGTTCTTGATGCCGGGCATCCTGTAGTTCGGGAGCTCCATTACGAAAGGAACGGCCTCTCCCTTGAAAACAGTGTTTTTCGACAGGAACGCCACCAATATCGCTATAAGCACTCCGAGGAAATAAAGTCCCGTCATTATAAATCCCGCATACTTCGGGAAGAACGCAGCGCATATGAATGCGTAGATAGGCGTTTTCGCAGAGCAGCTCATAAACGGAATAAGGAGCGTGGTCATGCGGCGGTCCCTCGTAGAAGGAAGCGTCCTCGTGGACATCGCGGCGGGGACAGAACAGCCGAATCCGATAAGGAGCGGAACAATGCTGCGTCCCGAAAGTCCTATCTTACGCAGGAGCTTATCCATCACGAAAGCCACGCGCGCCATGTATCCGCTGTCTTCCAGTATCGAAAGGAAGAAGAACATGACTACGATTATCGGCACAAACGACACGACCGTTCCGACGCCGTTGAAAATAGCATCTATCACAAGGGAATGAATGGGCGCCGCGACATTTGCCGCAGTGAGCGCACCGTCGACCTTTTCGGTAACGAACCCGATCCCCTGCTCAAGGAGATCCTGCAGGAACGAACCTATAACATTAAACGTCAGCAGGAATACAGCTCCCATTATCACTATGAAAAGCGGTATCGCCGTAAACTTGCCGGTAAGTATCTTATCTATCTTTCTCGAGCGCTCGTGCTCCTTGCTCTCATGAGGCTTGATCACGGTCTCGGCGCAAAATCTCTTTATGAAGCCGAAACGCATATCCGCGATAGCAGCGGCACGGTCTAAGCCTCTTTCCTTCTCCATCTGGCCAACGATATGACCGAGCATATCAAGCTCGTTATCGTCCAGATCGAGCGCCTTTTCGACGAGCGGGTCGCCTTCGATCAGCTTGCTCGCGGCAAACCTTACGGGGATCTTCGCTCTGTGGCAGTGATCCTCTATCAGGTGCATGACGCCGTGGATAGCTCTGTGGACCGCGCCTCCGTCGGCCGTGCCGTCGCAGAAATCCACCCTCTGTGGCTTCTCGTCATAAGCAGCAACGTGAATGGCGTGTGTTATAAGTTCTTCGATACCTTCGTTTTTCGCTGCCGAGATCGGAACGACAGGGATCTGAAGGAGTTCCTCCATCTCGTTGATCCTGACTGAACCGCCGTTGCCGCGGAGCTCGTCCATCATGTTGACCGCAAGGACCATCGGGATCCCAAGCCCCATCAGCTGCAGCGTCAGATAAAGGTTACGCTCGATATTCGTCGCATCGATAATGTTGATGATCGCCGTCGGCTTCTCATCAAGAATGAACTGTCTCGAGACTATCTCTTCGCTCGTGTAAGGCGACAGCGAATAGATTCCGGGCAGGTCAACGACTTCGGTCTCGGGATGCTTCCTGATCGAGCCGCTCTTTCTGTCAACCGTGACGCCCGGGAAATTGCCGACATGCTGGTTTGCGCCTGTCAGCTGATTGAACAGCGTTGTCTTTCCGCAGTTCTGGTTACCGACGAGCGCGAAAACAAGTTTCCCGGTATTAACGGGTCCTTTTGCATGTTCTTCTGCATAATCGTGACCGGAATAAACCTCACCGATCCTCGGGTGCTGGTGTTCCTTAGGCTTGGCGGCTTTCTTTGTCTCAGCAGCCGCCGGACCCGCCTCTTTGCTGTGCGCATCCGAGATCTCGATCTTCTCGGCATCCGCGAGCCTTAAAGTCAGCTCATATCCATGTATCATCAGCTCCATCGGGTCGCCCATCGGAGCAAACTTGGTAAGTGTTATCTCTGCGCCCGGAATAACGCCCATGTCAAGGAAATGCTGCCTTAACGCGCCTTCCCCTCCGACTTTTTCGATTACGGCAGACATGCCCGGTGTCAAATCTTTAAGTGTCATAATTGCCCTCTTTTATTATGCCAACAGAATTATAACAAAATAATAAAAAACATACACACAGGCGGTTTAAAAACGCATCAGTCCGTATACTTGTCTGTGTTTCGCATAAAACACAGACATAAACACGGACTAGAGGCTCAAAACACGCGTCAGTCCGTAAACTTGTCCGTGTTCCGGACAAAACACAGACATAAACACGGACTGACACCGGGCAGGCATCAGATCGGCATCAGATTGACGCTCAGCACTCACCGCACGCCTGCCTGCGCAAAAAGCCAACAAAAAAGGGGCCGCGGTCAGGCGGCCCCCAAACAGTCAGTTAATAATCAGTACTCAGGCTCAAGCAATCCGTAGCCGCCGTCGTTTCTCTTATAGATGATGCATACCGAGTTGGTATCGCTGTCAAGATATACATAGAAATCGTGACCGAGCATCTCGAGCTGCAGAATAGCATCCTCTGTTGTCATCGGGCGCAGAGCGAACTGCTTGCGCTTCGTGATCTTGTCCTGGGGCTCATCTTCAAAGTCGAAGTCAGCGCCGCCGTCGTCCTCAAGGAAGTTGACGATTCCGGGATAGTCCTTCTTTTTCTTAAGGAACTTCGTCTTCTGCCTTCTGATCTGGGATTCGAGCTTGTCGACAGTCTTGTCGACGCCAGTCAGGATGTCTTCATCGCGTGCCTCGGCTCTGTAGATCTTTCCGTCGAGCTTCATGGTAATCTCGATTACCATCTTTGCGCCTTCGGGTCTGATGCGTACATTAAGGGTTCCTTCGTCACCGAAATACTTGTCGAACTTGGACATCTTTGAAGCGATCTTGTCCTCAAGCCTTGGTCCGATCTTGATTCCGTTGCCCTGTGTTGTGATCTTCATAGAATCACTCCCTTCCGTTTTGAAGATTGCAAAAGGCTTTGACCTTTTAATCATTATAGAACACTAACCGCCCGATTAATATTAAATAACGGTTAATCTTTCAAAACTGCCGAAAAGAGCGGTCAGACTGCGCCCTCTTCTTTCGCCTTTCCAGACTTGCCGGAAGTGTGCTTCTTTGTAAGCTTGGAGATAATAAGAAGTATTACGGGGATAATGACCGCTACTGCAGTAACGACTCCGATCAGCTTCCAGTTGACGCTTGCAAAACCGGTAGCATCGAACTCGCCGCTCTCGGCATTCTGCAGGTGCATGAAGATGTTTACCGCATCGAAAACGATAGCGACAACAACGATCAGTCCGGACACCCAGTTAAGAACAGGAATACCTGCCCTGTCTTCCTTCTTGAGATTCGTGATGCTGTCACCCCTGAAATCAAGAACGCTTCCGATATAGTACGCGGCAGCGGCGGTAACGATCGTCTCGGGGATCATGTAAGTTGCGTTGTATCCGATGGAATAGATGAGCGCTGCGTTCGTAGGGATAGACAGACCTGCCCAGACAGTCGCGCCTGAGATCACATGGCAGACAAATCTCAAAAAGCAGACGAGGAATGTTCCGAGCAAAAGTCCGTATGCCTGTGAAGATACTTTTCGGAAAGCACCGCCTAAGCCGATGACGGTAAACGCTACAATGTAGTCCAAAAGGATAACGGCGACAACAGACTGCCAAGTCGTAACGTAAGACAGAGTCTTAAGTCCGATAAGCTGCTGGATGACGCCGAAAACAAAAGCTACCAAAAGGCCGTATCTTACGCCGTGTCTGTACGCGATGATGATGACCGGGAGCATGCATGCCACGGTAACTGAACCGCCGTAAGGAAGTTCAAGGATCTTGACGATCGAAAGCACGGTCGCGAGTGCGAGCATTATCGCCGCTTCCGTGAGCATTCTCGTTTTCGAAATGTTCTTTGCTGTCATAAAAATACCTCCGCTTCGGAAACCGACCTGCGTCTAATCTCCATCGGAGGAAATCCATGTTAATAGATATTATTCCCTACGCCGGCATTATCCGTCAGGTTCAGCGGGTCGGCGATTACTGCCCTCTCAGCCTGATACACGGTATGTCGCCGCGCCCAAGCTCCCCGTTATTTCCGTTTTCGCGAGCAAATATACTACAGGCGTCCGAGTTTTACAAGCCTTATGAGACAAGATTCGATAAACTTCTGAACTTCCCTCTCATAAAGCGCCTGCGAGTTCTCGTAGCACATCAGGTGGCGCGCATCGTTGATAACAACCATACGCTTGCGGCACCTCAGGTTATCGTAAATATCGTTGATGCCGCGCGGAAGCGTCTCATCGTCTTCACCACCGGCGAAAATCAGGACAGGCACCCTTATCCTTCCTGCATGCACGGCGCAGTCGCAGACATTCATATCAAAGCCGAACCTGTTCTTTGTAAGCATCCTGAGCCTGTAGATCGCAGCATCGGTGTTGATGAACTTGTCGCGCGAAATAACGTTTTTCAGGAAGTTCGGCAGAGTATCGACAGGCGAATCCGCAATAATGCCGCACACCTCGGGGCAGAAGCCTTTCTGCTGTGCCGCCAGGAGCGCTGCCGTTGCGCCGACTCCACGTCCGAAAATATAGATCCTGCAGTAAGGTCCCAGTCTCCTCTTGGTAAACTCGAACCAGCAGTCGAGATCGACGCTCTCTCTTAATCCCCAGGTAAAGCTCTTACCGCCGCTCATGCCGTGACCTCTCATATGCGTTATGAGAACATGGCACTGAATCTTTTTCATGAGGAGTTTTGCATATGCCGCGACTTCTGTAGGTTCTTCGTCATATGCGTGGACAAGTATTACCATGTTGCGGCATCCGGGTTCCGTGGAAGGCCTGTAATACGCGGAGAGCCAGGTTCCGTCGAACGCGCCCATCCTTACGTTTATCCACTCTCTCCTGAAGGAATAAAACCAGTTGCGTCCCCTGCCGGTTATGGTCGTACGGTCGAGCTGCGTAGGTGCCCTGTCGACCTGTGGCTGCGGCTTAGGGCGCGAATAGATGCGCTTATAAAGCCTTTCGCAATAGATGAGGAAATACGCAAAAGCGCCCGCGGCAACCAGAACCATGACGAGCACGGCTAAAAGGACGACTAATGCGCCTGTGTTCATCTCAAGATTTACGGTTGCAGGCAGTGTCTGCAATAATTCCCTCCAGGTCATCGGCGCCGGAGCTCAAAAGACGGCAGCCGTCAGTAGTCAGGACGACGTCGTCTTCTATCCTGAAACCGACTCCCCATTCGGGTATATAAACGCCGGGCTCAACAGCAAGGCAGTTTCCGGGTGCGAAAGCGAGGTCGCGTGAACCGACGTCATGAACGTCCAGTCCCAGAAAATGTGAAGTGTTGTGCCAGTAGTAAGCAAGTACATCGTCCTTGCTGAAATTATCTTTTATTAGACCCTGCTCCGCAAGCCATTTGCCTGCGATGTCATACATTTGTGAATTAAGGCCGGCAAAAGTCTTGCCCGGAGCGATAAATCCGAACGCCGCTGCGCGGAGTTCCCTGATAAGACCAAGGAGCTTGACTCTCTTATCGTCATCGGATTCGGGGCGTCCGACAAAATAAACTCTCGAAATATCCGCGCAGTATCCGTTAACCCTTGCGCCAACATCGACCTGTATGAAGGATCCTTCCTGAGCGATGCCGTCACCGTCTCTCTCGGGATCGCCGTGATGCAGATAGAATGCATTTTTACCGCAGCATACGATCGTCTGGAACGCGAAAAGCATGTTGCTTCTCTTTGTCATCTCATATTCGAGCTTTGCATAAAGTTCGTATTCGGAGATGCCGGGACGGATCATCTTTTTCATCTCAGCGAGAGCTTCTTCGGTCACGCGCGCGGCTTCCTCGATCGAAGCAGTCTCGGCTTCGCTTTTCACGAGGCGCATTTCAACAAGGATTCCCGAGATATCCAAAGGCTCTCTTCCCTGCTTGCGGCTTCTTTCCGCGAATTCCCTCGTTACCTGCATTACCGAACCGCCGTCGACTCCGAAACGCAGAGTATTGTCAGACGCAAGCTTAAAGACCTCGTCAGCAAAGGTCTCCCTGTCTTTTATCATGTCTTCGGAAATACCCGATATGCGGGCAATCTCGGAGAAATCCATGCGTTTGCCCGTCCACCGCTCTTTGAGCTTGTCATGCTCGGGCGCGAAAATGCGCTCACTGACCGCGCCGTCCTTCTTAACGATGACCAGCATGAAGTCCGGTCTTTCGAGTCCTGTGAGATAGAAGAAATTACGGTCGGGAAGGAATCTGTACTCCGTATCGGCGCACATCTTTTTCTCTTCGCCCGAAAAAACGAAAGCCGCCGTGTTATCGGGCAGCTTTTCCGCGAAGACTCTTCTGTTGCTGCGGAAGAATTCCGGTCCGGTTACCATTGTCTGACACCATCCGAACGAACATTATACTCGTCGAACAGTATCGTATTGTTGATGTAATTGAGCGTTGCGCCGGGCGAACGTCTGATAAGGCCCGGATTGCCGATTACTATCGAACCGTCGGGTACGTCGAAGTTAACATAGGCACCGGGCGCGATGAGCACGTTGTTGCCTATATTGATATTACCGACTATGACTGCGTTGGCGCCGATCCAGACGTAATTTCCGATGTGCGGAGAACCCTTCCTCTTGCCTCTGAACTGCGTACCGATGACAACACCCGTCGAAACGTTTACGTTGTGACCGATAACACTCTTCGGATGGATGATGACACGTCCGAAATGCGCAAGATAGAAGCCCTTGCCGATATTCGTATCGTAAGGGATCTGGAAATGATATTTGCGGCTCAGTCTGTCGAGTCTCATATTTGTGATATGAAATTTTATCTCTGCGATCTTCCTTCTGATACCGTCGTATTTCTGGATCTGATCGTAGTAATAGCGGGTACGGCGCATGACGCTGATATAGCTGAACTCAGGGGAAGACCGTCTCTCCTGGAGATAGCAGGCGTAGATATTCTTATAACGTCTGGCATTTCCGGTGTACCTAAACAGGTCGGAATATATGATGTCTTTGAGTTCATCAGTCATGCAGGATAATTCCCCTCTTTTTCTATGAAAATTCTATATCTTTTTGCCCGATAACTCAATAAGGTGAGAAGCCGATTTTTTTGTACACAGTGGCTTATCTTTACATGTTAGCTTAAAAAATATATAGTCTAAATGGATAGTCAAAAATACGTGATATAAGACCGCCACATGCGGCGAAAGGGTCCTAATGTTAAATATAGAAAAAGAGCTTGCCAGAAGGCTGATGGACGAAAGAAATGCAGAAGGTCGTCTCGAAGGCTATAACCGCGAGATCAACTTCTACGAGACAGTCGCAAGCGGCAATACAAGGGCACTTGAAGAACGTCTTAAGGGATTCGGCGCGGGTCAGGTCCTTGGAAAGCTCAGCAACAGCGCGCTTCAGAACCGCAAGTATCACGCGGTAATACTGGCTGCGCTCGTTAGCCGTTTCTGCATCGAACAGGGAATGGAGATATCCGTCGCCTATACATTGAGTGACATCTATATCGAGCTCATAGACAATTCAACATCCGGCGAGGAAGTAAGGCAGCTCCAGATGGACCTGCTCCGCAACTACTGCCGCAAGATGAACGAGCTGACAAAGAGCAAAGTAGTTTCGCGCCACATCGTCATCGCGATCGACTATATCCGCTCGCATATCCAGGATAACCTTACTGTCGAATCGATCGCTGATTCGCTGTCGCTCAACTCTTCTTACCTTTCCAAGCTTTTCAAGCAGGAGATGGGCATCACGTTAAGCCGCTATATAAGAGACCAGAAGATAAATGTCGCATGCAATATGCTGCGTCATCTCGATGAGTCATCGCTGACAGTCGCGAATTATCTCGGTTTCTCGTCGCAGTCACATTTCATCCAGGTATTCAAGAAGACGACCGGCATGACGCCTGAAGAATACAGACGTAAGAATTACCATCAGAGCTGGATGAACGGCGAACCGGAAGACACCGGAAAATAAGCCTTACGGCAATATAGCTTCACATCAAATGCACACGTAGTTCATCTGAATTCCGTGTGCATTGGTTTTGTCTGGTATTTTGCGTCGTACCCCTTATATTTCGAAGGCAGGCTGATATAAAGCCTCGGACAGTCATCGAAAGCCCAGCTGCCAAGCCTTTTGACGGAATCAGGGATCCTGACATATGCAAGTTCGTCGCATACGTCGAACGCCTCCTGACCGATACGCTCAAGCCCCTCGGGGAAATAAATATACTCCAGGTCCTCGCAGCTGTTGAATGCCTCCTGACCTATCTCTTTTACCGTGTCCGGCAGTATCACTTCAGTGATAAGGTCGCAGTCGAAGAAACACTTCTTTCCGATGCACGTGATATTGGAATCAGGCGCGAAAACGATCTTCGAAAAACCGTTAACACCGTAAGGCATCTGTATCGTGCCGCTTCCGTATATCGTGAGCGTTCCGTCGCGCGAGATGGTAAAAGTCGCATCCTTGCCGCACGAACCGGATCTCTCGTATCCGTGCACCGTATCGGCATCGCAGATCTTATGTCTGTACGAGAATGTCTCCAAAGGCTGCAGATAGTAATTGTATGAAGCCTCTCCCTCAACGATCTTGCCTTTGTCCCAGGACTTGCCCTCATATGCTCTTCCCGAGTCGTAGGAAGGATCGACAAAACGCCATTTGCCTCCGACGTAACAGGCAGCCCAGGCGTGATCAGGGGTCTCGTCTTCCGTAAGGTTTTCGGCCATCATCTCATCGTAGCTTCCGAGTCCTACGCCGAACTCGACCGTCGCAGGTATTCCCTGCGCCCTGCAAAGCGCGGTAAAAACATTTCCGAAGCCTTCGCACACGGCGATTCCGCGTCTCATCAGACAGATAGCTCCGTCCTGATAGACCATCTTGTTTTCCTTGTCGGCCTGAGTATTGTCGTAGGCCATATTCGAAATGATGTAAGTGTAGATGTGATAGACCTTCTCCCAGTCATTCTCCGCATCCGCACAGATCTGTCTGGAATACTCGATTATCAAAGGATCATCGGACTCAATGTCATTCTGCGGCTGAAGGAGCTCTTTAAGGGATTGTTCGTCGTCCCTCAGCTCCGTGCACCGCTCGACATTGAAATCGTATGTCGGTGACTTGTAGAAATGGATCTGCCCGTCATCGCCCAGGAAAATGTAGTTGTCATCCTGCGTAACGACGGCGGACCCGATCTGGTAGCTGACCATGACATAATACAGCCTGCCCCTGTTCAGATATCCGTCAAAATCGATGGAGAACCTGCCGCTCTGCCTTTTGAAACGCCTTACGATGTTGTTATCGTCAGCCGTGCACAACGTGATCTCGAAAATGCTCGCCGCCTCTGTATCGACAACGAAGCTCGTCCCGTCAACGCCCAGCTTTATCGTGCCGCCGTCAAAGGTAACAAGCTCATACGACGTGTAAGACGCCGCTTCGGGAGCAAACTTTTTCTTAGCCGCAAGGACCTGCGGGCATGGGCCCAGACTCACTGCCATGACAGCGGTCATCAGTGCCGCACATAAACGCAGGCCAAAAGGAATCATCAGATCTTAAGCGCCTCTGTAACCGCCTCAAACGAAGTCATTTCCTTAGCTTCGGCGCCGCCTCTTGCCTTGACCTCAACGATGCCCTCAGCGGCTCTTCTTCCGACCGTAATGCGGAGCGGGATTCCGATAAGATCGCAATCCTTGAACTTAACGCCGGGCCTCTCATTCCTGTCGTCGATAAGGACGTCGCAGCCCTGAGCCGAAAGCTCGTTGTATATCTTTTCGGCAAGGCCCATAATAGCCTCGTCATTTGTCTTTGTGGGGATGACCATTACCTTGTAAGGTGCAACGATCGAAGGCCAGATGATTCCGTCGTCATCATGAGACTGCTCGATGATGGCCGCAAGAACTCTGGATACGCCGATTCCGTAGCATCCCATTACCATGTAATGCTCCTTGCCGTCCTTGTCGAGGTAGATGCAGTTCAAAGCCTTGGAATACTTTGTTCCGAGCTTGAAGATATGTCCGACCTCAACACCTCTTGCCATGCCGAGCTTGCCCTTGCCGCACTTCGGGCAGATATCGCCCTCTCTTGCATTCGTGATATCTGCGACCTGGTCAGCCTCGAAATCCCTTCCGATGTTGACGTTCTTGAAGTGATAATCTGTCTCGCATGCGCCGACAACAAAGTTCTTCATTCCGGCAACTTCGGGATCCACTACGATATCGATCTCCTGCTTGAGGCCTACGGGGCCTGCAAATCCGACCTTTGCGCCTGTGATGGCTTCTACGTCTGCGAAAGCGGCGAGTTCCATCTCGGTAGCATCGTAAAGGTTGCCGAGCTTTGTCTCATTGATATCCCTGTCGCCTCTGCACATAGCAGCAACGAACTTGCCGTCAATGTTGTAAAGGATAGTCTTAACGAAAGCCTCAGGTCCGCAGTTAAGGTAACCGCAGAGCTCTTCGATAGTCTTAACGTCAGGTGTGTGGATCTTTTCGATTTCGAGCATCTCAGCTGTTTCGGGCTCACCCCTCGTCCAGCCTGCCTTCTCCTCGTTTGCAGCATATCCGCACTCGTCGCAGAAGCAGATTGCGTCCTCTCCGACTTCGCTCTTGACCATGAACTCCTGTGAACCTGAACCGCCCATAGCGCCGGAATCAGCGTCAACTATCGTGTAATCAAGACCGAACCTGTCGAAGATTCTTCTGTATGCGACATACATCTTCTGGTAAGAGACATCGAGACCGGCCTCGTCAACGTCAAAGGAATAAGCATCCTTCATGACGAACTCTCTGGCTCTGATAACTCCGAACCTCGGGCGCTTCTCGTCCCTGTACTTGTGCTGGATCTGATAGAGCGTAACAGGAAGCTGCTTATAAGACCTTATGGTATCTCTTACAGCCTCAGTAAAAGGTTCCTCGTGCGTAGGACCAAGGCAGAAAGATCTTCCGCCTCTGTCAGTAAGTCTGAACATCTCGGGTCCGAATTTCTCCCATCTTCCCGAGCCCTGATAAGCTTCAGCCGGCAAAAGCGCAGGCATAATGAGCTCCTGTGCGCCCGCCCTGTCCATCTCTTCGCGGATTACAGCCTCGACCTTTCTGTAGGCACGGTATCCGAGAGGCATGAATGAATAGATTCCCGAAGCAGCCTTGCGGATAAGGCCTGCTCTGAGCATCAGCTGATGCGAAGGTATCTCGGCATCTGCCGGGATCTCACGCTGGGTTGCCATGAACATTTCTGAAACTTTCATCTTGGAAAACTCCTAAATAATAAATATTTCGGGAGTAAGTATATACGTTTGCCGTCTTTTTTGCAATTTCCGCAGCATCTTTTCGGATCAGATATGCCCGCAGCTCTCAGTCGGCATTTATGTCTGTGTTTTGCCCGGAACACAGACAACTTTACGGACCGGCGCCTGTTTTGAGCTTCCAGTCTGTGTTTATGTCTGTGTTTTGCCCGAAACACAGACAACTTTACGGACCGGCGCCTGTTCAGGCCCGCTCAGACTGCGAAAACAAAAAGCGGGAGCTTTCGCCCCCGCCCCAAAAGCCGTCACAGCTTGAAAATAATCAAAGTCCGAGTATTCCGACGATAAAGAGGACGTCAAGGACACCGCATACCACAAGGATCAGTGCGCAGATGATGTAAATGCGCGCTCTGCGCTTTTCGACATCCTGTTCGGTTGTTCCGTATTCGGCTCTGCGAACCGGTTGTCTGACCCTGCCAAGTGACATGCCTTCGATCGCCCTCCTTCCTGTCTGGTGTGATTAGATTATAGCGACTGCAAATGTGTCATGCTTTGCATAGATGTGACAATCCATTGACAAAATCGTGGAAATGCTTTACTAAAAATCGATTTTGAGTTAGAGACCGCATTATACCGCTCTCGAAAAGCCTTAAAATCAAGGCTTTCGCATGTGAAAATGCCCCAAAAATACAACAAAATAAGGTTGTGGTATAATAATGTTGGTATTATGCTTATGCAAACCGGGCTGAAGAGCAGTCTGGCAATGGAGGAAAAGGTTGAAAATACTTGGTATCAAAACAGCATACCGCCTGACAAAGGAGAAGGTAGTAACCACATGCTGCGTCACTGCAGTCATGGGTTTATGCTGTGTTGCAGCCATTGCGGTCAACACTCTTCTTAACTATTCTGACGTTCAGGCATTGAGAGTCGATCCGGGCGATGTCATCGAATACGATGTCATTCCGGAGGAATATGCTCCCGACCGTGAGAACAACGGCATTAAGACTCCGTCCATCACTTCAGACACCAAGGCCGGTCAGAAGCTGAACGCTGCTGACACTACTGCGACCGAACCCGAGGAGACCGAGCCCGAGACTTCTGCAGAGACTGAAGAACCGACAGATACAAGCGAGACTTCAACTGAGACAGAAGAAACAGAGACGGAGACAGAAACAACTACAGAAGAGACTGAAGAGACTTCCGCAAAGCCCACTTCCAAGCCGGTTTCGAAGAAGCCTTCCGAGACAGCTTTCAAGAAGACCGTTTATACAAGGGCAGTCGTTAATATCAGAACAGGTCCCGCAACAAGCTACAAGGTCGTAAGGAAAGTCAATGCTTGGACGGCGATCAACGTTGTTGCCAAGACATCCAACGGCTGGTACAAGACCGCTGACGGCAACTACATCAAGCAGTCCCTGACAACACTGGCTGCAAAGAAGCCTACGGCAACACCTAAGCCTACGCCTAAGAAGACGACCAAGAAGACAACAAAGCCTACAGCCAAATCTACAACGACCACCAAGAAGACCACTGTCACTAAAGTTAACGGCAAAAAGTGCAAGATCACCTTCTATGGTCCGGTCCTTTATAAGAGAAAAGACGGAAGCACATTCTACAGCACGACTACCGCTACCGGCACGAAGTGCAAGCAGGGCCGCACATGCGCTGCCGACTGGTCCGTCTTCCCTAAGAACTCATGGGTATATGTTGAGAACGATCCGTTGGGTGGCGACGGTCTCTACAAAGTTGAAGACAGAGGAAATTTCAAGGGTAACTGGATAGATATATATGTTGACTCGGCAAAAGGCCACAGCACATGCACTCGCTATGTTTACCAGCAATAAGAGGGGAAAAATGCAATCCGACAATAATGGTAATGATAATCGAAAAAAGAAAGTAACCAACACACGCAGATTCAAGATAGATCCGAAAAAGAAAGTCCGCTTAGACCAAAGCAAGATCACTGCCGGGAAGAATAAATCTCCCAAGCAGAAGAATCATCAGGACTTTACTCCGGTCAAAGACTTAAAGATAATCCCTCTTGGCGGCCTCGGCGAGGTCGGCAAGAACATGACCGCCTTCGAGTACGGCAACGACATGATCATCGTTGATGTGGGAATGAGCTTCCCCGACGAGAACATGCCGGGCATCGACTGCGTAATACCTGATTTCACATATGTCAGACGCAATCAGGAAAAGCTCAGAGGCATCGTTCTCACACACGGACACGAGGACCATATCGGCTCCCTGCCCTATTTTCTGAGGGAATTCCAGTGCCCCGTTTACGGCGGCACCATGACGATCGAGCTTGTCCGCTTAAAGCTTCAGGATAAGGGCGTTCCGCTTGACGGCATCACGCTCCAGACCTGCAGGAACGGAGACAGAATCAGGCTCGGCATGAATTTCGACATCGAGTTCATCAGGGTCAATCACAGTATCGCCGACTCCTACTGCCTCGCTATAAGGACGCCGGTCGGACTGATCCTGCATTCAGGCGACTTCAAGATCGACTTCACTCCGATCAACGGCAAGACCATTAATCTCCAGCGTTTGGGAGAACTCGGTAAGGAAGGCGTTCTGCTCTTCATGTGCGAATCCACGAACGTGGAGATCGAAGGCTTCTCCCCTTCCGAGAAACACGTGGGCGAAGCTTTTTCGAGATACTTCCGCAAAGCTGAAGGCCGAATTATCGTTGCCACGTTCTCTTCTCACGTTCACAGGATGCAGCAGATAATATCGGCGGCCGAGAAATACGGCAGGCACGTATGCCTGTGCGGACGCAGCATGGTCCAGGTCTTCGGCATCGCGAACTCACTTGGATATATCGACATGAAGCCCGATACTCTGATCAACATCGAGGCTATAGACAACTACCCGGATGACCAGATAGTCGTTCTTACGACAGGAAGCCAGGCCGAGCCTATGAGTGCCCTGACTAGAATGGCTTTTGACTCGCACCGCTCGGTCGATATCCAGAAGGGCGATACGATAATCATCTCGGCTGACCCTATCCCGGGCAACGAAAAGCCGATCTACCGCGTCATCAACGAGCTCTACAAAAAGGGCGCGCATGTAATCTACCAGTCGCTCGCAGACGTTCACGTATCGGGCCACGCATACAGGGACGAGCTTATGATGCTCCACACGCTCATCAAGCCGAAGCTGTTCATCCCGATCCACGGCGAATACCGCATGCTCTGCCTGCACAAGGAAATGGCGATGAATCTCGGCATGGACGAGGACGATATCTTTATTCTTTCCAACGGCGATGTTTTTACTCTGGGCAGAAACGGCGCGAAGATCACCGATCACGTTCCCGCCTCCCCCGTCCTCATAGACGGCTCTCTCCCGATGGATTACAACGACAAAGTGCTTAACGACAGGATCCATCTGAGTGAAGACGGCGTTGTTGCCATTGCGCTCACAGTTGATTCAGTCAGCGGCGATCTTATCTGCAAGCCGGTAGTCAATTCGATCGGATGCCTGGACAGCGCGGATAACAAAGACGCGATCCACAGCGCGATCGCAGACAAATGCGAGCTTCTGCTCACATCATCCGGACGCCGCGAAGGTTCTTTGGAGGCATTTACGGAAAAGCGCGCATTCAGGGAACACCTTAAGAATTTCGTTGCTTCGAAGGTAGGACGCCGTCCCATGATCCTCTGCAATATCACAAGGATCGATACCGACTACTACGACCGTTACTACGGAGATACCTGATATCAGTTTCTGATGACTTCCGTTACGTCCCTGACCGTCTCGATCCTTGAGATGGTCCTGTCGAGCTGTTCCTTGCCCGAAATATTGACCGTAACGTAGATCTTTGCGTCGGTTCCGTCAACAACAGTATTGAGTTTAACAATGTTAATCTTCTCTTCGTTGATCTTGTCGAGCACGTCAAGAAGCAGTCTGTTGCGGTCTGTGGCGCATACTATCAGCTGGACGTCATAACTTGAGAACTTGGCTTTTGACTGCCAGTGAACGGTAACGAGCCTCTGATAACGTTCGTCGTCTTTCACGGACTCGCCCTTCTTATTTATTATGTTCAGAATGTTCTTGCAGCTGGTCTTATGGATACCCACGCCCTTCTCGCGCGTGATGAATCCGATGATGTCATCACCGTAGACAGGATGGCAGCACTTGGAAATATGCGTAACGATAGCCTCAAGGCCGTCAACGACGACCTCATCGCTGCTGTGCGTGCGCTTTGCAGCGGTTGCGGTTGCCTTTCTTCCCGGCTTTGCCTGTTCCGCAAGATCCTCAGGCTTAACGCCTGCCCTTATAGCAGCGGCGGATGTCGCCTGATGGGGATCGGTATTCATTACGCCGAGCTTTGTTACGTCATATGAAGCTACCTGCTTGGAAGTCTCCGGAGTTACAGGCTTGCCCTTACCCTTTCCTGTCCTCGACTGGTCGAATTTACCAAGCTCGAAAGGCAGATCCTGAGGGCTGTATACGATATTTCCGTCAGCCGTGATACGGTAGCCTAACTCAGTCCTCTCCTCATCAGAGCAGTTCCTGATATAGTCGTCGCGGAGGCGCGAAAAGACCTTGGTTACGTTGATGCTTCCGTAACCGATGGCGGCATACATATCATCAAGGCTCGAGAAATTGTTGCGCTTGAGGATATTCTCGATCGACTTATGCATGAGGAGCTTCTCAGGCGCAAAGCCGTTTCTTGATATCTCATTCGTGAGCTGCTCTTTGCCGGCGACAATATTCTCAGCTCTCGCTTCCTTCTTGAACCATGCATTGATCTTGGACTTAGCGTTAGCGGTCCTGACGATCTTGATCCAGTCGCGCGACGGGCCTTTCACGTGTTTAGGCGAGCTTAAGATCTCAATGATCTCACCGTTGTTAAGCTCATAAGTCAAAGGTACGATCCTTCCGTTGACCTTCGCACCGTGCATGTGGTTGCCGATTCCGCTGTGGATGGCATAAGCGAAATCGATCGGGCACGAGCCCTTGGGAAGCTTGATTACCTCGTGCTTCGGCGTGTAAACGAAGATCTCGTCGGGAGCGATATTATTCTTGAGCGACTCAAGGAACTCACCGGAATCGGCAAGCTCGCTCTGGGAATCGATGAGCTGTCTCATCTCGTCCATCTTGCGGTCATATCTGTCAGCCTTGAACTCCGATGAATCTCCGGCTTCCTTGTAATGCCAGTGGGCAGCGATACCATACTCCGCGATCTGATGCATCGCGAAAGTCCTTATCTGCACCTCAAAAGGCGTTCCGTTGTGGCTTACGACCGTCGTATGTATCGACTGGTACTTGTTCTCCTTGGGCATCGCGATATAGTCCTTGAAACGGCCGGGAACGTGCTGGTACATCTCGTGGATGATACCGAGCACCTGATAGCACTCGATGATCTCATCAACAATGATCCTGCACGCGAAAAGGTCGTAGATCTCATCGATCGTCTTGCCCTTGTCGTGCATCTTCTTATAGATGCTGTAGAAATGCTTAGGACGGCCTTCAATATCGTAATGGGTAATGCCATTCTCCTCAAGCTTCGCCCTTATCTCTGAAACGACCTGTTCCATGAAGTCCTCACGCTGTGTGCGGTTGCCGCGCACGAGCGTTACGAGCTTGTCGAACTCCTCAGGATGCAGATACTTAAGGCACAGATCCTCAAGTTCCCACTTGACCCTGTAGATACCGAACCTTCCTGCGAAAGGAACATATATATCGAGTGTCTCCTGGGCTTTTTCGATCTGCTTGTCGGGCGTCTGGAACTTCAAAGTCCTCATGTTGTGGAGACGGTCCGCCAGCTTAATGAAGATGACCCTTATGTCGTCTGTCATCGCAACGAGCATCTTGCGTACGTTGGATGCCTGGATATCGGTCTTTGAGTTATATACGACGTTGTCGAGCTTCAGATTGAGCTTGGTGACGCCGTCAACGAGGTTCGCGACCGCTTCACCGAACTTTGCGGATACCATATCAAAATCAGCGGCGGTATCCTCGATCGTATCGTGAAGGAGCGCAGCCGCCAGTGTGTTGGCGTCAACCTTGAGGTCAGCCAGGATCCCCGCTACCGCGAGCGGGTGAATGATGTACAGAGAGCCGTTCTTACGCTTCTGGTTCCTGTGTGCCTTATATGCGAAAACAAATGCCTTTCTGAGCATGGCATTATCTTTCTCGATATCTTCCTTATCGAGATTTGCAGCATTCGCATAGCTGTCGTAGGAATTGAGGATATCCGAGAAGCTGTCTTCATACTCCTCGGGGATCTCGGGAACCTGTCCGTCATCCTCAAGGTATGCACGCTCCTTAGCCTCTGCCTCCGCAGCAGCCTGTTCAAGGGCATTCAGTTCGTCTTTATTTCTTTTGGCCGACATTTGTAACCTTCCTGTATACCTCTGAATCGCTCAGTTTCACCTTTGATCCGCCGGGTGTGATATTAAAGCACATCCTCATCGGAGTTATCTCACGCAGTCTCAAAAGCCCGCAATCCGCAAAGACTTCAAGACATCTCTTTGTCTGGAACGGCGTGATGTCCGCATCCGTGTTGTTATTTATAAGTCTTGCCAGAAGGACGCAGTCAACTGTCGAAAGCGAATTTCCTGCGAACTTATTTATTATCTTATAACACTCTGCGAAATGCTCGTCACGCGGGATCATCAACGGGATGATGTCCTCACCGTGAGCGATCTTCGTTATCTGCACAGGATCAAGTCCGCTCGAATAAAGCTTCTCGGCTATATCCGCCTTCTGCCACATGAAGCCTTTGCCGGGTTCCGGCATGATGTCGTTCAGGTGCAGCGACAGTGTGGTCTCACCCCTGTAGGAATACTCATTCATCGTGTAGCAGATATCTACGATATCGCCTGCTCTGAGCAGATAGTAGTAACTGCCCATGCCGAATCCGACTGCGGATAAAGAATACTTCCCTGTACTGTCCGTAAGCTCGAGCCTTATGTGCGCACCGTCGCTCATTGTGCCGATCTCTCTTATCACGAGATCCCTCGTGACGAAATTAGGCTTCGCGTTGCCAATACCGAAAGGCCTGAGCTTGCAGACATTGGTATATGAGTCAAAGTTGACCGCTGAAGGCAAAAGCTCGCATTCGACATCGATGGAATTATCAGAGTCTTCGGATGTGCCGTCCGCACCCTTCTCTTCAGATATTTTCTTTGCTTCGGCCTCCAGAGCTTCCATAAAAGCGCCCATGCCCTCCTTGCGGACGAGCATACCGGCAGCCTTCTTGTGACCTCCGAAATTGACCAGCTTGTCTGATATTCCCTCAAGGCATTTGAAAAGATCGAATTCGCCGAAAGCTCTTCCCGATCCCTTTGCACAGCCGGGTTCTGTGGCATCATCAGTAAAAACAAGTGCCGATCTGCCGTAGAACTGCGCAAGCTTGCCCGCGACGATCCCAAGGACACCCTGGTGCCAGTTCCTGCCATATACGACAACAGGTCCGCATGTATTGGTAAGGCTCCATTTCTCAGGCCTGTCGGGGTTCTCGAGCTGCGCTCTCGCCTCCTCGAAAACCTTTGCCTCTATCTCTTTGCGCTCCTCATTCTCACGTGTGAGATCCTGTGCGGCCCGCTTGGCCTCGGAAGGATTGTTCTCAAGGAAGAGCTTGAGCGCATCGGAAGAATCGTAAAGTCTTCCCGCCGCATTGATCCTGGGTACGACATTAAACGAGATAAAGGTCTCATCAAGCGACTTTCCAGCCGTAAGGAGCATCTCGTTCATGATCTTCACGCCGACATTCGAAGGGCTCTGCATGCTCTTGAAAGCACGCTTGATTATCGTTCTGTTCTCATCGGTAACGGATACCAGGTCAGCGATTGTCGCAAGTCCCGCAAGCTCGATAGCCTGACGCCACAGATTGTTGTTGAGTCCGTGTCTTCCGTCTTTGCCAAGAGCCTCGACTACTTTGAGGGCGACTCCTGCTCCGCAAAGTTCTGTGAAAGGATAAGTGTTGTCGGGACGCTTGGCATCGATTATGCAGTCAGCATCCGGAAGCTCATCCTTTACGTTGTGGTGATCGGTTACGATGACCTTGATCCCGCGCTCTTTAAGCTCAGCTACCGTATCGAGATTGGTGACACCGCAGTCAACGGTAATGACAAGATTCGGCTGTTCTTCGATGACCTTGTCCATGATCTTCTCTGTAAGGCCGTAACCGTGCTCGGATCTGTGCGGAACGATATAGCGCACGTCTACATTGTGGCTTCTGAAATACCTTACGAGGATCGAAGTTGCGGTAACACCGTCGCAGTCGTAATCTCCGTATACAAGGATCCTGCCGTGCATATCGATAGTCTCGCAAATGATATCGACTGCTTTGCGCATGTCATTATAAAGGAACGGGTCATGCCAGAACCCGCTGTCATCAGCCAAAAACTGCTCTACGGACTGCCCTTCGGTTATACCGCGATTCTTGAGCAGAGTATCAAGGAGCATATCAGCATCCCCAACCTTAAGGGACGCCGATAAGCGCCAGTTCTTACCGGTTAAAATCATAAAACTATTCTCAACTTTATCTTTATTGAGCATATTATATCTAAACGAGTAGCACTTTACAAAACTAAAGCCCCTTTGAGTTTTAGCTTCTTACGTAATGTTATCGGGATTTTGATTTCCTAATGTTGTACCACAAACACCGGCCGGTTATGCGGACAAAAAAAAAGACCGCCTTTTCAGGCGGTCTCATGAGTCTTATTAATGCTTTCTCTTTCTCGCAGCTTCAGACTTCTTCTTTCTCTTTACAGAGGGCTTCTCATAGTGCTCTCTCTTGCGAACCTCGGCAAGAACGCCGGACTTCGCGCATGAACGCTTGAACCTGCGAAGCGCACTGTCAAGGGACTCATTCTCCTTAACTCTAATCTCAGACATCTTTATCCCCCCTCTCGTGCGTGGAATTCAAACTCCGCTATTATATAGGACGCCCGCAAATAAGTCAAACTTTTATGTCAGAACGGGATCCGGGCACCCAAAAGGACCAGCGCGTCTTTCAACAGAAAAGCAAAGATAAACGCGAGCGAAATGGCCGGTGCCAGCGAGATCTTTCTCTTCTTCGACTTGCAGACGAGCGTGAAAAAGATCCCCAGCAAGATCCCTGCAACAGCCGCAATAACAGCTCCCCTAAAGCCGAGGAACAGCATAAGGCACATAGAGAGTTTTGCCGGTCCGTAACTGAGCTTGGCCTTCTTGATGCTGCCTGCAATGAAAGTTCCGATAGCCATCAGGATACCTGTGCACAAAAAAACTATAACGCCCTCAATGGCGAACTTCTGCACATCTGTCCTGAAGCCTGCGGTCAGGATCCATACAACAAGGATAGCCGCAAGGAAACCGTCAGGGATAACTCCGGAGTCCCAGTCCGCCAGAGAAAGGCCAAGCAGGAGCATTTCCAGCGCCAGTGCAGCAACAACAGCTGCGTCAATACTTCCGTGAAGCGCCAGAGTGCCTGCGAAAAGCAGTCCTAAAAGTATTTCAAAGATAAGGTCTCTAGGCGGAACCTTAGATCCGCAATACCTGCACTTACCCTTAAGCGCAATATAAGAAACGATCGGAAACAGATCTGCCGTTGACAGCTCATGTCCGCACGTGTCACAGTGGCTGTGACCTAACTTCCAGTCTTCTCCCCTGACCACGCGCCAGGCGGTGCAGGTTATGAAGCTTGCGAGTATCGCACCGAACATGAATGCCAGAACAATGAAGTAGATTCCTATGAGAGGCGTATCAAACAACGGATATGTAAAAGTCAAAGATCATCCTCCGATCCTATGGTTCAACTGAGAAGAATCCTTCTGTTCCCGGAACATCAATTCTAGCATATATACCTTTGTAATTATTATTTGTATAAACAGTATTATTCTGGCCTCTAAGATTCTTATCGTTCAAGAACATTTCTTTTCCACTGTTTCTGCTTGCAAAGGCAGCATAATCGCAGTCCGGTTTGACATAGATCGTCGTAAGGTACTTGTTATCATTGAACAGCCATTGAGCTTTATCGTTTCCGATTATCTTATCAAAATCCATAGAACGGAGATTGATCACAGTCATAGCCGTAGCTGCAAATGTGGATCGTGCATCAGTATTGTTTACCTGAAAATTAAAGTCCTCAATATTCCCGATTGTAGTAAGATGCCACCTGTTTCTGAACATACGGTAAGTTACCGTGCTGCCCGCCGAGGTCTTAACAACAGCTTTGTCTCCTGCCGGGAGAATAATTGTAGAGATCGTATCCTTGGGATTATTCTTTTCCTCGCAGTTAAACATTTCAGAGAAAGACGAAACATTGGAAAAATCAAAATTGCTGATATCGATCGTATATGTCCCTTCCGAAACAGGCGTTGTTGAATAACCGCACTGGTAAAACATTTTGCTCATTGATTTAACATTCGAAGTATCCCATCCTGTAGAATTAAAACCCTGGAGGCTGTAGCAGTTCTCAAACATACTGTCCATGTATTCCACATTACTGGTATCCATACCAAGGTTATTGAGACTTAAAGTGTTATAGCAGTTCTTGAACATCTCCTTACAGTTTTTCGGAGCCACAAATCCTGTCATTATAAGTGTCTGCAGGTTCTCACAACTCATGAACATCTGATAAGCGGTATCATAAGCTCCCCAGGTAACATTAGAGATATCAAGATAATTAAGATTCTTTCTTTCCTTAAACATCGCGCTAAGGCTGTTAACACTTCTTGCGTCCACACCCGCCATATCTATATGCTTCATTGAATTGCGGGCAAGTGAAGACAAGTTCTTTATACTTCTCAGATCAGCCGAACGCATTTCCAAACGCCACAGATTATCGCAGGTGCCAAAGAATATACAATCTCTGTTTACATTTCTGTCGTCGAGATAAGTTCCTGTACAAGCCGACAAATTAACACTATTCAAAAACACTTTATTCAAAGAGCCGCAGGTATTTAACATTGATTCTATTCTAACTGCTTTTCTGAGATCAGAATTGCTCATATCGACACTTGCAAGATTATTGCAATTCGAGAACAAAGACACAACTTTTTCTAAAACAGGAGCATTTATCTTCAGCTTGACATTCTTAAGGCCATGGCATTTGTAGAAGGCTTCCTTAACGTCAGTAAGTGCCGGGAACGAGACTGAAGGTGCCTGATCTGTTGATTCAGAAGCCGTATTCAACATGAAATTATCAACCGTTGTCAGATCCGTACAATTATAGAACAACGAGGCAATAGTTTCGACGCTGTTGAAGGAGTTGTTTCCGGAAGGGAATGTAACTGACTTTACGCCCGACCCGTTGAAAGTACCGGACATGTTTTTTACGCCGGACGTATTCCAGCCACTAATATCCAATTCGGTTAAGCTGTCGCATTCACAGAACGTATTTTTAAGAGAGATGCAATGCGAATTGACAAAATTGGTCGTTTCCACCGTATTAAGACTGGTGCATGAATTGAAGAATCCTTCCATGGTCCAGTCAGCTTCTGTGTTTGTTTTAACTTCGGACATGTAGACCTTCTGCAGGTTGCCAAATTTGGAGAAAACTTCTTTAAGATTTGTAGCTGAACTGATATCCAGATTATTGATATTTATCGTCTTCATACCGGATAATCCGGAAAAAATAGAAGGTATTTTTTCATTTTTGGGTGTTCTTGTATAAGGTCCGATGTTTTGTAAGCTCGACAGTTTCCAGTTGCTCATATTAAGCTCTTCAATGCTCGAACAATTGGCGAACACATTCAGAAACTCGGTAGCTCCTCTGAAGTCAAAATTATCGAAATTCTCGATGGTTTTCAATTTCTTACAGCCATCAAACACCTGCTGTAACATGTCAATATTACGGGCATCCTTGTATCCGGCCTTGAAAATGATCTTTGTTATACGGCTGTTGCCGCCATTATTATCACAATTGAATAACTTATTGATTCCGATAATATTATTTGATGAACCAAATGATTCATAATGATATGTTTTGCAATTCTTGAAGCTGAAAGAGCTGATATCAACGATCATATCGTCAGTATAAGTTGTACCGGCCGCAAAGTTACGGAACAGGCCGTCCATCGTCTGGACATTCTCTGTGTTCCATGTAAGTCTGAACAGACCCATATTCACATTTTTACAGTTATAGAAAACTCTGTGCATATCGATAGTGTTGCTTGTATCGATAAGATTAAGGCCTGTAAAATTGGTTACACCGGTGCAGTCCATAAACATGGTTCCCATTATCGGATTGCCGTTGAAGCTGCCGGTTTCGCTGAGAATATACACAGTCTGATTGCCATTAGAGTCTTTAACCATATAGAGCTTATAGTCACCGACTACATCACCGGTTTTCTTATCGATAGCGGCATCGCATGAATAATATGCATTTTGAACATAACCCAAAGTTGTGGGGTTACTCTCGGCAAAGATAATGTTGGTTATCGTTCCGCGGGAATGCTTTCCGAATATATTGTAAAAAGTAGGACCCTCAAGCAGCATGACATCATTAGCACGCTTATATGTGATCAGATATCCGTTTGCCGTCTTCTTGATCGTACGCTCATACTGAGGGATATTGTCAGGGGATATAGCTAACCCCCAACCATTAGAAGTATTAATATTCTTAAAAAAGAATCTCTGTGTGTCAGAAAGCGTTACATCAGGGATCGTATGTGTGCCGAGCACAGTACTGTTGTTGTTCCTGAGTGTAAACGCAAGTCCACTCTGTGGCCGGAGAGTCGTAGCATGGTTATCATCCCAAATAACATTTACTTCGATATCTCTTACCGAAGGTGGATTGACATGATGGCTTCCGCTTCCCTTGCCTGAACCGTTGGCAGCAAAGCATAATACTGCCAAACGAGAATAGATGGTTTTTCCATTTTCAAGGATAGTAACCTTGCACATAACATATGCAGGATACTTGCTGTCCCTTAATTTTATATCACTGAAATTAAGAGTTACGGTAAAATCGCCATAGGTCTTAGCCATGACCGGATTGGTGTAATCGTAGGATTTGATAGGATAAATACCCTTGTCATCTTCCTTAGCCTGATAATATCCGAAATGGACGATTCCCTTGGCAAGGTTTTCAGGTCCTGCATTAAATAAAGTATCTATTGAGTGAGATGTTTTCTCAGGTGTCAGCGGATTATCCGCGACATCCTGCTTATTATCATTGGTAATTCCGACGGCTGCATAGATCGCCTCGGTATAATTGTTATTCCTTCTGAAAACAAGAGTGTTGCCGGAAGGCAGGCTCGATGCATGAGTATCCTGGTTTAAAAGATCACTGTCATCAGCGCCGGACAGATTTGTTATCCATACATCTGTGCTTTCGTCATGTCTTACGTCATCACACTCTTTACGGATGGAATCCACAAGAGTATCCGCAAGAAGTTGCGCACGCGCAAGCTTCAGTGTGGCTTTGTAAGTTCTTTCAATAGGGTTGACAAGCATAACACAAAGAACGGCAAAAACCGACATCAAAGACAAAGCAACTATGAGCTCGACTAACGTCATTCCCTTCTTTGTAAGATTCTTCATATTCATGACCCCGTTACGCATAGTTATTAACTCAGATCCGCATCAAAAACATAATAAACACAGTTATCGCCGCCGCCGGAAGGCGTGACCACGTACATTGTAAGCTTGAGCATGTTATTCTTGCCGTCAAGTTCCTGAGAAACCGTATTGCCGCTGCTTCCTCCGCTGCCTCCGGCGATTACCGTATCCAAAAGCTTTTGCATCGCGCTGTCGCTGTCTCTTGTCCTGTCAATCGCATATCTCTCGGCATTGTTCGAGAATTTCATTCCCTGGGCAAAAAGAGCCATTACGATAGTGAGCACCATAAATGCCACAACTACCTCGGCCATGGATTCAGCCTTATTCGCAAAAAGCGCCTCTTTTGTCTTAGTTATGATCTTCATGAGGCATACTCCTTGGTGTAAACATACTGCGCATTTTTAACTTTTGCAGTTACCACTAAGATCTTCGCACCGGGCTTAATGTAGATCCACGCTTCAACAGAAGTATTGGAAAGACCGGCAAAATCTGTTTTTTTCGGAAAGATATTCCTGTCAGAAACTACGGAATCAAGATCGTATTTTCCCGAATCGATAAGCTCATCGATCGAAGCTCCCAGGCTCGCTGCCAGTTCATAAGCCTGGTCCTGATTAAGCTGTCTGTTGGAAGAAGCCATAAAAGTAGTTGTCGCTAATCTTAAGATAACGACTGACATAAGGACTAAGATCGCAAGTATGGATACGAGCACCAGACTGGTACCCTCGTTATTACCGAGTATAGCGGTTGTCCTTTTGATCAAGTTGTCGCATCTAATACGTCTCATATGACTCCCCTGTTCTGACAACTACGCACCCTTATTTTAATTATACACTTTAAAATAAATAAGAAAAAGAGTTATAGCCTATACAAATTCAGTTCTTATAAAGGATAAAGCCGGGGATTGCTCCCCGGCTCCTTCTGAAAAACAATTCCAGTTACTATCGTATTGGTTGTTCAGCTATACATTAGATCAGGTAGCTGTCCATGTAGCAGAGTTTGCTGTCCACTCGTATGTGTAACCGTTGATCTTAACTGTACCGTGTGTGATTACACCCATGGCGTTAGCTGAGAAGTTGATTGAAGTAACCTTTCCGCTTGCATCACCGATAAGATCCATAACTGTTGTGCCGTTGCCAGCAGATGTTCCGCCAGAGATCGTGAATTTGCTGGTGCTTGCAGAAGCCTGTGAGTACTGCCATGTAGCTGCTGACTGAGCTGCTGTGAGGACTGTAGCTGCCATCTGGTAATCCTTCTCCTGTCTTGCTCTCTTGATGTATCCGGTGAGTGCAGGTACGAGCATAGCTGCGAGGATTGCGAGGATAACGAGAACTACGATAAGCTCAACTAATGTGAAGCCCTTCTTTGATGACTTAGTAACCTTTTTCATTTTCTTTTCCTCCTTGTTGTTATTCACCCTGTGAGTGAGTTTTGAGTTGTGATTTGTCAAATACGCTTGACTTGCTTGATGGTTAAACTATAAACCATCGCCGAACAAACTTCAACACATTTCCGCCACAATTCATTGTTGGGTAACATATTGTTAACTCCAAACCGCAAAACCCCTTGTTTGCAAACGGTTTGTGAACGGAAAACCTATATGAAAGTGTGTAAAATCTCAAGGAAAGCTGACCCGAAAAGCTCGGAGAATGCGCATCCCAGGGCTAAATATGGCGCTAATTTGACTTTTTCCTTGGCACTTCTCTTTTTTGTGAACAAAAGATAAACGCCGTAACATCCAGCTATTAAAAAAGCTATCAGGCCGGCAATTATCGTCTTATCCAGCCCCAAAAACAGGCCTGCGGCAGCCATCATCTTGATATCTCCACCCCCGAAGCTGTTCTTTAAGATCAAAGCCGCGATAAGCATAGGCACAGACATTACAAGAGAACCCAGTAAACAACTGATAAGGCTCTGCAGGTTGATGATGCCGGTAAAGAACTTAACCAAAGCCAGTAAGGCAATAAGAATTACCATCAGATCAGGTACTATTCCTTTATTTATATCTGCAGCGGCACAGGCTGCAAGAAACAAAAGGAACAGCGCCGTGATAACCGTGACCGGCTCGAAACCGTTTACGATTATGGCAGAAGCTATGGCTACAATTCCGAAAATATAAAACACGGGAGTGAAAACCGCTCCCATGTCTTTAAGTAACTTATTTGTATTTATGCCTTTAGTCGTCATAGTAAGCGACGCGCTCAAGCTCTTCCATAGTGGTAATACCCTGCTCTACAAGGCTTATGCAAGCCTGCTTCAGAGTTACCATTCCCTGGTTTGCGATAGCATATTTCTTCATTTCTTCTGCCGTGGCATTAGCTGCTACCATCTTACGCAACTCTTTATCTATTACGAGAACTTCATGGATAGCCGTACGGCCTAAGTATCCTGCGCCGTGGCAGTGAACGCATCCGACTGCCTTCTTCGCTGTAGGAATATCGTGGCCTACGAATTCTATCTGAGCCTCCGTAAGGCGTTCTACGCGTCCGCAGTGAGGACATACCTTTCGTACAAGTCTCTGTGCTACAACACCCGCAAGTGCGGAAGACAGCAGATAAGGCTCAGACCCCATATCGATAAGTCTTACGACCGTGGAAGCCGCATCATTGGTATGGAGCGTCGAAAGAACGAGGTGACCCGTAATAGCCGCTCTGATGGCGATCGTTGCGGTCTCGGCATCACGCGTCTCACCTACCATGATTATGTCAGGGTCCTGACGCATGAGGGCACGCAGACCGATCTCAAAAGTAAGGCCTGCCTGGGGATGTACCTGGACCTGGTTAAGTCTGGGAAGGTTCTTCTCCACAGGATCCTCGATCGTACTGATATTAACCTGCTTATGAGACAAGGACGCCAGAGCGTTATAAAGCGTTGTGGACTTACCTGAACCCGTAGGGCCGGTGATATAGATAAGACCGTTAGGCATCTTGAGCATTTCACTGAACTTCTCGTAGGCATCCTGTGCCATACCGAAGGTCTCGTTATGGTCGATCTCAACAACTGACATGATAAGACGCATAACGACCTTTTCGCCGAATACCGTAGGGATTACGTTGACACGGACATTGACGATCTGACCCTGAATCCTGACCCTGAAGTGACCGTCCTGAGGGATACGGCGCTCGGCAATATCCATTTCGCCCATGATCTTGATTCTTGCGACAAGCGAATCCTGAACGTTCTTCTGAAGAGTGATGTAATCAAGGAGAGTACCGTCGATACGCATCCTGACCATGACGTTCTTCTCGAAAGGCTCGATATGGATATCGGATGCGTTATCCTGGAAAGCCTTGTCGAGGAGCGAGTTAACGAGGTTGATGATAGGCGCATCATCTGCACCGGCGCTCGTATCGATGACGAGCTCATCGATATCCATACCGGTAGCGGTGATATTTGCGTTCTCTGCCGCAGCCTTTGCCTTGATCTCGGCATACTGGTACTCGATAGCGCTCTTAAGAGGCTCGAGCTCGGCAAGAACGGTATCGACAGGCAGACCTATCGTCTGTCTGATATCCTCGATCGCATAAAGGTTGAGCGGGTCGTTAACCGCGAGAATGACCTGTCCGTCATTATTCTCGATGGGCATCATGACATACTGCTCAGCCATCTGCTTGGGAATGAGCCTTACCGCTTCAACATCGATCTTAAAGGTCGAAATATCGATAAGCACCGTTCCGAGTCTGTCGGCAAGAGCCGTCAGGATCTGCTTCTCGGTAGCGTATCCCAAGTCCTGAAGGACTTCGCCGACACGCTTGCCCTGCGACTCCTTCTGGATATTGAGAGCTTCCTTGAGCTGGGCCTCGGTGATATAACCCGCGGTAACGAGCAGATCACCTATTCTGATTTTGCTGGCTTGTGAATTGTTATCCATAAGCGGTTCCTCTTACTTATTAAAATCCGGTTTAGCTGCCATGTAGAAATGCAGGCTTACTCTTAATTCCTTATAATCGGGATTCATAAGAGTCTTATTCCCCTTTTCGTCTTCGACCCAGATTTCCTTGGCATCGGTCCAGTAGAAACCCGTTACTCTGATCGAAGGCTTCTTTGTAATATCGTCGATAAGCTTCTGGCACTTATCCTGAGGTCCCTGAACAACGATAGTTACGTTCGCACACTGAACCTCGGCTGATTCTGTAGTCTTTGCATCAGCAATTGCCTGCAGATAGTATGCCTGAAGCGACTTGACATCGAGAGAAGCCAGATAAGCAGGGTCTTTGAGATTGACCTCTTTTTTCTTCGAGTTATTGGAAGATTCTTCAACAGCCTTGTTTACCGTAGCTATCTTAATATTGGAATACAGATACGGCACTTCGTTAACAAACGAACCGTCTCTGATATCGACCATGAAATCGACAGGCGTAAGGCCAAATCCGAGAATGTATGATGTGCCCATCTTCTCGATCTTGGAGTTGTCCATGACATCGTAGAACTTGACCGTCGAATCATTGATATCGGTAACAGCCTTGTCGTAAAGGACTTCAGCCGAACCGATCTGCATGCTCTTCATCCTGTATTCCTGCTTCGTTGCCTCTGCAGCTCTGATCCTGTCATCGAGCTCACCGAGCTTGATGGCGGCAGGTCTTATCATGTACCATCCGAAAAGAACAACTATTCCGATATAGATAACGATCGCTATAGTCCTTTTATCCTGGGGTCTGAGATTAGTATCAAGTTTCATAATTAAGCATCCCCCTTCGCAGTTTCTGTTTCAGTATTACGGGGTGCCAATGTGCATACCACGTTGATCTGCCAGCCGCTCGTACCGTCCTTGGCTTTGATCGCGGTATAGCCCGTATAATCGATTTTCTCGAAATTATCCATCTTCATAAGATCGGCAATAAACTGGTTGATCTGCTCAACTTCAGTGGACTGTGCGGTAATATTGAAGACGCCGGTAGAGGCATCGTAGGAATTGACGATAACCTTGACACCATATTTAAAAGCTGCTTCGCCGATGATCTTATTGACCGACGAATCAGGAATCGGATATGAATCCAGATACTTATGAAGGATATTAAGACCTCCCTGTCTTCCACCGACACCGGTAATGACATCGGCCATTTTCTCATATTTGTTGACGTTGCCTAAGATTGTAGGATCGCTGTTGGCCTTTGTAAGATCCGAAAGCTGTCTCTGCTGCAGGAATGCAAAAGTTGCAAGTGCACCGTAGATAAGAACTAAAAGGAGCATAAATCCTGCTGCGGGAATGATGATCTTAAGAAGGTTTTGCTTTCTGATGAACTTATCGGCGCTCTTTCTGTTGGCCGTCATGATATCGAGCCTCGGAGAGCCGAGCCTGGTCATTCCCGCGATAGGATATACGAAGTAAGGGAACTGCTTGGAGTTAGTCTTGGACTTGACATAACTCGGGCAGGATACGGCAGACAGCTTGATATTGCCGTCAATGTCGCTCATGTCCTCAGCAAGTCTTGAGACCTGCTGCTCGCCTAACCCCGCAAACTGGATCTCTTCTATGGAATCCTCGAGCTGCTGGACAGTCGCAAACTGACGGATCTCGGAGATGGCACTGAAGATCTCTCTTGCAAACTCCGAAGAACCGGGCTGGTTAAATATCCTCTTCGTTGAGTGGTAGTAATACTGCCCCTTCTCGAAGAAGATGGTTACGAGCGATGTGCCGTCCAATATCATGTAAACGACGGTTCTGTTGCGCGTAGCACCCTTCAGGAGGCTGATGGCACGTGTAACACCGTCATGAATATCGTTCAGTCTTATTCCCGCTTTTGCGAAAATGGCGACGTATGTATCAATGAACTGCGCATCCGCGGTCTCTGTGACTATCTTCTGCGTCCTGAGCTTATTGTCCTTCTCAACCGTATACCAGGCTGAAACAGGCTTTGAAAGACGTGCGTCCCTTGTCTCACGCTGAACATACTCGGTAGTCTTCTTCTCCGGCATCATCGGAATGTCGGTGAAATTGGCACGGAGCTGAGGGCTGTTAAGTATGAGCGTAACATCGCTCTTGGGAAGCTTGTTGATCTTCCAGCATTCTTTGATCGCATCAACAAGAGCGTTCTCATCCATGACAACGCCGTTGAGAACGGCACCGTTCGGGATGCTGACAGAAACGAGGTTCTTGATGTTCGCTCCTGTTGCTGACCCTGAGCCGACTACGATCTGAATGTTCGTATTAGATAAAAATACAGTAACAGACATATGCTTTCTTACCTTTCTTACATACCTGCACCTATAGTCGAATAGGAGTTATAAATAGGCTGGATTACCGCGATGATGACGAAACCGACTATAATCGCCATGATAACGATCATTACCGGCTCGATATAAGCTGTCAGTTTTCTGATGGCCTGTCTTGAATAGAAATCCAAGTCATTAGCAACGGATACGAGCATAGTCGAAAGCTGTCCTGTCTCTTCGCCGATCTTTATGGACGCGGGGAGCTTGGCGATAAAGCCGTCAACATTCCTGATTGAATCAGAAATAGAACTTCCTCCCGCGATCTTCTTGAGGACTTCAACGAACTGTGCCTCGATATAAGCATTTCCGATCGTACTCTTTGCGATATCGATACAGCTGTAGATAGCAATACCGCCGGCATAAAGCGAGCTGAGCGTCCTTGCAAATCTTCCGGAATAAATGACCTTGGTAAGCTTTCCCCATCTGCCCTTTGTCTTGAACTTGTCAATCTGGTAACGGATAGCGGGAAGCCTTACGAAGATCTTACCGAAGATGATGCCGAGAGCAACGACGATAAGGATGATATACCACTTGGTGGCAACGAAATCCGAGATCGCCATCAATATCCTTGTCGGAAGCGGAAGCGACGGCATTTCAGCAAAAATATCTTCAAACTGAGGCAATACATATCCGAAAAGGATAGCAACAACGATGACTATCAATACGCTTAAGATCTTCGGATATGTAAGAGAGCTCTTAACCTGCTGCTCTACCTCGTTCTCCTCGGTATAGTGTTCTGCAAGTCTGAGAGCTGCGTCATCAAGGTTACCTGTCGTCTCAGCCGCTCTGATCATAAAGATAAAGAGCGGAGGGAACGCAGGCTCTAATTCTTCCATAACCGTTGAAAGCGAGACGCCCTGAACGATCCTGTCGCGGAGCTTTAAGAAAATGTCGCGCTGATATGAATCGATCGATTCGTCATGAGCTATGATCTCTATTGCTTTTACAAGCGTTACGCCGGCTTTTGTAAGAGTTCCCAGCTGTCTTGCAAAATCTGCGAGCTGCGCTTTTTTCAAAGGCTTTAACGCAACACGCCTTACGACAGGGACTGCCTCCAAAAGAGTAAGGCCCTCGTCGTGGAAACGTCTCTGAAGCGCAGAATCATCGGCCGCTTCAGTGCGTCCTTTAACGATCTTACCGCTTTGGTCCTGTGCCCGATATTTATATTCCGGCATGCGTTTCTTCCTTTCTAAAGTTATTATTCAGATTCGTAATTCAATACCCTGATCGAATACGTTACGTTCCATGTTCCCATCATGCGGTAGATCTTGCCGTCATCATAGGCCTTTCCGACATAACTGTCGGCTACATAAGTAACTGTATAAAGGCCCTTTCTGTACTCGAACATCAAGGGCTCATTGTTCTTTTTATCCCATGCGTAGAGATATACCTCTCCGTTGCGGGTTGAAACATCCGCAATTTCCTCAGCCGCACCGTCAGCAAGTCCGGAAGGCTTGGACGGATCGTAAATGCAGGATTCGGTTCCGTAATATCGGGTGCCGACAAACATCAGCGCGGTCCTGACATCCTTAGCCTCGCGGAATGCCTTTCTGGCCCCGACCGTAATGATTGTGGTAACCATTGCAAAAGCCACAACAAGGAAGATGACCATCAGCTCGATGATATACCGCCTAATCCAATCACCTATACGGCGCCTGTAAAATATGGTGCCTTCCCTGTTTTCGTTAATATTTTCAGAAGTGTTTGCCAAAATACCCTCCAAAACACTTTGGTTATGTGGCGCTAGACTTATCAAGTCTCTTTTAGATTTTACCACAATATCTGTCTTTTAATCTAATAAAATAATCAAGGCGTGGTCTGAGCTGCCTCTTCCTGGTTTATATCAACGCTCCTTCCTTTCTTAAAAGCGATAATTCCAGTCTCATCATTGGTTCCGGCCATTACACCATTCGTAAAGTAATTCGGATAGATCTTGATAATGGCGCTGTCCGTTTGTTCTGTCAGAACTGTTGAAGCATCACCGCCGGTAAGATCCAACGAATACTCGAGATAAGCTGCTTTTGCAGGATGATCCGTATCAGATTTATAATCCAGTTCGCCTGTAACATAGGATATCCTCAAGGGCATCTCAATGACCTTTGCATTGATCTGGTCTTTGTTCAGGGCTCTGTAATCTTCAAGATCATTGTTAGTGACAAATACTTTAGCTGTTACATCAATACTCTTTTTCGTGACCTGAGAGGTAATGGTATCGGAATAAACAGCAGTATAAGTGTCAGTGTAAACATCCTTATCTTTAATCTTGACGCTGCCTTCAGCGAATTCCTTAAAATAATCGAATTTATGCTTATTTCCGTCTATCTGGTCTTCACTAAGAAAGAAATCTTCATTAATGATCAATACTTTGGAGACATTATTACCGCTCATAAGCGTGATCTTATAGTAAACATCTTTTGCAGAGCCGACAAGATTGCTCTTATCAAGCGTAGCAGCCCAAATAAGCCTGGTATGAGTTTCCTCAATCGGAGTAGGCTCAGGTGTTGGTGTATCTGCAGGCGGATCAGGCGGAGTTGTCACTTCCGGAGTTACGGTAACCGTCACATAATCAACGGCAAATTTCTTAACGACTATTCCTTCCTGAACCTTGGGAAGATAAACAGTATCAACTGCCGTTCCTTTATAACCGTCGTAATAACCGATCAAGCTCTTATCGTTCCTGTATGAAGTTTTTCTGGCAGGGACAGTCTTGTCTGAACCCTGATAAGCTCTTTCAGGCCATCCGTTTGTGGCACGGGAGTCAAAGAATACCGACAGGCACTTTGCCGTAAGATGTTCTTCACCGTATGCATCAGCACTCTTCTCGACGTCAAACTCAGCCGTAACTGTACCGTTGAATATGGAAGCTGAGTCGACTTCATATGTATTGCCGTCATCATCCTTGTAGCTGAAAGAACCTATATTATTGAAATATGTTAAAAGAAGTCCTCTGAGGAGCTTACTCTGATCGCTGTCCGGATTATTCTTTGATGCGGTAAGGACATACCTCATGTGGACGGACTCGTTAGTATCCGCTGTTGAAGCATTAAAAGTTGAAAAAGCATCCGAGTCATAACGGTCAGAATAGTAAGTCTTATTTGCTTCCATCTCAGGAGAAAGATTGGAAGCTGCAAACGGGTAAGCCGTTCCTTGGGCCATGAGGTCTTCTACCCAGGCATTTTTGATCTTTAGTTTTCCGGACTCAGTTTTATATTCTTCGCCGCCTTTCTGCATCTGCTGAAGAGCGGCCTGAGCTGCCTGATAAATGGTCTCGGCATTATTCTGGTTCTTTTGTATCGTTGATCGCTTCAGAAAGACCGAAGCGGATCCGACAACCGCAGTTGACATGATCGCAATGATCGAAATCACAACGATAAGCTCGACAAGCGTAATACCCCTGACGTTTTTATGGTTCGAGAATTTTCTACTGTTTGTTGTTCCTGTCATTTGCCTATTCTCCTCTTCACCCACAAACAAGGTCAGAAGCCTGCAAACTACATAATCACCCTATTAAACATATTTTAGAATTGTGAAGTAAATGTGTCAAATTACCTTTTTGTTAATTCAATAAACAAATTAATAACACAAATCCAACATTCTTGGCATTCCGCCTCATCTCCGGTCCTTAACCTTCTTCCTCATACCGTGAGAGTGGAAAGCACCGTATCTTAACCTGTGTAACATTGTTACACTGCAAATAAACAAGCACTTCTTCGCAGATTTTATGTGCATATTTTAGCAATTTGTCAAAAATCCTTTTACAATAAAAATAAATAATGTATCATTTAAGCGTTATTGAGCCGTATCTAAACGGTTTTTCGGAATAAAAGGGACAGATTAAAGGAGGAACATTATGATCAAATGCCCGAATTGCGGTGCACCGATGGGTGACAACGCATCAATGTGCGGAAAGTGCGGAGCTTTGGTATCCACCCCGACAGCAGACGCATACCGTAAAAATTCACTTATCAAGCAGTTGACAAGATTCAGAGAGCTACTTCTCGAGATCGAGGAACTCAACACTATGATCAGACCGCAGTCTGACTTCCCGGTCTCGGACAGTATCACTTTCAAGAAAAGCTCATTCATGAGATATTTCTGGCCGTTTCTTGTCGGAGGCATTGGCGGAGCATCTTTGCTTTATATAATCATTGCAATGATCACGTTTAATTCTACTATGAGCCAGGCCAATTACGTTGTGTCCAAAGCAGATATGAACAGGATCTCCGCAAATATGGTAAACGATATCTATATCGGATACATCGTTTGCGCTATAGTTGCTGTCGCCATAATCATAATCGGCGTAAAGATCGCCAAGAGCAAGCAGGCCTCTTTCAACAAGAACGCTGATATGATGATGAGAGAACAGTCTGAGAAGTTTCAGAAAGGCGTTAAGAACCAGAGAATGATCGACGTCAAGAACGAGGATCTCCGTGAGCTCCGCAAGTATGAACCTCTCGTACCCGAGGAGCATCAAAACCCCGACAGCCTTGCCAAGATAATCAATCTGATCCAGAACGACAAGGCATCCACCATAGAAGAAGCCTGTGCACAGTTGGTCTGAGTCAGGAAGACAATTCAAGAATAAGTAAAGAGGTTGCCTTTACGGCAACCTCTGTTTTTTTGCGAGCTGAGTTTTTCGAGCCGGTACCGGGATCGATATACAGATTCATGAAGCATTCTCCTTATCCATGACGGTCCAATTGTTCATATCGAATATGCTGTCATGGACCAGCCACCATTTCCCATCAACGAGATTGAATCTTGTTCCGTTATTACTGCTGACTAACCAATTATTTGAATTCGTAACGATCACAGGACCGCTCTTTTTGATACGGTCATCGATCGGTACACCGGTAAACGGATTAGTCGGATCTTTGATCACTCCTGCCGTTGCCAGCGTGGCTACATCGGCATTAGTCATGAAAGAATTGTCGCTTGAAAATTCGGCATTTGAATTGAAATCTTTGACCATAAGCAAGGGATTGAAGGATTCGATATCAAGTCCTGTCGGATGTATAAGATCTTGGAACTGTTTTAGAGGATAGCCGTGATCTGCAACCAGTATGATCCTTGTATTATCATATACACCCTGCTCTTTAAGGAAATCGAGCCACTTGGCGACTTCCCTGTATGATACGAGATTGATGCAGTAATGTCCCCACTGAATTCCGTTTTCGATCTTCAAAACCCTGCCATCATGAACCTTGTTCTTGTATTTCAGATCGTAATCATAAGGCATTCCGTTGACCGGATAATCAGGCGGATTAAGCAAAGTCGGATTATGAGGGGTCTCATTCTGCATCATCAGGAAGCATCCCTTGTCCGATTCTGTTATTGCAGTAATATTCGGCAGGTTCCACAGAGTACTGTAATTGTCCAGCATTGTGGAGGAATAGCCTAAATGTGCACCGACTCCTGCAGACAGATATCTTCCGTCATTATAAACGGCATTTTTCATAAAGTGCGGCACGCTTCTGAAAAGACCGTATATAAGGAAGTTATGCTTTTGCCGGTATTCAACATCACCGACGACATCAGCATTCAGTTTTTTCGTGTATCTGCCGGTAAGATTATATGCCTTGATCTCGGGATATTCGTCATATATCGACAGATCAGGGATCTCCTGATAGTTCGCATACGGAGGATCACATACAGTCACCTGATAACCTTCATTCATGAACATTACAGGCATTACCTTGAGAGCCTCATTGTGCTTATCTTTTAACAGTTCATTGCTTCGCTTGTTCATTTCATAGGGAGTATATTCATAACCTCCGAAAAGTCCCGGAGAACCGTAATTTGTTCTCACCCCGTAAGATACGGTATTCGGATAATGAACAAATCCTCTGAATGATTCCTTAAGTTCAGGTTTCTCGTCAAAGATATAAGGCACATAGGAGCCGATGGCACGGTCGAGCATAATGACGACCACGTTTTTTTCGGTCCTGCTCAAAGTAATAGGGTATTCGCTTAAGTTATCGGCATTTACTTTCCTGACCGACTGTTTCAGCTCTTTATTAACACTATTGATGTTTACCGCAAAGAGTGCCAGCATTACGACACAGACCACTACGGCAAATGGCTTATATATCTTCTTTGTCTTTAAGGGCAAGATGACCATAAAAGCTGCTGCAATCAGGCTCAGGATAATGTTCAGAATGACAGACGGCACATTAAAGTACAGTAGAGTATCGAAAGTCAAGTCTGTATACAACGCTCCGGTATTTACGGGCGCCAGAAACTGATTAAATAACGAGATACCGAGTACGGCCCAAAGCCCATATATCATAAACTGGCGCTTCTTGCCGTCTCTCGAGAGGATCATGACTGTAGTCCATATGAGAAAAAGGCCTGCATACACGACTGCGGAATAAACCAAAAGATCCGTACGGAAACTGCCGTTGGTATTATCTAAGAATTCCAATGGAGAAGAAGCCACAACGCTTGACGGAATAAAGAAACCGAGAAACATCACAAGGCAGAGTTCAGGCAGGATGATCTTGGCGATCACAGTCTTCCTGTCGTCTTCAGACAAGAGCGATCTGAATCTTTCAACAAGACGTACCGGTTTGTCCGGAGAAAGCTGCATAGCAGTGATGATCAGGTTGACTATCACATAGGCAAGAGTGATCTCTACAGCTAAAACATCAGTATCTTTATCGACATTCTGCAGTGCCATCTCGGTAATGATAACGACGATGACGATAAAAGAAAGGATTACGGTTATATGTTTGCTGTACTTGCGAAGCTTTGTATCAATGAGATTTTTGAATAATGAGAACAGGTTATTCATGATCCAGTAAAAGACCAGACCGGACGGACTGTTGTATAAAAGGACAAGAAAGACAACGGCCAGGCCGTATGTCTGTATCTTCTGTCTCAGCTGCATTCCCTTAGTGTAGAAATAGCCTGATAACATGTTGATCAATGTCATTATTATCGGAAGGACATTGATCGTTATTCCCGCAACGCTGATCAACCCGTCAGGAACGATCAGGCTCTTGATCGGTCCGAAGGAAGAATACTTTAAATAGGGAAGATTTGAAATGTATCTGTAAGCTGCAATAAAAAAAGGTACCTGCAGCAAAAGAGGCACCGCTTCCTTGAAAGTGCTGAACGGACTGTACCCCTCTATCCTGTAATATTCGGAAAGCATCATAAAACGCTCATCGCCATGGAACGTCTTGCGTATATGATCAGTCCACTTCTTCATCTTAAGGGATTTCTCATGCTGCTCCTTCTGAAGCTGATCAGCTTTCCTGTACAAAGGGAGCACCAGAAGATTTACCACTATACTTAATACGAATAATGAGGCTACAGTATTCTCGAGCACTCCGTAAGCCAGCGAGAATATGGCATCAATGACCACAACCAGCGGCTGTATTATCAGATCATAAAGAAAACCCATAGTTACATCCTTATTTTATTCTAAGGTTATTTTCCACCTTTAACGCATTGAATTCAACGGAACATGACAGATCACAACACCAGATCTTCAACTTTGCAGTTTAGCGCTTTGGAAAGGCTGTATACTGTCTCTGCCGAAGCACGCTTCAAGCTCTTCTTACCCTGTTCATACTGTTCGATCATACGGATTGATACACCCGACTTTTCCGCCAGCATTTTCTGTGTCAGATCCGCATATCTGCGAAAGCGCGCAAGTCTTGATACGTCAGGATGCACGCTCAATCTTTGATCCATTTCATCGACGAATTTCCTTATATCCGCTTCATGAAAAGGATCATACATATCCATTATCTCTTTTATGCCGATCACTTCGTTGATCCTTTCAAAAGGAATATCCCTGTCCCATTCATAATATGCCAGTGCCCAGCCGGACCAGTATTCAGGGCTTTTACCGGTACAGAATGAAGGCTTAATATTACAATAAGTCCCTGTTACTTTGTATAGCACTTCATACGCCAGTTCAATGCCTGACATTCCCACTGTGAGTCCGGCTTCTCCCCTGCCAAATCTGGCACCGATACCCGAGTTTAAGAACATGCTGTAAAACTCTTCGATGCCTATCTTAAGATCATAGACTGCAAAATGAAGCATATTGCCAAGAGATTCCCTGGCAGGCTCTAAATATAGCTCATCATAAGCGTGCATCATCTTTGGTAATCTCCTCATCAAGGAACTTCGTCACATAAAGTGATCCCTTTTGATAGTGTTCCATTCTTAATCTTGAATAATCTATTCTTGCGGAACGGTCACGTTCCTCCTTTTGAGCAAGCCAATTCTCTCTTTTCGCCTCTGATGCATCTATCCACCTGATCTTTTCAAATGCCGTACTGCTCTTGATCACCACCTGCTGCCCGAGCTTTCCGAGCTTCATGGCTTTGGACAATTGCTCATAAGAGATCCTTCCGTTTAGAAAGTCCTGGGCAAAAGAAAAATAACTGTCATCAGCTCGGTACCCCTTGATCAGGTCATATGACTCATATTCCACTAGGAATTCCTTTAGGATATAGCGCTTTGCTTCACGGGCAAGGGCGGTGTTCTCTTCGAAGGTCCTGTTTTCAAGAAGTATTGCAAGCCATGCCATCACTGTGTAACCGCTAAGATCGAGTATGCTCATCTTTTGCTCGTCGATCTCATATTTATTCACATACCCGTTGTGTTCGGGAGTGACACTCCATTCTGCGGCAACGTCAGCGTTCTCAGTGCAGTAAAATCCGTAGCCATAGTCGTTGTATGGCTTTCCCGCATGATAAACAGGCTTTTTGATAATGAATTGTGATCCGTGATAGAGATACATCTTCCCTCCGTGAACGATAAACGGGTACATCTGTAGGTGTAGTTGCATTATACACCTATAGGTGTAGTGAGTGAAGCCCGAAAACAATAAAGGCGGGACCAGATCCCGCCTTTATTCTATGAATTCTATCTGTTGTTTGTCTGTCAGTCCGTCGGACCGGGATCGTTCTGTGAATCGTGATCCAGGTTTGCAGCTTCTGCAGGCCACGAGGGAGCTGTCTCCTCTTCAGGCTTTGTTTCCGCTGCAGGTGCGACAGGAGCAGCCTCTCCGGTTGCTGCAGCAGGTTCCGCGTCAATGCTCTTGGCTATCTCTGCTCTGGCCTCATCAGGGAAAACAGCAGCAAGATCTCCGTTGTTGACATAGATCTTCTCGAAGTCAGGTCCGTCAACTGTAAGCTTCTTGATAAGTCTCTGAGCAAGGCCTTCTACGATTGCCTGCTTCTCGATAAGGATGCGCTTGGTCTCTGCGTAGCAGTCGTCGATTATCGACTTGATCTCCGCATCGATAGCAGCAGCTGTCTGCTCGGAATAGCTCTGGACCTGGCCCATGGAATAACCGAGGAATACTTCCTCATTCTCATCACCGAAGACCATGTTGCGGAACTTCTTTGAAAGTCCGTAACGCTTGATCATGTTCTTCGCAATGTCATTGCAGTGCCTTAAGTCTGAAGCTGCGCCGGTCGACACCTCACCTAAGAAGATCTCTTCGGCAGCACGGCCTCCGAGGCTCATCTTGATCGTATCAAGCAGCATCTTCTCGGTATAGTAATCGGTATCCTCGATCGGCTTATATGCGGTATATCCGCCTGCCTGGCCGGCCGGGATGATAGTAACTCTGTCAACCTTCTCGAATTCTGAAGTAGCGCGAAGCACAACGGCATGGCCGGCTTCGTGATAAGCGGTAAGCTTCTTGACCTTGTCGCTCAGCTTCTTTGAATTCTTCTGAGGTCCCATTTGGACACGGAACATAGCGTCCGTAACCTCGAGCATGGTGATTTCCTTCTTGTTGTGACGCGCAGTCATGAGAGCAGCCTCGTTGAGGAGGTTCTCAAGGTCAGCACCCGTGAAGCCGACGGTCGAAAGTGCGACTTCCCTGAGGCTTACGTCCTTAGCAAGAGGCTTATTCTTTGCGTGGATCTTAAGGATAGCTTCACGCTCGTCAGCATCAGGCATATTGACCATGATACGGCGGTCGAATCTACCCGGTCTCAGAAGAGCAGGATCCAAAACGTCCACACGGTTTGTAGCAGCCATTACGATGATGTTCGAGTTGACATCGAAACCGTCCATCTCGACAAGTATCTGGTTAAGTGTCTGCTCACGCTCATCCTGTCCGCCGCCTAAACCGGCACCTCTCTTACGTCCTACAGCATCGATCTCATCGATGAATACAACGGAAGGTGCTTCTCTCTTTGCGTCAGCGAAAAGCGATCTTACACGGGAAGCACCTACACCGACGAGCATCTCAACGAAGTCAGAACCAGAGATGTAGAAGAACTTAACGCCCGCTTCACCTGCGACCGCACGCGCAAGGAGCGTCTTACCCGTACCGGGAGCGCCGTAAAGAAGAACGCCCTTGGGAATCTTGGCACCAAGCTGCTGATACTTCTTGGGGCTCTTTAAGAAATCGACGATCTCGGAGAGCTCTTCCTTCTCCTCGACAGAACCTGCAACATCGGAGAACTTGACCTTGATCTTGTTGGGATCGGACACTCTGGCCCTGTTGTTGCCGAAGCTGAAGACACTGCTGCCTTCCCTGCTCTGTCTGCTTATGTTGACGAAGAGTACGATTATGATGATAGCCGCGAGAACAAGGCTTCCGATATTGAGTATGATTGACCAGTCAAACGGCTCTGTGTAGTTGTAATCCTTGATCTTTCCGTTAGCCTTAGCCGCCTGGAGCTTGACGATGAGGTCATCAACATATTCGTAAGGGATGGACTGCGATATCTCGGCAACCTGACCCTTATCGTCCTTATATCTGACGGTAACTACCGTACCTTTGACCTCTACCAGCTCGACTTCATTGCTGGTGTTATCGATGTAACCAAGCACATCGGACAGTTTGGTCTGTTCCTTCTTTCCGTAATTGCCGCCGAAAGCCATTGTCGCGAATACGACAAGCACCACCAGCATGATCACATAGAAAAACAGTCCCCCGAAATGTGGCTTGCTGTTTCCTTCACCTTTGTCAGACATCCTTAACCTAAACCTTTCTAACGATCCTTATGTCGTCAAAATTCCTGTATTCTCCGTCGAGATCGAGGCCGTAGCCAACGATGAACTCGTCCGGAACCGTAAGCCCGTTGTAATCAGGCACGAAAGTGTTAACTCTTCTTGCAGGCTTGTCAAAAGCCGTACAGACCTTGAGCGACGCCGGATTCCTCTTCTGGAGCTGCTCCATGAGGAGCGCCAGCGTTCTGCCAGTATCAACGATATCCTCAACTATAAGGACATCCTTGCCTTCGATATCATAACTCAGATCCTTCTTGATTTTGAGGACACCTGAAGATACCTCGCCGACATAGCTTGATACCTGCATAAAATCAACGGTAACGGGCATCGTAAGACGTCTTATCAGATCAGAAGTAAAGATAAATGCACCCGTGAGGATGCCTACCACGACCAGATGCCTGCCTGCATAATCTTTGTTAAGCTGGGCGGAAAGTCGCTCAAGCATTTCCTCGATCTGTTCATGCGTTACCAGAACCCTCGATGTATCAATTGCCATCCTTACGCCTCTCCAAAGTAATCTTCAGAAGTTTTCCGTGATCTGACACGGAAGACTGTCCGTACCGCTGCCTGCTAAGCTTGCTCGTGAAGCCCTCGGCGTGTCCTACGCCCGGGATCCACAGGATCTTGTCCGAATCTTTCGAGGCTGCGAAAACGATACTCTCCCTTGCGCTCTCCGGAACTTTGAGATCCGTAAAGAGCCTTGTGAGCTTCTTAGAGCCTGAGGCGCCCGCTTTCCGGAATACGCGGCCCGCCGGATCTCCCGCCAGATTTACCAGCGTAAGATTGCCGTCTGCAGCCAGCTCGATCGGACAAAACCACGAGGAATTATTATACTCTAAATCACCCTTATTCTCAAATAAATATATATAAATATAGAGGTCTGTGTTAGGGATTATTACGGCAATCGCTCCATCTTCTCCCTCTTTGGAAGGAACAGGCACAGTAAACGACACGGGCACTTCTTCCGCGATAAGTCCCATGTCTGATGCTATGGCTCTTGCCGCTTCACCTACGGAATCTTCCCTGCAAAAGCTGAAAAGATTGCCTATTCTGTATGCTTTGCGCGAAAAAGGCATGGGAAGGATCACCTCTCCGCTGACTTCTTTCCTTGAAATGAGATCGGCGCAGCTTCTGAGATTGGCTGATTCAAAATCGGTGAGGTTGCCGAAAGTATCCTGCCAGAGCTTTCTGATCACCCTGGAATTCATGGCGGGCGCAAGGTCTGAAGCTTTGGAGCAGTCGAGAGCCTTTATCCGGGGCTCTTCCTTTCCAATCATTACAAGACAGCTGTCGTAAGCCTTTTTGGCTTCCTCCGCCAGGTAATCAAGGTCTTCTTCTATGAGGGAATATGTCCTGTTAAGCGAGCTTGAAGGACTAACTCCGGTCCTTTTCTCGACTTCAGGGAGCAATATATTGCGCCATACGTTGCGGGTGGAATCAGACTCCAGGTTGGTCATGTCGATCGCATAACTGATATCTTCCTGCCTGAGCATCTCCACAAGCTCGCTCTTTGAGCAGCACAGAAGCGGTCTGATAACATTGCCCGTTCTTGCCCTCGGAGCAACGAGTCCTTCTAATCCGGCACCGCGGAAAAGGTTCATCATCATAGTCTCGGCGACATCATTCTTGTGATGTGCCACGGCGATCCTTATAGAGTTATAGTGCTCCGAATCGTAAAGATCCTGCGCATATGTGTCAAAAGCCTCATATCGGAGCATTCTGCCCGCAGTCTCCTCGGACAGTCTGTTCTCTTCGGCATATTTCTCGACATCAAACCCGACAATTCTGAGCGGAACGTTAAGCGAGGCGCAGAAAACCGCCGTCAGCTCCGCGTCCCTGTCGCAGTCTCCGGGTCTCAGATTGTGATTGATATGGATAGCATATAGCTTTACAGGATTCGGCAGTTCTTTGAGAATATCCGAAAGAATGAGGAGCAGCGCGACAGAATCGGGGCCGCCCGAACATGCGGCAATAACCGCGTCACACTCCAGCAGCGACTTGTCATGGCAGAAACTGCCAACTCTCTTGGCAAGCTCATGTCTCAGACTGTTGCCGGTGTTCTTCATCGCTTATATGAAATCCTGATCGAAACCTTCGTGTGCATTTGCAAAGAATGCATCGTCACCGTCAGCCGGAGGCGGAGCATCGTTATCACTTACTTCAGGAACAGGTTCCTGCTCGAATTCGTAGCTTGATGCCGCACTGTCGGAAGACTTTGTACGTGTATAAGGGCTTCCGCCGTCATCGCGTTCCTTTTTCTCTTTGTCGAACTCGTAGAAAAGCGTCTTTCTTGCGATCCAGCAGACCTTGTCCCTTCCGGTCCTTCCCTGACGGTTCTTGGACAGATAGATGTAAGCATCCTTTATAACGTTGTCGTTATCAGTGTCCTGCTGCTTGGGTGATTCATCCCCGTCACCGTTCTTGGGAGCTTCGTCATCGCTCTTCTTATAATAATCGGGACGGTCGATAAACATTACCGTATCGGCGTCCTGCTCGATAGCACCGGAGTCTCTCAGGTCTGAGAGCTGAGGTGTGTGGTCATCACGTTGCGCAGCGCCTCTGGAGAGCTGTGAGAGCGCGATAATAGGCACCTGGAATTCCTTTGCGAGAAGTTTGAGGGATCTGGAGATCTCGGTAACCACCTCGTTACGTGATTTATTGGTCCCGGGAAGGCTCATGAGCTGCAGGTAGTCAACGATTACCAGCGCAGGCTTGGACTCTTCCTTTGCAGAAAGCTCTTTGAGCTTGGACTTCATAACGGTAGGCGTCGTATCTGAATTGTCATCGATATATACCGGGAAGTCAGAAAGCTTCGCTACCGCGTTATTAATCTCATGTTTGTCTTCATCGGTCATCTTGCGTGAATAAAGGATCTTGGTAAGAGGCTTATTCATGCTGGCAGACATAAATCTCTTGGCGATCTCGTTCTTCGACATTTCGAGAGAGAAGATCGCGACAGGCTTGTTGGTTGCGGCTACATTTGCAGCCATATTGATGGCAAGAGCGGACTTACCCATACTCGGACGCGCCGCCAGGATGTTAAGCGAACCGGGCTTGAGTCCGCCTGAGAGCATCTCATCGAGTCTCGGAAAGCCAAGCTTTACAAGCTTGTTGTCACTTCCGGGCTTCATCTCATCGCTTAGTTCCTCCATGGTGGAGACGAGAACCTTTGAAAGAACCTCAAAACCCTTGGTCTCACCCGTCCCCTTAAGCGATGACATCGTAGAGATGGCATAGTCGAGAACGTCGGATGTTCTCTTGTCTCCGCTCACAGCCATTTTCCTGACTGTGTCCAATTCCCTTAAGAGCTTGTTCTTGTCGCTCTTCTCCCGGATAGCGGCAATATAGCCGTTGATACTTGCAGTAACGGCTGTGGTCTCACCGACCTTATAGATATATCTGAGTCCTCCGGCACGCTCAAGCTCACCCTTGCGTTCGAGCTCATTCGTGACAGTAAATCTGTCAATGTTGGCGTTGTTGAGGAACATGTCGATGATCGTGCTGTAGATGATCTTGTTGCGGTTATCGGTAAAATCCTCGCTGACAAGCTTATGTTCCGCAGCCTCAAGAAGTGCTTTATCCTTGCGCATGCACAAAGACAGAAGCGCCATCTCGATCTCAACGGTATCGTCCTTCTCGGGAGATGCCGAATCTATAAGATTATCCATGTATCCGGGATCTTCGTTCATCTTGCCTTCTCCGGTCAGTTAGTTACGACTTCGACATTGATATCTGCCGAGACCTTGGGGTGAAGCTTAATGCGTACGGAAAAGATTCCCGTGTTCTTGATGGGGTTGTTGATAACGACCTTCTTCTTCTCGATCTCAAAGCCTGCTGCCTTGAGCGTGTCGGAAATATCCGATGCCGTAACGGCTCCGTAAAGCCTTCCGTCGGCACCGCCTCTGGCCTTGACCTCAAAGGTCTTGCCCTCGATGGTCTTCTTTGTCTCCTGTGCTTCGGCAAGAGCCCTTCTCTCATGCTCCGCCTTGGCGCCTGCCTGTACCTTGACTTCATTGAGGCCTGCGGCAGTCATCTCCTTAGCAAGACCCTGCTTGAAAAGGAAGTTCCTTGCGTATCCGTCACTGGCATTGACCACGTCTCCGGCCTTGCCGAGATTCTTTACATCTGCAAGAAGTATGACCTTCATAATATCTCTCCTGATCTCTTACTTACCCGAAATATAAAACGGGCATCACCAGAACATATTATAAGCTATATAAAGCAAATATGTGCCGGATGATGCCCGAATGTCCTTAAATTTTTGTACGGACCCGTATCGGTCACCGCTGCAAAAGGCACAGGGACGATACGCTGTGAAGCGGGGGCCGCTGATTACTGCGCTGTGTAAGGAAGCAGCGCGATCTGACGTGCACGCTTGATCGCTGTTGTCAGCTCACGCTGATGGATAGCGCATGTGCCGGTCATTCTCTTAGGGAGAATCTTGCCGCTCTCAGAGATGTACTTCTTGAGGAGTACATCATCCATGAAATCAATGCTCTCTACCTTATTAGCGCAGAACGCACAAACCTTCCTGCGGGTACGTCTCTGCCTCATGCCGCCGGCAAAATCCTTTCCGCCGGCCTTAGGTGCTCTGTTCTCTGCCATTTTATGTGATCTCCTTCACAAATTAAATCTCAAACGGAAGATCTACCTGGTCGCCGGGACCAAAACCGGGATCTGAGCTGGGCTCGATCTGTGTCTTGGGTGCAAGAGGCGCATCTGATGCCGCAGAGCCTGCCGGAGGAGCCTGGTATGTCGAAGCGGGTCTTGCGGCCGGTGCCTCGTGATAAGCCTGCTCTCCGCCCTGCTGTCCGTTACCTGATTCAACGAACTCAGCCTCGTCAACCACTACTTCAGTGATATAACGCTTCTGGCCGTTCTGATCATCGTAAGTGCGGGTCTGGATGCTCCCGACTAAGCCAATCCTGTTTCCCTTACGGAAATACTTCTGGATGAAGGCAGCTGTCTGTCTCCAGGCAACGCAGCTGATAAAATCAGCCTGTCTCTGGCCGTTGCTGTCCTTGAAGCGGCGGTCAACCGCCACTGTGAAGTTACAGAACTGGGTCTGGTTTGAAGTAAGCTTTACTTCGGGATCTTTGGTAAGTCTTCCTACCAACTCTACTTTGTTCATCTGTCTTGCCTTTCTCTGCTATGCGCAGTGATTACTCACCGACGCTGACAATGAGAAAACGAAGTACGCCGTCTGTGATCTTGAGAACACGCTCAAGTTCCTTAGGGAAATCGCTCTCGGCAGAAAAATATGCTTGAACATAGCAGCCGCTCTTCTGTCCCTCGATCTCATAAGCGAGCTCTTTGTTGCCAACGATGTCGAAAGACTTGATCGTTGCACCAGATTCGAGCTTAGCCTTGACGGAGTCAGTAAGAGAAGCGAGTGCCTCATCACCTGCAGATGCATTGAGGACTGTGATCAAACGATAATTGTTTGCCATTTCATTCACCTCCTTCTGGACTATTCGGTCCGGTAAACCGGACAAGGATCGCCGCTAATATAAATATGCGGCAACGAGAAGAATATCACAGCAGACAATTATTCGTCAAGCATATTATCCTGTCGCTCATTTGTCTACGTCGTCGTCCTTAACTCTAACGCTGATATTCTATACTGCCTTTCAGGCAAAAAACAACCTGCTGAGAGGACAATCGGGACTTTAGGGCAAAAGTTGGGACTTTTTGAAGAAAATGAGACTTACGCCCTCTCTGCTCCCACAGCTTTGATGAGATACGGGAAAAGCAGTTCCAACCACGCTTTCAGGGCTTTGACGGTATGGGAATAAGTCGCTTCATTCTCGCCTCTGGGGTCCGGAATTGAGACTGAGACTAATCTTCCGTTTGCATCCTTGAAGACGAGACCGCACGAAGCCGCAAAAGTGGACAGCGAGAACACCTTATCCTTGATCTGCGGGAAGGCCTTGATTATCTCGAAAGCATGCTCATCCCTTACCGTTATGATGATATCCGATGCATCATAGAGCGCTGGATCCGCCCTTGTTGAGCGGCAGTGGGAGATGTTTCTTCCGGTTTCTTCTGAAACGGCCTTGATGATCCCCTTATCGCACACGGCACCGTCAGAAGCGGTGATCCCGGCCGATTCGCAGTACAGTTCGCATCCGATGTCGCGGGATACGAGCATGTCATAAGGGGCATTCTTCTCGATCAGTCCTGTCATTATCGCTTCGCACGCCTGGGAAAGGCATGTATTGTCGTCGTCAGCGAACAGGATCTGAGCCGTAAATGTATCCTTGAAAGCCTCAAGGGGCAGTTCTCCTCTTGATGGTCTTTCAGGCTTGGGCATTCCGGGAAGGAGTTCGCCTTTCTTCCCTGCCGCCTTTTCGAGCCTGTTCATATAAGCAGTCGCCATTCCGCCGCCGGTCAGGCCCTGTGCCAGTATCGTATCGACTTCCTGGCAGTCCAGATGCCTTAATCCCTCGAAGAGCGAATGAGCTGCAGATCTTACATCCAGGGCATTTCCGTATTCATAGAACTCGGTATGCGCAAGAAGGATCTTGTCGCCGAGCTTCTCATACAGGGCTTTGACCTCTACGCCTGCAAAGATGCCGACACGCGCAAAAGGATTAGCTTTGAGCAGTTCTTTCTCACGGTGGATGAACGGAGAAGCGATATCGACCAGAGCCTGTCTGTCATCCTCGCTCATGGTATCGAAATCAGGCTTTTTGACCTCCGAAGGCGCCGCATCATCTGCCTCATCACCGATCAGCACGGCTCCTTTGGGCATTTCCATGATCTCGACATTGGCAAACGGCGCGTAATGGCGGTATTTCATTCCCGGAGCCTTGGGGGTCTGCCCTGCTTCAAGTGTTCCCGCAAATGCGGCCTCACCGCTTGCACAGGCCTCGATGTCCGCCTTTGTAATTGCACCGGGCCTTAATATCACGGGCTTTTCGCCGGTCGCATCGACTACTGTCGATTCAAGTCCGAAAACAGAATCCCCGCCGTCGATGACTGCGTAAACATATCCGTCCATGTCCTCCATGACTGCCCTTGCGTTCGTAGGAGAAGGCGTGCCGGAAAGGTTTGCCGAAGGAGCGGCAACAGGCACATTGCAGGCTTTGAGGAACTCATTCGCGACAGGGTCTGAAGGCATTCTCACACCGACCGTATCAAGTCCTGCCGTGACCTCCGCAGGGATCTTGTCAGACTTTTTCATAATGACCGTAACAGGTCCGGGCATGAATGCATCTATAAGCTTTTGGGCAAGCGGAGTGATCTCTGATACGATGTCTTTGATCAGAGCTTTATCACCGATATGGCATATGAGCGGATTATCAGACGGACGCCCTTTGGCGGCGAATATCTTTTCCACCGCACCCGCGTCAAACGCATTGGCGCCAAGGCCGTACACGGTCTCCGTAGGAAAAGCCACGACCTCACCTGATACAAGGTGCTTTGCGCATTCCTTTATTCCGTTACTGTCAGCTCCTGATACAAGCTTTGTTTTACCGTAGATCTTCTCGCGTTCCATTAATCCTCACCTGTCTTTGCTGCGTCATCGGCGGCCTGAGCCAGCGTCAGCGCATCTATTATCTCGTCAAGATCTCCCGCCAGGATATCGTTCAGTCTGTAAAGAGTGAGTCCTATCCTGTGGTCAGTGACTCTTCCCTGATGGTAGTTATATGTTCTTATCCTTTCGGATCTGTCGCCTGTTCCGACCTGGGAACGGCGGGCATCGTTCTCGGCATTGACGTCAGACTCCCTGGCCATCGCCCAGAGACGGCTCTGAAGGACCGCCATAGCCTTGGCCTTATTCTGTATCTGGCTTCTTTCATCCTGGCATGTAACGACGATACCGGTCGGAATATGCGTGATCCTTATAGCGGAAGTCGTCTTGTTGATATGCTGTCCGCCGGCGCCCGATGATCTGAAAAGGTCTATCCTCAAGTCTTTGGGATTGATAACGACATCTGTCGGATCAGCCTCCGGGAGTACTGCGACAGTTGCCGTCGAAGTATGTATCCTTCCGCCGGATTCGGTAACAGGAACACGCTGCACGCGGTGCACTCCGCTCTCAAACTTAAGGCGGCTGTATGCCCTGTTGCCTTCAAGCGAGAAAACAATCTCCTTAAAGCCTCCGAGCTCAGTCGGACTCGAATCGACTATGCTTACGTCAAAGCCCTTTAGGGCAGCATATCCTCTGTACATCTTGAAGAGATCGCCAGCGAAAAGCGCCGATTCCTCACCGCCCGCTCCGGCTCTGATCTCCATGATGACAGATCTGTTGTCTCTGGGGTCTCCCGGAGCCATCAGGAGCAGAAGTTCTTTCTCGAGCACTTCTATCTTTGCTTTGTTCTCGGAAAGCTCGGCATTTGCAAATTCACGCATCTCATCATCACTGCCGGTCTCGCCTTCCAGGATCGCCAAAAGGTCAGATATCTCCTTTTCGCACGCTTCATACGCAAGGATCGCGCGGTATTGCGGCTCAATCGCCCCGAGTTCCTTGGAATACTTCATGTACTCCTCGTGATTTGCAGCAACGACAGGGTCGCTCATCGTTCCGGTGAGTTCCTCGTACTTTGCTTTAATGAGATCTGTCTTGCTTCTGTCTATTGCCATAACCCTACAAAATTAACATAAAAACCGCCGGCTTTGAATACCGGCGGTTTATCGGCTTTACTCAGAATTGAACTATTCCTGTGCAGGAGCTGCAGGAGCTGCGGGTGTTTCCGGTGCCGGAGCAGCGGGCGCAACAGGTGCTGCAGGTGCTGCAGGTGCCGGAGCGGGAGCAGGTGCAACCGGTACCGCTACAGGCTGCTGATAAGGCTGCGCATATCCGGGATTGTTGATCACCTCATACTCGAGGCGGTGACGGATAGGCTTCTTGCAGCGTGGGCAGTAAACGAATCCGTGCGGATACCATGCACGGTGTCCGAGATCGTATGTGTGATAGTCGAACTCGTAGTAGCAGTATTCGCATCTGCAGTGGAACTTAGGATTGTACTGATCATATCCCGGTACGGGGAACGGATTGATCACACCGCTGTTCTGGACCCAGGGTCTTCCGTCAACGATCGGCGGAGGGCCGCCCTGAACCGGACCCTGTGCAGGCTGAGGAGCTGCTGCAGGAGCTGCTCCTGCGTTGAAGTTAAAACCGCATTTCAGGCAGAAGTTTGAACCGTCAGGTACTTCCGCACCGCATTTTGAACAAAACATAGTATCTACCTCCCTTATAAAATAGATGTGTCTATTATAAAAGTTAAAAGGGCCGCGGTCAATTTCGCGGCCCCTTGAACTTTGTCAGGATTATTATCAGGCTTTCTCTTCTGCCTTTACCTGTTCGAATGTATCCGTGATCTCTTTTGCAGGCTCCCTGGTCAGCAAGGATACGACTACAGCAATGAGGAGATTGAAGATGAATGCAGGCAGGAGCTCGTAGATATCGAGCCAGCTTCCTGCGAACATAACGCGGATATCAAACTTCCAGATGAAGATCATGGCGAAACCGCCCAGCATACCCGAGAAGATGCCCCACTTGTTTGCCCTCTTCCAGAAGAGCGCGAGCAGTACTGCAGGACCGAAGGTAGCACCAAAGCCGCCCCATGCGAACGAGACGATCCTGAATACAGATGATGAAGGATCGAGCGCGAAAAGAACCGCAATACCGGAGATAACGATAACCGAGATTCTTGCGACCCACATGGATGCCTTTTCGGAGATCTTGATGTGGAATGTCTCTGCAAGTATGTTCTGGGATACGGCAGAGGCAGCTACGAGGAGCTGAGAGTCGGAAGTGGACATCGTGGAAGCAAGGATGCCTGCGAGGATGATGCCTCCGACTACCGCCGGGATATATCCGTAAGAAGAGATAACTTTTGCCACGTCGATTACGACAGACTCAGCTTCAGAGTTGTTAGCATAGTGAGGAACGATGCCGTTCTTCATGAGCGAATAGCCTGCAACACCGATGAGGATAGCAACACCCATCGAGATAACGACCCAGACGGAAGCAACGCGTCTTGAGAGCTTGATCTTCTTCTTGTTATCGATAGCCATGAACCTCAGAAGGATGTGAGGCATACCGAAATAGCCGAGGCCCCATGCAAGTGTGGATGCGATAGGCAGAGCGCCGTAGCTTCCTACTGCTCCGGTCTCGACGTTGCATCCTTTGAATACGTCAAGGAAACCCTCGAACTGTCTTACGTTTGCAAAAACATTATCAAATCCATTGGTGCATCCTTCTGCAAATCCGAGAACGACAACAAGAGCGACCGTCATGATGACGCTCTGGATGAAGTCTGTAGTTGAAGCTGCAAGGAAGCCTCCGAGTGTGCAGTAGATTACGATAACGGCTGCGGAAATAAGCATTGCCTGAACGTAATCCATACCGAACATCGTATTGAAGAGCTTGCCGCATGCGGCAAAACCGGAAGCCGTGTAAGGCACGAAGAAAACTACAATGATGACAGCCGAAAGAAGCGTAAGGATATGCTTGTCATCTCCGAATCTCTTTGCAAAGAAATCAGGAACGGTAACGGCGTCGATCTTCTGTGTATAGACACGAAGCCTCTTGGCAACGAAAAGCCAGTTAAGATATGTTCCTATGGCAAGTCCGATCGCTGTCCACGAAGCTTCTGCAAGGCCTGTTGCAAGTGCGAGTCCCGGAAGACCCAGAAGGAGCCAGGAGCTCATATCTGATGCTTCGGCGCTCATTGCTGCGACGAGCGGTCCCAGACGTCTTCCGCCGAGATAGAAATCGTCAGTACTTTTGTTGGTCTTGCTGAAGTATGCTCCGATGCAGATCATCATGAGCAGGTACAGCGCAATGGTAACCAGAATGCAGATCACTGATGCAGTCATGGTAATTGTCCCCCTCAAATAAAATACTTAAAGAGTTTAGCAAACTAAAATAATCAAAGCAATAAAATACTAATAACAAACGGCTTGAAATAATTCTTGCCAACAAACAAAAAACAATGTATACTTTCAAAGCTTGACCACGGATGCTTAGCTCAGCTGGCTAGAGTACCTGCTTGACGTGCAGGGGGTCACAGGTTCGAGTCCTGTAGCATCCACCATACTTTATTTTTCATTCGCGCAAACGTAATGAAATCAAGGGGCTACGCTATTGACAGACTTGTCGGCGCAGCCCCTTACATCATTTTTACATCACGAAACCTCAACATAATCGCTTAAACCGCTTCAAAACTGTTTAAAACCACTTAATATGTGATGATATTGATTAATAATTCGTGTCAACCATATCTTTGTTGACTACTCGTTGGGCAAAGGGAAAGAGCATGTTTACACCATCAACCCACCTAAAACGCAAAACAGCTACCGATCCATTCCTATGCTACTTAAAGTCCGTGCCGCACTTTTAGAAGAAAAAGAAAACCACGAACTCTTAGGTATTAAATGCATAAGGTATCCTCTGTTAAGTAATGTTTCACACAAATTGCTGGAGTGTGTAGATTTAATATAGTAGATTTATCTGCCGGCACTTTGAATTACATGTAACCAATTCGGAATGAAAATCTACTTATAGGGAAAGAGCGAAAGGAGGTGACAGTATGTTGGACGACAAAGAGATAATCGATCTGTATTTTGAACGGGATGAGAATGCGGTCAGAGAGACAATGACAAACTACAATGGCCGGCTGTTGAGGTTTGCAATGCGC
>CACYMP010000005.1 GCA_902775565.1 Oscillospiraceae bacterium
GTAGACGTTGTTCTGGAGTGCACAGGTTTCTACACATCTAAGGAGAAGGCTTCTGCTCACCTCACTGCTGGTGCTAAGAAGGTTGTTATCTCTGCTCCTGCTGGTAACGATCTGCCTACTATCGTTTACAATGTAAACCACAAGACTCTGACTCCTGCTGACACTGTTATCAGCGCTGCTTCTTGTACAACAAACTGCCTGGCTCCTATGACAAAGGCTCTGAACGACCTCGCTCCAATCCAGAGCGGTATCATGACAACTGTTCACGCTTACACAGGTGACCAGATGATCCTCGACGGTCCTCAGAGAAAGGGTGACCTCCAGAGAGCAAGAGCTGGTGCTGCTAACATCGTACCTAACTCTACAGGCGCTGCTAAGGCTATCGGCCTTGTTATCCCTGAGCTCAACGGCAAGCTCATCGGCGCTGCTCAGCGTGTACCTACACCTACAGGTTCTCCTTCACGCTGTTGTTGCTGGTGAAGTTACAGTAGACGGCATCAACGCTGCTATGAAGGCTGCTACAAATGAGTCTTTCGGCTACACAGAGGAGAAGCTCGTTTCTTCCGATATCATCGGCATGAAGTTCGGTTCACTCTTCGATGCTAACCAGACCATGGTTTCCAAGATGGACGACGGCAACTCCCTCGTTCAGGTTGTTTCCTGGTATGACAACGAGAACTCTTACACATCTCAGATGGTTCGTACAATCAAGTACTTCGCTGAGCTTGGCTAATTAACAGCTTAGAGTTTAAGTAACCAATAACGCCCGGTTCTTATGAGCCGGGCGTTTTCTTTTGCTTGTTGAAGTGAGATTCCACATTCCGTTCCACGTTTTGAGGAAAAAGTGGAAGGAAACGTGGAATGGACTTCTGTAAAGCGTGGTGGATATCAATCGTAGATCTCTACGACGGATGCCTCGGGGATTGCCCCGGACCTGACGGGGATCGCATTGCAGCCTAAGCCGCGCGATATGAAGAACGTAGTTCCTTTATACTCGAAAACACCTTCAACGACCTTTTTGCGGGGAAGTATGTCGGAGCGTAGCCTGGCAAACTCAAGGCGGAAAGGCATCTTTAACTGACCGGCATGAAAATGGCCGCTCAGCATGTAGTCAACGTGCTCGTCACTGCCGAAATGAAGTATCGCATCAGGATTGTGGCACACAAGCACTGAGATGCAGTCAGAAGGCACAGGGGGCACCTTGTACCATACTCGTTCCTTACGGCCTGAATCGTCGACTCCGCAGAGGATAACAGGCCTGCCTGAGGCATGAGATCTGAATTCAATCTGCCTGCCCTCGATGCTGGTAAAATGGCATTTGCCGTCAGAAGGATCGAATTCGAGATCGTGGTTGCCTGTGACGCCGTAGAAGGGGATATTAAACTCTGAGCAGACATCAGATACTTCCTTCAGATATGAAAGGCCCCTGCCGCTTGTACTGTAATCGTTGCAGATGTCACCGCCGAATATCACCGCATCAAGAGGAGACGCATTGTGAGCAGCCCTGAGAGCCGATATAAGACGCTTTGAACTTACCCTGCACAGTTCGGCATGAAGATCCGTGAAAAAGAATAAGCGCAGGCCCGGGGCTTTTCCTGAAGGGATAGCGCCGGGAGATTGTTTTCTGAAGTCAGTATCCTTGTCAGCAGGAGAAAGCTTTCTTTCGGTAACTTCAAACAGGTTGGGTTCAATGAATGCCCAAACGCAATAAAGCACTGCCGCCAATACTATTACACCGAGTATTATTATGAGGACAAAAACACCTGCAGGCAGTTCTTTCAACTTGAATCTCCTATTTTATTGTTTTAATTTATATGTATATTCTTTTTAATTATAATATACACAGGGCAAACCTGTGATATAATCCTACATTATAGATATAAAAACCTTTTTATAATAAGGAGGGAGAAAGAAATGCCTAAGACAGAGATTACTTACGAGATCATCGAGCAGATCGGCATCCTTAAGGAGAACAAGTCCGGTTGGCAGCGCGAGGTTAACATCGTTAAGTGGAACAACGGTAAGCCGAAGCTCGACATCCGTGATTGGGGCCCGGACCATCAGAAGGTCGGCAAGGGTATCTCGCTTGATTTCGAAGAATACAGCACTCTTAAAGCATTTTTCGAGGACGGGGATTTCTCGAAGCTGGACGTCTGATATTCGCCGGACACTTGCCGGTTAATACTGAATTTTTATGAGAAGCAACGAACGCGCGGGAATTGTCAGCGTTATCATGCTCTTTTTGTGGGGGACTCTGTTGACAGAGCCCTTCCATATTTTTGCGGACTATATTGCAGGCAGCGGAAGGCTGGCAGCTAAAGGTTTAGGCGGCGGAGACACCGCTTGTGCCATAACCTCATATGCCGTTCTGCTGCTGGTCATAGTCATATTGCAGAAGCTGATAACGACAAAAGCTGAGACCTATATACCGTGCGCTGTTGCCATAGCGAGCGCCGCAGCATTCAGTTTCAGGTCGCTGACAGACGGACACGTGGACCTGAAGAAGGGTATTGCGCTTGCGGTAAGCGTAGCGGTCGTAATGCTCTTTTACATCGTCAAGGCCGAGAAGGCACTCAAATGGGCAGCTGCTGTCTACACTTACAGCATTTCGACTGCCATGCTGACATCGCTCGTGTTTGTCCCGCTCTCGAAAATGAACAAGACGCTGGACAAGATACTTTATATCACGCGTTACAACGGTATACACCTCACGGGACCGTTTGCAGGCCTTGCAGGACTGCCTGAACTGGTCTGGGGATTGTTTTTCGCCATTGTCGCATCATTCCCGATTGTCTTTTTTGCCACACAGAAAGGAAAGGACTGATCCATGGAGCAGCTTGATATGTTTGCGAGCTTGGAGGCTGCACAGAAATCTGACAGCCCCGATCCCAGACAGGAATATCTGGATCTCGTTAAGACGCTCAATTATCACGCTGAGCGTTACTATGCCCAGGATGAGCCTGAGATATCGGATTACGAATACGATCAGATGAATAACCGCCTTAAGGCGATCGAGAAGGAACACCCGGACTGGATCGTTCCCGATTCTCCCTCAAGACGTGTCGGCTGGAAGGCCGAGAAAGGCGTTCTGGTCAAGCACAACGTCCCTATGCTTTCGCTCCAGGATGTCTTTTCAAGAGAAGAAGTTGATGAGTTCGTTAATTCGATGAGGGAGCAGTTCGGTGAAGAAGCCGAATTCCTGGTCGAGACGAAGATCGACGGCCTTTCGATGGCCCTGCGCTATGAAGAAGGCGAGTTAAAGCTCGCCGTTACGCGCGGAGACGGCATCACCGAGGGCGAAGATGTTACGATGAATGCCAAGATGATCAAGGACGTCGTAAGGACGCTCCCTGAGCCTGTGCCGTACATTGAGATAAGAGGCGAGGTATATATGACCCGCGAGGCTTTCGCCAGGGTGAATGAGCAGGCGGAAGAAGAGGGCAAGAAGCCTTTTGCCAATCCGCGCAACTGCGCTGCGGGAACGCTCCGCCAGACTGATACGAGGATAACGAAGGAACGCGGACTGTCGCTGTTTATATTCAACGTTCAGGAGACGCGCGGCATTACATTCAAGACACACCTGGAAGGCTACGAGTACCTTAAGCGCAACGGCGTAAAGGTAATCGAGACATACTACAGATGCAAGACGGCCGACGAAGTCTGGGATGCGATCCAGAAGATCGGAGAGGCAAGAGGCAGCCTTGCATACGATATTGACGGAGCGGTCGTAAAGCTCAATAATCTCGCGGAAAGAGAGCGCCTCGGCGCAACGATAAAGTTCCCGAGATGGGCTGTCGCATACAAATATCCTCCGGAAGAGAAGGAGGCAAAGCTCTTATCCGTTGAGGTCAACACGGGAAGGACCGGAAGAGTCACGCCCGTAGCCGTTTTCGAGCCCGTAAGGCTCTGCGGAACGACCGTATCGCGTGCCACGCTCCATAACCAGGATTTTATCAACCAGTTAGGGTTAGGAATAGGCGACACCATTGTTGTTTATAAATCGGGAGAGATCATTCCGAAGATCAAGAGTGTTGTTGAATCCAAGCGCCCTGCCGACTGGAAGCTCTATCAGATGCCCGGTGAATGCCCCGTATGCGGCCACGGACTCGTCAGAGAAGCTGATGCCGCAGATCTCAAGTGCGTCAACATGAGCTGCCCTGCGACTGTTGCGGGAAGGATAATCAACTTCGTTTCGCGCGACTGCATGGACGTCAAAGGCTTTGGTGACGAGTACATCAGAAAACTTGTTGAAGCTGGATTCCTTAAGGATATCGCAGGTATCTATTCGCTTGCATCAAGACGTGATGAACTGATAGAAGCCCATATCCTCGGGCTTGCCAAGAATACTGACAAGCTCCTTGAAGCCATCGAGACATCGAGGAAAGACAGTCCTGCGGACCGCGTTCTCGGAGGCCTCGGTATTCCCGGCGTCGGTAAAGCAACAGCCAAAGAACTGATAAGGACATTCGGTTCCATCGATGCCATTGCCAATGCGGACAAGGAGACCTTAGCACAGACTTCCGATATCGGAGACATAACCGCGGAAGGCATTTACGGCTTCTTCCATGATGAAGACAATATGGCACTGATCGGTCGGTTGAAGGCGGCCGGACTCAATTTCGAAAGAACCGAGGAGAACTTGGGAACAAGCCTTTCCGGGCTTTCCATCTGCATCACCGGAACTCTTCCCGGCATGTCGAGAGATGAGGCTTCCGCGCTTATCGAGAAGAACGGCGGCAAAGTCACATCTTCAGTCTCCAAGAAGACTTCATATCTTCTGATGGGTGAAGACGCAGGCTCCAAAGAGCGCAAGGCAAGGGAACTCGGTGTGCCGATAATAGACCTTGATACTCTGCGTTCCATGATAGGCGGTGAGTGATATGGATATTAAAGACGAGAAAAAAGCAGTCAGAGCCGAGATCAGACGCCGCCGTCTCCAGTTGGATGACGAGTTCCTGAGCGAAGTTGACAGGACCCTTGCAGACGATGTTTTCTCTTTGGATGACGATGAGTTCAGGAAAAGACTTAAAGATGCAAAACGCATAGCGCTGTACAGAGCAACAGGCGGAGAGCTTCCCTGTGACGGGCTTGCCAAAGCTTTTATGAAAAAGGGCAAGATATGCTGTTTTCCGAGGATCGAAGGAGACAACATGGTCTTCTGTGATTGCAAAAGCCTTGATGAAAAGTCTTTTAAGACGGGCGCGTACGGCATAAAAGAGCCGGTTGCATCGCTCCCGGCAGTTGAACCTGAATCCATCGATATTGTTGTGCTGCCCGCAGTCGCTTATAATGAAGAAGGTACCAGGCTCGGACAGGGCAAAGGCTATTATGACCGCTTCTATGCGGGAATAAAGGGCAAAAAGCCTTATCTGCTCGGTATCTGCTACGATTTTCAGATCAGCTCGGAGATCCCTGTCGAAGAGCATGACATAACCGCGGACATGGTGATAGCTATTCCGACCGCGGAAGAAGACGACGAAGAGGAAGAGTGATATATGCGTTATTTCCTGGTTAATCTCGCAATACATGCGGTCTTGCTGGGAGTGCTGATCCTGATGGCATGTGTTACTGCCGCGCGCAATAAGAAGCGTAAGACCAAGAGTGTCTTATTCTATTTTCTCCCTTTGGTCTTCGCTGTACTTGCCATATTGGATCTTACTCTGATCACAGGCCCCAGGCTTATGGATATCAGCGGCATTGCAAGCAAGAGCTTCTATTACGATACGGGCGAGATTACCGATGTATCCTACTTCAAGAACTATTTCTTTGTTGACGGAAAATGCTATTACATGAATCCGATGAGACTTAAGGTCAAAGTCGGTGATACCGTCCGTATAAAACATACCCGTTACTCGCTTTTCACTTCTGAGGTGATCAACATTACCAACCCCGAAGCGACACCCGAGGAGACAGCTGCGAAGCAGTAAAAACGCTCGGAAAAACAAAAAGTCTCAATTGTGCCCCAAAAGTCTCATTTTGGGGCATCTTTTTTGCATTTGGCTCAATTCGTCCCCAAAAGTGCTTTCTGACAGTTTACACTGCAGATAAAAGGGGAGGTGATACGCATGGAAGACAAGATCCTGGACTACAAAGGCGGTATCGAGATGGCGGTGGTGTGCAGCGACCTGAGCCTGCTCGAAAACATAAACGCATTGCTTAAGGAGAACGGAGTTATCGGGATAAAGAGCGATGACGGCGTGATCCATTACATAATCGACGGAAGACAGAGCAGGAGTGAGGCTTCGGCAACGGTATCTGCTCTGATGAGAAGGAATGCCGGCGGAGGAGTTGACGCGGATTTCTTTGATGCCTGCGTCAAAAGCGTTTTCAGGGAATTCGGCTTTGATATGTCGCTTATCGGGACGTCTGTGTTAATGGATGCGGTCAAGAATATCTATCTTTCGGGCTCGAGGCTCCCCGTAAGCCTTAAAACAGTGTACGTTTCAGTGGCGAATTCTTATAAGATGACATTCTCGCAGATAGAAAGAGACGTCAGATACGCCATAAAGAACAGCACCCTTACGGAAATGAGGACAAGGAGCGTTCTTCAGAACCTGATAACAAGGGTAGGAAGGCGCCTCAAGTTCGGCCTCGAAGGACCGTGAGGACTGAGTTTAATGCAAAAAAAGAACGACCGGATCAACCGGTCGTTCAGTGTGATTATAGCTTAATCAACTAAGAAGCAATTACTTCTTCTTTCCGCCCTTCTTAGCGTTGACCTTATCCTTGAGGGACTTGCCAGCCTTGAATGTAGGAACTGTAGAAGCAGCGATCTTGATTGTAGCGCCTGTAGCAGGGTTACGGCCGCTGCGAGCAGCGAGCTTCTTTGTCTTGAATGTGCCGAAACCAACAAGAACAACCTTGTCGTTCTTAACAAGAGCACCCTCGATTGCACCGAGTGTAGCCTTGAGGGCAGCCTCTGCGTCCTTCTTGGAAAGACCGGACTCAGCAGCGATTGCGTCGATAAGCTGTGACTTATTCATGTTATTTTCCTCCTAAATAGCCGTAAACGACCTTTATTGCAAGCATATTATTGCCTTAAAGCAAAGTGTTGTCAAGCGTTTTGGGGCTTTTGGAGCGAAATTTATCAAAAATATTTACTAACATGCCATATTTGGCGTAAACGAATGACAAACAGTCCTCCTTAGTGTATTCTTTTACTGCTTTAAATAAATATAAGGAGGCCTTATATGGTTGTTACTAAAGATACTATAATCGGTGATGTTGTAAGCATTGATGAGGGCATTGCTCCCATCCTTATGTCCGCAGGACTTCACTGCCTCGGCTGCGCTATGGCTTCAGGCGAGACTATCGAGGAAGCATGCATGGTTCACGGTATGGACTGTGACGCTCTTATCGAGGAACTCAACAACTATCTCCAGTCTATCGGCTGATCAGTTGGTGGCATTGAATACCACCTCAAAGGTGGTCCCGATGCCGATCTTACTTTGTACGGTGATCCTGGCCTCGTGCTTGTCGCAGATAAGCTTAACGATAGCGAGGCCTAATCCCGTTCCTTTAATGTTTACTCCCGAGTTCTTCGCCCTGTAGAAGCGGTCAAAGATACGGGAGAGACTGTCTTCAGGTATTCCGATTCCGTTATCAGACACCGTTACGTGGATCTTCTGCTTGTCAATGGGAAGATCCGCGCCGGTTCTCCATGCCTTGATGGAGATATTGGCTTCTTCACCGGTATAGTTGATGGAATTGGAGACCAGATTCTCGAAAACACGTGAAAGCTTTCTGGGGTCGCCCTTGACCATGAGCGCGTCATCCTCGGGGATATCAAGCGAAATGTGCTTTTTCGAGCCTTCAAGATCCATTGAATACATCATTGTGACCTCATCGAGCATCTCGCAGAGCGAAACGTCCGAGAATACGAACTCGGCGTCGCTTGCTTCCATTCTCGTGAGCTCCATGATGTCAGATACGATCCTTTCCATCTGTTCAGAACGCCTTACGATGTTGGTAAGGTAAGCTTCTTTCTGCTCGGGACCTAATCTGTCGCCGGACGAGAGGATGAGCTCTGCATAACCGCGGATGGCGGTGATAGGCGTCCTTAAGTCGTGAGAAACGTTTGAAAGGACGTTTTTACGTGCCTGCTCGCCTTCCATCAGCTTTTTGTTCGTTTCGACAAGGTCACGGTTGATCTCGGAGATATACTGGGTCTTTTCCCTGACCTGACGCTTAAGGTTATCCGAGTCGAGCTCCAAGAGCTTTTTCTGATTGATATATCTGGATACGATTATGATCTCTACGGCGAGAACAAAAAGGATATATAAGACGCTGTATGTGGGGAGCAGGTAAACGGCCGTTCCGTCGAGCAATACGGACAGGTAGAGCACGTAGAATACAAAGCTCAGCGACATGGCGACGAGAAGCCTGTTCGGGTCCTTGCTCCTGAAAAGAAGGATATCCTTGATGATGTTGCCCGAAATGACGAACAATCCGAAGCATATCGCGGAGAAGACAGGCGTGATAAGTCCGAATACAAAGTCGAAAACGAGATAAGCAATAAAGAGCAGTATTCCCGACAGCATGATCAGATGGTGATCGATACGCAGGATCTTGATATGTGATCTGTGTTCCTTGCCGTAACCTAAAACGCTGCTGTTGATCGAATAAGCGGATACGGCTGAAGCGATTATCAGAAGGAATCTCAAGATTGCCCTGTAGTGGTCATTGACAGAGATGAACCTGCAGTCGACCAGGTAATAGAGAAAGATCGAAGTGAACGCAACGATAAAGGCGATCAGCAGGTGGGAGTTTTTGAAGTGGCTGCTGATGAGGTTGCCGCCCGCGAAAATACCGACGACATAAAGCAATACCATGACCGCAAAGTGACCGCCGATAAAAGCCGTTCTCAAGCTGGTCGAGGCACGGTTCTGCAGTATGGGATATGAGACGAGGCCGGGGTTGGTAACCTTCGGTGAACATGAGACTACTATGGTAAGGTCGATCCTTCCGTTCTCGGGAACGAGCGTGCAGTAATCCGCAAAAGCTCTTGTGTTAAAGTACGGAGTCATCTCACCGATCACGCCTACAAACTCGCCGTTACAGTATACACGTGCTGTTCCGTTGATATGGTAGAAACAAAGGAATAAAGCGTCGATCGAAGGGTCACAGTAGAAAGAGTTTGTGTAAGCGACCGAACGGACGTCTTCGCCGTCGATCGAATAGGTCTTGTAATTAACGGGACCTATCCTGTTATACCACTGGGCGCTGTTATCGAAATCATACCAGCCGTGCCAGCTTTCGGAAATGCTTACATCTTCGGCATGCATCAGATCACGGTAAATGGCATCTTCCCCGGAAGGCGTTCTGACTATGGCGTCATAGGGAGATACATTCGGTACGAAGTCCCAGTGATCAGGGATAAATGTTGAATAGGCGTTTGACTGCGAGAGCATGTCGGAGATCGTGTATCTGCGTGTTTCAGGATCGTAATTTGCCTTTATGTTGGTGATGCTGCCGATCGAGCTGACTGATGCCGCGCAGACAATAACGGCAACCATGAGCACAATGAATGTAAGGAGCGCGAAATTCAGAGTCTTTCTGCGTTCCTTATCAAATTCAGCCAGAAGAAGTCTGGCATTTTTGCTGTGCTTATATTGGGCCATCGTCTCTCCTTGGAACTAACGGATTATACCCGAAAAACCCCGGGAAAACATATTGTCTGCCCGGGGCTTACTTTACCTTTGCGAATAACCCCTTTTGAATCAGGGCCTGATGGTATTAATACTGGGTGTTCATGCTGTTCTTGACCGGGGGATAAGCGAAGGAATATCCGATTCCCCATTCGGTCTTAACGAACGTAATCTCCGGAGCGATCTTCTCCATCTTCTTTCTGAGGTAGGAGATGTTGACCATGACGAGATGGTTGTCGCACGGAGAATCGTCACCCCATACGTGAGAATAGATCCTTGTGAAAGGAACGATAACGTTCGGTGTCTCTGCGAGCAGGCAGAGGATATCGAACTCACGGTTTGTAAGATGCAGAGGCTTATCCTTAAGTGTGACCTCACGCGTCTTGATATTGATCTTGAGCGGCGGATACTCTACGAGGAAACCTTCGCTCTTCATGTTGCGCTTAATGTGAACGTTGATACGGAGGCTGAGCTCGGGGAGTGAATAAGGCTTTGTGATGTAATCGTCTGCGCCTACCTTGAAACCCTTGATAACGTCTTCCTGCTGATCCTTTGCGGTAAGGAAGATGATAGGGCAGTCGGTGAACGAACGGAGCTTCGGAGCAAGATCAAAAGCGGATCCGTCGGGCAGCATGACGTCCAATACTATGCAGGCGAAATTGTGGACCTTAACCTTCTCGATAGCCTCTGCACATGATGTGGCGGTGATAACTTCGTATCCTTCGCCTACAAGGAAATCATGATTGAGTGTCAGAATATCGTTGTCATCATCTACGAGAAATACCTTTTGTTTTGCCATTTCTAATTCCTCCATTCACAGTTTCGGACCGGCATTTAAGCTGTGCCGATTCAGTTTTTACAAATTTTGATATTTTTGATAATTACACGGATATTATATACCGTCAAATGCAAAAATGCACATTTTTCGAATAAGATTTGTAAGATTTAATATTTCCTATTAAAGAGCGGGACATGTTTATAGAAAATATGTTCGTTTTATAGTATCATTACGCCATGAAAAGGATAATCTTCCACATAGATCAGAACTGTTATTTCGCTTCCGTAGAGATGATCTCGCACCCAGAATACCGCAACGTCCCGATGGCGGTCGTAGGCGATCAGGAGGCAAGGCACGGCATTGTTCTGGCCAAGAACGAGCTTGCAAAGAAATACGGCATAAAGACAGCCGAGGCCATATGGCAGGCCAAGGCAAAATGCCCCGATCTGGTCTTGGCTCCCGCCCACCATGAGAAGTATGAATTCTATTCCATGAAGCTGCGCGAGATGTACTACGAGTACACGGACCGCGTGGAACCTTTCGGTCTGGATGAGTGCTGGCTCGATATGTCGGATGCATGTGAAAGTTATGAAGAAGCAGCACAGATCGCGGATTCGATAAGGCAGCGTGTCAAAGACAGTTTCAATCTGACCTGTTCCGTGGGAATAAGCTTCAACAAGATCTTCGCCAAGCTCGGAAGCGATTACAAGAAACCTGATGCCACAACTGTTTTCTCTGATGAGGACTGGAAAGAGAAGATATGGCCGCTGCCTGCGGATGATCTTCTTTTCGTCGGCAGGAGCACAATGGGAAGATTAAGAAAGATAAATGTCAGAACGATAGGAGATCTTGCAGGAACCGATCAGGCATACCTTGCCAGATATCTTGGAAAAGCCGGAGACGTGCTGTGGCGTTATGCCAACGGTCTTGACGATTCGCCTGTTGCGGAGGCGGGACATAAGCGTGAGATAAAATCCGTGGGCAATTCCACGACTACCGCAACCGATATGACTTCAAATTCGGCTGTGTACAGAACGCTTCATATGCTTTCGGAGAGCGTTGCTTCAAGGCTCAGGAAACACGGTCTCAAAGGCACTGTGATACAGATCGAGATCAGGGACAGAGACCTTGTACGGTGCGAGAAACAGAAGATCCTGTTTGAGCCGACTGATAACGCGGGAACTATATATCAGGCCGCGAAAGAGCTTTTTACGGAATCGTGGGACTGGCACAAGGGTATCAGGAGCATCGGCGTAAGATGTTCAAAGGTGATCCCTGCCGGCATGGGAACACAGATGTCTTTTTTTACGAGTGAGGAAACCAGAAGAAAAACGAGTAAACTTGATAAAGTAATAGACGATATCAACAGACGCTACGGCAAGGGTGTTATTACCAGCGCGGCCGAAGCGGAAATGCAAAAGGATGAAGACGGTGCAGCTCCCGTAAGTGAGGACCCGTTCCATCCGGAGGACAGGTTCTGATGCTGACTGCAAATGCACATTACAAAGCGGTTTTCGGCCGCAAGATGTACAAGGCTTCCATATGCTTTTCAAAGTCATGCCCGAACCGCGACGGTACAAAAGGGACGGGAGGATGCATTTTTTGTTCGGCGGGAGGCTCGGGAGAATTCTCTGCAGGCGGCAAAAGCATTACGGATCAGATCGATGACGCTATCTCGCTTGTCGAAAAGAAGGCGGGTCCTGATGCGGGTTATATCGCATATTTCCAGAGCTTCACGAACACATATTGTGCTCCTGAGGAACTGCGTGCTGCATTGGATGAAGCTGCCTCTCACCCGAGGATCCTTGCGCTGTCCGTGGCAACGAGACCGGACTGCCTTCCGGAACCTGTAATGGAAGTGATTGAAGAACGCGCGAAGAAGACGCCATTGTATGTTGAGCTTGGTCTTCAGACATCGGATGACAAGACCGCAAGACTGATAAACAGATGCTATGAGACGGCTATGTATGATGATGCGGTGACCAGGCTCAAAGAGGCGGGTGCAAACGTAATAACACACGTTATCTTCGGGCTGCCCGGAGAGACGGAAGAACAGATGTTGAACTCCGTAAGCCATGCCGTAAAAGCAGGAACAGACGGCATAAAGTTTACGTGCCTTTATGTCCTTAAAGGAACTGCGCTCGAGCAGATGTGGAGTGCCGGAGAGTTTGAAGTATTGGGGCAAGAGGAGTATTTTGATATTGTTGAGAAAGCAATAGGGCTCCTGCCTCCGGAAGTTGTCATTCACAGGCTGACCGGGGACGGGCCAAAAAAGCTCTTGCTGGCACCGATGTGGACTGCCGACAAGAGAGGCGTTATCAATTACATCAACAGGAGGTTCGGTCTGTGAAAGAATATGTCGTTCAGACAATGAATGCAGCACGTTCTTATATCGACAATGACATGCAGACGGCAGGTGAAGAGAAGACCCGCCGCGTGCTGGCAGAATTTGAGATCAAGATCTCATACTTCCAGCATGAGCGTCTGATCCATCTTATGGTTACGCTTTCGTTTGCGTTGTTCCTTCTTCTTTCGATCGGTTCGATATTCCTTTTCTCGTCTGAATTCCTGATCTCCGCGATCCTCCTGACATGCATCTTTTTCGGCCTTACGATAGGATACGTTTTTCATTACTACTTCCTTGAGAACAGCGTTCAGAAAATGTATCACATGCGCGATGAGATCATCGCGTTCCTTGATAAGGATCTTAAAGATATCGGGCTAACAGAGAGCGGAGCGAAAAAGGTCTGACTTTTTCTTTGTAATTAAATAGCTACTGTGTGATAATAGACGCAGTTTTTTCGGAGGAACGTTATGAGCCCTTTTCTTAAGTATGTATGCGTGTTTTTCATTTCCATGGTCCCGCTCATCGAGCTTAGAGGCGCGGTACCTATCGGTATCACATATTTCGGACTGAATGAATACATTACTCTTGCCGTCTGCATCGTCGGCAATATGCTTCCGGTACCTATCATCTATCTGTTCGCCAGAAAAGTCCTTCTCTGGGGAAGCACATGGAAGCACGGCAGCGGCATCTTCAAATGGATCCTCAAAAAAGGAGAGAAGGCAGGCAAGAAGCTTACAAAGAACGGCGATGCCGGAATGTTCATTGCGCTCATGCTCTTCGTTGGAATCCCGCTTCCCGGAACCGGCGCCTGGACAGGCACGCTCGCGGCATCCATGCTCGACATGAACTGGAAAAAGACTTCTGTTGCTGTAATCCTTGGCGTTCTGATGGCGGGAATCATTATGCTTGTAGTAAGTCTTTTGGCGAAAGCAGGGATCACGTCTGTCGCAGACTTCTTTTAAATGAAAATCACTTGATAGTATAATTTGACAACCAAAGTATTAAAAAGAGGGTGTAGAAGCACCCTCTTTTGTGCATGTTGCACAAGCGAGTGATTTTCATTTAGTATTGTTGCAGTATTGTTACAGAGACTGGGAGGTTGTAGTATAAAGTCAGCTCCAAGGAATACGGAAGCGATAACTTCCAAGCTCCGAGGAAGGCCGCCCGAAGCCAAAGTCGAATTAGACGCAGGGAAGAACCAGAGTGCAGAACACTTGTGGCGAAGCCGAAGAAACGAAGCCGGAGGGAATGACCGAAGGTTGAAACGAAGTCAGAGATGAAAAAGCCAAGGGAGAGACGAGCAAGCGGTTGAAGGTGAGAAGATCATACAAGCCGCAGGTTGTAACAAATAGTTGATTCGGTATTCGGATCCGCGAATCGGTGAGATGTCACTTTCGACAGGAAAGAGCCGAAGCCGCAGCAGATGTTACACCGGTTCGTGCAAACCGAGTAGCCGATACCAGCTACGCAATGTCTTAGTCAGAACCTGTTGCAGGATGAATAAGACAACCTGAAGCGAATAGCAAAATGTTCGGCGAAGGGAGACATGAGTTGCACGGTGTGATGGAAGTTGCAGCAGTCAGTTAGTTGTGACAATATCACAGGATGCTCGGGTGTTATAAGAAAAGGGCCTTTGAACGGAAGGAAGACAATCTAAGGCAGCGGAACCTCCGCAAGAAGCCTGGGAACCATCGGATTTGGTTCGTTGGAGCAAATTAGAATCCCGCAAGTGAAGAACTTGCGGGATTTCTTTTTGCTTGTTATTTAACGCTTTTTTATCTGAGCGATGTAAGGAAGGTTTCTTCCTATCTCTTCGCGGTCGAGACCGTAGCCTGCAAGCCAGTTGTCGTTGATCTCAAAGCCGCAGTAGTGGACCGGGATCGTCATGAGAAGCCTGTCAGGATTGACGAGCATGGAACACAGCCTGATCTCTTTAGGACGTTTAGTCTCGAGATTCTGGATGATATATGCGGTGGTAAGGCCCGTGCGGATGATATCCTCAACAACTAACACGTTTTTACCGGCGATGTCGAGCTCGATATCCTTGATGATGCGCACGACACCTGTCTTGGAAGTCGTGTCCGGAATGTTCGTAAAACCGATCATGTCAACCTTTATGGGCAGATCGATCGCACGTGTAAGATCAGCAAGGAAATACATGGCTCCGCGGATCAGGCCGATAACTATCAGTTCCTGACCCGCATAGTCTTTTGCGATCTGCTCTCCCAATTCGGTAATGCGTTTCTTAATGTTTTCTTCGCTGTAGATAACGCGCTCTACGCCAAGTTCGTCAGATAAGATCCCCATCAGCTGTTATCTCCGTTGTTCTGCATACCGCCTGCAAGCTTGAGGCGGTTAACAAGTTCGTTAAAGTCCTTCTTATATACGATACGTATATTTGTGCCCGGATAGAGTTCTCTTACCAGGCGGATCTTCTTATTTTTCTTCGTAACATATTTCTGATCCATTGTCGTCAGTTCAAGATAGAGATTGAACCTGGGCAGATAGAAATCAGGTGAGATAGCGAGCGTGACATTACCTTCGGCATCCCATTCCACAGGGAATGTTTTAGGCTCGTAGATCCATTCGATATTGAACATGTCGAGTATCCGTGCAAATTCTTCCTCGGTCTCATTCTTGAAGACAGGGGTCCTGGTCTGGTGATTGACCGTGCCGTAAGCCATGTTCTCACGAGCGAGTCTTGCTCGCAGATCGTGCTTTCTGGAAAGCTCGCAGATGGCATCGATGCATTCGTCAACGCTGAGTCTGTCGGTGTTGAGTATCAGGTCATAGTTCTCAGGCGCTGTGACATCTTTCGAAAAGATGGTCTGAACGAATCTTTTATGCTTGCGGTCGCCTATGGTAATGACCTCGCGGGCTTCGTCCTCAGTTATTCGGTAGCGCCTGGCAATCGTACGTACGCGTGTCTCTTCGCTTGCGGTAACTCTGATATGGACTGCACCGGGGTATCCCGAAAGGATCATGCAGCCGCCCAAGCCTAGGACGATGAGATTGGAATCAGAAGAAGCCGAAGCCATGGTGCGGATACGTTCAACAAGGATATCGGCGTATGTTCTCTGGCTGCCGGGAAGGGCAGTCTGGAAAAACTTCGCGCTCTCATTGAGCCTGTCTAATGTTCCGGGATTGATCTCACCGTAGAAATTGTCGAGGGCATACTGGCGCGAAATGACTTCTGTTCCAAGGCGCGTTGCCAGTCCGGAAGCGATCTCGTCCCCGAGGCTGCCGTTCTGCCTTGAGATTGTTATTATCGACATAACCGATCCCCCGAATTACTGATAATCCAATTATACCCTAATAGTTCTGTATTCAAAAAATAAAAAAGAAAAAATGCGTTGACTTTGAATAATCGATTAGTTATAATTTCACGTGCTATGCGATGCCATCTTAGCTCAGTTGGTAGAGCAGCTGATTTGTAATCAGCAGGTCGTGGGTTCGAGTCCCACAAATGGCTCCAAGAATAAAGCCCTTGAAAACAACGTGTTTCAAGGGCTTTTCTTTTGCCTGCCAACAGTTTTATTTCAGTGGCAGATGTTGTTTTGGTTAACGTTTGGTTAACAGCTGATTAGAGTTTATAATCTGTCTATCAGTACCATCTAGGAGGGTGTGCAAATGGCTTGGGCTCTTATTAAAGTTATCGTTGCCGTGATCGTGTTTGCTATTTCCGCTGTTGCCTTCGGGCGCGCCCTCAAGGATCTGTTCAAGAAGTAAATAAGGAGGGCTCCGGCATGGAGAAGGTAATGACATATAGATTCAGTATCGCAGGACTTACAAGAGATCTTCCTCTTTGCAAAGTGTCTGATGATACATATATAGCAGCCTTTATCTGCTTTGGTGATGCCGAGCTTACGGAAGCCTGCGCAAGTGAGATGTTAAAGCTCGTTCCGCGTGAAGACTACGATTATATCCTTACGGCAGAGGCCAAGGGCATTCCGCTGGGTCATGAGATGGCAAGACAGGCAGGAATGAGAAAGCATTTCGTTGCCCGTAAGAGCATAAAGACCTATATGCCCGATCCCATCTCGGTCGATGATGAATCGATTACCACCAAAGGCCTTCAAAAGCTCTATCTCGGAAGAGATGACGCTGACCTGATCAAAGGAAAGCGTATCCTTATAGTTGACGATGTTATCTCCACAGGCGGTTCACTGCGTGCGATGGAGGCATTGGTTGAGATCGCCGGCGGAACCGTTGCCGGCAAGGTTGCGGCTATTGCCGAAGGCGATGCATCCGGCAGGACAGATATTAAGTTCATTGACCATCTTCCGCTTTTTGATGCTGACGGTAATCCCAAGTAACTCTGAACCCACTTTCTTAAGTGAACCGGAACGGAATGGAGCAGGAATAACGGAGCTGAATATGTATTTTGATGAGCTTAAGACAGGGATGACAAGAGATATCGAGCCTGCGGTTATCGAGAAGGACAAGATGATAGCTTTTGCGCGCGAATATGACAACATCCCGCTTCATACCGACGAGGAATACGCAAAGACAACGCCTTTCGGGCAGCTGATAGCCCCCGGTGTCATGAGCTTTCTTTCTGTTTGGGCCAATTATCTTAAAGTTGATTTCTACTGCGATGAGCTGATCGCAGGAAGGTCCACCAGGATGGAATGGTTCAAGCCCGTTTTCGCAGGCGATGTCCTGACCGGAAAAGCTACCATCACTGATCTCGTAAAACGCAATGAAAGAAACGGCCTGGTCGAGATGACCATCGATGTCTATAACCAGAACGGCGATCTCGTGATCAGGGATGTGACGGAATCCGTTGTTAAGTGCCTTCCTGCCCCTTCCCGTACAGGAAAGGCTTAGCAAGCTTTCTTGCAAAGAAATCGACGAGCGGTCCCATAAAGAACGCCGTGATTATGGTGCCTGCGCCGACCACCGCGCCTATACCGGAAACCGGAGCTCCCGAGAGGAAGTAAAGCATAACGCCTAAGATAACGCAGATGACGTCGGTCACGATCCTTACATACTTGAACTTGCCGATGTGCCATGTGTTGGAGATTATGAGCGCGACGGCGTCATATGTTGACACGCCGATATCAGCGGTCATGTAGAAGGATGAAGCCACGCAGATTATCAGTATCCCGATGATTAGGCAGACTGACCTGCCGGGGATCCCCAAAGCAGGGAAGAACTTTTCGAGTGTATTTAAGGAGAACTCTGCGATATAACCTATCAGGAAAAGGTTGATGAAGGTCGCAAGACCTATATAGTGTCTGTCGAAGATGAGGCTGAACAGCAGCATTACCACGTTGACTATGACGTAGAGCGTGCCGAAGTCAATCGGGATGATGGAATCTAATCCTGACATCAGTGACTGGAATGGATCGACTCCGAACATCGCGCGCTTGAAAAAGCCTACGGCGACACCGCAGATGAGCACTCCGAATATGCTCATCAGGATACGTTTGACCATGTGGTCCTTATTGAAGAATGACTTTAATTTTTCCATGGGGAAATATTAGAACAAATGCCCTGATACACCAAGCCAGAATCATTGTTTTTTTTATCAATAAACGGTAACTAATCGGTAACTTAATAGGCATTGCTGTCGCGCGGTGTTATCTTTTTTTGTATAATCGTTATAACAGTTCTTCAGAGGGTGGATTAATGTCTGGAACGCGGGGCAAAGGGCTTAGCATTAAGATCAAGGTAGCTATGGCTGCCGTTTTGTCCATATCCATTCTTACGATCGTTCTCGTTGCGTTCGGCTATCAGCTTTTCGAGTCGAACGTAATGGACAAATACGGGAAATACGCCACCACAGTCCTCGAATATGCTTATCAGGTCACTGAAGACTATAAATTCGGCGACATGATAAAAAACCGTGAAATGCCCAAAGCCTACGAGGAAATGCGCACGGGATTGAACAGGGTCAAGGACTGCTCGGATATCGAGTACCTTTATGCCATATATTTTGATGATGTTGACGACCTCTACAGCCTGACTTATGCGATCAATGCGAAGTCTAAGGAAGAGATAGAGAAGGGCGGCAAGTACACGTATCTCGGAACACCCTGCGAAGTGGACGGATTTGAATCCGATACCCGCATGATCTTCCAGAAGGCCGTTAAGGAGAAGAATAAGGAGAGCAACCTTCTTGTCGGCTTTTCACCTGATTACGGAAACATGCTCAACGGTTATAAGGTCATTTTCGACAGTGAAGGTAATTCTGCAGGCCTGCTCTGTGTTGAGATCTCCATCAAGGACATCGCGAGCGACCTTAGTCTTTATGTCCGTACTATAACGATCATCGCATCCATCGTTACTCTTATTGTTATCGCGGTTTACGTAAGCACGGCTGAGCGCAATGTGCTCAGGCCTCTTATGAGCATTACCGAGAGCACGGACTCGTTCGTTAAGATGATGAAGGCGAATACCCGTCCCGAAGAACTTGAGTACAAGGAAGTCGTTGTTGATACCCGTGACGAGATATCAGACCTGGCGAATAACATCAAGAGCCTGGCCGGCAACGTTAAGGATTACATGATCAACATCAGGGATATCACTACTGAGAAGGAAAGGCTCGGCGCAGAACTCGATGTAGCGACAAAGATCCAGGAGGGCATACTTCCCGGTACATTCCCGCCTTATCCGCACCGTAAGGAGTTTGAGCTCTTTGCTTCGATGGATCCCGCCAGGGAAGTCGGAGGCGACCTGTACGATTTCTATCTTCTTGATGAAGACCATTTGGCGCTCGTGATCGGTGACGTTACCGGAAAGGGAATCCCTGCAGCGCTTTACATGGTTATCGCGAAATGCCTTATCAAGAACCGCGCTATGATGGACTGGAGCTCCACATCTGCAATCCTCTCCGATGTCAACAAGCAGTTGTGCGAAGGCAATGAGATGGAAATGTTCGTTACGGTATGGCTCGCCATTATCGATCTGAGGACAGGCAAGGGAATTGCATCCAACTGCGGACATGAGCATCCTGCAATGACCGGCGGTGACAAAGCATTTGAATTTAAGAAGTACCGCCATTCTCCGGCGCTCGGCATTACCGCCGAACTGAACATAGAAGAGCATGAGTTTGTTATGAAGCCCGGCGACTGCCTTTTCGTTTACACTGACGGCGTACCTGAGGCCACCAACGTCAAAAAGGATTTCTTCGGGACCGACAAGCTCCTTGATGCTCTGAATGAGGAGCTCGGCAATCCGCCTTATGAGCTCATTAAGAGTGTTTCAGACAAATTGAAAAAGTTCGTCGCAGGCTCTGAGCAGTTCGACGATATTACGATGCTCTGCTTCAAATACTTAGGCGGGGAAAACAAGACTCTTTAAACGATCTTGTTGTGCCACTGAAGCTCAGGATGCTTGAAATAATACTTCGCCTTAACTTCGTACATTCTCGCGTCAGCTTTCTGCATGGCTTTTCTTATGTCTTCGCCCTCAGCCTCGCTGCTGTGGCATGAGCCTACTGCAAAATGAGCCCTGTTCGGACGCTCTGAATTAGCAAGCAGCACTTCAACAAATCTGTCAAAATCTTCCTTCCCGGTCTTTGTGCTGATGATCATGAACTCATCACCGCCGACACGGTAGATCTCGGAAGTATCAGTCTTGAATTCGTTTAAAGTCGAAGCGACGTCTTTAAGAAGAGTGTCGCCCGAAAGGTGGCCTTGTGTATCGTTGACCGCTTTGAGGCCGTTTACGTCGATGAAGCATACACCGAACGGCTTCTCGATCGGCTTTACGCCGGTGGTATCCTCGGTGATCCTGTTGTTCATGGCGTTACGGTTATAAACTCCGGTCAGAAGGTCGGTCGAGCTCATTATCTTCATCTTGCGGATGTTCTGCTCGTTTGCGATCTCCGCTGAGAGGATGAAAGAGGTGATACCGAGAGTCTCCTTGATCATAAGGGTCTTGGACGGATCGAAATTGCCTGCCCAGATATAACCGATAGTCTTGTTATTCGATCTGAGAGGGTAAATGACGATGGTCCTGACGTTGTCGCTCTTCAGTGAATCGATCCATTCGGGAGCGGTCTCGTGAGCGGCAGCCATGTCGCTGTCATTTACCATGGCAAAGCAGTTGCTCTTATTGATGAGCCTCGGCCATGTATCTATGACTTTGTAGAATTCTTCCGTGAGAAAAGCGGATAACGGAACCTGTTCAGGATCGTTTCCGTAGTCTTCGCAGAGGAGGCTGTATTCTCTCTTCTCGTGATCGGCAAGAAGGATGCTGCATCTTTTGGCGCCGCACTGCTCGCGGATGTCCGCGATAACTGAGTTCATTGATTCCTGGAAATCAGTTGTTTCGCGGAGCTTTAAGCAGGTCCTTAAGACGTTTGCGGCTGTCTGCGAAGAGAGATCCGTCAGCTTGTCTATATCGGCCTTGGGATTCATTTCGTAAGAGAAAAGGATAGTCTTCTTATCGGGATCGCCTGAATCAAGAGGCATAAAGTAGACTTCCATCCATGCGTTGTACAATTCGACATCGAAATACGAATGTACAGGCCTGTCGGCAGTCGCACACAAATCACAGAGATTCTCGAAATTTTCGGCCTTGGGAATGTACCTCGTATAAGGAACGTTTGTTACAAAGTCTTCAAGCTTTTTAACTACAGTGTGCTTGTAAGCGTCGTTAGCGTCTACGACAAGATATCTTTTATTGCTGTCCGTCTCCTTAAGATCTACGGACAGGACGCAGGCAACTCTGCTGAAATTTGCGACAAAACTCTTGTAATCCATACCTTCTCACCAAATGATTTTTGACATCTAATTATATACCCGCCACCGCGCATTTTAAAGAAGAGGGCGTTTGCTTAATTATTTGTTACTATATAAGCGGAAATTTGCAAACGTTCAAAAACCGGAAAAGAGGTTATGCATATGAAGGTTGTTCTTGCGGGAGCCTATGGCAATCTGGGCGCGGATGTGTTCAGGGAACTGGTCAAAAACGGTCATGAAGTAATTGCGCTTGATATTGCGCAAAGAGATATCGGAATAGAATCAGGCTTTGATTTTAAAAAGATAGACGTAACTGATCCCAAGACCCTTGAGGGTGTATGCGATGGCGCGGATGCCGTTATTACTACCGTGGGACTTACCAAGGGTTCTGCAACGGTAAGCAATTACGATATCGACTATCAGGGCAATCTGAATCTTCTGAATGAAGCGAAGAAAGCCGGAATAAAGAACTTCGTATATATCTCCGTCGTCAAGGCCGACACGGCTCCGGATGTTCCTATGGTACATTCGAAATATCTTTTCGAGCAGGAACTGAAGAAGAGCGGAATAACTTATGTCATCCACCGTCCGACAGGCTATTTCTACGACATAATAAAAGTATTCAAGCCCATGATTGAGAAGGGGAAAGTTACTCTTCTCGGCAAAGAGCCTGTTTATGCGAACATCGTTTCCACAGAGGATTTCGCTCGCTTTATCGTAGAACACATGAACGATGAGAACGTGACTTATTCGGTCGGAGGCAAAGAGAAATATTCCTACGAAGAGATCGCGAAAATGTGTTTTGAAGCATCAGGCAAAGAGCCTATGATCAAGAGGGCTTCGCCTGTTATATTTGATATCCTTGCATGGGTCAACAAATGCAAGAAGAACGGCAAGGACGCGATAATCAAATTCTCGAAATGGACGCTTACTCACGATATGGTCGGCGATACGATCGCAGGCGATATGAGCTTTGCAGAATACATTAAGAAGAGCTTTGAGAAATGATAGAAGGCATTAAACAGAAGGCTGCCACGCTCATAAAAAACAGCGGCGGGATCCTTGTGCCTGAGGACCGGTATACAAACATGAAGTATCCAAAACTTCTTCCGCTGATGCGTTTCCGAGTGGACAGATACATAGTCCCGGGATTCGGTCATATCATGCTCATGCATACGACGACCAAGATGGGGATGGAGCTTATCACGATGTCTTTTATGCCTTCTGAATGCATAACGGTTCCTTATCTTCTGGTCGATGCGATGAGCATGAAGAAAAAGCGTTGCGTGTTTGTGGAATATTACGGATGCGGCATGGAAGACCTGGAAGATGAGGCGCTTCATGATGTCTATGAAGACTACCGTGACCTTCCCGATTACGATGAGAAGGAGAACTGGTACATCAAAGAGAGGATGCCTTATTCGCTCATCAAGACGGGCGAGCCTGATCAGCTCGTGAACATGGCATATGATTCGGTCAGGGCATATTTGGGATCTGTCGGCGGTGCCCGGTTTATTCCGGAATATAATGACAAGCTCAAAACTTTCAGGGAGCGCATGATAACAGAAGGTAATCCTTCGAGCAAAACGCTCAACATGCTGCTCAAAGAGGACGGGGCAAGAACGTTCATGGAAACCGTTATAATGCCTCTTAAGGAGAACTGACATGGTCTTTTATTTTTCCGGCACCGGAAACAGCAGATTTGTTGCAAAAGGGATCGCGAGGGCGATCGGGCAGGAGGCTGCCGACATAACGACATATACCAAGAACGCTGAGCGGCCGGAGTTCACTGAGAGTGGTATTTATGTCTTTGTCTGTCCGTCTTATATGTCCGCGCCTGCAAGGGCAATGACTGATTTTATCGAATGGGCGGAATTCCCTTCAGGCATTAAGGCATACTTCATCGTTACCTGTGCAGCTTCCATGGGCATCACTCCCAAAGTGGCAAGCGAGCTTTGCGAAAAGAAAGGTTTTGAGTTCATGGGTGCCGCCCAGATCGAAATGCCTCAAAACTATATTGCTTTATTTACTACCAAAAAGGTCGAGGAAAACATTGATATCATCGAGAAGGCCGAGAACGAGATAGAACGGCTGTCTCCGCTGATTGCTGACGGCGAAAAGATAGAATGTAAAAAGATAGGTTCTGTCGAATACTCTGTCACCAGATGGGTCAGAGATGTATACTACAAGAACTTCATGAAGACAAAGAAGTTCCGGGTGACAGAGACTTGCATCTCCTGCGGAAAGTGCGTTAAAGTCTGCCCGCTTTCGAATATCTCCATGAAGGACGGCAAGCCTTCCTGGGGAACCAATTGCACGCACTGCATGGCATGCATCAACCAGTGCCCGAAGGATGCGATCGAATACGGGAAAGGCTCTGTCGGCAAACCGCGCTATAAGGGTCCTGAGACAAATAATTCAGTAAAAGAGTAAGAAAGGAACATATCATGGTAAGACACGTAATCGTATGGACGATCAAAGATGAGTACAGTGACAGCGAAAAAGCCGAAATAAAAGCCGGCATCAAGAAAGGCTTAGAGGGTCTTTCGGGAAAGATCCCCGGATTAGTTGAGATAAAGGTTATCACCGAAGGACTTGAGAGCTCGAGCGGTGATGCCATGCTCGATTCTCTTTTCGAGAGTGAAGAGGCGCTGAAAGGATACTCTTCCAATCCTCTTCACGTTGAGGTCGCAACCACAAAGGTCAGGCCTTTCATGAAGGTAAGAAGCAGCTTTGACTACAAGGAGGGAGCATTATGAACAGGCGGCTGATCTCGGCAGCTATGGCTGCATTGGTCTTAATGTCATTTACATCCTGCGGTTTTATCGGAAGGATGCGTCCGGAAAACACAACTGTTTCCGTGACTACAGAAGAAACTGCAAAAGAGACTGCCTCTGAGACGGCAGCGACCACAGAAGAGACTACGACAGAGCAAACAACTTCAAAAGAGGCAACTGCAGCAACCGAAGAGCCATCGTCAGAGACAACAACAGTAACAGCAACTTCTGCGCCGGTACGTTCGATCGATCCCGCCGAGACTGTCGTTGAAAAATCTACAGTTCCGAGCATTCCGAAAGGCTATAAGAAGGTAAAGATCGGATGGGGTCTTAAGTATAACGGCCATGTGGTCTACATAGTCAGGAGCAAGAAGAATGACTTTGAATTCAAGGGCTGGTGGAAGAATAAGTGGATCCCGCTCGAATATGATGTCTTGGGCGATCAGGACGGCGAAGCCTGGTATAACGACAAGTACTGCGACGATTACTATCAGTATATGAAGTAAAGCCGGCAGGCCTGTTAAGAAGTATATGCCTCTAAAGCTCTGGAATAGTAATTCCGGAGCTTTGTTCTTAATGACTTGGGTTCTATCACCACGGCATCTTTTCCGAAGCGTCTGAAGTAATCCTCAAGCTGCATCTCGGGCCAGTCGAAATGATACTCGTCACCGTCGATGTAGGTGACATACGGCCTGTTCTTGACGATCATGGTGTACATTTGCCTGCCGCGATCTGTCATCTTCACGACTGCGTGAATATCTTCAGACATTGAGTGAGGGCTTCTGAGTCCCTTTCGTACCAGCTCGTCTTCGATCTTCTGATCCTTTGTGAAAGTGTTCGACGTGATGAAAACATTGCTGAGCCTTGAGATCCTGAACGAACGGTTCTTCTTAGCTCTCCGGTCGTGGCAGAGAAGATAGCTGAACTGCTCTTCTTTGGATGTCGCTATGAGGTAAGGCTCAACTATAACTTTGCGGTCATGCCCTTTTGATGAGAAAGAAAGCTGTCTGCCTTCTGAAATGGCTTTGTTTATAGATTCGTATGTATCTTTGAATATGATCTCTTCGCGCTTGCTCCTTGGTATCGACAGGTAAGACAGGAACATATCCTTAATGTAGCCGGAGAGCGAATTCTCCTTAAGAAGATTATTCTCGATTATCTGAATTATCTCGCAGGATGCGCCGCTGACCGTAAGCGTAATGACAGCGCTCTTGCCGGTACCCGAATCCTTGTTGTTTATATATGTCCTGATTATCTTATCGGCGAGGGCTGAAGCTGTTCTCGGCTTGAGTTCCTTAGCGGATGACAGTTCACCAAGAACGCTCTTAAGCAATTCCTCATTGTCGTTCCGGTATTGGTCGAAATAATTGACGATGAGTTCTTTAAGAAAACCGTTGAGATTGACGGTCCCGTTCTCTCTTGTGAATTCGAAAAGCTCAGCATCGGTGGCAAGCCTCGTTTTGATGTCTTCTGAAAGGTATATCTTGTATTTCTCGGTCATTTTTAACTCCTGTTTGGGGTTGCATAAATAATAGAAAAGTCTGTAAATGCCTTAATAATCTAATTATATTGGGGTTGTATATTAAAGTCAATCTGCATCTGTTAAAACCCCATAATCCGGGGTACCATACAATTGCAACGAGCGAAAGACACTCACAGCGATCAAGTATCAGGCGGTCTTCGCAGGTTCGAATCCTGCATTCATGATGTGTCTTGTTATGCGTGTTGACTAAAGGTGCACACAGCAATTTAGGATCATGAACTGTTAATTCATCGAAAAGCGCACCTTGTTATAAAGGAGAAAAGGAAATGTTGAAGTTTTTAAAAAGAGAAGCCAATACGGCTTATACAGCAAACGGTGCTGTTTCATATGCAAGCACAATGTCCGACTGCCTGGACTTTTTCGCTGCGGCAGGCGCGCTGAGAAACGCAAGTGATGAAGAGATCACTGAAAGATTCATCAGGGCCTTCGCAGAAGATAAGGATATCGCCATGAAGACTCTCTTCTATGCAAGAGACATAAGAGGTGGTATGGGTGAGAGAAGATCATTCAGAGTAATACTGAAGTATCTGGCTCAGAATTATCCGGAGACTGTCATTAAGAACATCGGCAATATCGCCGAGTACGGCAGATATGACGATATCCTGTCTTTGATGGATACAGCTTGTGAACAGGAGGCAGTCGCTTACATCAAGGCTGTCTTGAAAGATGATATGAAGTCCATGCAGGCACAGGACTCCGTCTCATTGATGGCCAAGTGGCTGCCTTCTGTAAACGCAAGCTCCAAAGAGACAGTCAGACTCGCCAAGAAGATCGCAAAGGCAATGAACATGTCTGATGCTTCTTACCGAAGGATGCTGTCTGCTCTGAGAGCTTACATAAAGATCCTGGAGAACAACCTGAGAGAAAAGGACTACACTTTCTCTTATGAGAAGCAGCCTTCAAAGGCTCTGTTCAAGTACAGAAAGGCTTTCTTCAGAAATGATGAGGAAAGATACAGTGCCTTTATCTCAAAGGCTGTGACCGATCCTTCTGTAATGAAGACAGGCTCTCTGACACCTTACGATATCGTAAATACCATCATAAGGAACAGAGGCGGCATGGCTTCTTCAGAAAGAAAGGTTCTGGATGCCACATGGAATGCTCTGGAGAACTATGTAAACTCAGACAATACGCTTGCCGTGGTCGACGGTTCAGGCTCCATGTACTGCAGCTGCTTTGCAACACAGCCTGCGGCTGTCGCAGAGTCATTGGGCATATATTATGCAGAACGTAACAAGGGCGCATTTGCAAACTGCTTCATTACGTTCTCTGCAAACCCCAGACTGGTAGAGATCAAGGGTGCTGATATTTTCGAGAAGGTCAAGTACTGCATGAGCTACAATGAGTGCAGCAACACCAATATCGAGAAGACCTTTGACCTGATACTTAACACTGCGGTAAAGAACCGTCTGAAGCAGAAGGACATGCCTTCGAGGCTGATGATCATCTCCGACATGGAGTTTGATTGCTGTGCTTCAGATGCCTCGATGACAAACTTTGAGGCAGCAAAGGCAAAGTTCGCCAAGAAGGGCTATAAGCTCCCTCAGGTGGTCTTCTGGAATGTCAACAGCTTTAACAGACAGCAGCCCGTCAGAATGAACGACCGGGGCGCGATACTGGTCTCCGGCATGTCTCCTCAGATCTTCGCAATGCTGAAGGAAGACAAGCTCGATCCTTATTCCTTCATGATGAGCGTCATCTCATCTGAAAGATATGAGAGGGTCGCGGCATGAAAACATCTCATTCCACGTTTCGTTCCACGTTTTACCGGAAAAGTGGAATGTAACGTGGAATATAGGACAAAAAAGCAGCGGATTCCACGTTTGCTTCCATGTTTTGCATAAAAGATGGAACGGATCGTGGAATCTGCCCGCATAAACGAGGTAATACAAATGGACGTTATAGAAATAAAAGGAAAGGTAAACACAGCTCTCTGCTACGCGAAGGTCGTGGAAGATGAAGCGATAGAACAGATAAGACGAATGTGCGATTATCCGATGACCGAAGGGTCCAGGATAAGGATCATGCCCGATGTGCACTCCGGTAAGGGCTGCACGATAGGAACTACCATGACGATCACCGACAAGGCGGTTCCCAACGTCGTCGGCGTGGATATCGGCTGCGGTATGTACACTGTCGAGCTCGGAAAAGGCGATATCGATTTCGAAAGAGTTGATGAAGCCGCGCACTACATCCCTTCCGGCAAGAACGTCTGGGAAGGAAGAAAAGAACAGTTCGATCTTACCGGTCTTACATGCTACAGACAGCTTAAAGATACAAAGAGACTTGTCAGATCTCTCGGCACATTGGGCGGAGGAAACCACTTCATCGAGATCGATGAGGCGAAAGACGGAACTAAATATCTCGTCATTCACTCCGGTTCCAGAAACTTGGGCAAACAGGTTGCAGAGCTTCACCAGAAGCTCGCGATAAACTTAAGCAGAGGTTACGACGGCTATCTCGAAAAGAGGGATGAGATCATAAGAACCTACAAGGAACAGGGCAGAAAAGACGAGATCCAGGCGGCTTTAAAGCAGCTCAAGTGGGAAGTCTATGAGGGTGATTCACCGATGCCTGAAGATCTCTGCTATCTCTCCGGAAAATACCTTGAAGATTACCTCCGCGACGTGGAGATATGCCAGGCATTCGCGAAAAGAAACAGGGAACTTATGGCTGAGATCCTCATCGAAAGAGCAGGCCTTACTGCAGGCTCTTCCTTCCACACGATACACAACTACATCGATACGGAAGAGATGATCTTAAGAAAAGGTTCAATTGCCGCACACAAGGGCGAGAAGGTACTCATTCCGATAAACATGAGGGACGGTTCCGTCATCGCGATTGGCAAGGGCAACCCCGAGTGGAACTTCTCAGCTCCTCACGGCGCAGGAAGACTCATGTCCAGAACTAAAGCTAAAGACACTCTTTCTATGGAAGAGTACAAGAAAGCTATGGAAGGGATCTTCACCACATCCGTAAATGAGGCCACATTGGATGAATCTCCGATGGCTTACAAGTCTTTGGAAGATATCCTGGATGTCATTGCCGCTTCTGTGGATGTCGTAGAAGTCATCAAGCCCGTATATAACTTCAAGGCTAACTGAAAAACTCCCGTCGTTCAGGCGGGAGTTTTTTCTTTCTGAAGTTTGGAGAAAAAGCTGATCGTAAACGGAATGCACGTAAGACTTGTCATGACGTCCGCTATCGCCTGGGCAAGCTGGATACCGGCAAGACCGAAGAGGAAACTTGCGATCAACAGTATCGGTATAAAGAACAGACCGTTTCGAAGTGACGACAGGAAAGTTGCGTTGAACTTATATCCGATGCTCTGGAACATCATGTTGTTGCATACCTGAAACGGCACTGTGAAGAGCGCGATGCACTGTGCCTGGAGAGCGGGAATGCCGATTGTTATAACATCGGGATCGTTTCGGAACAACTGAATACATGAACCCGCATTTAAGAAGACGACAAGAGCCGCACAACCTAAGGCTACCGTTCCGAAAACAAGCGTGAAGAAGAATCCCTGACGGACTCTCTGATATTTTTTAGCACCGAAATTGAAGCCTGCGACAGGCTGGAATCCCTGACCTATACCGAGTACGGCACTGAAGATGAACATGCTGATCCTGTTGGCGATGCTCATAGCTGCGATGGCCGCATCACCGTAATTGCCGGCAGCGTTGTTGAGGAGCATTGTCGAAATGCTTGCAAGGCCCTGGCGCGCAAGGCTCGGAAGACCTGTCGTTATTATGTCTCCGAGCGTCGAAATGTTGAATTTAGTGTATTTGAAAGCAAGTGATGTCTGCGTTTTCTTAAGAAGGAACATGGTAAGCAAAAGGAACCAGGAAACATACTGCGATATTGCGGTAGCAAGGCCTGCTCCCAGGATTCCCATATTCATATGCTGCATGAAAAGCGCGTCAAGGAATATGTTGAGTATGCCGCCTGATGTAAGGCCTATCATCGCGAAAAAGGCGCGGCCTTCATATCTTAAGATGTTGTTCATTACGCAGCTTGATACAAGAGCGGGAGCTGCCATTAGAATGCAGATCGCATATGTTTTCGCGTAGGGAAGGATCGTCGGGGTGCTGCCAAGAAGGAGCATGAGCGGAGTTAAGAAAATACCTCCTAAGATCAATATGAGAAAACCTGAGAACAAAGCAGAATAGAATCCCGTAGCGGAAAACTTACGCGCGCTCTCGAGATCTTTTTGTCCCAGTTTTCTGCTGATGATGCTTCCTGATCCGTGACCGAACATGAAGCCTATTGCCTGCAAGATCGCCATGAGGCCGAGAACAACGCCGGTGGCACCGCTTGCGGACGTATTGATCTGACCGACAAAGTAGGAGTCGGCCATGTTGTATATGCTCGTGACGAACATACTGATCATAGTCGGAATGCCGAGCTTAACGATAAGGCTCGGAACCGGCTGCTGAGTCATCATCTCAAATTGTGATCTGTATTTCTTCATAGCGGACACCCTGAAGATAATATCACTTTTGCGGGATACTTACATATCACCGTAGCTCAGCTCTTTGTTCTCTCCTGAAGTGTTGATATATCTGATAACTTTTCTTTCAGTATCGATCCCCGCGAATAACTCACCGCTATGTATGCTCTTGAATGTCTCGTCCGTTGCGGAGAATCTTGCAAGATCGTAGTTATCTTTCCATGGCCATATCAGAGTGGCCTGAAGCTGGTCCTTGTTCTCTAATGCCGAGAGCCTTTCTGTTTCAGTCATCATGAAATACTGAAGGGTGCAGGGTGCATCCGGATAATCTCCGTGAAGTCCCCATGTGGCATCGCAGTGATAGCCCTTTCCACCGATCACGACATATGTCCAGTCGTGTTCGCATGACGTACCGAAAGACATTGCCTGAACACCGCACTGGAGCAGAAGATAAGAGAATGCACCGGCGATCTCACAGCATATTCCGTTCTTTTTCATGAGGCAGGCATAGTCGCTGAAATCATCAATGCCCTGTCCGTCTAATTCGTTGTAATCGTATACCCAGTGTTTGCAAAAGTAGTCATAAAGACAAGTGAGCTTTTCGAAGTCGGAATAGTCGGAACGCGTTGCTTCGTTTATTATCCTTACGATCTCCTCTTCGAAAGCTTTCTCTCTTTCAAGAAACTTTGCCTTGTCCATCTTGTACTTGAGCTTCCCGGTGCCGTTCTCAAAGCCGTTTCCGACGACGATCGTACATGCTGCGGGAAGAAAGCTCCCTATCGTTACTTCGTTTGTAGCCCATTCATATGCTTTCTTGTCGGTGCATTTGAAAGTGTCCTCGCCGGCTCTTATCGCGTCGACCATATTGTAGAAAGAATTCCACATGTCTTCTGTTACGATCTCGGATAACAGATCGCAGTGAACATGCGGATTGAAGGTGAAAGGCTCAGGTTCTTTGGCCGTTTCTGCTGATGTCTCAGCGGCTTGAGTCAATGACGTATCAGCATCTTTGATATTGACAACAGATGATACAGGCTTTGCCTCGCTGCTGCAGCCTGATACCAATAAAGTAAGTGCAAGTAACGCACTGATTATTTTCGTTTTACCCATCTAAAAAAATCCCAAAACAATATTTTTGACTGGCACATTATATTACAGACTTTTATTTTGAAAAGCCATTTAATGACAATGCCGATAAAATGCCTAAAATAAAGGGCCCCGAAGGGCCCTATCAGCAAGTAAGCGTCAGATGGATGTCTGAGCTCTTACAAGTTCGCCGGCTTCCTTTGGCGACAACGGTCTGCCCCAAACGAATCCCTGGATATAATCACAGCCGACGGACTTTAATATATCAACCTGATCAGGCGATTCAACGCCTTCAGAGATGACCTTGAGGTTAAGCGTATGGCCTATCGATACGATCATGGCAACATACTGTCTTGATACTTCGCTCTGATTCATCTTATCGATAAAAGACTTGTCGATCTTGAGCATATCGGAAGGGAAGTTGGTCAGGTAACTGAGTGAAGAATAGCCTGTTCCGAAATCATCAATAGCGATCTTCATGCCCATCTTCTTGAGCTCTTCGATCCTTTGCAGAGCTTTCTCCGCGGAATCTATCATGATGGATTCGGTGATCTCTATCTCGATGAGTTCAGGAGGAACCCCGTACTTGTTGAGGATCCTTCTTATATCGTCCAGGAAACTGTTCTTCATAAGGTGTCTTACAGAGACATTAACGCTCATCGTATAATTCTGGCCGGAGGCTGTGACAAAGTTGCCCATAAATTCGACAGCCCTCTCGAAAACATGCATATCTATCTGTTCTACGAGACCTGTTTTCTCAGCGACGGGTATGAATTCAGTAGGACTGATAAGCGTGCCGTCATGGTCTTTCATACGGGCAAGCGCCTCAAATCCGATAAGCCTATGCTCCATATCATACTGAGGCTGCAGGTTATAGAAGATATTTCCGTCGGTCAGTGCCTTACGGATCTTGCGCTCGATCTCAAGGTCACGTTCGGAGTTAAGAACGTCAGGTGTGAATCTGAGGACCATGCTGCCGCTTCCGGATTTCTTTGCTTCGTGAAGAGCGGCATCGGTGAACGTGAAGATATTCTCAAGAACGTCTGTGTCTTCAGGACAGAGCGAGTAACCGAAGCATGCGGTCATATAGTAGTCACAGTCATCGATGGTTATCTTTTTCTCAAGCTCAGATTTGAAGATCCTGATCGTATCTTCGACTTCGGCTTCTGTCTGGTAATCGTTGATGATGAACATGAACTCATCGCCTGTGATCCTTGCAACAAACTCGTTTGTTCCGGTCGCATCGGAATCCGCAAGGCTCTTCCATCTGCCGGCTATAGCCTGAAGGACCAGGTTGCCTGTATCGTGGCCCATTGTATCGTTGATGCTCTTGAAATTGTTGATGTCCGCAGATACAAGTGCGAACCTGACGTTGCGGCGGATAAGATCATCCATGAGCTCGCTGCACGCCAGACGGTTGGGAAGACCCGTAAGTCTGTCGGTGACGGCCTGCTTGCGGAGGCTGTTCTGGTAATCCACGATCTTGCGGTTGCCTAAGAATATAATCGTGATCGCAACGATGACCATTAATCCGTTAAAGAAACCGGGAATGTTCCTGTAGTTCTGACGGATGAAAACGTTTATGAACATCATCGGAAATGATGAGCAGACAAGGATCATCGCCGTAATGTATCCGACCTTATGGAACAGCATTACGAGACAGATGGCGCACGTGTTGGATAAAAGAGAGAAGACACCGGTCAGAGAGGAATACTCAAAAGGAATATCAAAGAGTACGACCTGACCGCGGATCCTGGATGACATGGTCGTAAGGACAGCTGACAGCGCATAGATAAGAAGCAGCAAAACAAACGCACTTTTAGGTGTCTCCTTCTTGTGAAACAGATTACGCAGAGTCTTATCGACTCCATCACCCGTACGTTTGGTCATAACAAATACCACCCTCGCCGACTTTTAATGATTATACTACCGATATTCTAACAAGTCGAACAGGGAAATACCTGCACCAAAATGTAACCACAGTTACTTTATGGCATATATTCTGTAAAGAAGATGTTAACTTTATTCTGCGATGTATTCGCTGTATGCTTTCCTGATGATGTCCCAGTCGAGGTCGAATCTGGACATGTGCTTGGTGAAGGCCGCTTCAACGGCATTCTTATCGCGTGCTGCGATGGCATCAGCTATGGCCTTGTGATCTGAAACGAGCTTCTGATCCTTTATCGTCTTGAGTGAAAGAGATCTTACTCTGTCGAAATGGAGGCTCATGAGGCTTACCATGTAGAAGCACTGGAGCTTGTTGCAGGCTACATAGATATCCTTATGGAATTCGTTGTCGAGGTTTAAGAACTTCGGAGGGTCGTTCTCGATATAGAACTGCTGGAGCTTGATGTTGGCGTAGAGCTTCTGGATGTCTTCTTCCGTTGCAACATCGCAGGCTTCCTTAAGAAGAGCTGTCTCGACGGCTATTCTGAGGAAACGTGATTCCTTGATGAGTTCATAGTCGATAAGCGAGACGCTGCATCCCTTCTGGGGAAGGATATTAACGATCTTGGACTTAGATAATTCGAGGAACGCTTCATGAACCGGTGTTCTTGATATGCCGAGCTGACTTGCGATCTCCTGTTCTCCGATGAGGGAACCCGGTTTGATCTCCATATTGATGATGTTGTCTTTGACTATACGGAGCGCATACTCACGGTTAGGTTCGAAAGTGTTCTTCGGTGTGATGATCATTATAGAATTCCCCTTTTTCGACGAATGACTATAAAAAACCTAACATAAAAAAATCTTTATGTCTAGCACTTACATACTAATTGGCAACAGCCTTGTGAAGTACGTTTCTTACGGCTCCGGGGCCTTTAAGCAACGCATCGAGACAGCCTTCTATCACGGGTGTCAGACCGGTCTTGTTGATGTCCGTTCCGAAGACCGTCTCATTGGAAAGAATGCCAGACAATCTGCCTGAGACGCTTTCCTTCATGCCGTATTTTATGCCTTGTGCTTTAAGTTCATTTCTGAAAAAATCCGCGAGAGGATCAGAACTTAATTCAAATGCATTTCCATTGTCATCGACTGCAAGAAGATACCTGAGCCACCCTGCGATCACGAGCGGGATGAGCTTAAGCTCGGGGAGCCTTTCAGGGTAATCGTTAAGATAAGTGCTCAGCGTGATGCCGAATCTTATAGGAAGTTTTTGGCTCGTGTCCGTTGCTATCCTCTGAGGCGTGTCGGGAAGGAACGGATTCGGGAATCTGTCCTCCAACACCTGCCTGAGAAATGCTTCCGGGTTAAGGATCTTCGGATCGCATACGACCGGCAGACATTCGTTATATCCCATTTTTGTAACGAGCGTTCTTAAGTCGTCGTCTTTCATTTCGTCTGATATCTTCGTAAAGCCTAAAAGACATCCGAATATAGCAAGAGCAGTGTGGAGAGGATTGAGACAAGCGGTGACTTTCATCCTTTCACACTTGTCGACCGTATCCCTGTCGGTAAGGATCGCACCGCCTTTTTCGAGAGCGGGTCTTCCGTTAGGGAAAAGATCTTCTATTACAAGATATTCAGGCACTTCTGCATTTACGAACGGAGCTGCGAAAACGCCGTTCGTTGTCTTTACGCTCTTTAAGTTGCTGATACCCAATTCCGTAAGTTTGTTGAGAATATCGTCTGACGGCCTGGGCGTTATCTTGTCTATCATGCTCCAGGGGAAAGCAATCTGCTTCGGGTCGTTAACATATGAGATAAATCCCTCATCGACAAACCCTTTTTCTTTCCATGCATTGATTATCTCGAGTACTGACGACTTGAGCTTATCGCCGTTGTGACTGCAGTTGTCCATGCTTACAAGTGCCAGGGGATACCTGCCCGCCTGATATCTCTGATAGAGCAGGGAAGAGATGAATCCCATACATGTTACAGGGTGCGAAGGACCTTTCTCCATATCGGCCTTTGCGCTTTCGAAAAGATTGCCGTCCGCATCTCTTAATGCGTATCCTTTTTCCGTGATGGTAAATGATATTATCTGCAAAGAAGGGTTGGCAGCGATTTCATTGAGTCTTTCGATGTTCTCTTTGATATCATAATTGGCTGCGATCGCTTCGGTGATGTTGCCTATGATCTCGTATCCGGTATTTCCGTCGCTCTTGAGATCGCAGATGACAGTCAGATTATCGAACGGCTTATATACTCTCTCGAAATTCTCATAATCCATCGTTCCGCAGACTATGATGCCCGTGTCAGTCAGTCCCTGATTCAAAAGGCGCTGGTTGATCCTTGCGATGAATGCCCTGAAGATATTGCCGCCGCCGACGTGAAGCCAGGAAGGCGAAACGGTTGTCTTTAAGATCACTTTGTCTATGTCGTATTCAGGCAAAGCAACGTTTATGCCGTTCCAGAATTCTTTGTTCTTAAGGTTTTCTTTGGACAGATCCATAATTTCAGGTCCTTTCATTTACCGGTTTACCCAGCAAAACCGATAACCCTATATATGTTTATAAGATTATCGGTTTTGACGGACAAAATATAGAAAGATTTCTTATGTTATTCCGTTAGCAGAGTTTGCTGACGGCTTCCCACAGACCATTGATGTAGGTGGCACCCAGTGCGCGGTCATAAAGACCGTAACCGGGTCTTCCGACTTCATCCCAGATCATGCGTCCGTGGTCAGGGCGGATGTATCCGTCAAACCCGTTCTCATAAAGAGCTTTTACGATAGCGAGCATATCGAGATCACCACAGGAGGAAAGGTGTGCTGATTCGTGGAAGTCGTTATCGGTCTCGTGTTTGACGTTCCTTAAGTGGACGAAATGGATCTTGCCCTCGGATGCGAATGTCTTCGCGATATCCGTAACGTCGTTATGGATGCCTGCTCCGAGGCTTCCCGTGCAGAGGGTAAGTCCGTTTCTCTTTGAAGGATTAAGATTCAGATAAGTATCGATGGATTCCTTGCTGTTAACGACCTTGGGAAGGTTGAACAGAGGCATCGGAGGATCATCCGGATGCACGGCGAAATTGATGTCGCATTCTTCTGCAACAGGAATGACCGCATCAAGGAAATACTTAATGTTCTTGAAATAATCTTCAGATGACATGCTCTGATAAAACTTAATGTCTTCAGACATCTGCGCAAATCTTTCGGGTTCCCATCCGGGAAGGCTGAAATTGTGCGAGCCGTCTATCATGGAAGAAGTGATCTTTTCCAATGTGAGCTTGACCGCATCACTGTGGCTGTATGCCATGGTGTTGCTGCCGTCGGGAAGCTCTTTTGCGAGGTTGCTCCTGTACCAGTCCATGACGGGCATGAAGTTGTAGCAGATGCATTTGACGCCTGCCTTTGCGAGGTTCCTCATCGAGATGATGTAGTTCTCGATAAGTTTATCTCTGGAAGGGAGGCCCTTCTTGATGTCTTCGTGAATATTAAGGCTTTCGATGACTTCCATCTCAAGTCCGTATGAATTGATCTCATCTTTTACAAGATTGATCTCTTCATCAGTCCAGATCTCACCGACGGGTATCCTTGTAAGGTGTGTGGCCACACCGCTGACTCCCGGTATCTGCTTTATCTGTTTAAGTTTTACGCTGTCATCACCGTACGGAAACCACCGCAAGACCAATTTCATATCAATAACAACCCCGAAATAGTATTCAAAGAGAGTTTCGCTTATGCTAAACTCTCTTTATGCCTACTAGCATACTAGCAAGCGCGATTTATGTCAATAGAACATGACATATGTAAATGTTAACGCAGGGCAGGGTTTTTAAAACCTGCCAAAATATAGCAAAACAGGGGATAAGTTATTCAGTTCCCTCGGGTATATCTTCGGAGCTGCTTTCCGGTCTTCTCGTTCTCGGCTTGAACAATTTGAAGAGAAGAGGGACAAAAATGATAAAGCCGAACATCTTGATGACTTCACCTAATGAGACGAGATAGACTGTAGAGACATCATAATGCTCTTCGGTTACGGCCGTAAGGTTCGTGCATGTCCTTACTACTCCATATAAGAGCAGTCCTATGATTATGAGCGCGGTGCTGATGACAGTCATCTTTAAAGGCACGGTCTCATACTTCTCGGGATTGAGTTTTTTGACTGACAGAAAGATACCGAGGAAGACAAATATAACTGCCAGAACACCGCAGATTAACTGTATAAGATTATAATATTCACTCATTGCCTTCATCCTTTTCTTCCTGAGATTTGATCCTGCTGATCACAGATGAAAATGCCTTTTCAGTGATCATCCCGGTCAGATACATAGCGCCGGTCGGAACCAGAAGTAATGCCGGCGGAAAAGCAACGCATATCAGTAAGGCAGTTGCTGCTATAAGCCATATGAGAAGGAATCTCGGGAAATTTATCATGCACATTGTAAAGCTGTTCTTGATGGTTCCTTTTACCGAGTTGGAAAACCTTGCAACGAGCGGATATAGGAATGGCATGGTAAACACGAGCGGAAGGACAGGTATAAATGATATAACGGTATACCATTCAGGGAGCTTGATCCCGTTGAATCCGAATAATGAAAAATAGATATTGAATCCGACGACAGCCGAATAAACCGAATAGATGATATGGATGATGATGCCGTTTTTGAGATTGCATTTAAATGCATTGAAAAAATCTCTGGAAATGTCATCGCTCTTCTTAGCGTACTTGCGGTAAACGGTGTAATACAAAGCTGAGATCGAGACACCTATTGTAACAACGGGAAGACAGCCGACGACAAATAATAAAGAGATGATTACAACATCTCCTATCGCTTTTCCGGCTTTATAAAGCCAGCTGTTGGTAATGTGATCAAAAGTATTTTTCATAAACTCTCAGCTTTCTTGCAGTCAGTATAAAAGTGAATAAATCAAAAAGCAACGAACGTAAGATGGCGTGTCAGACCAAACAAACACAGGCAACTATTATAACGGTTGCACAAATCATTGCATTCTAGACGGGTAACATCTTGACATATAGTCAAAGCGGTGTTAATCTCAATGCAAGTCAACTAACATGCAAGTATGCAAGAGCAGTTAACTTGAGATTTGACTATTGTTTATCGGGTGAGTCGGGATGAGTGAAAAAAAGGAATACAGACATACGGTAAGCCAGGATGAAGACTGGTCTCCGATCAAGATTTCGATCAACAAGAGGATCATTAAGGACGTCCATGTCAACTGGCAGCTCTATTTAATGTTTCTCCTGCCTGTAATCTATTACATCATCTTCCGTTATATTCCTATGTTCGGAAATATCCTTGCATTCAGGAAGTACACATCTGGCGGCAACATCTTCGGTGAAGGTCCCCTCACATTAAAATATTTCAAGCAGTTCATTACCGGCAAGCCGTTCTGGCAGGCCTTTTCTAATACTCTTATCCTTAACGGACTTTATCTCCTTTTCAGATTCCCGTTAACTCTGATCTTTGCATTGTTATTAAATGAGATAAGAAATCTTCACTGGAAAAAATTCGTTCAGACTGTTTCTTATCTTCCTCACTTTATCTCCATGGTCATCGTCTGCGGCATGATCAAGGAACTCCTCTCGACGAGCGGTCCTATCAATGATGTTATTGCAAAGCTCGGCGGAGAGAAGATAAGCTTCATATCTCTTGCAGAATGGTTCAGAACTATTTTCGTAGCATCAGGTGTATGGCAGAGCTTAGGCTGGGGAACTATCCTTTATCTGGCTGCTATGTCAGGTATCAATCCTTCGCTTTATGAAGCTGCGACTGTTGACGGCGCAAATCATTTCCAGCAGGTACTTCACGTTACAATACCTTGTATCTTACCTACGATCGCAACGCTCCTTATCCTTGATATCGGTGGTCTTGTAGGTTCAGGCGGAGCTTTCGAGAAAGTTTACCTTCTCTATAGCCCTCTTACATATGAGACAAGTGATATCGTTTCCACTTACGTTTTCAGAATGGGTATCGAATCAGGAAGCATCAACTTTGCTACGGCAGTCGGCATGTTCGAAGGCGTCATAAATCTTATCCTTCTGACTATTGCAAACTTCGTTTCACGTAAAGTCGCGAACACGAGTCTTTGGTAAGGAGATTGGATATGAGCGATAACAATAAGACAGAACTCAGATTGGATGAGATACATATCCATAATCCTAAGAATAAGATCAAGGAATCAACCGGATACAGAGTATTTACAGTCTTCAATACTATCATCATGATACTTGTTGCAGTAGCGACGCTCTATCCGTTCCTTTATCTGGTATCACAGTCGTTTACATCCACACAGGCTATCATCGAAGGATACACCGGACTTGTTCCCAAGGGTTTTAACGTAGATACATATGCTTATGTTCTCACGCGCAACGATTACGAGTTCTTAAGATACTACCTTAATACGATTATCTATACGGTAATAGGAACGGTACTTTCGCTGTTCTTCTCATCGATCCTTGCATATCCGCTTTCAAAGCCGAATCTGCGGATCAACAAGATCCTTTCGCCTTTCATCATCTTCACGATGTATTTCGGCGGCGGACTGATGGCAAACTACGTCCTCATGCTCAAGCTCGGACTTAAGAACTCCATGTGGGGTTTTATCCTCCCGATGCTCATCAGCACATATTACGTAATCCTCATGAGATCGTTCTTCATGAGCATCCCCAAAGATCTTGAAGAAGCAGGCGAGATCGACGGACTCAACAAGTGGGGAGTCTTCTGGTTTATCGCAAGGCCTCTTTCAACACCAATCATTGCAACGATGACACTGTTCTATGCAGTCATGTACTGGAACAACTGGTTCAATGCAAAGCTCTATCTCCAGGATAAGACAAAGTGGCCGGTAGCATACTTCCTGCAGACCATCATAAGAGGCGCGGGTTCATCGGAGCCTGATGCACAGTCCATGACCGCAAACATAAAATCATGCGCAATGGTGCTTACTGTTCTGCCTATCATCTGCATTTATCCGGCAATTCAAAAATACTACGTTCAGGGCATGATGCTCGGCGGCGTAAAAGAGTGATCTTGTGCTAAATGGGTTAAGCCCAGAGCAATATAAAAGAAAAGAAAGGAAGCAATTATGAAGACAACAAAACTTACTAAAAAAGTTGCATCTGTCGGTCTTGCTATCACTATGCTTTCCGGCCTGGCAGCATGTAACGGCGGTGCAGCACAGACTTCAGAGATCACGACTCTTCCGAGCCAGATCGAGACAAGTGAGACTGAAGAAAAGGTGCCTTACGAGTTCGGTCTTGGAAAAACATTCAAGGCTGAGAAGCCCGTCACCTACACCATGTTCTTCAGTGATGCATCTTGGTATCCCTACGTTGAGACATGGAAGACAGAGGGTGTTTTCAAGGAAATCGAGAAGAGAACAAACGTTACTCTTGACCTCAAGTCTTACGACAGCAACGACTACATGGATCAGATCACACTCGATATCCAGGCAGGCAACGCTGCTTACATCATCCCTAAGATCTACGATGATTCCAAGTTCGTTGACGGCGGCGCTATCGTACCTATTTCCGACTATGTAAAGTACATGCCTTACTACACGGATTTCTACAACAAGTACGATCTTTCAAAGGACATCCAGACCATCACAAGATCCAACGGTAAGTACTATAAGCTTCCCGGTATGAAGGAAAAGAACCTCATCAACTATTCTTTCGTTATCAGAAAGGATATCTGGGATGCAGCAGGCGTTGACGTTGTTGCACTTCAGAAGACATGGACATGGGCAGATTTCCGTGAAGCTCTCAAGAAGGTAAAGGCTTACATGGTCTCCCAGAAGATGTGCAAAGAGAAGGATTACATCTGGTCCGATCTCTGGTGCGGAAATGAATCAGGTAAGAACAGTGGCGGTAACCTCTTAGGCGTTATGGCAGCTACATATGATTGCAATGCCGGATGGAATATCGGCAACGGCATGAGATACAACAAGGATCAGGACAAGTTCTTGTTCTCACCTACAACAGACGGATACAAGGAATTCCTCACGGTAGCTAACAGCTTCATCAAGGAAGGCCTCCTCGATCCCGAGACATTTACACAGGACGATGCTACTGCAACAGCTAAGTACTACAACGGCAAGACAGCTATCATGTCCATCAACCAGGGCCAGTATGCCAACTACGAAGAGAACATGACAAAGCAGCTTGGCGCAGGCAAGTATGAGAACTATGTAATCACGATCCCTGTAGGCGTTAACAACTATTCTTCTGTTGACCCTGCAAGACTTGAGAACGGTGTCATGATCTCCAAGAAGGCACTCGACGAACTCGGAGAAAAGGACTTCATCCAGATGCTCAGATTCGTTGACTGGCTCTTCTATTCTCACGAAGCATACGATCTCACAAAGTGGGGCATTAAGGACGTTCACTATACAGAGGACGCTGATGGCAGAAAGACACTTAAGGAAGGCTTCTGCTGCTCAGGTCTCGGTTACGGAAACAACGCTGAAAAGACTCTGACAGACATCAGACTTAAGTGGGGTTATGCAGGCGGTAACTTCTGGTATGGCGGAACAGTTGCAGAGATGTCTGACAACCTCATTCCTCCCGTTCAGGATTACATCAACCGTGATCTTTCTGACAGAACAGGACTCCCTCTGCCTCCGGCAATCTTCCCTACACCTGATCAGAATGAGCAGATCAACAACATCGCTACACCTTTGATCAGTAACGTAAATGCTTGGACGCTCAAGTTCGTTACAGGTCAGGCTGATATCGAGAAGCAGTGGGACGAGTACAAGAAGTCCTGCGAAGGTCTCAACCAGAAGGGTCTTGAAGATCTCTACGCTGAACTCTACAAGAAGTAATAAGGTTTTCCCCTAAACTTTTATAGCAAAGAAATGCCGTCCCGCCCGGGGCGGCATTTTTGCATATAAAAAACTCTCATGAAAAAGGATTCATGAGAGCTTTCTATTTATCCAACAACAGATAAGTTAGTTTCCAAATAACAGATCACTTGAGTTCTTATAACATACACGCTCAATAAGATCCTTGAGGATACGCTTGTCGTAAGGGAATCTTCCGCGCTCGATCTCAGTGCCCAGGAAATTGCAGAAGATCCTTCTGAAGTATTCATGCCTTGTGTAGGACAGGAAGCACCTTGAATCAGTAAGCATTCCGACAAAGCAGGGAAGAAGACTCTGTGCGCAAAGTGACCTTAAGTGATCTTCTATTCCAACCAGGTTGTCATTGAACCACCATGCCGCACCGTGCTGGATCTTGCCGGGTATGCTGCCGTCGTTAAAGCATCCGCAGAGGGTATCGATCACTGTGTTGTCAGTGGGGTTCAGAGAATAGATTATCATGCGCGGCAAAAGACCTTCGCTGTTTAACTGATCCATGAATCCTGAAAGAGGATTCAGGAAATCATTTGCACCTGTGATCGTGTCACATCCGCAGTTGATCCCTGCCTTGCTTAACATGACCGAATTAACGTTTCTCTTGCATCCGAAATGAAGCTGCATAGTCCATTTACGCTTAGCGTATTCACGCGCGAAAAACAGCATAAGATCTGTTTTGTAAGCAGTGATCTCTTCAGCAGTTAAAGATGCATCCTTTGATATGGTCTTCTTTTTGAAAACCTCATCGGAAGAGATCTTAACATCCTTTGAATATCTGATGTATTCGGTTCCGTGATCGGCAATGACGCAGCCGTGTGAAGCGAAATGATCAAGCCTTGAAATAAGTGCTTTTTTAAGTGAAGCAATCGAGTCGATCCTGATGCCTGATACAGCTTCGAGCTTTTCAACGTAAGAGTTAAAGCTGTCCTTCTCGATGTCTACTATGTTGTCAGGTCTGAATGCCGGTAAGACCTTGGGACCGAATCCGGACTCTCTGATCTGTTCATGATAGATAAGTGAATCACAAGGATCATCGGTCGTGCATATTGCCTCGACATTTGAAGATAGCATGATGCTCCTTGCAGAGAGCTTTCCTGATGCGAGGATCTCATTTGTTTTATTCCATATCTCTTCCGCGTTTTCAACGGTAAGAGGTTCATCGATACCGAAGTATCTTGCAAGCTCGAGATTTGTCCAGTGGTAGAGAGGATTACCGAATGCGGATTCAACTGCCTTGGCCCACATCATGAATTTCTCTTTGTCTGATGCATCACCGGTGATAAATCTTTCATCAATTCCGCATGCTCTCATAAGACGCCACTTATAGTGATCGCCGCTGAGCCAGAGTTCGGTCAGGTTCTTGGAATGCTTATCTTCCGCGATCTCTTTTGATTCGATGTGGCAGTGATAGTCAACGATCGGAAGATCTTTTGCAAATGAGTTATAGAGTTCTTTCGCGGTGTTGTTTTCAAGAAGAAAATCGTCACAAATAAAGCTTTTCATAGTCCACCTCTAAAAGTATCTGACGGATATAGATTAACTAATTTTCGCTGTCGCCGCAACTAAAAATATGCTAGAATACAAGTTAACAAATTCGAGGTGTTTCACATGTCTTTTTCTGAGAAAGTTTTTGAAGCGGGAATAGTCCCGGTGGTAGTCCTGAACAACGTGGAAGATGCGGTCCCGCTTGCAAGAGCGCTGCTCAAGGGCGGCATCTGTTTCATGGAGATAACGTTCAGAACGGAGTGCGCGGCTGAGTGCATTTCTGTCATCAGTAAAGAGGTTCCTGAAGTCATCGTAGGCGCGGGAACGGTTCTGAAAGTAGAACAGGCGAAGACCGCCGTTGAGTGCGGCGCAAAGTTCATCGTATCTCCCGGAATAGATGAAGAGACTGTCAGATGGGCAATCGAAAATGACATTCCGGTGATCCCCGGCGCAGTTACACCGACTGAGATAATGAAAGCTATAAGCCTGGGACTTAAGACCGTCAAGTTTTTCCCTGCAGATGTATATGGCGGGATCAAAGCGATTAAAGCATTGTCAGCTCCTTTCGGACAGGTTAAGTTCCTTCCTACGGGCGGCGTGTCAGAAGCCAACCTTGCTGATTTCATCGGTAATAGATCGGTATGTGCGGTTGGCGGAAGCTGGGTCTGCAAAAAAGACGACGTGTTAGACCACGACTGGGATAAGATAACCGCATTAGCTGCTAATGCCGTAAAGATAATCAAGGAGACAAGAGCATGAGCAAGTTCCTTACTTTCGGAGAATTGATGTTAAGACTTAAGAGTCCGGGAAGGGAGCGCCTTATGCAGTCTCCTTCGCTCGAGGCGACATTCGGAGGCGGTGAGGCAAATGTTGCTGTCTCTCTTGCAAATTACGGCCTTGATGCCGAGTTCCTGTCAGTAATCCCATCGAACTCGATCGGCGATGCAGCAATAGGCGAACTCAAAAGATTCAATGTCGGAACGGATAAGATAATCAGGACTGACGGAAGGATGGGTATCTACTATCTTGAGACGGGTGCCAACCAGCGTGCGAGCAAGGTCATCTATGACAGGGCATATTCTGCGATCTCGATGTTCGATCCCGAAAAATATGACTGGGACAGCATCTATAACAATGTTACATGGCTCCATATCTCGGGCATTACACCCGCTATTTCGGAGCAGACAAAGGATGCTTCGATAGCATCAGTAAAGGAAGCAAAGAAGCGCGGAATAACCGTCTCGATAGATCTCAATTACCGTAAGAATCTCTGGAAATACGGAGTGGATGCAAAAGAAGTCATGAGTGTCATGACGGAATATGCGGATGTCATCATCGCAAATGAAGAGGACTGCCAGAAGTCTTTAGGACTTGAATGCAAGAGCAACGTTGAAGGCGGCAAGCTCGATAACGAGGATTACAGAAAGCTCAGCAACAGCCTTCTTGAGAAGTATCCGAATGTTAAGAAAGTCGCCATCACGTTAAGAGAGAGCAAGAGTGCTGACATCAATTTCTGGGCGGCCGCTCTCAATAACGGAACGGATTTCATCGTAAGCCGCAAGTATGAGATGTATGACATCGTCGACCGTGTGGGCGGAGGAGATTCGTTCGCAGGAGGTCTTATCTACGGACTCAATGTATTGGGTGACGACAAGGAAGCCCTTGAATTCGCGGTTGCCGCAAGCTGCCTCAAGCATACGATCGACGGAGACTTCAACAGAGTGACTGTCGATGAAGTCTTGAAGCTCGCAAAAGGCGACGGCTCTGGAAGAGTACAGCGCTGATCAGACCGACTCCCACTTTTTCCTGTATTCGCGGGGAGAACTCTCGAAAAATTTCCTGAATGTCTCGGCCATGTAGCTGACTCCGCGGAAGCCTGTCTGCGAAGCGATCTCAGTCATCGGCATCTTGCCTGCTCTTAAGAGCTCCGCGACTTTTCGTGACCTAAGATGCATAAGATAATTGATCGGTGATTCGCCTACATACTGATGGAATAACGTGTTGCAAAGCGACTTGCTGATATTGCCGCTTGCTGCAATGTCGCTTAATGTTATCTGATTCTGATAGTTGTTCGAGATGTAGTGCATCATTGATTTGAAAGACTGCATTCCCGGGTCTGATACGGTCTCTTCGGTTATGCCGTAGGATTCCGCCTGTCTTCTTATGATGTCCCATATCTGGTAGAACCGCATTGTCACGGCGAAAGGATCGTGTCTTACCGCAGGGAGCCCGAGTACCAGTTTCCGCATCTCTTCGGTATTCTCGTTAATGGAACGGAATCTCAGGTAAGAAAGCTCAGGGTTATCAGTAATGGGCCTTATGGCCTGCATTTCAACGGCTACCGAGTTGGAAAGTATCCTAGGATTGATGACTGCGATGACATACTTTGCGGTCTCTCCGTCAACACAGACGTTATAGTGGATCTGATTTGAATTGACCACTATCGTATCACCCTTGTTCAAAAGGATGTTCTTGCCGTTGACGACATACATCTGACGGCCTTCCTTGATGGTCATTATCTCTATGTCTTCATGAAAGTGCGGAACGCCTTCCCAGGTCATTTTAGGCGCAATCCAACCGTCATATATATAGGAAGGAAAGTTGGGATCATCGTAGTTAACAATCTCGGAGCCGTCATCACGTTTGACAATGAGGCCCATGACTTCTCTTTTCATAACTATTTTTCTCCAAAACTCCGAAAAGTATAACAATATTCCAAACGCGTGGAAGATAGTTATAAAAATCGGGCAGTATTCGTCTGTTATCGTGCAGATACTTACAATATACTTGCAATCGAACAGAAAAGAAAGAGGGAAAATGACATGAGTGAGTATTCAGGCAATGAAGCAGTAGTAATGAAGAATGTCTGTAAAGATTTCAAGGTATTAAACCGCCATGAAGGACTTAAAGGCAGCATTAAGGACCTGTTTTCGAGAGACTACAAGACCGTATCCGCAGTCAAGGATGTAACCCTTACTGTTAACAGGGGCGAGATAATCGGATATCTGGGACCTAACGGAGCAGGCAAGTCGACAACCATCAAGATGATGACCGGCGTACTAGAGCCCACGAGCGGCGAGCTTCTCGTAAACGGCAAGGTGCCATACAAGAACAGGACAGAGAACTGCGAGAACATCGGAGTCGTTTTCGGCCAGAGAAGCCAGCTTTGGTGGTCGCTTCCGCTGATCGAATCCTTCAAGCTCTTAAGAGACCTTTATATGGTTCCCGAAAAGGATTACGAAGGCATGATCGAGCTCTACCGTTCATTAGTCGATATCGAGCCGATCCTGCATAAGCCCGTAAGAGAGATGTCTCTTGGCCAGAGGACCTTGAGCGATATCCTGGCGGCATTCCTTCATAATCCCGCGATAGTTTTCCTGGACGAGCCCACGATAGGTCTTGACGTGTCAATGAAAGCAAAGATAAGGGAACTTATCCTCGGTCTTAATAAAGAGAAGAATACGACCGTTATACTTACCACACACGACATGGGAGACGTTGACGCGCTCTGCAAGAGGATCGTCATCATCGATAAGGGTACGAAGATCTACGATAACGACATAGAGCATCTGAAGAACTATTTCGGTTCGTACAGAACATTGAAGCTCAAGCTCTCTGACGATACATGGGAAGAATACCTGATCGATGAGAAGACGACCGATGTCATGGACGTCATCATGGAAAAGCAGAAAGAAAAGAAGATAAAGGACGTAAAGATCGATGAGATCTCTACGGAAGAAGTCATCAAGAAGATCTACGAAGGGAGCGCAAAATGAATCCGAAAAGACTGCTTGCGATAACGAGAGCCGGCATAATGGAATCGCTCCATTTCAGGCTCGGCATCTTCGTTACGCTTTTTGCGAACCTGATCTATCTGGTCCTTGTTTACTACCTCTGGAAGGCGATCTATGATTCGTCCGGAACAGCTGTCGTAAACGGGATGACGTTCACCGATACGATGATCTATCTGATCCTGGCCACGGCACTTTTCAACTTCCTTGAGATGTTCGTTGTGTGGGATATGAGCAGATCGATCCAGTCCGGCAAGATCGTGCTTGATCTCCTCAAGCCCATGCGGTTCAGGAAGTATACATTCTGGAGCTACACAGGCAATCACATCGTCCAGTTCGTGCTGACGTTCATTCCGACATTCATAGTCGTAATGATAGTTACCAAGGGCGCAATTCCGATGGGATTAAACCTTGTATGGTTCCTGATCGCCACGGTACTTGCACTGATGATCAACTACAACCTGGAGATGCTGGTCGCGCCGATCTGTTTTTATACTGAATCCACATGGGGCGTAAACATCGTAAAAGAGACTATAGTACTGCTCCTTTCCGGAGCATCTATCCCGCTCGCATTCTTTCCGGAGAAGGCGAGGATGGTGGTGCAGTATCTTCCGTTCAGAGCGGTCTACGACATACCGCTTTCGATCCTTCTTGAAAAGAACGGATCAGACACATGGCAGGGGCTCTTGAGCCTTTTCGCAATGCAGATCGTATGGCTTGCGGTGCTGACTCTGGCGGGCAATTTATTCTGGAACAGTGCGGTTAAGAAAGTAACCGTGAACGGAGGCTGACATGCATAAAAGAGGATTGGCATTCTATGCGCGTATCTACAGGAAGATACTGATACAGGATCTCAAGAGCAAGATGAGCTACAGGGCAGACTTTATCATTTCGACTTTCGGAATGATAATGACCAATCTGGCGGGCTTCGTCACCTTCATGATCCTGTTCCATAACTTCCCGACGATCAACGGATGGGACTATTATCACATGCTGTTCCTGTACGGCTTTTCGCTCGTTGCGCTGACACCCGTTCAGTGCTTCTTCGATAATAACTGGAACCTGCGCTTCATGGTGCAGAGCGGTGATTTCATAAAGTACTGTTTCAGACCCGTTAACGTGTTTTTCTACTTCATATCTGAGGTGTTTGACGTAAAGGGATTGGGACAGCTGGCTTTCGGAATCGGTACAATTGTCTTTGCGTGGATAAAGATTGGAATTCCGGTAACACCTTTGGTTATCTTAAAGCTTCTGGTGTTCCTTCTGACCGCATCGCTCTTCATGATCGCGCTCATGAATTTCGCGGCCGCGACATGCTTCTGGATAAAGGGCTCGGGATACGTAATGGTCATCATGTTCCGCTTCAAGGATTTCTCGAAATATCCTTCATCGATCTTTGAAGGGATCTTCAAGATAATCTTTACGTTCATCATCCCGATCGCCTTCATCGCGTACTATCCGAGCCTTGTGATACTGGAGCCTTCTAACGTTCCGATCCTGTCATGGATATCGCCTTTATATGGCATACTGTTCGTATATTTAAGCTACAGATTCTGGATGCTCGGCGTAAGAAAATACGATTTCACGGGTTCTTAAAGGAGAATATAAAATGAATGATCTGGTAAAGATAATCAAGAGAACTGTTGTCCCGAATTTTCTGAATATCAGGACATCAATCAAAGCGTACGACAGAGATGCTCTGTGCTGCGGCGCGCCGTGCTGGAGATGGGCTTATCACGCGCTGCATTCGGCAGATAAATGGTTCATCAATCCGAACGTTTACGAGGAACCGTCTTTTCACGAAGAAGGAATGGACAATCCCGATAATCCGACTTCAGTTGTGCTTTCGGATGAACAGCTCCTTGAATATCTGGATGCGGTCGAAAAGAAGACTTTGGATTATCTTGATACTCTGACGGATGAAATGCTTTACGAGTGTCCCGATAATTGCAGGTTCACGAGAATGGAACTTGTACTTCGCCAGTTTAGGCATCTGTCTTTCCATACGGGTATGCTCAACGGTCAGGTCGCAGTCAACACGGGCGAGTTCCCGATGTGGGTTTCCGATGCCGACAAGTTTATTGATGACGGTGTGTTTTTCGGAAGGTACAGGAAAGGTCCGACGGTTATCTGACTTCTTGTGATAACATTGATGTGAAATGACCGGACAAAAGCCGGCAGACAGGGAGAACGATCATGGACATAAAGGAAATGAAGTGGACAAGAGAACCGTCGGAATACGTTCTTAAAGAAGACCTCATAGAGATAAAGACCGAACCTCATACCGACCTGTGGCAGAGGACCTACTATCATTTCCGCAATGACAATGCTCCTGCCTTGCAGTATGAGACGGATGAAAAGTTCTTCTCTTTTGTTGTAAAAACTGATTTTGCAGACAGCAATCACCGCTTCGATCAGTGCGGCATCGTCATGTATCTTGATTCGGATAATTGGCTCAAGGCATCGGTTGAATACGAGAATGAGACATTTCAGCATTTAGGTTCTGTCGTTACCAATTACGGGTATTCCGATTGGGCAACTACCGCGATTCCTTCTGACGTAAAGTCGATGTGGTACAGACTGAGCCGCAGGGAAGACGATTACTGCATAGAGTGTTCTTATGACGGCATGTCTTTTTCGCAGATGAGAGTCTGCCATATGTGGGAAGGCGCTGGTAAGATAAGATTCGGTATCTACGCCTGCAGTCCGGAAGATTCAAGCTTTACGGCTGTGTTTACTGATCTTAATGTGACTGAGTGCGCATGGAAAGCACATGACGGTCAGCAGCCTGACTGATCTTGCGGCAGGGAGGATGGATCAACTTATGTTCAGAAAGATGAGACGGTTTAAGCAGCAGGTAAGTGAAGAGGAGTGTATCCGAGTATTGAAAGAGCAGCCGCGCGGCGTTCTTTCGATGATCGGAGATGACGGTTATCCGTACGGTATCCCTCTTGATCACTGGTATTGCGAAGAGAACGGAAGACTGTATTTTCACGGTGCGAAAGAAGGCCACAAGATCGATGCGATAAGCAAATGCGATAAGGTGAGCTTCTGCGTTATGGACGAGGGTTTCCGGAAGGAAGGCGAATGGGCTCTCAATATAACCTCAGTGGTTGTTTTCGGCAGGATCAGGTTTGTAACTGATCCCGAGCTGATAACGAAGATAGGAACAAACCTGTGCCGTAAGTTCACCAATGACGAAGAATACATCAGACATGAAGTTGAATTTGCTCTCCCGAGAGCGCAGTGCCTGGAGCTTATCCCGGAACACATGACGGGAAAGCTTGTTAATGAGAGCTGATGATATAGATCTAAAGATCAGTCTTCGTTATATACTTCTTTTGCCAGATTGAATACTGCCCATGCTTTTGGCCAGCCTGCGTAAAACGCGGTATGCGTAATGACAGCTGCCATTTCCTTTTGTGAAACACCGTTTTTCCTGGCGTTCATGAGGTGGTATTTGATGGAACTGTCAGTAATGCCCTGGGACATCAAAGCAACGACTGTTATGATGATCCTGGTCTTAAGATCGATATCTTCGTTATTCCAGTTCTCACCGAAGAGAATGTCATCGTTAAAGTGCGCAAAGTCAGGCGCAAATTCTCCAAGCTGAAATCTTCCCGCAGTCTGTACTATTTTCTTGCTCATGGTATATGCCTCCTTAAAACCCAAGTCCCTTCACCCATTCGTTGACTTTTGCTCTGACACTGTCCTTATTATTTTGGCAATCGTTGCCTCTTATGGCAAGCCCAGCTGGTACGGCGTATGCCGCGTATAAGACAACCTTTTGGTGATGATCTTTAAAAGAATTCTCTGTATCACGCTCTGTTTTTATTCAAACAGAGCGCGAAACAGGTAATGATATCCGCGTGATCTTTCCCGTTTTGTTTTCAGGCAGAATATTTGCTTGACAACCATCCTTTTCGGAATTAAAATGACACCGTGTCATTTATTTGTGATGAGCGGAGGTCGGTATGCCGAAAGTAAGCGAAGAATACTATGAAAAGAAGCGCAAAGAGATAATCGATGCGGCTTACCGCGTATGCGTAAGAAAACCAATAACTTCTGTTGAGATGAAAGACATAATAGCAGAGACCGGCTTTTCGCACGGTGTTATCTACAGGTACTACAAGGACTTGGATGAAGTCTTAAAGGACCTGGTGATCACGATCAACGCAAACAATACGATAGATGAGAAGCTTGACGCGATCCTGAAGAAAGCAAAGCCGGAGCAGTGGGAGAAGACTATCCGTGCGATCTGCAGGATGCTCGCGGATCAAATGAAAGAAGTGGGAACGGATCTTCTTAAGGTCTCCATCTACAGTGACATGATGGCGATGGCAGATCCGGAAAGAGCGATGAACATTGCGCAAAGGCTCGGCAAAGACGAGCAGAGCCCGCTTCTTTACGCTACGGAAGCAACGGGCAGATTTCTGACTGATATAATCAAAAAGAATAAGCTTAAGCCAGTTTCTTCAGTCGATGAGATACTGCAGTTCATGATAGTCACATATCACGGAGTACAGACGGGTTATGTGCTTACGGAATGCTTTAAGGTCCCTCATGTTGAAGGCAAGTACAAGCCCGAAGACATGTTCGACCAACTCGCAAGATCAGTGATACTAATGCTTGGAGGTAAGGTCTGATATGATTTTTCACACATTCGGAGATAAAGAAAACAAAGCGATCATACTCGTGCACGGAATGCTCAACCCGTGGCAGATCTGGACGGATACCATAGAAAAGTTCAAAGAAAAGTACTATGTAATAGTACCTGAACTTGACGGGCATACACAAAGTGAGAAGAGCGTGTTCATATCAGTTGATGACGAAGCAGCGAAGATTACGGAATATATAAAGAATGAACTCGGCGGAGAAGTCTTTCTTCTCGCAGGTCTCTCGATGGGCGGAAGGATCGCTGCAACGGCTGCGAAAAGCAAAGACATAAGGATCGAGAATCTTGTTCTTGACGGAGCGCCGCTTACTAATATCAACGGTTTGTTAAAGACTGTATTCAAGAAAAATTACAAAGTGATAATCAAAAAGTCCAAGGCACGCGATCCGAAGACCTTAGAGAGTGCGAAGAGGGATTTCCTGCCCGAGAAGATGATACCGTTCTATCTGAATGTCGCGGACAACATGGAAGATCAGTCGATCGTAAATATGATCGACACTGTATTTTCGGATTTCGATTTCAGCGGATATCGCGATGACATGCGCATACTTTACATGCACGGAACAAAAGGGAGCGAACAGGAAGCGCGCAAGTGCGCAGTTAACATGAAGAAAGCAAATCCGCAGACTGAGATCAGATGTTTTGAAGGTCTTGATCATGCGGAGCTGGCCTGCTTCAAGAACGTGCAGTGGGCTGCCGAAGTAGAGGGGTTCATTTCGTGATCGATTACATAAGAGAGAATTTAAGCTACTACCCGATCTATTGGCGTCTTCTTTTCAAGACAAAGAAGGAGTTTACGCCTGAATATGTTTCTTATGGTGAGGATAAGGAGCAGTATTTCCTTTACTATGAACCCGCTAAATCTGTCAGTGACAAGGTAGTAGTCTGGGTACACGGCGGAGGATGGAACGCGGGCAATCCTAAGTTCTTCGATTATGTGGGACAGACAATGGCAAGAGCGGGATACCGTTTCATTTCGATAGGGTACAGGTTATCTCCAAAAAACAAATATCCTGTGCAGCTGGAAGATGTCTGCAACGCTTATAATGCAGCCATGAAGTATCTTAAAGATAAGGGGATAGACATATCGAAAACGGTGTTGTCCGGTCCTTCTGCAGGCGCTCATCTGTCTTCTATAATGTGCTATTGCAAAGACGTTCAGGATAAGTACAAAGTGGATATTTCAAATGTAATCGGCTACGTAGGATTCGGCGGACCGTATATCTTCAGAAAGAGTCAGACAAAGACACTCGCAATGCTTATCGGAATGCTTTTCGAAAAGGGTTATGACAGGCGTCAGGGTGAACCGTGGTCTTTGATGACGAAGAATCACGTGCCGATGCTCCTTATACAGAGCCGTCATGACGGGCTTGTCGAATTTGAGTGTGCTGAGGAATTTGCGCAGAAAGCAGAGACGGTAGGCAATAAGTGTGAGATATATGAAGTTGAAGATAAAAGAAACACTCACTCGTGGTATACGGCCGGATTCTTCATGTTTACGCGAGAAGAGAGCAGGACGCTGGATAAGTTCCTTTCATTCATTGAATCACTCTGAGCCTGGATTAGTGTTATAATGTCCGGGTTGATTTGAAGGCGCTGTTTGTGCCTGAAAGAGGTTGATCATGGGTGATAAGAAGAATAAAGAGAAGATAACTACCAGTGACGGTCACGTGCTTACAGAAGCTGAGATAAAGCGTCAGGCAGCTTTTGATGAGAAGGAGAAGAAGCTCCTTGAAAAAGGCTATGAGCGTAAGGACATACAGATATCGGTACTTACGGCGAATTTCGTCGGCATCTTACTGACACTTCCTTTTGTTGCCATCATCGTTGCCGGATACATATTAAGAAACGGCATGTTTGATTTCCATAAAGTATTGGATGAGAATCCTGTGCTGTATTTCGCGGGGATCGGCGGGATCTTAGCCGCTTCGATCGTTCTTACCGTAGTTCACGAAAAGATACACGGATGGTTCTGGACCATCGGTGCAGAGAATGGCAAGAAGGACATCGAATTCGGTTTTCAGAAAGAGACATTTACGCCTTACTGCACCTGCACTTCACCTCTTACCAAATCCATGTATATCCTGGGTTCCATGATGCCTATGACGATACTTGGAGTAGTGCTCGGAATTGTCTCGATATTTGTCGGCAGTTTTATCCTGCTGGCGATCAGTGTGATCCAGATAATCGGCGGCGCAGGCGATATCCTTATCACTGCGATGCTTCTTTTCCATAAGACCAAGGGCAAGGATGTTGTACTTCTTGATCACCCGACAAAGATCGGACTTGTAGCTTTCGAGAAAGAAAAAGAGACCTGATCACACTAGCCAAACTCAATTTGTTAAATTGATACATGAACGATACACTGTACATGTAACATACTCTTGACGGAGGAGATTCATGTACAGGGTGTTGCTGGTTGAAGATGACAGCCAGATAAGGCAGGTCATCGGGGATTATTTCGGAAGGCGCGATCAGATTGCGCTGGATTTTGCTGAGGATGGGAATATAGGCCTGTCCAAGTTCCTCAACGGATCCTACGACCTTATCGTACTCGACATCATGATGCCCGGAATTGACGGCTTTGAACTCTGCAAGCTCATCAGGAAGAAATCGGATATACCGGTCGTATTCCTGACGGGAAAAGTGAGGGAGGAAGATGCCCTCTACGGCTATGAGATAGGCGCTGACGATTATATCGTGAAGCCTTTTTCGATAGCGGTCTTGTACAGCAAACTGCTCGCAATGCTCGAACGGACAACGACTGAACATGAATCAAGAAAGATCATTGAGAGTGGAAAGATAACTGTTGATCCCGTGAAGTTTGAAGTCACCGTCTCAGGAGAAATAGTCGATCTGCCGCCCAAAGAGTATCAGATCCTTAAGTACATGATGCAGCATCCGGGTGCCGCCATAACCAGAAAGCTTCTGCTGGCTGTTGCCTGGGGCGATGACATGTACATCACCGAGCGCGTAATAGATAACCGCGTGAAGAACCTCCGCCACAAACTTGGTAAAGAAGGAGCCCGCATCAAGACTCTCATAGGAGTAGGATACAGGTTCGACTAAGGGGAGGAGTTACAAATGAAAAGAAAAAGTTATTTCAGTTTCCTATTGCCGAGACTGGTTGCAGGATTACTTGTTGCAGCAGTCGTGTTTAGCATATCGCAAGGCACTATAGTGCATGCTTACAACAGCGCGATCGATTCCGGATGGAACAGACGCCGTGAAAGATATGAGAGTCTTGTCAGAAACTATGCTGAAGGTAAAACCGGTGATGTTTTTATCAGTATTCTCACGAATTTCTTCACGGCAGATTACTACAGGTTCGCAGAGGTAAGAGAAGACGGCAGCTTTAATACAATAGCTGAGAGTGATTACAAAAGTCTGCCGATGGAAGACGAGATGCGTCGCTGGTATTATGTTACCAACGACAAGGACCTTCTTGCAAAAGGCAAAAGAACTGAAATCGTCGGTAACAGCGAGTGGACGATCGAATATAAGAAATGTGACGAGGCCTGGCTTTTCAAAGACTATGCTGATACAAGTGTAGTCAACAGTTGGGATCTTGCTGCCCAGTCCGATCTGTATTTATCAAACAGGCTTTTCACTTTGGCTCTTGATTACAGCGGGTATTCCCAGTATCGCAGTCCGGTGGCTCAAACCTTCTATGCGGAAGGAGACACGCTTCACCTCGGAAAAGTTGTCGAGTCATTTGGTATGACGTATGAAACGGATAAGGCTCCCTTCTATGCTAAGAAATGGGATTTTACCGATGCTTCAAAAGCAGACCGGTATATTAACATAGACAGTGGCGGTTTTCAAAAAGACCTGCTTTTATTTCCCGTACGCGTTCGTCCTGATGAATTCTTAAAATCTAACAACGGACTGTTTCTTGCAAACAGCATGAGCGAGCTTCAAAAAGCATATGAGCTCAGAGAAGAAGATTACAAAGATGAAAACTTTGAAGCTTTGTTTAAAGAGTTTGCAGAAAACAAGCGCACAGACGGAAGATATAGATATAGAGTCAATGAGCTGAGTTTGGACGGCTGCGGAGCCATTGATTTCTACAAGATCAACGGAAAACTCTATGTTGTTGAATTTATCATTAAAAATGTTCAGGCGGATTATTTCTTCCGGCCGTTCTACATCGTAATGGCTGTTTTTCTCGCGCTGGCTGCAGTTGTAATTTCGCTGCTCGTATCGATCAAGCCTTACAGCCAGTATAAGAAGGCATATGAAAACAATATCTTTAAGAATAATCTCATCGATTCACTGGCCCACAACATGAAGACGCCTCTGCAGATCCTCGGAGGTTATGCTGAGAACCTGAAAGACGTTACAAGTGATGCCGATAAGGACCGATATGCCGATCAGATCCTTGCGAAAACCGCTGAGATGAACAAGGACATAGAATCGATCCTTAAGACTGCTGAAAGATCTGACAGGAAGCTCTCCAAAGAGTCTGTCCGTTCATGTATCGGCGAGGTAGCGTCAAAGCTCGGCGAAGATGTTCAGATAAAGGGCGATACGCAGATAAAGATGGACAAGGAATACTTCAATACTGCGATCTATTGTCTGCTGGATAACGCAGCGAAATATAAGAGCAAAGATTCCAAGATAGAGGTTGATATTTCCGGCAAAGCGGTTACGATCAGGAACAAGACTGATAAGGATAATTTCACTCCGGGAACCGGCATTGCCATTGCCGGAAGGATATTGGAGCAGCATAAGCTGGTGCTTGAGACTAAATTGAAGGATGGAGTTTTCGAAGCCCGGTTCGGCAAAAAGGCAGGGAAGAAATAAGAAATCTATGGATGGGGGCTGCTTTTTTGGAGCAGCCCTTTTCTTTTGCTATAATGAAACCATTGAGGTGGATCATGACGCGCATTCTCATAATCGAAGACGATAAAGATATTAATAAGATAGTGTCCGGTCTTTTGAAGAAGAACGGATATGAAGTTGAATGCGCGTTTAATGGAAAAGAGGCTGAACCAAAGATAAAGACGGTTCCGGATCTAATCCTTATGGATCTCATGCTGCCTGACACGAAGGGTGAAGAACTGCTTAAGATCGTTCCGGACGGCACACCCGTGATCGCTGTAAGCGCGAGGAGCAGCGTAGACGATAAAGTAGATCTTTTATCACTTGGCTGCGTTGATTACATAACCAAACCTTTCGACAACAAAGAGCTTCTTGCAAGGATAGAAGTTGCATTGAAATTCAAGAAGAAAACGCAGTCGTTTGAATTTGCGAATCTCACAATGGACGAAGCTTCGCACGGTGTAACAGTTGACGGAAAACCCGTAAGACTTACGCCGACTGAATACGCGATAATAAAAGTTCTGCTCGTTAACAGTGACAGGGTAATATCCAAATCCGAACTGCTTGAAGCAGCTACAAAATTCACTCCGGATCTGGTTGAAGATTCTCTTAAAGTGCATATGAGCAACCTGCGCAGAAAGCTTAAACAGGCGGGCTTTGGCGGCGAGATCGAATCGGTCTGGGGCATAGGATTCAGGTTAACTGTTTCTTAACTGTTTTTGAAAGATGCCATGGTATATCCTCTAGCTATGGAGGTGGAAAACCATGGAATATATCCTTACAACAGATTCACTCACTAAGAAGTATAAGAAGCACGAAGCATTGAAAGATGTTTCGATCAATGTACCCAAGGGTTCCATCTTCGGACTTATCGGCAAGAACGGTGCCGGTAAGACAACACTTATGAGGATCGTATCGGGTCTTCAGGAACAGAATAAGGGAACATTTAAGATCGCCTGCCCCGTTATCGGAGCTCTCATCGATACTCCCGCTTATTACAGAACTCTCAATGCATATGAGAACCTGAAGATCCAGTATATGAATCTTGGTCTTACTTCTTATGAGACTATCCCTGAGATAATCAATCTTGTAGGTCTTGAGATAGCCGGCAAAAAGCCTGTCATGTCCTATTCTTTCGGTATGCGCCAGCGATTAGGTCTTGCGATCGCACTCTGCGGTTTTCCCGATCTTGTTATCCTCGACGAACCTATCAACGGATTAGATCCCCAGGGAATAGTCGTTATTAGGGAACTTATCCTAAAGCTCAACAAAGAGCGCGGAATGACGTTCATCATATCAAGCCATCTGCTAGATGAGCTCGCCAAGGTGGCAACTGATTTCGCGTTCATCGATGATGGAAAGATCATCAAGCAGATCAGTGCGGATGAACTGCATGTTGAATCGGGAAAGACAGTGTATGCGAAAGTATCTGATGCTACTGTTCTTTGCAGACTGCTCGATGATAAAGGTTTGGCATATGAGATTAAAGGCGATAACACTCTTACTGTCAGGGGTGATATTACATTGACCGTCATGAATGAATTGTCGAAAGAGGCCGGCTGCGAGCTGCTCGAATTCAATTACGCTGATACGAGCCTTGAAGGCTATTTCATTAATCTTTTGGAGGGATGATATGTCACGCGTATTTAAACCAATGACATACCGTTTGGTTCGCAGTAAGCTGGTATGGATTATTGTGGCGGCACTCGTATTGCTTGAAGTGTTAACTTTGTTTTTCGGCGGTTCGAACGGAAAATACTCTGAATGCTTTAAAAATCACGCAACATATACACACCATGACCATGAGACTGAGACTGACGTGACGGAATTTGCCAAGTTTGAAGAAGAGGATCCGCTTATCGTCAGTAAGTTTACTCAGAATGTCTACATGGGCATTTTTGATTTTCTTCAAGGCAAGACGAATGAGTACGAAGTATCCATTGCCAATTGCGGCTCGGTCAGTGAACTCCTGGCAATGGTCCTGCTCACCATATTTGCAGCTGATGCATTATTCGTAATGGTATTCTTCGGCGAGATGTTCTCAGACGGTGCGATACGCAACATGGTTACTGTTAATACAAGTAAAGTAGCAGTCTTTCTTGTATCAGTTATCTTGAACGCAATTATGTGCCTGTTCATGTATATCCTGGTTTTTGCTGTTCTTGCGGCCTGCACCCTTATCGCCGGATTCTATCCGATTTTTTATGCGCCTGCTCTTATTGCAGCTGTTCTTACAGGATTTCTTGTTACAGTAACGCTTACTTCGCTGTTTATCCTAATACTTTTTGTTGACCAGATTCCGATTGTTTCATTCGTATTCTGCGGTGCGATCGTAGCCTTGGCACTTGTCAGCCTGACCGCAAATGATGCAGTCTTTGCAAGACCTTATTCGATTGACAACGAGCAGATCAAGAGCTTCGTTGAGGGCGGATATAAGGTCTCCGGTGAAGGTGAATGGTATTTCCCCGTTGATGATTTCCGTGTCGGAAGAGTTTATTATCCCGCAGACAATGAGACTGTTGAGTTTCTGTCAGACAAGCCGAATCCGTACTATCCGGGCGATACGGCAGTCGGTGTTGCGCGTGTTTTCTACCGCGCAAACATCATGAACCTTCCGTTTGAGATTGAGCAATTTTTTATCTATCCGATGTACCGTGACGGATTGTTTGCCAGATACGCAGTATTCTCCGCAGGGTATCTTGTGCTCATACTGACGGGCGGATGCTATATCGTCAGCAAACGTAATTTCAATTGAGAGGTGTTACCATGATTAAGCTTGTCAGATCTATGCTATACAGAGCGACACACGATATCTTTTTCTACATCGCAATAGGAGCCTGCATCATCTTCTCGCTGCTGATCATAGGTTTTTCGGGATCGAAGCTGAAGAATCATGTCCTGTCTGTATATGATGAGAACGTCACAGTCGAATATGAGAAAGAAGATGCTCTCAATGCCGGGAAGCATTATTTCGGCCCTGATGTCTATTATCACACAATTCCCGGAAAAGATGTCTTATACAGGGATTCAATGAAGAACTTGTATATGGTGGACATGATAACAGCTGTTGCTGCGATCCTTGTATTGATAATAACTGTTTTGTATGACGTTCTCTATTTCGGTGAGATGTATTCAAAAGGCGCGATACGCAATATGATATCGGCCGGTGCAGACAAGCGTAAAGTGTTTCTGTCATCACTTATTATGAATGCGGTGTTTTTGTTTGCGTTTTCACTAGTAAGTGTTCTTGTTATCGCGGTATATACAAAAATCAACGGATTGTATGCGATCATTTATTTCCCATCATTTGCCGTTTTGTTCCTTGCTGAATTCATGGTAGGAATTGTTTTCAGTTCTCTTGCTGTTTTAGCCGTCTTTATTGTACAGCGCCCTTTTAAAGCTCTTCTTGTCATAATAGCTTGTGTTGTTGTGTTTGGAATGCTGGGCAATGCGATGGATTTTGGTACGGCATTTGATATGAAATATGAGGTGAATAAAACAGCGTACCAGGCTTTCTTTAATAAGATCAAAGACAGCGATCTGGGCTTTGAAGTGTATTTCCCGTGTGACGGATTCACTATGTATGCAGTCCGCAAAGCTGATGGATCTTTATATTCTGATTTCTTGACTGACACTCCTAATCCCGATTATTCCGGTGATGCCAAAGTTACTCTCGCAAGGATCTTGTGGAGGATGAACATTGGAATGATACCGCTGGAATTGATCACCTGGGGACAGTATCCGCTCTTCAGAGACGGTGTCGCTTACAGGTATATCGCAGTATCAGCAGTATATCTGATCATCCTGGCAGGAGCAGGATGCGTTGCCGTTAAACGTAGGAATATTATATAATCTTTGCATGTTGCCTTTTATACTGATCTGTATCTGTATCGCTTTAGCGGTAACCGTAACAGCCCTTATCTTTAAGGTGCTTCTGCTCAAGCGCGCATTCGGCGAGATTGACGATCAGGTTAAGGATCACTTGGATGGCACGAATTCTTCTGTATTTCAGCTTTCGACCTCTGATAAGAATGCCCGTAAGCTCGCAAACGATCTGAACGGAGCACTCCAAGAGCTCCATGAGGAACGCGTATTCCTCAAAGACGGCGACAAGCGCATGAAGGAAAATGTTACCGCGATCTCACACGACCTGAGGACACCGCTTACCGCCATCAATTCGTATGTCGATCTGCTCGAAAGCGAGAACGATGAGGCGAAGAGAAAAGAATACTTAGAACGTATCAAGGAAAGGACTTCTGAGCTTAAGGATCTGACCGGAGAGCTCTTCAAGTATTCCGTTTCTTCAGATGTGCAGTACGATTCCCAGCTGTCGACCGAGGAGCTTGATCTTCAGAGCATAATCGAGAACAGCCTTATCTCTTTTTATAAAGAATTCACATCGAAAGGTATCGTTCCTCAAACTGATTTTCCGTCTGAAAAGGTTACGGTCAACAGCAACCGTAAGACGCTGATGCGCATATTTGATAATGTGTTCAGCAATGCCACGAAATATGCCTCGTCGTTGTCTGTTAAGCTTACTTCTGATGGTGTTGTGACTGTTACTAACGATGCGCCCGGACTTACAGCGGTTCAGGTCTCCAAACTGTTCGATAAGTATTACACCGTTAATGACGGCAGCGATTCTACTGGTCTGGGGCTTTCGATAGCAAAAGAGTTAACCGGTAAGATGGGCGGCAGCATTTCGGCCACTCTAAATGACGGAATGCTCACGATAACGATCGAATTTAAGAAGGTCTTATGACGGACGTAAACAGGAAAAGAATTACACCCGAGATGAGGATCTCCCGCATGGAGGAGATTTTCGATAAAGCTTTGGATATAATAGGCAGGGCAAAAGAATGCCCGGAAGACTTCTTTGCGTTTCAGAGTGAGATAAGAAAGCTCGAAAAGTACTATACCGGCAGAAGCTGGAAGAAGGATTTCGAGCTTGATGAGCAGGGAAAACTGCCAAAAGATCTGAAACGGGGTGTTCTTTCTGAAGACGGGGTATATAATCTCCTCGAAAGAAACAAAGAACTCCTGGAGGAGTTACAAGGAGAAGATACTGATGACTAACTGCGAGACTTGCGCATATGTATATTTCGATGAGATCACGGGCGAAGCCATATGTGACCTCGATCTTGATGAGGATGAGCTCTTAAGGCTTTCTCAGATCAGGAGCAAGGACTGCCCTTATTACAAGGACGGCGACGAGTATAAGAACGTAAGACATCAGGTAGAATAAGACCTTTATGGATAATGAGTTTAAGAACATCGTAGATTCACTTAAGGCAACTAAGAGCATCACACGCGATCAGTTTGCATACCTTTTGGAAAAAGACGGCGAAGACAACAGGGAATACCTCTTTGAAGCGGCAAGAGAAGTCGCCGAGCAGGTATTCCACAAGGAAGTATATCTTCGCGGTCTGATAGAATTCACCAACTACTGCAGGAATAACTGCTACTACTGCGGCATCCGCTGCGGCAATGCAAATGCCGACAGATACAGGCTTACTGAAGTAGAGATACTCTCATGCTGCGACAGAGGCGAGAAGCTGGGTTTTAAGACATTCGTTTTGCAGGGCGGTGAAGACCCGTTCTATACGGATGAGAAGATCTGCAGCCTTGTAAGAAAGATCAAGGCAGCCCATCCTTCGTGCGCAGTCACGCTCTCGATCGGCGAGAAGTCTTATGACAGCTACAGGAAGTATTTCGAAGCAGGCGCCGACAGATATCTTCTGCGTCACGAGACTGCTAATGAAGAGCACTATTCAAAGCTTCATCCTGAATCGATGTCGGGAGCTTTACGCAAGCAGTGCTTGAGAAATCTCAAAGAGATTGGCTTCCAGGTTGGTTGCGGCATAATGGTGGGAACGCCTTTCCAGACGACTGACAACATCTACGAGGATATCCTCTTCATGCAGGAACTTCAGCCTCACATGATCGGCATAGGCCCGTTCATTCCGCATAAGGACACACCGTTCAGGGACGAGCCTGAGGGAAGTGTTGAAATTACGCTCAGATTGCTTTCTATCCTCAGGTTACTGTTCCCCAAGGTTCTTTTGCCTGCCACGACCGCTCTCGGCACTGCAGACGCTATAGGAAGGGAAAAAGGTATACTTGCGGGCGCCAATGTCATGATGCCCAATCTGTCACCGGTAAAGGTGCGCGATAAGTATCTGCTTTACGACGGCAAGATATGCACCGGCGAAGAAGCCGCGGAATGCAATCAGTGCATGAGAAGAAGAGTCGAGCATATAGGTTTCCACGTAGCTGATACGAGGGGCGACCACCCGGATTTCGTTAACTGATCTCAGGAGATCTTGAAGTTACCATTCACCCTGGTATTTCCAGTTTGAAGGATCATGCGGATTGCCTTCCATAACGAACCAGGCACCGGGCATGAACTTGTTGCCGTTGTTTACTTCAACGTCGATTATCCTTGAATAGAAAACAGTCTGCGGACCTTGCTTCTCATGTGAATCTATCGCATGTCCCGTAAAAGGATTTACCGGGTTTTTGATAAGGCCCGAAGTAGCCAGGGTCGGTGTGTCGCCGTTAGTCATGAAATCCTCGTTGACGGTAAAGCCCTTTGCACCGAAATCCTTAACCATCAGCAGCGGCATGAAGCTTTCGAGGTCAGTGTTGTTGCAGTATTTCCCGAACTGCTCAAGGTCATTGCCGTGGTCAGATACGAGTATGATCCTTGTGTTGTCGTAAACGCCGTTTGCACGCAGATAATCGAACCATTCGCCAAGCCTCATGTAAGCCGCGACATTGACGTGATAGTGAGCTACCTGGTGGTCGTTGGTCATCTTCATCGTTACGCCGTTTAATGTATAACGTGAGACCATATCCTTGTCGTATTCCGTGTTGTCGACATGAAGAGCCGGAGTATAACCGGGTTCCTGCAAGAGACATGGTGAATGCGTAGTCTCGTTGGCCATCATGAGGAATGTGTTTTCGTTACTGTCTGTGATCTGTGTGATCTTGGGGAGCTTTGTAAGAACAGTGTAGGACTCGAGGAAGACTTTGTCATAGCCTGTTCCTAACGATATACCATCCTTTTTCTGAACGATCGACGAAACATACAGACTGCCTTTATTGCTTGTTGCCTCATTATAGAGACCGCCGTTGTAGATAGTCTCCTGCAGCATGACGGGGGAGATCTTCATAAGCGAGAACATGAAGAAATTGCGGTTTCTGAGTTCGTTTACGCGGTTTGACATCTCGATCGAGCTGCTGCCCTCATCTTCAAAATAATTGAATCTGGCGTTGGTTATGTAGCATTTGAATTCCGGATGATCATTGAAAATGGAAAGGTCGGGGATCCATTTGTATCCTGCGTAGGAAGGATCGCAGATGGTTACTTTGTAGCCTTCATTCCCGAAAAGAACCGGCATGACTTTCAGTGCTTCATTATGCTTGCTTTCAAGGCTTTCATTTTCTCTTGCGTTCATCCTTTCGGGAGTGTAATCGTAACCGCCGTAAAGGGCAGGCGCTCCGAAATTGGTCTGCGGACCGTAAGAGATTGTGTTCGGATAGTATGTGAAACCGTCGAACTTTTCTTTTAGTTCGGGCTTCTCGTTAAAGATATACGGGACCTGCGTTCCTACTGCGCGGTCGAGCATGAGAACGATCACGTTTTTGCCTGTTCTGCTTAAGGGGATCGAAGGCATCTCGGCAGACGGCCTGCTCAGATTCTCATACCAGGAATATGTTCCGAATATACCGAGAACAGGAAGCAGACCGGTTACAAAGATCGCGACCGCGCCTATGATCAGCGTCGGTTTTACTATCTTTGTAAACTTCGAATAGATGAGCAGGAAGATTACGGCAACGGCGATTATTACCGCCGCATTGATCAGATGATCAGATAACTTGAATGACGGCGTCAGATTGTACTGCAAGGTCGAGGACATGATCCCGAGCTTCTTTGCGAAAAAAGAATAATCGATCAGTGAGATACCGCATATGACCCAAATGGCTTTGCTGAATAGAACCTTGAACTTGTCGCTCATAAAGAAATAGAAAACGCCGCCCCACAATACCCAGCTGCCAAATGCGAGAAGAATGGAGTTAATGACATAGAATACCGGATTGGAAGGGTTAATGACATCAATGAATTCCTGCGCAGAAGAATCAATAACGGTAGCCGGAATGAAAAGACCGGTAAACAATGCCATCAGGACAGTGCCTGCAATGAAAGCGGGGGTGTTTACGGTAACCGTTCCGGATCTGTTTTCGCGTCTGATCAAGCCCGTTACGAGAGGGAATATCAGTAATATCCCGCCCAGTACCAGAAGCACTTTCTGTCTTGCATCAAGAGCAGTGCTTATCAAAGCAGATACAATAACTGCGGCACCGGAGGCTGCAAGAACGATGTTAAGAGCTTTCTTCGGATCTTTAAGCTTATAGAAAATGTTCTTTACGAAAGCGAAAACGTTGTTTAAGAGCCAGTAGAATACGAGTCCTGAAGGCGAACGGTAGAGCAGCACGAGGAATGCTGCCGCAAGACCGTACACCTGTATCTTGGACTTCAGAGGATGTCCTTTTGTGTAGATGATGCCCGTTATTACATTGATCAAGGTCATGAGTATGGGAAGAATGTTCACGGGGAAAGAGCCGAGCATGAAAGTTGCATCTTCTTTTCCAAGATCAGAAATAAAACCGAACGGCGTGCCCTGAAGACTCTGCATACCGGAAAGGAGCCTGTATGCCGCAATGAAGAACGGGATCTGCAGCAGCAGTGAAGCGGAACTCTTTAACGCATATACAGGTTTGTAGCTGTTGACACGGTAATATGCCTGAAGCATGAAGAAACGTTCATCACCGGTAAATTCCTTTTTGATATGCTTGACGGTAGGAGCCATCTTAGCCTGGATATCATTCTCCTCTGCCTGAAGTTCATCTGCTCTCTTGTAGAGCGGAAGAACAAGGAAATTGACCGCGATGCTTAAGAATACGATCGCGAGCCCGCTGTTGCCTATCAGCCTGTCAGCAACCGAAAAGATAACTTCAAAAAGAAGCTCTAAAGGTGAGATTATCAATGTGTAAAGTGCTGACAGGAATGACATAACGTTTTACCACTCTCCGAGATACTTCCATGCATTGGCATCGAACGGCATCTTGCCGTTGAAAGTGTAATGAGGTCCCGGCGGGAATTTATAGATATACTTATCGCTGGGATTCCACTCTTCGGTATACAAAACAGTCTGAGACCCTTTCTTTGCGTCGGATGTCAAAGGATTACCCGTAAAAGGATTTACGGGGTTGCTGATAAGTCCGGCGGTTGCAAGGACCGGTGTATCGCCGTTGGTCATGAAATCTTCTTTTACGTTGAAACCTTTTGCATTAAAGTCTTTTACCATCAGGAGCGGCATGAAGGATTCTAGATTCTGACCGTTGCAATTGATGCCGAACTGGTTAAGGTCCTTTCCGTGGTCAGATACAAGGATTATCCTGGTATTGTCATATACTCCGTTTGCACGCATATAGTCAAACCATTCTCCCAATTGAATGTAGGATGCGATATTGACATGGTAATGAGTGATCTGATCTACAGTGTTCATGCCCATCGTTTTGCCGTTTATCGTATAACGTGAATCGTTATTTGCGTTAAAAGCAGTGTTATCGACATTGGGTGAAGGAACATAGTCCGGAGTCTGAAGCAGGCAGGGAGAATGAGTGGAATCGAAGGCTATCATCGAGAACGTATTCTGATCGTTGTCATTAAGGACGGAAAGATTCCCGAGATTCTTCAGGACAGCATAATCATTCAGGAAGAAGATGCTGTATCCGGTACTCTTTGAAGTCGTTACATTTGACTGTATGATCGAAAACCCTGAAGATTCTCCCGATGAAGAGACTGACTCATTGTATGCGCCGCCATTATAAACGGTTTCCTGAAGTACGAGAGGTGAAGTCTTCATTATAGCCAGCATGAAGAAGTTGCGGTTGCGCAATTCTTTGATGCGCTCTAAAGGATTAACCGAAGTGCTGCTGTCGTTATCCCAATCGAGATAGTTTAAGGCGCCGACAGTAGTGTAGCAGGAGATATCCGGATAATCAGAGTAAATGGTGGTGTCAGGAAAAGACTTATAACCTGCATAAGGAGGATCGCAGACGGTAACTTTGTAACCTGCGTTTCTGAAAAGGACAGGCATGACCTTCAATGCTTCGTCATGTTTGTGTGCCATTGTTTCAGAGCTTCGTTCAGCCATCTTCTCCGGAGTGTATTCATAACCGCCGTAAAGTGCCGGAGCGCCGACTATCGTACATGGTCCGTAAGACATCGTGTTCGGATAATATGTAAACCCATCGAACTTATCTTTGAGTTCCGGTTTCTCGCTGAATATATAAGGAACCTGTGTTCCCAAAGCACGGTCGAGCATAAGCACGAGAACGTTTTTGCCGTTCTTGCTGAGAGGGATAGAAGGCATTTCCACTGCAGGTTTGGAGTTGCTCCAGAAATCCCAGTAACCTGAATATGTTCCCATGATCCCCAAAGAGTTGATGAGACCTACGCCCAGAACCGTCATTATACCTACAGCCGTGATCATGTTTGTTATCTTTACGTTCTTGGAATATATAAACCAAAGCACTCCGCCGGCTGCGGCTACAGCCAGGAGATTTATCAATTGTTCCGTAAAGCTGAATGAAGGTGCGGTGTCATATTGAAGGGTTGAAGACATAGTACCCAGCTTTGTGCCGAAAAACATATAGTCAACAACCGATATTCCGCAGATGATCCATATGGCCTTACTGAATAATCTCTTGATCTTGCCGCTCATGAAAAAGTAAAAAACACCGCCCCACAATACCCAGCTGCCAAAAGATAAAAGCATTGAGTTGACCACATAGAGTATCGGATTAGAGATCTGGACGCTGTCAACAAATTCGAGTGTGGAAGCGCTGATGACAGATGAAGGAATGAGAAGACCTGTAATGAGTGCCATCAGTACGGTGCCTGAGAAAAAGGCGATGTTATCGGCTTTGACTGCAGGCTTGTTATTCTCTTTTTTCTTGGAAAAACTAAGCACAAGGGGAAGTGCGAGCGAGATCCCGCCTGTTACCAGCAGGACTTTCTGTCTTGCATCAAGATCTGATCTGATGACAGAAGAAACGATAACGGCAGCACCTGCAACGGCAAGAACGATGCTGAGGGCTTTTTTCGGATCTTTGAGCTTGTAGAAGATGTTCTTAACAAGTGAGAATACGTTGTTTAAAAGCCAGTAGAATACGAGTCCCGAAGGTGAGCGGTAGAGAAGGACAAGGAAGACTGCGGCGAGACCGTAGACCTGCACCTTCTCCTTTACCGGATGACCTTTGGTATAGATCATTCCCGAAATGACATTGATGAGTGTCATGAGTATCGGAAGGACATTTACAGGAAAGCTCCCTATCATGAACATTGCGTCTTCTTTTCCGAGATCGGATATGAATCCGAATCTCATTCCCTGAAGACTCTGCATTCCCGATAAGAGGTTATATGCGGCAATGAAGAACGGGATCTGCAGCATTACCGATATCGAGCTCTTAAGAGCATACACAGGCTTATAGTGATTGATGCGGTAATATTCCTGGAGCATGAAGAAACGTTCGTCACCGGTAAACGTCTTTTTGATCTTCTTGATCCACGGAGCCATCTTGACCTGGATATCACGTTCCTCGGCCTGAAGTTCATCAGCTCTTTTATAAAGAGGCAATACCAGGAAATTAACGGCAAGACTCAGAAAAATAATAGACAGTCCCTCATTGCCGATTATCCTGTCGGCAATGGTGAATATGACTTCAAACAGAAGTTCCAAAGGCGTTATTATCAATGTGTAAAGGATTGAAAGAATGGTCATATTCTTATGCTTTTGGACCCGGCAAAGCTAACTTCTTTTTTGACGGCTTCGCTTCTTTGTTTTTTGCAGCGGCTTCTTCAGACTTCTTTTTCGTGACCTCATTATATTTTTGCATTATAAAGTCAACGGTCAGAACGGCTCCGTTGCCCATGGGTACCCATGTCTCCGAACGTGCCTTGTCACGGCCTTTGCCAAATGACGGATCTTCAATGCACTTATCGATAAGTTCTTTTATGTTGCCGACATTTTCCTCGTTAAGTTCAAGTCCTAGTTCGGGAAGGGTCTTAAATGTCCATGGCGTCTCTTCGATCCACGAAGCATCGTAAGGTGAAATGTCATACTTTGTATCCGTATAGATAAGCGGTTTGTCGAATACCAATGTGAAATCGAATATGATTCCCGAGAAATCTGAGATCAGGATATCAGCCTGCCTTAAGACTTCGAAGTTGTCGTTATCTCTGTTCCAGATGACTTTCGGATTGCCGTTGTATTTAGACATGAGATTATCGAGCATTTCCTTCTCTGAGGAATAAGACTGCGGGTGCGGTCTTACAATAATCCTGTATCCCGTGTCGATAAGCGCATCTATCAGCTTCTCGCCGAATCTTGAAAGTATTCCGCTCTTGCCCCACGAAGGTGCCATAAGGACCGTTTTGTCATGTTCGGGAACAGGACCGGCTTCTTCGAGTCGTTTCTTCATGGCATCCATGTAGGGAATGCCGCATAAAGGAGCTTCACGCTCGGGAATCCCGCGCATTTTCTCTAGTTTCCTTATCTCTTCGACCTGATATTCACCAGAGAGCGGAAGGGCGTCAAAATGGTCGGTGCCAAACATACGGTACATGCTGATGTCATTTGCGCCGTGCTGAACATGAATATAGAAATCAACATTCTTGGAACGCTTCCACTGGAAAACGTCGAGGCTCGGTGTTGAGGATACAACGACTGATGCGTTCAGCAGATTCAATTTTGAGAAAGCTTTGTTGCCTTCACCGATGAATTCACCGGTGATGTATTCGTATTTTTTGTCGAAAAAAGGATCATCTTTGGAACACGTAAGATACGTGACCTTCTGTTTTCTCTTCTCAAACTCGTCGAGGAGCGGTTCAAAGACATTCCAGTATCTCTTGTGGTCGGTGAATATCGCGATCGGGATCTTCTGGTCGTTGAGCTTGGCACTCTTTCCGCCGCTTACGCGGTATTTGAGCTTCAGCATAAGTGCGCGTATGGAGAATACAGCCACACCAAAGATGCCGAAAAGAATTGTAAAGAGCATGCCGCCCGTGCCGGGGTCGATATAGAGAACCATTAAATAATCCATAAAAAACTTCTTTCCAAACAGATATGCGGGTAAAGGGCGAACGTAAGGCCCAACTATTATTTTATTACTTTTATTATTTTGCTTCAACTTAACCATTTCTCTCTGTTCAAACGATTTGCAAAACGGGTTGAGAAATTGTATTTTATATGTGTTCACAAAAATACAAAACGAGAGTGTTCATGAACAAGAGCAATCATCAAGACAGTGAAATTTCGAAACAGGCTTTGGATATCTTATTGAGCCTTAATCGTGAGAGATATACCAACCAGCGTGAGCTGGCCGAGAAAAGCGGCCTTTCGCTGGGCTTTGTCAATAAATCACTTAAGCTTCTTGAAGAAAAAGGGCTGATTGGCAAGACATGCGTTCCGACTGCCAAAGCTAAGTCTCTGATCAGAAAATGCAGTCCTCAAAGGGCAGTTATCCTCGCGGCAGGTATCGGAATGCGTATGGTTCCGATCAACACGATAACCCCGAAGGCACTCCTTGATGTAAAAGGCGAAGTTCTGATCGAACGCCAGATAAGGCAGCTGCATGAGGCAGGTATTACCGATATTTCGGTTGTTGCAGGATTCATGAAAGAAGCCTTTGAGTATCTTGTTGACAAGTTCAATATCAATCTGATCTCAAATGAGTATTATGCATCCAGGAACAATATCTATTCTGTCAGCATTGCTTCTGACAGGCTTTCTAATTGCTATATAGTTCCATGCGACATATGGAGCAGGAACAATCCGTTCAGCAGGGATGAACTGTACAGCTGGTATATGGTATCAGACTGTCAGGATAAGAAGTCTTCCGTCAGGATCAACAGAAAGAATGAACTTGTAAGGATCCCGGCGGATGATCCCGGCAACCGGATGATAGGCATCTCATATCTTCTGAAAGAAGATGCGGAAACAGTATCTTCGAATATCAGAAAGCTCCTTTCTGACGGACGTCATGAGGAGTCCTTCTGGGAAGAGGCTTTGTTCGATGATGACCGTATGTTCATCAACGCACGCCTGGTCTCTGATGATGATGTAAGAGAGATCAATACTTACGAGCAGCTTCGTGAGATAGATTCGGGATCTGATCATCTGAAAAATGATGCGATCAAGACCATTTCCAAGGTCTTCGGCTGTGAAGAAAGAGATATAAAAGACATATCTGTTCTCAAAAAAGGAATGACAAACAGATCATTCCTGTTCTCGCTGGGCGGGTCAAAATACATCATGAGAATACCCGGAGAGGGCACGGATCTCCTGATCAACAGAAAGCAGGAAAAAGAAGTCTATGAGACCATCAGCGGTCTGGGCTTATGCGATGATCCCATATATATCAATCCGGATAACGGCTATAAGATCACCAAATATCTTGAAGGTGTAAGAGTCTGCGACTGCAATGATGAGCTGGATCTTACCAGATGCATGAAAAAGCTTAGAGAATTCCATGAGATGGAATTGAAGGTCGATCATGAGTTTGATATCTTCGCTCAAATTGAATTCTATGAATCCCTGTGGAACGGAATGCCCTCCGTATTCCGCGATTATGCAGATACAAAGTCAAAAGTTATGTCGCTTCAAGGCGTGATAGCAAATATCAGTAAGAAATGCTGCTTAACACATATCGATGCAGTACCTGATAATTTTCTTTTCTATATGCCTGCAGGATCAAAGAAATATCTTTTGCAGCTTACTGACTGGGAATATTCAGGAATGCAGGATCCGCATGTGGATATAGCTATGTTCTGTATATACAGCCTGTTTGATAAGAACGGATGTGACCATCTTATCGATATCTATTTCGACGGCAAATGCGATACGAAGACCAGGGGGAAGATCTATTGTTATATAGCTTCCTGCGGCCTTTTGTGGTCTAACTGGTGCGAATACAAAAGAAGTCTCGGAGTCGAGTTTGGCGATTACAACATTCGTCAGTACCGTTACGCGAAAGAGTTCTACAGATACGCAATGGAGTTGTTATGAGCGGATATAAGGTCAAACGTGCGATCATAATGGCTGCAGGCATAGGCAAAAGGATGCAGCCCCTTACATTCCAGACTCCCAAGCCGCTTATCGAAGTCAACGGCAAACGGATGATAGACACCATTATAGATGCGCTTCTTGAGAACGGTATTGAAGACATCAATATCGTGACCGGTTATCTTGCTGACAGCTTTAAAGCTTTGATCTCAAAATATCCGACAGTCAGGTTCATCAACAATCCCGATTACGATAAGTACAATAATATTTCTTCGCTTTACTACGCGAGACATCTTCTTGATACTGATGTGATCATTACCGATGCGGATCAGATCGTACGCAACAAAGATATATTATCTCCTTCGTTTGAGATATCCGGATATAACGCCACGGAAGTTACGTCATATACGGACGAATGGGTAATGAGTGTTGAAAACGGCGTTGTTACTTCATGTTCAAGAAACGGCGGTGACAGAGGATGGCAGCTGTACAGCATTTCCAGATGGTGCCGTGAAGATGCGATAAAGCTCAAAAAATACATTGAACTTGAATTTGAGAAAAATGAAAGAAGGGATATCTATTGGGACGATATTCCGATGTTCATCCATTTCAACGATTTCAAACTCGGGATCAGGGTTATGCAAAGCGGAGATATGGTTGAGATAGACAGCCTTGAAGAATTGAAAATTATAGATCCAAAGTATTTGAATATGTGAGGGGACAGTATGGCAAGTGAATTGACCAAGGAAGTAAGTAAGAGAAAGATCGATCCGTTTACAACGTTTGTTCCGTTCGGATGTGTTCTTGCTTTGTGCGCATATTTTGTACTTGCGCCGGAGAATTCAACCAATGCTCTTGAAGTCATCAGGAGTTTTCTCGGTGATAAGTGCGGCGTTTACTATCTCGTGATCGGATTGGGTTTCTTCCTCGTATCACTCTGGCTTTCGTATTCCAAGATCGGCAAGCTCACGATTGGCAAGAAGGGCGAAAAGCCGAAATACGGTTTCTTTGCATGGGGAGCAATGGTCTTCACATGCGGACTGGCATCGGACATCCTGTTCTATTCTTTCTGTGAATGGATCTACTACTATGAAGATCCTCATGTAATGGGATTCGGGAATATCAACGAATGGGCAGCGACTTTCCCTTTATATCATTGGAGTCTGATTCCTTGGAGCTTTTATGCCGTTCTTGCGGCCGCATTCGGCTTCATGCTGCACGTCAGAGGCTGTCACAAACAGAAGTACTCCGAAGCCTGCAGGCCTCTGCTCGGCAAGCATACCGACGGAGTTGCAGGTAAGGTTATCGATATCCTTGCCGTAATAGCGCTTATAGCGGGAACTGCAACAACATTCTCCATTGCTACTCCGCTCTTGTCGATGGTCCTTACGGATCTGTTCGGTATAGCAGGATCCAAGTATGTTTCTATCTGCATCCTGCTTATTGTCTGCGGCATCTACACATGCTCCGTCATGAACGGCCTTAAGGGCGTCAACATGCTTTCTAAGATATGCATGATCCTTTTCGGAATAATCCTTGCATATGTGTTCTTCTTCGGAGGAGAAGCAAGATTCTCAATTGAGACAGGTGTAACTTCAATCGGAAATATGGTCCAGAATTTTATCGGATTATCCACATGGACTGATGCAACGAGAACGGAAGCGGGCTTTGCGCAGAACTGGACGATCTTCTACTGGGCTTATTGGATGGTCTGGTGTGTCGCTGCTCCTTTCTTCATGGGAATGATAAGCCGCGGAAGAACGATCAAGCAGGTAATAATGGGATCTTACGTCTTTGGTACTGCGAGCACGCTTATCTCATTTATCGTTCTCGGAAATTTCGGCCTCGGTATGAAAGTTCACGGGAGATTTGATGCTGTTGCACAGTATCATGCCAACGGAGACGATCTCTATCAGACGATCATCGACATAATCCACGAGCTTCCTTTCCCGGCGATCTTCCTGGTAGTCCTTGCTCTTGCTATGTTTGCGTTCTATGCAACATCGTTTGACAGCATCACAATGGTTGCATCCAATTACAGCTATAAGAACATTGATAACGATGAGAGCGCAAGCAAGAAGATGAAGCTGTTCTGGGCAGTCCTGCTCATCATGCTGCCTATCGCACTTATCTTCTCGGAAGGTACGATGGCTAATCTTCAGACCGTATCGATCATTGCCGCATTCCCAATCGGAATCGTCATGATCCTCATTATTGCAAGCTTTATCAAAGATGCAAAAAGCCATCTTGAGGAAGATAAAGCGGGATAATACCTAAGGTCAAAGATTCTTATTTGCCGGCTGCAGGCGTTATTGTGAGCGCGGTCGTTGAAATGGCAAGCCACGTCTTAAGACCTCTGGTCCTTACGTAGAGGTTGCAGATTATCACGCTGTTGGGATGTCTCGCTTCGGTCGATCCGGGCGCAGGATCGACAAATGTGCCGCAGGCACTTATAACATATGGCTTTCCGTTTACCGTTCCGAGATAGATCATCATGTGTCCGGGCATTGAGATAAGGCTGCCGGGAGTAAGCTTTTCAATGACTTCGAGCTTTTTCTTGTCGTTCATCTTGCTCATATCGGTCTTAGCTACGCCCTTTGAACCTGACTGACCGGTACGTGTCAGAAGAACACCGAAGCAGCGGTAGATCTCTCTTGTAATGCCCGTGCAGTCATTTGCCTGAAGGTCGCCGCCCCAGCCGTATCTGTCGCCCTGGAGCTTCATGGCCTGCCTTACGATATTGGCGGGCGTCAGAGGCAGGAATCCGACATTAACGTCATCGGAAACAGGTATCAGTACGTATTCATCCTTTATATTGCCGTCACTTCCTCTGGTGGGAACCTTGACCACATAATCACCGTAAGTGGTGCGTTGGCTTATGCTCCGGGGTGCTTTGCTTACGGGGACGAGCTCCATGCGTGTGCCCATGGGTAGTACGAGATTGCTTGTCTTTGAACTGTAAGGGTCGTTGCCAAGCCTGATCTCTCTGGCTGTTACGACAAGCCACTGACCCGGTTTTTGTCTTGCCTGCCAGTCTGCTTTGTCTTTGCAGAACGCAATGGCATCTTTTCTCACCCATGCGGCAAAACTGTCGAAAACCGCATAAAGATAATTTCCGTCCTTGCTTTCATGAAGCACCACAACAGGCATATAAGGCATACATTCGGAGAAGAGGATGGAATCATAGTAGCGGTCAGACTTGCTGTCGAAAACGCGGTCTTCTGTAGGGAACTGCCTTAATGTCATCCTTTTTGTCGTAAAACCGTATCTGACGTTTATCGTCTCCGGAACTCCGTCGATATTTGAAAGAGCGGCCAATTCCTGCCAGTACTCCGCAGTCGTCGGTTTGCCGTTCAGGAAGTACTTTGAAGGATCTTTCGGAACAGCCTTTTCGTTATCCTTGAGGAAAGATCGCAAGACCTTGCCGTCCAATGTGTCTTCGTATTCATCAGGGTGGGGAAGGATCGTCTTATCAGATGCCTTTATCACACCTTTGTTGTTTTTGTTGAACTCTTCAATCTGCTCCGGAGTCATGAGGACCTGGTCGTGTCCCTCTTTGATCCAGTAATCCGCATACATCATCTCGGGCTTTACGCCGTCTATGGTGCGTACATATGTGGTATCAACGACCGTTTTGCCGTCGGGTGTCTTTAATATGATGCTTTCAGAAGCTGAAGGTTCTGCCGTTTTTTCTGTATTCATGGTTGTGGAAGCCTCTGTTGTGGAAATCTCAGTGCCAGGGACGGAAGAAGCGTCCGCCACAGGCTTTGTAACAATGTTACATCCGCCGAAGACGGTGGCTGACATTGAAATAGCGAGCATTAAAGATATTGTCTTTCGTGTGTTGCCTGCCATAAATAACTCCATATCCGGTTTGGTTTTCCCGATTATAACGTAATATCGGAAACCGTTCTTTACAATGGTACAATAAACCTTAAACTGATTTTGAGTTAATTCATAAGCAAACAGAGGAAAACATGATCAGGTTTATTGAGGATAAAGAAGAGAAGAAAAGGATATCCCGTGAGGTGCTTGAGGCCTTGAAGGAATGGTTCGAGGTAGATGAGAGCCGTGAACAGTTTATAAGGGAATCCGCTGACCAGCCTTTCTGGGCGGCTTTCGAAAATGATGCTCTTGCTGGCTTTCTCTGCCTGAAAGAGACTGGAAAAGAGACCATGGAGCTTGCAGTCATGGGCGTGAAGAAGGAATTTCACAGGCACGGAGTCGGCAGGAGTCTTTTCGCTGCCGCCAAGGACTATGCCGCAGCCAAGGGATACTCTTTTATTCAGGTCAAGACTGTCCGCTCGGGTATGTATGAGGATTACGACAGGACAAATGAATTCTATAAGAGCCTGGGCTTTAAAGAGCTTGAGGTTTTTGAGGAGTACTGGGATGCGGCAAATCCCTGCCAGGTATATGTTATGAGCCTAAAGAGCGCCATAGATACGATATCTGTCAGACACAGCTACCGCGGTAAGTTCTCATCAGAACCAGTTCCGAGGAAAGATCTGATGATCATTGCAAATGCAGGCATCAATGCGCCTTCAGGATGCAACAAGCAGACAACGGATCTGGTCGTGGTTGACGATCCTGCGACGCTTGACGCGGTCAAGGCCGTGATAGATCCGCCTGTTGCACAGACCGCGCCTGCCTTTATCGTTGTTCTCTCAAGAAAGATCAATGCATACCGTGACAGATGCTTTGCAATACAGGATTATTCCGCGGCGATCGAGAATATGCTTCTGGCGATCGTTGAGCTCGGATATCAGAGCTGCTGGTATGAAGGCCACATCACTGATGACGACCGCATCTGCGACAAGATAGCTTCAGTCCTCGGCGTGCCCGAAGGCTACGATGTTGTCTGTGTTCTTCCCGTAGGCAGAGCTGAAGACGATTTCCACGCTCCTTCGAAGAAACCTTTTAACGAGTGTGTTAAGTTCAACCGTTTCGGAGAAGAGTAACACCATGGAAGTAATGAGAGCGGAAGCAGAATGGCAGAGGGCGGGTGCTTACTCGGTGCGTATCGAGGGCATGAACCGCCAGCACCACATATCGCTCAGGGATGAATTCGACGAGCACGACTGCGAGGGCACTAAATACATAGTCCTTTTGGATGACGGTTACCCGGTCGCCACATGCAGATTCTATGAAATAGCGGAAAATGCTGTAACATTGGGCCGTGTTGTGGTCCTTCCGGAATACAGGGACCGTAAACTCGGTACTCTTGTTGTTACAGAGGCAGAGAAATGGGCAAAAGAACTCGGTTACAGCGAGATCATTATCGACAGCAGAGTTGAAGTCGTTGAATTCTACACCAAGCTCGGCTATCTGCATCTGGACGATCACGTGGAAAGGTGCGGAAGCTTTGAGTGTATCAAGATGAAAAAGGAGCTTTGATTTGAAAAAGATACTGCTTTTTATAACCATAGCATCTGTTCTTACCGCGGGTCTTTGCGGCTGTTCTTCAAATACAAACGGGCCGACGATCCCGACAATAAACCAGACGGTCAAGAGCAGAGAAGGCGATAAGGTCGTTTTCTTTGAAGGAGAGGAAGAGGAAACGATAAGTCCTGTTATGGAATCCTTCAACAACATGTATTTCAAGATCTCAAACGGCCAACTCTATGTCGCTTTGGATGACGGTGATTACTACGAGACCACGATTTCCGGAATAGACGGACTTTTTGTCGACACAAGGAGCGAGGATGAGGCAGTCGTGGGGGACCTCTATATATTCCGCGGAAACAGGATACTTTATAAGATCACCTTTTATTCAGGCGGATATGAGCCTTTCTTAAAAGAAGATCTTGAGAAAGCTTTCGGAAAGCTGACACCTGTTAAATGAACGAAGTAAATAAGACACTTTATATCCCGCTGTACGGCAAATCCTTTGTCAGCAGGAAGGGGATCATACTCCATGACGCGAAAGCCGAAGAGATATGGGCGAAAGAGGGTTTTGAACTCAAAGGGAAATCCAAATCGAAATGGCTTGCGTACAATATGGCAATGCGCGCCCGTGTTTTCGATGACTGGACCAGTCAACAACTCAAAAAGAACCCGGATGCCATAGTACTTCATATCGGATGCGGTCTGGACGGCAGGTGCCTTCGCGTAAAACAGCCTTACAGCTGCTGGTATGACTGTGATTATCCTGACGTATTGGAAGTTAGAAGGCAATACTATCAGGAGTCTTCCTCTTACCACATGATGGAACTCGATGCGACTGATACAAAGAAGATAAACGAACTCCCCGAAGGCAATACCGTAATCGTTGTCCTTGAAGGTATCTCCATGTATCTGACCAACGACCAGCTTAAAGCGCTTATAGCGGTGCTCCGCCAAAAGTATCTTTATGTGCATGTCCTGCTTGATGTTTACACACAGTTTGGAGCCAGAGCATCTGAAAAGAAAAATCCGATAAATGATGTGGGCGTTACCAAGGTTTACGGTGTGGATGATATTGATGCCATATGTGAAGGCACTGGCGTGATGAAGATAGCCGAGCATTCTTTCACTCCGAAGCACCTTATCGATGAACTGAAGCCTGTGGAAAGAGGCTTTTTCAAGATGCTGTTTACGGGGAAGACGTACGGCAGGATCTACAGACTCTTTGAGCTGAAAAGCATTTAATCTATTGCATTTGCACCAAACTCCACCATTGGTTGGGAAGCCTGAAAATGCTCTCTTGGGGGCAACTCAACCATGGGTTCGTGGTAAAATAACCGTGACTGATTTATTGTCCGTGGTGAAAGGAGGATTCCCTCAAAAATGGATCAGGTCAAGATCGGAAAGTTCATAGCAGCATGCAGAAAAGAGAAAGGAATTACTCAGGCAGCCCTCGCGGAAAAGCTCGGTATTACTGACAGAGCAGTTTCCAAGTGGGAGACCGGCAAGAGCCTTCCTGATGCTTCAATAATGCTCGAACTCTGCAAACTGCTTGAAATTGACGTAAATGAACTCCTGACCGGGGAACATGTCACCATGGAAAACTATAAGAATAAGGCAGAGGCAAATCTTTTGGAGATGAGCGCAAAGGTTGAGCAGAAAGATAAGCTCCTGCTCAATGTGGAAAAGATCATGATCGCCGTCGCGATCCCTTTCTATGCCGCAATGATAATTATAGGTGCCTATGTCTGCAAAGGCGGTAATATTCCGCTCGGAATCGCCTTGATCATCATGGCAGTTGCTCTAGTAGCCGTTTTGGCCTGTATCGGTCTTCGGATCGAACACGATGCCGGTTACTATGAGTGCCCGAATTGCGGTGAGCGCTATGTGCCGACAATGAAGGCTGTAGTCATGGCACCACACATGGGCACTTCCAGAAAAATGGTATGCCCTCACTGCGGCAAGAAGGGATATCACAAGAAGGTTATTTCCAAGAATAAGGGAGAGAATTGATCTAATATGGAAAGCTTTAGCTTTGGTCAAGTAAGCACTTCATCATTTGTGCTGATGGGAATAGGCGCATTTATCGCGATCGTCGTTCCGATAGTGATCGCGATAGTATGGTGCAGGAAAAAGAAGGAGCCCTTTACGACAGTCCTGATCGGTGCCGCGGCATTCATGCTGTTCGCCGTCATGATCGAAAAGATCATACAAAACGTCTTGATAATACCGGGTCAGATGGGACTGCCCGAGACTCCTGTAAGTATGTTTATCAATGCAAGACCTTTCCTGCTCGCATTCCTGTTAGGACTGTTTCCGGGCGTTTTCGAGGAGACCGGAAGGCTTATCGCATTCAAGACCATACTCCGCAAGAGAACATGGCGGGAGACATCGATATCCTACGGCATCGGCCACGGCGGAGTGGAGGTCGTGTTCGCTGTAGGAATATCCTTGATCTCCTACATCGTGCTGGGCTTCCTGATCAACAGCGGTGAAGCAGTGAAGGAGTTTGAAGAAACATTAAAAGCGATGGATCAGCCCTGGATGATCGAGCAGGTGACCGGTCAGATGAAGACGATCACAGGCTTTGATCTGACTTCTCTTTGTACTCTTCTGATCGAGCGCGTCTTTGCCGTGTTATTCCATATTGGAGCTTCGATACTCGTTTTCTATGCCTGCAGGGATAAAAAGAAGTTCTGGCTCTATCCGCTCGCGATCGTCATACATACGGTTATCGACGGTATTGCCGCGCTGCAGATCGTTCGAGCGGTCAAGATCCCGTCCATCGCAATTGAGATCATATTTGTTTTGGCATCTGTTGCAACATTTCTTGGTTCTTATCTGTTGTTATATAAAAGAGATAAAGCCAAGGAGGCCGGAGCGTGAAAAAAAGAGATCACATCAGAACATCAGTCTTAATATTCTGCATCCTGTTTTCCATGCTTACAGGATGCAGTTTTAATCTGCGTTCTGCCGGTGAAGAGCCAGCCTTTATAAGCAGCGGGGAATACGAATGTGATTTCGAGATAAAACCCTTGGTATTTAAGAAATTCGGGGAACATATCTATTATCTTGAAGACAAGTTTTTCAAAGAAGAAAAGTACAACGGACAGAATGAGACAATGAGAAAATGCTTTGAGGACAAGGATTCTGAGGAAGTGACAGATATCTGTCTGATCAATTACATAGTTGACGGCAGAGACGGAAAAGTAACTGACATACAGCTGTACGGCCGCGAATATATTGACGGGATCTTAGTGGATGACAAACCGTATTATGCCCAGAGCGCCAGCAAAGTTAAGCACTTTACCAGAATGTTTGCCATGAAGCGTCAGCATAACCCGAACAGGTTGATTTCTGTCGATCCGGAGAAGATCTTCCCTAAAGTTGCCGAACTGGCATGTAAGAATAAATACTCAATGATGATGAACCGCGGAAATCTTATATATGGGACATATGTGCTGAAATTCAATGATACCCAAAACTATCTGTATTATGAATTTACGCTTAACACATACAGCACCATAAAGGTCAATGCCAAAAACGGCAAGATCGACTATTCGGAATTTAAAGACGGGTATCCCGTTGATTGGGCATATGATTAGAATATGACTTCTGCTTTCAAAATCCGAAAAAGTTTGTTTACAAAGTCATGAGTTAATCCGCTGTATAATAAAGTCAGTTTAAACGCTTACTGATTTTATCCGTACAGGCAAAGTGACATGGTAAAACGCAGAAAGATCGCTGTTTTTTCTTCTAGTATCTACGAACCTATGGTCCGCACCATGCTTAATGGCGTTATTAAGGCTGCCGAAGAGACAGGCGACAAGGTTATCTGTTTTACAAGTTTCAGCGATTCGTACAGCAGCAAAGTCTACGATAAGTTCCATCTTTACGATGAAGGTGATGTAGTTGCGATAGAACTTCCCGATCTCAATGATTTTGACGGCATTATAAAAGTCGACCAGTCGATGAACGGCCATGCTCACAGCTGCCTTATGAAAAGGCTTCAATCGACCGACCTTCCTGTAATTAACGTCGGAAGCAAAGAGGACGGGCTTATCAATATCCTCAACGATGAAGTTGCATCGTTCAGCGATATCGTAGATCACGTTATCAAGGTTCACGGCTGCAAAGATATCTACCATCTGGCAGGCATCAAAGGCAAGTATTTCACAGATGAAAGAATAGATGCATACAAGGACATCCTTATCAGGAACGGCATAGAATTTGATCCTGAGAAGGTCTATTACGGAACGCTTTGGAGAGACTGCGGTGAAGCGGCTCTGGATTATTTCATTGAACAGAGCAACAAGCGCGGAAGAAAGTACCCTGAAGCGATAATATGCGCAAACGACTATTCTGCAATGGGACTCATAGCTGCCTGCAAATCCAGAGGGATAAGGGTCCCCGGAGATATCATAGTCACGGGATATGACGGAATAGAGGAAGCATATCAGGGCTTACCTTCAATAACAACATCCGAACAGCCGTTCTATGAGTCGGGTTATCAGAGCGTTTATGCGCTCCACAGGATCTGGGACGGCGAGAAGATAAAAGACAATATCAGGATCCACGGAAAGCTCATGTGCATGCAGTCTTGCGGATGCAGGGAGCTTTCGACCGATTCGATCGATGACATAAGAAAGCTTTTCCAGGGAAGGTTAGACGGCGCATCTTATCTTTCGCAATCAATGATCAATCTTTCGCTCGGAGTGTCAGGCGCTGATACGATCGAGGACTGTTTCCGCGAGATATCGGAGAATGCTGCGGTCGATACGGGATTTGAAGACATGCTCTTATGTCTGCCTCATGACTGGAACAAGAAAAGGACCATTGACGAGCACTTCCATGAGACCGACGAGGAGATGACTATCGTTGCAGGCTTTATTAACAGGAAGTCTATCGAAAAGCAGACATTCAGGAAGAAAGAGATACTGCCCAAGGATCTTATGGATTCGCCTAAACCTTACTTTATCTTCCCGATCCATCATCTCCAGTATTACATGGGTTACATGATCGTCTCTCCGGAAGACAAGACATACAACAAGCTCACAATGCTTGCCTGGATAGTCAATCTCGGATGTATGCTCGACAACTGGAGAGTCAGACAGGAATTAAGTTCCGCTGTAAAGCATATGGAGAACCTGTACAACAGGGATATGCTGACAAACCTCTATAACAGGCATGGCTTCGAGCTGTTTTTCGATGAGATATGCAGCGACGGCATAGAGAAAAAGACGCCTGTTGCGCTCCTGATCTTTGACATGGATGACTTAAAGCATATCAACGATGTCTACGGTCATGCTGAAGGCGACTACAGCCTTTGCGCGATTGCCGAATCTATGAACTTTGCCGCGGGTAACGGTGAGATCTGCGTAAGGTCAGGCGGTGATGAGTTTACCATGATCGCCAAGGATTATACCGAAGAGATGGCGAAGGAATTTGTCTCCAGAATGAGAGAACATCTAGAGCTCATCAGCAGGCGCGACAGAAAGCCTTATACCGTTAATTTCAGTTCGGGTTACTGCATTATGGTCCCTGAGGCTGAAATGGGCAGCATCACGGAGATCTCCGAGAAGTATCTGAAGGCAGCTGACGAGAAGATGTATGAAGAGAAAAAGCGTCATAAATCCAGAAGAGGCCGCGGATAAACAAGAACAAAAAACAGGGAATGAATAGATCATTCCCTGTTTCTTTATGTGACGGATCCAATTAGTTAAATGCTGTTCCGTTGACTGTTATCTTTGCGATCTTTTCCGCATCCACGAGTCTGTTGAAAAGAACTATAAATCCTGTATCGGAAGGGCTTAAGATACCGTAGCTTGCGACAGGAGCTTTGCGGTCAAATACGATATATTCCGTTCCGTCCTTGTATGTGATCTTCAGGCTGTTTACAGAGTCCAAAGAATCGCCTTTGCTGTCCTTTCCACCAGTGGAATCCCACTGCATCGCGATAGGGGAGAGCTTAACTGTTCCGCCTGTTGATGACTTGAATGTCTTTGAAGAAAGCATTTCGGCAACGGGGATCTTAACGGTCTTTTCTTCCTTGATAAAGCTCTTTTCTCCCTTGGCAAGGTTCATGTCCGAGATCTCTTTTCTGGTCTTGGTGAACTCGCGGCATACCAGCGTGATGTGGTCCTTGATATGGGCAGCTTCACTGTTTGAATAAAGCGCGCTGATATCGCTGAGGTATTCATAGCAATAGAGCTTGTTCTTTGTTGAGCGCTCTAAATCTACCCAGATCTTGCCTTCGCCGCCTTCAAATCCGAATTCGATCTTGGAGTTCTCGTTAAATCTGGCGCCCATGGCCTCGTTGTCCTGCTGGCTGTAATTAAATACGTCAACACCCGCTTCTCTTTCTACGCTGAATGCAACAACAAATCCCATGCCGTCTCTTACCACCGTATTAACAGTAACAGATGTGTCTCCGATCGTTGTTGTGACAGCCTCTGTCGTATATTTGCCGCCGATTAGGCGCTCTGCCTCTTCAAGATCCTGGGAAACGTATTCTATCCTGGGCATTACTGCTGTGCGGGTGACGGGATTGCCGTGATCATCCGTCTTTCCGCTCTCGGTTACTGTGACCTGGTGGCTGGGTACATTATTCTTTCCGATGTTGCCCCAGATCCTGCCGAAAAGTTCTCCGCCTGTAGCTGCATTAACTACAAAAGGCGCTGCCAATACAAGTGCTGCTGCAGCTGCGGCAATCTGAACGCCTAATCTGCTTACCTTTGCCTTGCTCTGCATCATGGAATTGCGGATCTGCTGCTTCTTGCTGTCATCCATGACGACTTTATCGAAAGTATCTTTCATCTTATTCCTCCAGTTTGATTCGTATCATTTCTTTGCCTCTGCTGATCCTCATCGATGTTGCAGACTCTGAAATCTGCAGTATCTTCGCGATCTCTTTGTACGAATATCCCGCATAGTAATGAAGGTAGATCGGGACCCTGTACCGGTCCTCCAATCTCATGAGTTCGTCGAAAACGGCCTTATTCCTTTCCGTGAAACCGTCAAAATACTGCAATTCCGGTTCTGCTGACTCAAGATCAACGTTTGTTTTGCGTACAGATGATCTGAGGTGATCCTTGCACATATTTGCCGTTATCGTCATGAGATATGTCTTCTCGGTGCTCCTGATGATCGGAATATGCTTTCCGAGAAGTTTTAAAAACACTTCCTGGACTATATCCTCCGCATCGTGCTTAGAGCCGACATATGAGACAGCAAATCTGAAAAGATCATCTGAATAAAGATCAAACAATCTGACCGCGTCTTCGTTTTTCAAGTCTTTAACCTCCGGTGTATTTTTGAGATCTCACTCATAATACGAATCAGGACTGTATTTTCTCACAAAACAAAATATACGGCACACAAAACGCGTATAATATTTTAGGTAAAACAGTGGAAGAGGGGTTGTCAGATGCAGTTCAAAGAAGGTCTTTGCTGGAAAGCATGTTATGACGAAGAAATAGACATCTATACGGCTGAACGCAGCTGGAGAGGTTTTTATCAGCTTTGCCAGATCGATAAAGAGACCTATGACAGGCTTGATGATGCGCTTACCGGTGATGACAGTCCCGATGCGCTGATAAGCAAGGGACGTCTGCTTTTCGAAGCGGGTGGCGAGGATATTGAATCCGCTTACTGTATAGTCCGCGATGAGAAATACAATGAACTGGCTCCATGGTCACGCGCTAAGGACAGATACGAAAGAAGATACGGCAAGGATTAACTGCCGCCATCTTCAGCACTTTGTTTGATACTCAATAAACAAATATCGAAAAACGATAAAATCTTCTTGAAATACGAAAAGCCCTGTGCTATTATTCACGTATAGGGATGCCGGCACCTGAGTCTATTGTTCAGGGAGAATAATCATGAAAAGAGCGATCATAGCTATTATCCTAGGCTTTGCCATATTAGTTTCGGCATTCGGAATCTATGCCGTTTACGGGTGTTTTGATTATGTTAACCGTTGCGTATCGATCACGCCGAGGGATAACATTAAGGCTGTTGAGATGAATAAGCTGTACAGCATTGAGGATTTCTTTCTTATCGAGAGAGAAAAAGACACTAGCAACAGAGTTGTAGGTATCATGTGGGAAGACGGCTCACATGAGAATATCTGTGTGATGGAGAACGGGCTTTTTAGAGTTACCGGTGGAACCGGTTATTTGTGCATATATTTAGAAGACCGGAATAATGACTCTCCCGAGCGCTCTTATAAAGATATAAAACTCCCTGTTGTGAGCGGATCAACGTGATATTAAGGAATGCTCTAAGAATACTTTTTTGCAAATCTTTCGGGGTCGGTCTGATACAGTTCTTCGCCTAATCTGTCGCTTATCTCGATAAGCATGCGCTCATATGTGCACTGCAGAGGCGATACCTGATTCTCGTTGCCGGTATTCATCCTGTTAGCACATCCGCATGAATTCGTGCAGCGCTTGACGAGATCGCATCCCTTGCATGTCTCCGGAGTCGAAGACTTTTTGGCAAGTTCTGCAACCTTTTTATTGTCTATACCGTCGAAAACGTTACCTAAAAGATAGTCTTTATCTCCGATGAACGAGGTGCAGGGATAAAGTTCTCCTGAAGGCGTGACAGGGAGCTGTCTTACTCCAAGATGGCAGCGCTCAGCCGTGTTATTGCCTCTTATGCAGTCGCTTATCTTAGAGTCCAGGGCGGACATGTAGAACCTGTCTTTTTTGATGAAGAGATCTTTAAGATAAACTGCAGTTTTTTCAAGCTGTTCTCTTAACAGATCAAGATCACTGTCGGTCCAGTTTACTTTATGGCCGTATGCGATGACAAAAGATACGTGCTTGAATCCGAGCTCGTGAAGATACCTTACTGATTCAGCATAGAAAGGAACAGCCTGAGGAGCTATCGTGGCAAGAGCAGATGCTTCAGGCATGTATTTAAGAAGAAGTTTTGCCTTTTCTTCAACAACAGATGAAGTGGGCTTTCCGTTTGCAAAGACTCTGCAGACGTCCTGCGCCTTGCCGTCAAAGGACATGCCTATCCCGAGATGAGCCTTGACCGCGCGCTCAAGGAATTCCTCATCTAATAGAGTGCCGTTGGTGGTCATCTTGCAGTCGAATCTTATCCCTGTTTCTTCCGATTTCTTTTCACAGTAATCCAGGGCTTTGTATATGAGGTCCTTCTTGAGCAAAGGTTCGCCGCCGAAAAAGCAGAGGCCCGCGCGCGTTCCTTTCGAGAACGCAAGATCGCAGGCTTTATAGAGCACCTCTTCGCTCATGTCTTTGGGGCATTTCTCGCGGATGCAGTAGCTGCAGTCCATGTTGCAATTATCTGTAAGGTGAAGTGTAAGGTTCATAATCTGTTGTCAGTCAATATTATTCGAAACGATTCCTGCGGTGATCAAGGAGTTTACAGTTTCTCTTGTGGTTTCTTCCGGCGCCATAGCCACGTTGCCGGATAGCTCAACTTGAGATTCTGTCGGTTTTGTATCTGCTGTCCCTGCATATTCCACTTCGCCGCAGCCGGTTAATGCTGTTGCTGCGATTGCAGCAGCGATGCCTATTGCGTAAAGCGGCTTCTTATAGTCTTTTAACGGTGATATCTTCATAGCTGTTTACCTCAAGCTTCCTAGCAGTCATTGTCATCGATGGGTGCTCCGCCTTCAAGTCGTACTTTAGTGGTCATGGATGGACGTATTTTTGTTTCGCCTTCAAATTTTGTTTCAGATGTCTCTGTGATACTTTCTGCTATTTCCCCATCAAGCTGAACTTCAGTCGTCTCGGTGGGGCGGACATCCATTCCGCCCGCATAGTCGGGGCCTTTGCCGGGGTCTGTGCATCCGGATACTGATGCGGCCATGATGGTTGCCGCCAGTCCTATGGCATAGAGCGGTTTTTTGTAGTTTTTAGCCTGTGTTATCTTCATAGTCTTGATCTCCTTTTTCGTGCTTTCATCCTATATACAGATAAAAGGAGGAAAATGTTGCAGAAGATTTTTGTAAATCCGAAATATGATATAAATTTGTTCTTTCTAATAATATAGCAATTTGTTTGATGTTAGAATTAGTACATTATAAATTTTTTTTGAGAGGAGAATGAGACCATGTTCGATTTCAAGTACTATACCCCCACAAAAGTTATTTTCGGAAAGAATACAGAGAGCAAGGTTGCTGACCTTATCAAGGAGTTCGGAGGCACGAAAGTACTGGTCCATTACGGCGGCGGAAGCGTTGTCCGTTCCGGTCTTCTCAAGCGTGTTACGGATACGCTCGATGCAGCTGACATCAAGTATATCGTTTTAGGAGGAGCTGTTCCGAATCCTCATCTCGGACTTGTTTACGAAGGCATTGAACTCTGCAAAAAAGAAAATGTCGATTTTCTCCTGGCTGTAGGCGGCGGAAGTGCGATCGATTCTGCCAAGGCTATCGGATACGGTGTCGCAAATGAAGGTGATGTATGGGATTACTACGATTATAAGCGTCAGGTAAGCGGCTGCCTTCCTTTGGGCGTCATCCTGACCATTGCGGCAACGGGAAGCGAGATGAGCGATTCCTCTGTTATAACCAAGGAGGAAGGCTTGGTTAAGCGCGGATACAGCAGTGATTACGGCCGCCCGAGATTTGCGATAATGAACCCCGAACTCACCATGACATTGCCTGATTATCAGACTGCATGCGGTTGCACGGACATCATGATGCATACGATGGAAAGATATTTCACGAACGGCGGCAACATGGAGATCACTGATGCTTTGGCTGAAGGACTTCTGCGCACTGTTAAGAAGAATGCCGTTATCCTCAGGGACGATCCTAAGAACTACGATGCAAGAGCCGAAGTCATGTGGGCGGGAAGCCTTGCACATAACGGTCTTACGGGCTGCGGCAATGACGGCGGCGACTGGATGACGCATAAGCTCGAGCACGAGCTCGGAGGCCTCTACGATGTTGCACACGGTGCAGGTCTTGCTGCTATCTGGGGTTCGTGGGCACGTTATGTTTATAAGGACTGCCTGCCGAGATTCAAGAAGTTCGCGATAAACGTCATGGACGTTGCAGATGAAGGTACTGATGAGGAGATCGCGCTTAAGGGTATCGAGGCAATGGAGGACTTCTACAGAAGTATCAACATGCCTACTAACCTTCGTGAACTCGGTGTTAATGCAACCGAGGAAGATCTTGTAACCATGGCGCACAAGTGCGCTGTAGGTGTCGGCGGAGAGATGGGTTCGGCTAAAGTCCTCAATGAACAGGCAATGCTGGACATTTTCAGAATGAGCATGTAACAGGAGGGATCCGTTATGTCGGTGAAATGGGGTGTTTTAGGCACTGCGAATATAGCTAAGGGCTGTACGATTCCCGGAATGAAGGAAGCTCTCAACTGCGAGCTCTATGCCATTGCGGGAAGGTCAGAGGAAAAGGTTGAAAGCTACAAGACGGAATTCGGATTTCAGAAAGGCTATGTAGGTTACGATAACCTGTTGGATGATCCGGAAGTTCAGGCGGTCTATATCCCGCTTCCGAACCATCTTCATAAGGAATGGGTCATTAAGGCACTTAAGAAGGGCAAGCATGTTCTCTGCGAAAAGCCGATGGCTCTTAATGCCGATGATGCAAGAGAGATGTTTGCCGTGGCAAAAGAGAACAACGTTATCCTCATGGAAGCATACGCATATCTTCACACTCCATATATTCTTTCGCTTAAATCAGATCTCCAGAGCGGTGTAATAGGCGATGTCGATTTCATCGAGACTGCATTCTATACCCAGGGTTATGTTGAAGACATAAGGATACATAAGAGTATGGGCGGCGGTGCCATTTACGATCTCGGATGCTATTGCACTACGATGATACTGTCGCTGATCGATTCCGAGCCTGATCTGGTCTTGGCCAACGCCGAGTTTAATGATGAGGGTGCAGATCTTTTCGCTTCCGCGCTTTTGAAGTTCAGGAACGGCGTAAGAGCTGCATTCAACGTCGGCATGATCTTCGATCCTTCAAATGACGGAAGACGTGACAGGCTATATATTCACGGAACGAAAGGAACCATCGTTTCGGAAGTTGAGTATAATCAGTCAGGAAGGCTGACCTACACGATAAAGGCGGGTAATAAAGAATACCACCCGACTATCGATGTCGCTCAGAACTATATGCTCGAAGTCGAGCAGCTCGGAAGATGCATCGAGAACGGCGAGGCTCAGCACATAACACCCGAATTCACGGTAAAGAACGCCGAACTCCTTGATAGAGTCCTGAAGCAGATAGGATATTAAAGGTGCGTCATTGACGTTGTTTTCGAAGATTTATAGAATCAGGATTATAAGAAAAAACATGCGGAGGTATAGCTCATGGCAGACGACAAACTCGATATCTCATCCATCTTCGGTGATACATTCAAGCAGATCTCTGATGCATTGTCAGGCGAGACTCAGAAGAAATCCAAAAAGAAGGTTTCTTCAATAGCCGGTATCCCGCTCCCTCAGAGTTCTTCGACAGCCAAGAAGTCAACATCAAAGAAGAAAACAACAACCAAGAAGACTTCTGCGCTCGATAAGGCAACTATGGCAGGTGTTACTGCAGCAAAGAAAGCTTCAACGACAAAGAAGACGACCGCAAGCAAGACTACAACAGCCAAGAAGACAACGGCATCAAAGACCACCTCTTCAAAGAAGGCAGGCAAGATCATGCTTGAGATCAACGGCAGACAGGTCGATTTCAAGACGATCGAGCAGAAGGCAGCTAAGCTCGGAGGCAATTGCTATGTGGTTGTCAACGAGAAGAAGATCTATAACGAAGACGGCAAGTCTGTCAGTCTGTTCTCGTAAAGGAAATCTTATCATTCATTTTTGCCTCTTTTGGTTTTAGGTTGGATTTAAGTAACCCGTCCATAATGATCTCAGATCCTCACGGAAGAAAGGAGAGATTATTATGGATGAACCTGAAAAGAAGATCGAAAACAAAGAGGAGAGCAAGCAGGAAGAACAGGCCTCTGTCAATGCGGAACCTGCAGCACTTGTGCAGCCTCCGGTTCCGCCGGTTCAGAATTCCGCGCCGGCTGTACCTCAGCCAAAGAAGAAGAAAAAAGCAGGCAAGATCATCTGCCTGGCGATATGCTGCGCTTTGGCAGGCGGTGCATTGGGAGCAGGCGGCGTGATGGCTTACAGAGCTTTCCGTGGCGGACATGTAAGATTCGGAAGAGTATTGTACGAGAATGCCAGACGCGGTGATGAAGCAGGTATTCAGGGACGCCGCAATTCCGGAATAGGGAATCAGAACGGAAACCGCAATAACGGCAATAACCGCCAGCAGTTTGACCGCGGAGACAGGAACCGTAATCCGTCAAACAATAATCAGAACGGTAACGGCAACCGCGGACAGAATGATTCAAATTGGAGAGGAAAGGGCAGACACGGCAATAACAGTCAAAATCAGCCTGCCCAGCCCGGCAACGGAACCGGAAATCAGACCCCGGATAACCAGACTCCTAACACTCAGACACCGGAAAGCCAGGCTCCTGCAGCAACCCCTGCTCCGTCCGAAAATAACGCAACCGCTAACGGATGATTTATGAAGCATACACCGATAAAGAAATAAGGACTGATCCAAAGGGTCAGTCCTTTTTATCTTCTTTTCTTCTGCCTCTTCTGTCATGCAGCATATAGTAGGATTTCTTGTCTGAATACATCAGAGCGTCTATCTGGCTTACCACATCTGTCATGTCATCCTGTCTGCTGTCGAAAATCTTTCCACCGATTGCCGCTGCGAGCTTGTATGGTTTGCCGGATGTGGCATTGTAATTGTCGAGTGCCCGGTTTATTCGGCTTTTGTATTCTGATAGATCGTTGCTTCTAAACTTTGGAAGGATGATGATGAATTCATCGCCCGCAAATCTTATAACGATCCCGTCAGTGCCTATCTCGGTTGCGATTATATCCGCAAATGCAACCAGTGCCTTGTCGCCCTCTTCGTGAGAATAATTGTCGTTTATCGACTTGAAATCATTAAGGTCGAGCATTATCGCGGCGATGCGGTTGTTACGCTTGAAACGGGTGTTTTTCAGGAACTTGTCGAGTTCGTAGCGGTTATACACGCCCGTAAGCTTGTCGATGTAGATACATTCGTTCTGCAGGGCTATCGAGATCGCCGCGAAAGCAACTGTGAAGCTGATAGGCAGGAGAGATATACCGTAGATCTGCATCTGGATCGCATTGCCCAGAAGGATGGGCGTTAGAAATCCGATTACAGGGAAGTAGCGAAGAGAAGGATTCTTCAGCTTGTTGATGAGGTAGTAAGCGTATCCGTAAAAGATCAGTACAAATCCGATTATGACGAACAGCAGATAGTAAGGCCCCCTTACATAATTGTTCTTCTCGTTGATCTTGAAGACTATCGGGGTGAAGAGGTTGATAATCAGAAGCGTTGCCTCGGTGATGACCAAAAACCAGAAAAAGATCATGTGCCAGCCGCGGGCCTTACGGTCAATGTGTTTGATGATCAGATAGATTATCCCGATACCGACTATCAGGTTGTAAAGATACAGATATGTGTTGCCTATTATCAGGATCAGGAAATATAACTGACCGGGTTTGCCGTCGAAGTAGAAGACATATATATCCGCAATACAATTCAATATGGAAACAAGGAGCAGTGATACGATTATCCGGCTCTCGTCTTTACGCGCCGGAAGGTTCCAGCCTTTTGCAGCCAGTATAATGACGAGGATGGCTATGCCTACCAGGTCAGTAATGAATACAGATTGCAGATTGATCGCGTTTCCCATAAAAGACACCTATAGATCAATTGGCAGCCGGTTACTTACCTTTATTATATCGATAGGATTATTAACGTAGTTTCCTTGATGTAAACAAAAGAAAAACAAAGCATAAAGACATATTAAGGCAGAAAAAAGCCGCTCCCGTGATCGGGAACGGCTTTGACAATGGCTTGGTTCAATCAGTTCATCATCTGAAGATATTGGAAGTCAGACCAAAGATAACCATAGCGATGAGAAGAAGATAATAGAGCATATAGAAACCCCAAATGACCGTGTATGCGATACCCGCATACTTGCCGGCACGGCTTAGAGCAGAGGCTACCTTGATCTTGACGGTATGAATTCCGCCGCGGGTTAAATAATCCAGGAGAGCTTTTCTGTTCTTTGAAGCCATGGAGATCGCGATGATGCTTCCGATAGGAAGAGACGCGATAGCACAGGATACGATGGCTTTTGTCAGGAAATCCTTGGATGCCGCATCGTAATTCGGATCGACCCTGCTATAAGAAGGCTGATAATAGACATACTGCTGATTGTTGTTTTCCATGATGTTCACCTATCCCTTTCAAATGTTTCCCTTATTACGCGGATAGAACCTTCAATCCGCTTCCAACTGAAATTATATAACATTTGGGACAAAAAGGTAGAAAAATCGGTCGTGTAACAATGTTACATCGTTGAAAGCCTTATTTTACCGTTATCAGACCGCCGCCTACAACGTGACCGTCTTCGTCATAGAAGACAGCAGACTGGCCTGGGGAGACGCCTTTTACTGCCTCATCCAGCTTAACGCTTACTAGTCCGCTATCCAGCATCTCGATCGTAGCGGGGCGTTCGGTCTGATGGTATCTGGCCTTTGCAAGACAGCGGATCTTATCTCCGGCTGCGGGCACGGCAACCGACTGGAAATTGACCTCCCTGCAGAGGAACGTGTCACACATAAGAGATTCCTCGCTTCCGAGAACGACGGTATTGTCTTCCGGGCATATCCTGGTGACAAAAGCAGGGTAGCCCAAAGCTATGCCGAGGCCTTTTCTCTGGCCGACGGTGTACTGGTGAATGCCTTTATGCTTTCCTAGGATATTTCCGTCCTCATCCACGAAATTGCCTTCGCCGGGCAAAGCCTTATCGGTATGCTCGCTTATAAAGTCGGTATATCTGCCCTCAGTCACAAAGCAGATCTCCTGTGACTCCTCTTTGTGGGCGCAGGGAAGGCCTGCGTCTTCAGCTATCTTTCTGACTTCTGCCTTGGTGTACTGCCCCAGAGGCATAAGCGTTCTGGCAAGCTGCTCCTGAGTGAGCTTATAGAGCATGTAAGTCTGATCCTTGGCGATCTGAGAAGCCTTGCGTACGGCAAATCTTCCGTTATCGAGTTTATCGATGTAAGCATAGTGGCCGGTCGCGACATAATCCGCCTGGAAAATGTCAGCGAGCTCGATCATCTTGACCCATTTGACGAAGCGGTTGCACTCGATGCAGGGATTAGGTGTAAGTCCTTCAAGATATGCGTCAATAAAAGGATTTACAACACTTTCTTTGAAAAGGGCGGTGACGTTATGCGGATGGTACTTGATGTCTAAAAGCTGGCAGATGCGTCTCGCCTCATCGATCTCGCAGCACCTGCTGTCGCCTTCCTCGTCAGAACCCCAGACGCGCAGAGTAACGCCAAGGACTTCATAGCCCTGTTGCTTCAGCAGATATGCTGCAACAGCGCTGTCGACTCCTCCTGACATTCCGACTATTACTCTGGACACGTGATTACCGCCTTACTTTTTTCGCATGTTATTGTTTCACATTTGGAAAGGAAATGAAAGAGGCCGCCATCAGGCAGCCTCGCTGTTGAAAGCTTGTTGCTTATTTCTTCTTGACCGGAATCCAGATCGCGCTGTGGTAATCCTTGTCGTTCGGCATTGTCATGCAATCGTACCATTCGACGTTTGCGTTGCCTGAGATCTCGTACTCGGGGTTGCCTGGAAGCCACTCTGTGAAGATCTTTGTGTTTACCGACTGAAGAGCTCCGGGGCAGGGTCCGAAGATATCAAAGACAGCCCAGTCGCCGACGGGGAATTCAAAAACTTCCATGCCCTCGGGAACTTCTCCGCCTTCGTACTTTCCTGCGATCAGATATCTGAACTTGCTGCCGCCGATGTCATCGATGCAGATGCCGTATTCGCCGATGTTGTTGTCTGCAACTGCCTTTTCGAAAGCGTTGGCGGGAGTATTTCCTGCCCAGACATTGTTGGCATACTTGCCGCAGATCTCATCCCAGAACTTCGGAATCTCCGCGTACGAAGTTTCTGAATCAAATACCTTCTGGAATCCGATGACTTTGAAGCCTGCTTTGGACATGATCTTGTAATCCATGTTGTTTCCTCCTTGAACAGTTAAGTTGATCTTTATAGGAAGGAAAGGCTTGAACGGAGTACTGTTTCTTACCTGTGAAGGTGTTACTCCGTGAAAACGGGAGAATGCTTTTGTGAAGCTCTCAGGCGTCTCATAGCAATAGCGGTAGGCGATAACGATCACGAGATCTTCCGTGTTTACCAGGTCAAGCGCCGCCTGATAGAGTCTTCTGTTGCGGATGTACTCACCGACTGAGAAACCTGTCATGAGCGAGAAACCGCGCTGCAGAAAGATCGGGGAGATAAAGACCTTGTCAGCGACATCCTGTACACTGATGTCATTTTCAAGATTGTTCTCGATAAAGTCTATCGCTGATCTGATGCCTGTGAGCCACTCCATACCGTTTTCTCCTTCCTTGATGAGGTCAGTATAACTTTGGAGAAATCTAAGTTCCTGTCATTTTCGATAATGATCTGTCCGTCAGTTCAAAAGAGAGATCTTGAAGCCTAACGGTTTATCAGATGCCGGCTGTCTGTCTATAACTATCTTAAGGCCCTCTGCATTGTTTTCGCAAGCCGTGACGGTATAATCTCCGAGGACTTCGGCATGTTCAGCTTTGCTAAGTGACCTGATACAGAATTCATTGGAATCAGGATGCATGCAGAATGCATACAGGTATCCTTCTTTATATGTGAATCTGTAATCTTTTGAAGTGAAATCTATACCATCATTGTCTTTAAAGGAACCTTCGGTATTGTTGGCGTCACCCTCGCCGAACTGCTCCCAGGGAGTTGTGCCGTAGATGCCTTCGCCGTTGGCTTTGAGCCACTCTCCGATCTCAAGAAGGACTTTTGTTTCTTCATCAGTGATCGTGCCGTCGGGCTTGGGACCGACATTTAAAAGGAGCATTCCGTTCTTGCTGACTATGTCTATCAGGTCACAGATAATCTGTCTGGCAGGCTTGAATTCATTGTCTTTAATGTAGCCCCATGACTTTTTACCTATAGCGGTATCCGTCTGCCAGGGCAGGGGAGATATTCCGGTAAGCGCTCCACGCTCGACGTCGTAGGTAGCGACATCCTGCGGGAAAGCCTTATGCTTGAAGTTGATCGTAACTTCCCTGTTCCATTCAAGAGCGCGGTTGTAGTAATATGCGCAGACCTTTTTAAGATAAGGACGGAAGGCAATGTTATGTATCCATGAATCGAAATAGAGGATAGAGGGCTTTAATCTGTCGATCAGCTCGCAGGTGCGCACGAGCCAGTCAGACAGGAACTCTTCGTCAGGCTGAGCTGCATTGATGTCGTCTATCGTTGCGAAAACAGCAGTGTCAGACAGCTCGGGGAGCAGGACCGCTGGACCGTAAAAATCAGCATATTCCTCATCGCCAACATCACTGTCTATGGTCCTTCCCATATTCATGAAAAAGTAGTGTTCCGCTCTGTGAGATGACGCGCAGAAAGCAAGACCTTTATCTTCGCATGCACGTTTGATCTCCATTGCGATGTCTTTGCAGGGTCCCATCGCGGCTGCGTTCCAGCGGTTGAATTCCGTATCGTACATCGCAAACCCGTCGTGGTGTTCAGCGACAGGCATTATGTATTTAGCGCCTGCATTTTTGAAAAGCTCAACCCATTTATCTGCATCAAAATGTTCTCCTTTGAACATGGGGATGAAGTCTTTGTAACCGAATACGGAAGGGTCACCGAAGTTCTTTTTGTGAAATTCATACTCGTGTGAAGTCGGATTATACATCCACCTCGGATACCATTCGCATGCATAAGCGGGTACGCTGTAGACGCCCCAGTGGATGAAGATTCCGAACTTAGCTTTGTAATACCAGTCAGGGATCTTGTGAGCGGACAGGGAAGACCAGTCGGCCTTATATCTGCCGTTTGCGATAGTTTCGGCTATGAGCTTTAAGTATTCGTCCGCAGTCATAAAATCAGATGTGTTTTGCAAAGAAGTATTTCGAAAGCTTCGGGTCTTTGTCTTCCCTTACGAACTCAAGTTCATAGCCCTGCTTCTTGTAGAAACCCGGAGCCTGAAAACCGAATGTTGTGAGAGTGATCTTGCTATAACCTTTGCCTTTATATGCTTCCTCAACGGCAGCAACAAGTCTGCTTCCGACGCCGCCTCTTCTGCATTCGTGATTGACGATGAGATCGACTATGTGAACTTCATTGTATGTAGTGCGACCGGTGATCACACCGAGGATCGTGCCGTCGTCATCTTCTGCGACAAAATTGAATTCATCGTAGTTCAGCGTGACTTCATTTTGTCTTGCGTAATCGGAAAACTCTTTGTTTATGAATTCGCCAATTCTATCATTAACTTCGTCTATGCGTTTGATTTCCATATAATCCTCACAGTTTGTACTGCATGAAGTTTCCGTTGTGGACAAATCCGTATGCAGTGTAGAGTTTTACGCCCATGTCTGACGCAGTGATCTGAACTGCTCCGCAACCGTAATCCCTTGCCTCGCAGACGACTCTGTGTAGCAGTTCTTTCGCGATGCCCATGCGCCTGTAATAAGGGTCGGTGAACATGCTCGAAAGAAGGCCGATCCTGCCTGTCGGGCAGCTGAAGTAGGGCGGCTTTTCAACAAAAGACATGCCGCTCGTTCCGATTATCTTATCACCGTCTAATGCAAGCCATGAGACGAACGTTCCGTCAGATAAATGACGGTTGTAGTAATCTTTTAATGCGGGCACAAGATCGAGATCCTCAGTTGCGCCTTCTTCTCTTAATTGAGTGATGCGCATGCTGATGAACGTATCAAGGTCAGATGTCTCCAGTTTTCTGTATGTGATTTCCATAATGCTTATTTTGTCATTTCGATAACGGCATCGAGATTCTTTGCTTCAACATGAATCTGGGGATAACCGGGATCAACGATTACTCCCAACTTAACGGGAGCCTTTTCATTGGCCTTTTTTGCGGTTGAAAGGATATCGTGGAATGTACTCTTCATGAGCAGATATCCGGCACGTTCCATTTTCTCAAAGAATTCTTTGGCTCTGTCGGATGTTGTGAAGATTGGAAGAAATCCTGCATTATCAGGAGCTTGGAGAACGAACAGGGCCTTTCTGCCGTCTTTGCGCTCGCCGAAAGGAGTTGAATACAAGAACTCCTCCTTTCCGAACTGCTTAAGAAATGTGGTGGCATCCATTTCTCCCTTATCATACTTTTGGTAGAGCTCTTCTGCGCGTGTCATGCTTATCATTTGCAGCCTCCTTTTTAAAGTTCATTGAAGATTTTTGCGTCTTTTCTCTGCTGCAGACGCAGGTAGTAGCCTGCGATCATGGAAGAGAGCATTGTCGTGAGGATCAGCACGGTAAAGAATTCCAGACTGATTATGTTGTATGAATAAGCAACGGTTGCGAGGACTATGCCGGGGCCCCCTCTTGCGTTCATCGTTATCGCGAAGTTCATCTTAGTGCTCATCTTAAGTCCTGAAGGGAGAAGCAGGAGCCATGTTCCTATGAATTCAAGACCGAATGCGATCACGAAGAACAAAAGGAATCTCGCAAGAGAAAAGTCGTGGATGACATTGAGCTGGATACCGACAAGAGCGAAATAGACCGGAATGAAGAACGAGAACGCGATCTGCTCCAATGAGTGCATGCGTTCCTTTGTAGTCTCGGCTGTTCCGAATACAGCCTTGATCAGATAGCCAACGATGAATGCGGAATACATGATGTTGATGCCTGCCATGTAGAGCAGTCCGCATGTGAGCAGCAGGAGGACAAAACTGAGTGAATAGAAGGTGACAGGCTTCCATTCGCTCTTTAACTGCCTGACGTGCTTTGATATCAGTGCGATCGCAACGAATATGCCGATGGTGACCGCAACTATGACGATCATCTCAACGAGCTTGATCTCGCCCGACTGAGCGATCTTGGTGGCTACGTTAAGCAGTATCCAGAGGCACAGATCCTGGAACGTCGAGACGGTCAGGACAGTGTTTGAAAACTTTGTGTTCATTATCCCCATGTCAAAGAAGATCTTTGAGATGACGGGAATGGACGTGATGGCAACTCCGATCGCGAAAACAAGGCAGTAAGCCGTGTCGTTGTTTATGCTTCCGATGAAGTGTTCTTTGAACATTCCGAAGAAGGGAATGCTGCCTGCCATCGGAAGGAATGTTGCACCGACGAATACCAGGCTAATAGTTTTTGCGTTAGTCTTATCCACCTTGATGTCGGTGTTGTAACCCGATAAGAACATCAGGAAAATGAGACCTAACTGGTAGAAGATGTTTAATACTTTTCCCTCTTCGGGATATGCAAAGAATATCTGCTGCGACAGAGAAGGAAGGAGCAGGAACAGGCAGCTCCCGCCTAAGATCATGCCGCCTAAGATCTCGCCTACGACGCGGGGTCCCTTTATCTTTTCGAGCAGTGTGCCGAAAGTGAACGCGAACAACAGCAGGAGCGCTATCGCGATCAGTGTCATGATTATCTCTTTTTCGGAAAGTGTCGCAAGTCTCATATCAGTGCAGTATTGCCTTCAGTTTCTCGTCAGTGGTAAGAAGCGCTTTGGCCAGTTCTCTATACTTTTCCTCGTGCAGATAGGTGTGTCTGTGAGGCTTCATTGAAGGAGCAAGGTCGATCGCCTTCGCGTAATCTTCTGCCTTGAGATCAAGTGTCGCGCAGTAATCCCAGAAGCCGGTCTTTGTGAAGACCGTATCGACTCTCTGCCAGCGGTGATCCAATATCTTGCACATGATATACGTGGCAATGCCTACCTGTACGCCGTGAAGCTGAGGGTGCTCAAGGAAAGAATCGAGGGCATGTGAGATGAGGTGTTCGCTTCCGCTTGTGGGCGCTGATGAGCCTGCGATCTCATTTGCCACACCGCTCATTGCGAGAGAATCCAGGAGCTCTTTAAGGAAGAGGTCCTCCTCTGTTGACTGGAACGGTGTCCTGACGAATGAATTGACGGCCTTCTTGGCGATCATGAAAGCAAAGTCATTTACCTCACCGTAGCCTAAGTCTTCCTCGTGCTGCCAGTCGTATGTGGACTGGATCTTTGCGACCATATCTCCCACACCGGAATGCAGGAACCTGACAGGCGCGCTCTTTATGACGTCCGTATCAACAAGAATGCCGTAAGCCATTTTCGCTGGGAGGGATTTCCTGTGACCGTCAACGATCAAAGAAGCTGTTGAACTGGAAAATCCGTCTGAGGAAGAACTCGTCGGCACGCTGATGAAAGGGATACGCAGGATGTATCCGATATATTTGGCTGCGTCTATGACCTTGCCGCCGCCCATGCCGATGATGGCCTGCGTTTTGTTTGGAAGCTCGAAAGCAAGGTTCGTTATATCCTTGAAGTCAACGGTATCCATTTCCTGGCTGTGAAGGACCTGGACGCCTGCTTCATCGAACGATTTGAAGACCGTATCGCCGAACATGGAGATCAGTCCGTTTCCGAAAAGGATGACTACCTGGGTAAAGTCTTCTGCCTTAAGGTATTCGCCGATATGAGCCGTAACTCCGCGCTCGATCTTGAGGATAGGGGGAATTGAGATTTCGTCTTTGGACATGATGATCTCCTCTCTTTCTTGTTATCCGATAACTTCAGGGACAACCTTGATAAGCTCTTCGAAACTGTTTATATAAGGAACTTCGGTGTTGATCGTTCCGAAGCCGTACTTCGCGTGTATGAAAGGGAACCCTGCCTTGACGGTCGAATCGTAGTCGCTCTGGATATCACCGACATAGCATGCTGCAGTTAAGCCGTTGCGCTCGGCGATCAGCTTGATATTTGCATCTTTCTGAAGGAAATTGTTTCCATAACACTCAATGTCTTCCACAAGATCTTCCGGCTTTCCGTAAGCTATATTGTAGAACCCCAGGAATGATTCAATGTATCCTGCCTGACAGTTGCTTACGATATAGATGTGATATCCCATTTCCTTGAGCTTTGCCCAGGTCTCGCAGATGCCGTCGTAAAGGATTCCGCCATGCTGACTGAGGTATTCGTTCTCGTAATTCTCGCACGAGAACCGGAGCGCGTTTCTTGCTTCGCCCTTTTCAGCATAGTAGAAAAGGTTATCTGCGATCTCATCCATGGGTTTGCCCATGTTGCTCTGGATATCTTCCCGTGTTACGGTCCTGTCGGTATACCCGGCTTCATGAACCTTAACGGTCCATGCCTTCGCGACGTTCTCGGAAGAATCCCAGACGGTGCCGTCCATATCGAATATTACGCCTTTTTTCATGCTTTGAGCCCTCATTTCGATATTAATATATCACAACGCGGTTTAGTAAGTTTTAGTCAGGAAATACTCTTTGACCTGCTTTAAGACCGCCATGTTCTGATCTGTATATGGCACGAAGATTATGCCCGTATGACCGTCTTTGCCGTAAAGCATAAGCCGGTGCTCTGTCCCGTGCTTTTCAAGGACCTTGTCGAAATAGAAGGTCATCTTGCGGAGCACGTCCTTTGGATTCGTTATCAGCGCGAGCTTTGGGAGGTTCCCTAGGCTTTTGTTATCCTCGAAAACAAGATAGCTGTAGCGCTTATCGTTCTTATAGCCTTTCGGGAAGCACATCTTCCTCATGCCCCAATAGGCGATGCTGCTCTTATAAAAATGCATAAGACCGCAGTCGGTAAGTATCCCCTTGTAAGAGTAATCTCTTTCGCCGATTCCGTAATCTTTTCTCATGGCAGGGTCGACACACAGCAAAGCTTCGCTAACTGCGAGAACGCCGCCTGACGAATGTCCCGCGATAAAGAGCTGATCCCTGTCGCATTCATAGCTGTCTGCGTTGTCCAGAACAAATCTTACGGCCCTGTCGATATCTTCTATCTGGTCGAAAACGGTCCATTCGGGATATGCGATCCTGAAGTTGATCTCGAAAACGGTAAACCCGAGCTTTGCCATGTAATTTCCGAACAATCTGTTCATTGCCTTATCTTCCGAGATGAATCCGCCGCCGTGAATATCGATGAGGATGGGCTTTCTGGTCCCGTCTTTTCGGATATAGATATCCATCTTGTGGCCGGAAAGACCGTCTTCGATGTAGCTGATATCGCTTATCTCGGTGACTTCTTCAGGCAGGCGGGACAGGTCGAGCTTGCCGACATCGACCTTAAGTGCTTTATCTCCTGCCATTTTCATTATCCGGTTGATCATAAAAACAATTATACAATATGAGCCGATTCGTATAGAATGTACTTTGTCTGAAAAGACGGTCAAAGCATTTGCAAGAGGGAACGACAAATGGCAATCGAATATAAGGATACACATGACTTTACCGAGGATCAGCTTAAGGATCTTTTCCTTTCCGTTGAATGGTCGTCCGGCCATTTCCCTGATAAGCTGGCCGTTGCAATGAAGAACTATGAGACAGTCTATTCCGCATGGGACGGAGAAAAGCTCATCGGATTGATAAGCACGATGGATGACGGCATAATGACCGCGTATGTTCACTATCTGCTCGTAAATCCCGCATATCAGGGACTTAAGATCGGCAGGACTCTTGTTGAGATGACCAAAGAACACTATAAGGACTATCTGCGTATCGTATTGATATCATACGATAAAGAAGCACATTTCTACGAAGCGTGCGGTTTCAAAAAGGATGAAGGCACAACGCCCATGTGCATTACTTCGCTTTGGACGTGAATATGGACCTTTATCATTATTTCGACCGCCGGACAGGGCCGTTTAAGAGCCTTACAAAGCTTTCGCCTGAGAAGGCAAAGGAAGTACTTGAGGCTGTCAAGACTGAAAGACCCGCTTCTTTCTGCGCACAGCGTAATGAAGAGTATGTTGAGAAGAGGCGCCGCTGTGAAGCGATCCTTCGGAAAGAGTTTGCCGCTAAAGGCGGGATAATGGAGATCGAGTCGCCCCACTATATGGTGCTCGGATACAGCCCCTGGCTTTATTCCTGGTACGAGCAGCCTGAGTTTATAAAGATACCCGTGGAAGAGTTCGATCTGCGGACAGTGTCCTTTACTTACGGTGATTCTATGCCGACCTTCAGTGACAGGGTAAATGACGGCAGGGAGTACAGAAAGAAACTGTATACTTATGATGAGATCCTTGAAGTGATCGCGAAATACGGGATGCCCCAGGACTGGAATGACGACGGTCGTCAGGGTCCGGAACGTTATATCGAAGCTCATGTGTGGAGCGACAGGACGATTGAAAAGTATATGGAGAACTTTAAATGAGCACGGAATATAAGATAACCAGGGCCTCTGAAGAGGACCTTCAGGAGATACTGGATCTTCAGCATCTGGCTTATCAGAGTGAAGCTGCGTTATTCGGAAGACAGGATATACAGCCTCTTACGGAAACACTGGACGAGCTTGCTGAAGAATACATAGCGGGAACCGTCCTCAAGATGACTGATGAGAACGGGAAGATAATAGGATCCGTCAGAGGAAAAGAAGCAGACGGGACCTTATATATCGGAAAACTCATGGTGCACCCGGATCATCAGAGCAAAGGTTACGGCAGAAGGCTGGTTACTGCGATCGAGGAATGCTGTCCCGGAAGAAGATACGAGCTTTTCACGAGCACGAGAAGCGTTAACAATATCCGTTTATACGAGTCGCTCGGCTATAAGAAGTTCGATGAAAGAGATGCGGACGGCGAGATAAGATTTGTATATCTGGAGAAATGAAGAATTTTCAAAAACAGGTATTGACTCTCACATTATGTCAGGGATTAAAGTGGCGTTGAGCTCAAGAAAACCATCCATGGAGGTAAAGACAAATGCTTAAAATCGGAGATTTTTCAAAAATATCCAGGGTAAGCATCAGAATGCTCCGCCACTACGATGATATCGGACTTTTAAAGCCCGCGGAGATCGATGATCTCACAGGCTACAGGTATTATCGTGAGGACCAGCTGTTCGTTATCGGAAGGATCACGGCGCTGAAGGATATGGGCTTTGCCCTTGCTGACATAGTCCGCATCCTTGAGATCTATGAAGATAAGGAGAAACTGGACGGATTCCTGAGTGCCAGGGAAAAGGAACTGGCAGATCAGGCCAAAGAAACGGAGTACAGACTGATGCTTCTGGATACAGCCAGAAAAAGGCTGAGAAAGGAGCAAAACATGAGTTTTGATGTAACAGTAAAGACGATTCCGGAGAGATACGCCGCAACCGTACACATGATCATCCCGCGTTACGAGGATGAGGGTATGGCATGGGCAGCGATGGGCGAGTGCAAGGAGCCGCTCGTCCCCGCAGATCCCTGCTATTCCATAGCGGAGTTCTGGGACAATGAGTACAAGGAGAAGAATGTCGAGATCGAAGTCTCGATGTCAGTCAAGGGCAGGTATCAGGATACCGAGCACGTTAAGTTCAAGACTTTACCTGCCGTCAAGGTCGCAAGCTGCGTGGTAAAAGGAAGCTACGATCAGATGCCCGATGCGTACGCAACAGTGATATCATGGATAAATGCAAACGGGTATAAGACTTCCAAACCGATGTTCAACATCTACCACGTAAGTCCTGCCCAGTGCAAGGATCCTGACGAGTATGTAACCGAGGTTTGTTTCCCGATTGATTGATCTGTTAACTACAATAGGCTGGCCGGCAATGATGATTGCCATGATCGGAGATATTTTGGTATCTTCGGTCTTGCCGGCTTTCTATAAGGGTTACAGCATCAGGAAGATGTCCATAAGCGCGTTGGGAAATCCCAAGAGTCCTGTGAGGACTATCTTCAACATCTGGATGCTCATTGAGGGACTGCTCTTTCTCCTTTCAATTCCGGCATTTTTCAGGATCTACAGCATGGTGTCTCCTGCGCTTGCGGTCACGGCCTCGGCTTTTATTGTGGTATTCGCGGTCGGAGCCTGCATCTTCACGTGCTTTTTCAGCGTGAATGAATCCAAAGAACAAGTTACTGTTGCTTCAAAGATCCACGGTGCCGGTTCTGTGATCGGGTTCATGCTCTTCCTGTTTGTTCCGCTCCTGACCGGTATCCTTTCGTTTAAAAATGCGGAAAGTGCAAACGGGATCTGCTGCATAGTCTGTTTTGTTGTCTCGCTAGTATTCTTTGCTCTGTTCGTAATGTCCGACAAGCCTGAGTTCCAAGACTCTTTCATCAATAATGAGGGCTTATGGCAAAGGCTCAACCTTGTTTTTATGTATCTCCCGCTGGTCGTTATATCTATAACACGAATGACATATTTATAGCCGATATTTGTTATATAATAGAGTTCGGCAAGGGAAAGAACTGTAATCCGCTCTGAGCGGAACATGTCATAGGGAGGATAAAAATGGGAAAATTCAGATCAGTAGTAAGTGCTTTGCTGGCAATATCGATGCTGGCAAGTATGGCAGGCTGCGCACAGAAGATTGTATTAACACCGCCTTCGGAAAGCACAACTCCTGCAGCCAGTGAGAGCACGGAAGAGTCAAAGGCTAAAGAGTCTGAGACTTCCGCAACAGAGTCATCTGCTTCAGAGACATCAGCAACCGAATCTTCAGCAACATCCGAGACAAAGGAGAGCGCTGCTTCTTCGGAGACGAGCAGCTCTTCTTCAAGCTCAGAGACGACCGCTGCAGGTTCTTCGCTCCGTAAGGTCACCGTCTCCAACGCTTACAGGAGATCATTCAAGTCAGGCAAGAAGACTTATACAACACAGTATCCTAAGATCACTGTTGATGGTCTTAACACATCCAAGGTCAACAAAGAGATAGCAGACACTTTCAAGTCCATCGTAAAGAAGAACAAGAGCAGAGTCTACTACAGCTACTATGTACGCAAGTACCTCATTTCCGTAGTCGTTACCGTAGAAGTTGAGGCAGGCAACAAAGATAACAGAAACTACTATGTTTACAATGTCTCCAGGATCAACGGCAAGAAGCTGACACGTTCCCAGGTACTTCAGTCACTCGGATACAAGAGTTCCACATTTGACGCTAAGGTTAAGGCCGGAGTCAAGAAGATGTGGAAGAACTATAAGACGGATACCGCTGCAGCCAAGAAGATGTACAATAATTCACTTGCCAGCAAGAAGATTGCTACGGCAATGCCTTATATGAATGCCAACGGCAAGGTATGCTATCTGCTCCGTCAGATTGAAGTTCCGGGGACACCTTCAAAGATCGACCTTGCAGGAACCCTGTAACGCATCCACACTGTATATAAACAGATATTGCTATTTTCGGGACCGGTACAATGCCGGTCCCGTTTCTGTTTATATAAAATCTCTGAAAAAATATTTTAAGCGTGGTAAAATCTCTTATCGGGTGAAATTGAACTAAGGTTGAACATTATATGCTTTTGATGATTTTGAAGATGTCTGCGGTCACCGCCGGTCATATCTTCCTTACCTTTTACCTTTGGCGTTTTTTCAAGGGTAAGGAGATAAACTGGGGTTACAGAATGATGATCGCGGCCGTTTTCGGAGGCCTGGCTGTCTTATCGACACATTTCGGCGTCGATTATAATGACATGCTCCTTAACATCAGAGATCTGGCTCCTCTTACGGCAGGTTTGTTCTTTGACCCTATTGCAGGCGTCTTTGCCGGCTTTATCGGCGGTATCGAGAGATATATCGTAGGAACTTATTTCGGCGTCGGAAGCTACACAAGGATCGCGTGCGCTCTTTCTACCTGTCTGTCCGGTGTCGTTGCGGCGCTCCTTAAGGTCTACATCTTCAAGGGCAAGAACCCGCCTTTGGTTTTCTCGTATTTTATCGGTTCGACCATGGAAGTCTTCCATATGTATGTCGTTTTCATAACCCACAGAGACGATATGAACATGGCATATTATGTCGTTAAGACCTGCTCTCCGGGAATGATCATTTTTACGGGAATAGGACTTACCGTCATTTCGCTCATCATATCGATGGACTCAGGCGAATGGGTGGATCCGAAAAAGTATAAAGACCCCAGGAACATGCGTATTTCGCAGCGTTTTCAGATCAGGCTCCTCGCGATAATCAGCGTGGTGCTGATCTTGAACCTGATAATGGGCAATATTCTTCAGACCCAGGTGGCGCTGCAAAAGAGTAATTCCGTGCTTTCACATGCCGTAGCTGACATAGGTGAAGCGTACAACCAGAATCTCGTGAACAGTAACGGATTCGGTGAAATGTCTTTTTCAATTGGCGAAAGAGGCGGATTTGAGCTGTTCCAGACGGACGGCAGGGTCCTGTTCGGCGTTCACAGAGGAAGAAAGCTTACCAGAAGCTTCATTCTGCCTTTCTGGGACAGCGAGAATGAGAAGAGCTTTTTCGCGGAGGTGTTCGGTACACGTTCTATGTGTATGACACGCAAGACCAAAGACGGAAATACGCTTCTCGTATATCTTTCATCTGATGAGGTATTCAAGGAACGCAACCATTCTGTTTACGAGAACATCCTTGCGGACATTCTCCTCTTCACGGTTATCTATATCCTCGTGACGATGCTTGTACAAAAGCTCGTCGTTGAGAACCTGGAGGAGGTAAATGTATCACTCAGGAAGATCGCTGAAGGCAATCTTGATGAATCAGTATCCGTATATACCTCTTCGGAATTTACATCGGTTTCAAATGATATCAATCAGACCGTTGATGTGCTCAAGACCTATATAAAGGCAGCCGAGCAGAAGTACGAGGAAGAGCTTGAATTTGCAAAGAGCATTCAGGATTCCGCATTGCCTCATAATTTCTCATTCCCGAGGACCGATCTTGAGCTTTACGCATCCATGGATGCGGCAAAGGAAGTCGGCGGTGATTTCTACGATTTCTTCTTTGTCGACGCGAACAAGCTTTGTCTTGTTATCGCGGACGTATCCGGAAAAGGTATTCCGGCAGCTCTGTTCATGATGAAGAGCAAGGCTATCCTGCGTAACTATGCCGAATCCGGAAAGAGTCCGGCCGAGATATGCGAACTGGCAAATAACGGATTGTGTGAAGGCAATGATGCGGAAATGTTCGTTACTGTCTGGATAAGCATTATCGATCTTGAGACAGGACATGCGGTGTGCTCCAATGCCGGACATGAATATCCGATAATCAAGCGTGCAAACGGCAATTACGAGCTCTATAAGCAGAAGCATAATATGGCTCTTGCCGTCATGCAGGATATTCCGTTCAGGGAATATGAACTCGATTTCAAACGCGGTGACTGTCTTTTCGTTTACACGGACGGTATCCCCGAGGCGATTAATCTCAAGGAGGAATCCTACGGAACCGACCGTCTTGTGGATGTCCTCAATAAGTATAAGGACTTAAGCCAGAAGGACATTCTCGGATTCACCAGACAGGATATCAGACTGTTCGTAGGCAAAGCTGAACAGTTCGATGACGTCACCATGATCGGCTTCAAGTATCTGGGCTTTACTAATAACTGATCAGATACCGTCTTCTTTCATCTGTTCGTAGGTGATCCCGTATTTTTCCGCGATATCTCTTGCGTAGGAACTCGAGTCCGGTTCGGCTCTTTTAAGTATGAAAGTGTTCTGTTCGTCTTTGCGTTCCATGACCAGGCTGATGATATTGCCCTGTCCGTTCCATCCGTTCATTTCAGGGATCTGCTTTGCCAGATCATGTATGTGCGTGTTGAAGATGACATATGCGCCTTTCTCTTTGAGAACACGCAGCAGATCCTTGGAAAGATACAATCCATCAGATGCAGATGTCGTAGAGAATGTCTCGTTGAAAAGGATAAGCGTGTTATCGTCTGAAGACTTAACGATATCCTTTATCCTTACGGCTTCCTCGCCTAATCTTCCGTAGTTTATCGTGAGATTCTCATCGATGGGGAAGTGCGTGAGGATGTTGCCGAATGGCAGACCTGTGCATGTGTCAGCGGTAACAAACATGCCGAGTGACATCATGACAGATATCAAGCCGAGCGCCTGCTCGACGATCGTCTTTCCTCCGCGGTTCGGTCCTGTGAGAATGAATATGCGCTCATCGGGAGTAAAAGCAAAGTCATTTTTCACTATTTCAGTCTCGCCTTTAAAAGCAAGCCTGATGTTATAGAAACCTGTTGCCGAAAGTCTGCTTGCCTCAGCTGCCTTTATTTCGGGAAATGTAATCGTATAACCCTTATCTTTCAGCCTTCTCGCGAGCTTGGCGCTCCTCAGGTAGAAGGCAAGTCCCTCGTACATCTCAACCAGGAAACTGCTGTCGTAATTGGCATATTTGGTGAGTGTCCGCTTGACTTCGAAAAAGTGCGATTTGAGGTGCTTTTCCATCTTGGGGGTGATAGCTGAAAGGAGCGCGTCTTCATAGCGGACTCTGTGAGTCGGCGTTGAGAGTTTTGTCGCTGCAGCAACATCCATAATGGTGTACTTGGATCTTAATCCGTACGGCACGAATTCTATTGTTGATACTCTTTCGATGTCGAAGTCCGGAGTGAAGTTAACGCCGATCACTGCAGCCCTGACGTTGGACAGGTCCTCATGCATCAGACGTATGTCGTCCTTGGCCTTTGCAAACTTTTCGTCCTTTATTATCGCTTCAAGCGAATCTTTGAGCTGCGTCAGACCTTCTGAAGATATATTGCCGGCAAGAAGCTCGCTGTACAGATCCTCGATAACATCGACATAGACCATGAGTTCCCTTAATGTCTGAACGAGCGTGTAAAGCGAAGTGTCTCTCTCATTGGCAGCTTTGCGTACCCCGCTGAACAGTTTTAAGGTATTGATGCGCGTAAGGATGTCACTCATGGAAGAGCAGAGCTCTTCGTTACCTATCAGGTCCTTAATTATGTTCTGGCGGAAGATCATGTCATTGGGATCCGTGGGTATCTGAGACATCAGCTTCTTTATAATGTCGCGTTCTTCGGCATCTCCGCCCATATGATCGATAAGCTCGTTAAGAGCGATGTCCTTGATCGTATTTGAGGACAACAAGACAGTCTTTTTTGAAGAACCTTTTGCAAACAGGATATCCATTACACGTTCCAACCTTTCAGATTCAATATACAAACAAGCTGTCATCGGTTATATAATGATATTACGAAATATATAAGGAAATTACTCTGAATATGACCAAGAAAAATGCTTTTCTTATAGATCCCGGTGAGATCCGCAAGCTTGTGCATAAGAATGCGGAGAACAGCTTCATGCATACCACATACAGAGAAGAGCTGGAGCGTTTCTTACTTCTGGCACAGGGTGATGAAAGGGCAGTCGAGCTGACCGACTATGTTCTGAATGCAGATCTTCAGGGAAAACTGTCGGAAGATCCGCTCAGAAATATGAGATATCTGTTTATAGTCAATACAGGGCTCGCGACGAGATTTGCCATTGAAGCAGGCGCACCGCAGGAGGTCGTCTATTCATCGAGCGACATCTATATAAGAAAAGCGGATGTGGCAAAGAGCATAGAGGAGATAGTCAAGCTTAATCACGATTACTGGGTTTATCTGGTCGGTCTTGTGCGTGATTCACGCAAGACAAAGCAGTATTCAAAACCTGTAGTTCAGTGCATTGACCATATCACATCGCATTTCAATGCTAAAGTATCACTGGAAGATCTTGCGGGAATAACAGGGCTTTCTCCAAACTACCTCGCAACACTTTTCAAACATGAAACAGGCATGACGGTAGGAGAGTACCTGACGGGATTCCGGATAGATTCCGCCTGTGCGCTTCTCTCGCAGACTGACTACGATTATCTTAAGATCTCACTCTCATTGGGGTTTTGTACGCAAAGCTATTTCTCCAAGGTCTTCAAAGAGAAGACAGGTGTTACCCCGCGTGCTTACAGACTTAAGCATACAGACAAAGCGTTTACGGAATTCGGGTGATATTCTTGCCTGTGATTTGCGCGTATTTCCCCGGCAGAATAGTGCTATAATCTCACAGGAATTAAAAGACAGGGGATAGGGCAATGGAATTTGTAATCAGCCATCTTGTAAAGAGCTACGGCTCAAAGCAGGTTCTTAAAGACTGCGGTTTTGTATTTGAGGAGGGCCGGATCTACGGGCTTTTGGGACGCAACGGTTCGGGTAAGACTACGTTATTCAACTGTATCAACAGCGATATCGAGTTCAATTCAGGCGAGTTCTACTTCCGCGATGGAAAAGATTCAGCCGGAAAGATAGCTTTGCAGCCTGAAGATATCGGTTATGTCGTATCCACGCCTACCGTTCCTGAGTTCATGACGGGCAGAGAGTTCCTGAAGTTCTTCATCGAGGTCCATGAGGAGATCACTCCGGATAAGACTATAGATGAGTATTTCGATTACATGATGATCCCCGAAGATGACCGTGACCGCATTCTCAGGGATTATTCCCACGGCACCAAGAACAAGATGCAGATGTTGGTCAACATCATAGCAAAGCCCAGGCTCATGCTCCTGGACGAACCTCTGACATCACTTGACGTTATCGTTGCCGAAGAGATGAAGAACGTGATAAGAAATCAGAAAGATGGCCATATCACGATCTTTTCAACGCACCTTCTCGATGTTGCTGTAGATCTTTGTGACGAGATAGTTCTCTTAAATCACGGAAAGCTTGAGCCGATCGATAAGAATAACCTTGGCGACAGTGACTTCAAGGAGAAGATAATTGCCGCGCTGAGGGATGAAGATGATGCTTAAGGACTTTTTCACGATCCTTCCCAAGGTTCTTCATTTAAGGAGCATCATCGGTTACAACAGCCTCGTTTTCGCCCTTAAGAAGACACCCGTTATCGGTAAGATGATCCCTGACCGCTTGTATAAGACGGCCTTTCTTAAGGTCATTTACTGGATATTCCATATCATTAAAGAAGTCGGTGCCCTGTTTATCGGCAAGATGGCCGGCATTTCCTGCGTGTATATTGCTGCATGGGTATTATCATCGGCATATAAATCTCACGATATGATCCCGGGCATGAGCGAAAGCAGCATTTTCGGCATGTTTGCTCTTTTCTTCTTCATCTTGTATGCATTGATCGGAGTACTTCTTAACACCAATATATTCAAAAAGACGCCCGAGAAGGATTACCTTGTCTTCATGATCCGCATGGACGCAAAGAAACTCAACAACACGCTCTTTGCATATGAACTCGGGAAGATGTTTATCGGGTATTATCTGGTAGGTCCGGTGACGGTACTTATCGGATGTCCGTTCTGGGCATGGCTTGTCATACCGTTCCTGGCTGTACTCATTAAGCTTTTCGGCGCGGGATTCCTCTCTTTAAGATATAAGATGATGAGCAAAAAGCATAAGCCGCTTCGCAACAGTTATGCGGGAGACGTGTTCAAGCTGGTTGCGGTCATCTTGCTGATGCCTTTTCTGATGATAATGATAATCAACGGATACTATGTGCCTATGCCCGTTGTAATTGCATGTGTGATCCTTCTTGCAATCCTTGGCATTATAGGTTTCTTTGTACTTAAGAATACTGATGCAACTCTTCACCGCAAGGCACTGCATGACGGTCATGTGGTTGAAAAAGCATCTGCGGTCGAAGCTAAAAACCAGACCAGATCATTTAAGAAGATCAAGGCGGACGGCAGCTTTAAAAGCGACAAGAAAGGTTTTGAATATCTAAATGACCTGTTCGTTAAAAGACACAGGAAGATGCTCATCATGAAGCCTGTTGCTTTCTCGGTTATCATGCTGGTAATATTGGCATTCGTTATCTATCTGTTTATAGCCTGCTATTATGAGGATAATGGCGCAGATGCATGCCGGAACATGGTAATGAATAATCTGGTCAATCTTTTCACGTTCAAAGGATTTAAAGATCCGCTGGTAAACCTTGAGGATTCTTCGTTTCAGTTCTTCAGATGGTGCGCTTCCTTTCAGCTGTTCGGGCTATTAGTTCCGATAACAATGGCCGAGAACTCATTCAAGTGCACTCAGGCCATGTATATCAACTGCGACAACAGCCTCATGACATTCAGTTTCTTCAAGAAGAGGGAGATGATAATGAAGCTGTTTGACATCAGGTTTAAGCAGCTGTTAAAGATCAATCTTCCTCCTGCATTCGTTTCTGCCATAGCCGCAAATCTCGTTCTTTTTGCCACCGGCGGCCAGGAATATCCGTTCCAATACCTTGTCACATTCATTATAGCAACAGCGATGGTGGTCACCTATACGATGAGCTGGCTTGCCCTGTACTACCTGTTCCAGCCGTTTACGACCACGGTTACGGTAAAGAGCGGAGCTTATGCCGCTGCAAGGACAGTGTTTTCAATAATAATTGCAATTGTTATGTGGATCCCTGCACATTCGCTTATAGTACTTGCAGTAACGGTAGTAGTTGCGGTCCTGTTTGTGTTTATCATGAGAAAGCTCGTTTCCAAGAATGCTCCGAAAACATGGAGAGTAAAGGCTTAAGTTTAATCTTGACAATGTAAAGTTGGATATGCATGAAATGCGTTAAGAGTTCTTTTGACCGTCTCGTATGGGGCGGTTTTTATTATTCTTATTTCCCTAATTAATTCTATGTTTAGTTCTACGTTAGAGTATCAGGAATAGATGTCAACAGAGAACTTCACTTGTCACAAAAGTCTAAGTGTACGTCCATGTTTGAGCATGATACATAGACTATGACATAGAATCTTGCCCGAAAACTATCTGTATTCTATGTGCAGGTCTATGTCAGATGCCTTTACATAGACATCAACATAGAATTATTGATTTGAAATAAAAACTTCGCAGATCAGTTCGCTGGTTGAGCAACTAAAAGTGAACTCATCAGCGAAAAACATATTTTAAAAGCATGTTCAGGCTTAATAACCTGCACACGTTTTCATGTTTTTTCGGGATAATCAACAAGTTCATTTCATACTGTTGCTTAACCGACATAAACGATAATTACTGTTCATTGAGTTGACCTGCTGCTAATGATTAAATCAGGACGTCAAGCAAAAACGACAAAATAATTCAAAACAAGGAAGAAAAAAACATGAACAAGAAAGTAATGATCCTTTTCGCAAGCACAGTACTCACCGCTTCCATAGCAGCAGCCGGATGCGCAGCCAATGCAAATATGCTGCCGGTATATCAGAGATCCGGATTAGCAACACAGCTGGCAGCCGGCGAAGCTGATTTAGCAGAAGACATGGCAACAGAAAACCTCAGCTATGCTTATCAGGAAAAGCAGGCTCCGGTAGTATTTAAGGCTTTGGTTGGTACGAATGTATCCGACAAGTCAGCAGATGGTGCAAAGCACATTACGATGGTTCCTATCGATTCAGCTAAGCCTTCCAAGACAACCAAGAAGACAGCAAAGAAAACGACCAAGAAGACAACCAAGAAGACAGCAAAGAAAGCATCCAAGTCGACCAAGAACACAGGCAAAACGCAGGTCATTCATCTGACAACTACACCCGTAATAAATGGATATGGTTTCAAGAAAACAACTCCCCGTACATGGACTGTAGGCGATCCCGCAATCAATCCCGGTACCAAGAATCACGACGCAAAGAAGAATACAAGTTCCAAGAAGGATACCGGTTCTAAGAAGAGTACCAAAAAGACAACCGAAACAAAGAAGAATACAAGCAGCAAGAAGGCTACAAACTATAAAAAGCATACTGTTAAGAAGAGCTACAAGCTCAATCAGGATGTAAAGAATAAGATCGAGAAGATCAAGAAGGCTGCAGCTAAGAAGGCCGCTCAGAAGAAGATCGAGCAGGCAAGAAAGACTTTCTTTAACAAGCTTAGCCAGATGAAGAAGGCAGCTCAGAAGAAGGCCATGATGAAGAAGATCGCTAAGGCTCAGAAGGCAGCTGCAAAGAAAGCAGCAGCTAAGAAGGCCGCAGCAAAGAAAGCCGCTCAGAAAGCAGCTGCAAAGAAGGCAGCTAAGAAGCTTGCAGAGAAGAAAGCGGCTCAGGCTAAAAAGGCTATGATGAAGAAGATGGCTAAGGCAGCCAAGAAGGCAGCTCAGAAGAGAGCAGCACAGAAGAAGGCCGAGGCTAAGAAAGCAGCAATGAAGAAGGCAGCACAGAAAAAGGCTGCTGCAAAGAGAGCTGCAGCTAAGAAGGCTGCTGCTAAGAAGGCTGCCATCAAGAACATGATGAAGAAGATTGCTAAGACAATGAAGGCTAACAGCCACAAGTCTAACAAGACAAACAAGACAGTCAGGATCGTCAATTTCGCAAGATAATCCGTTCATTACCGACTGATCAGCATGTAACACGGCCCGCAGGAATTTCCTGCGGGTTGTTTATTTGTCTGTGGCTCGCTGGTTTAAAGAAAATTCCTGGATTTTAATGTTCGGTTAATGTTTCGGGATCATGCCATTAATGTTCTGGGATTATCATCTCATTATCAAAGAAGGCACAATGAGCCTGAACAAAAAGGAGTTAATTAAATGAACACGATTCTTAAAGTGAACGGTCTGACCAAGAAATACGGGTCAAAGACTGCTCTGGACAATGTTGCATTCAACGTCGAAAAAGGCAAGATATACGGCTTTATCGGCGAAAACGGTGCAGGAAAGACGACAACGATCAGAGCGATCACAGGACTGTCTGAAGCACCTTCCGGAACGGTAGAACTTTTCGGTGCAAGCGACAAAAAGGGACTTACAAAGGCAAGAAGAAAGATGGGATATCTTGTCGAGCATCCTATCCTTTCGATGAATGATACAGCTGAAGGCAATCTGAAGATGCAGCAGCTTCTCTACGGACACAGGGACGATGCCAAGATAAAGAAGATCCTGGCGCGTGTCGGTCTTGCTGACGTCGGCAGGAAGAAGGTCAAGAATTTCTCACTCGGAATGAAGCAGAGATTAGGCATCGCGATGGCTCTGGTAAATGATCCCGAGATTCTGATCCTGGATGAGCCGGTAAACGGTCTCGATCCTATGGGAATGGTCGCTGTAAGAGAACTCCTTAAGTCTCTCAGCACTGAGGACGGAATAACAATAGTTATCTCAAGCCACATCCTTGCAGAGCTTTACCAGTTGGTTACCGATTATATAATCATCTCTCACGGCGAGATAATCGAGCAGATATCGAAAGAAGAACTCGACAGGAAGTGCACGTCTTATATCGTGATCGAGACGGAACAGCCACAAAAGGCGGTTCAGGTCCTGGAAAGCTGCGGACTCAAGGATGTTGAACTCGACGGAGATACGATAAAGATCCGCGACAATATCGAACAGAAGCAGGTGGCAATGATCATGTTCAACGCGAGCATTATCTTAACGCAGCTGACCAGATACGAGAAGTCACTTGAAGACCACTATATAGAGCTTTTAGGGAGGAAATAATATGAACCTATTCAGATGGGAAATGAGACAGATGTTTAAGACGAAGGTCTTCTGGTTCATCGGAGCAGCCTTCCTTGTCCTTACAATGTTGTTTTACGCTGAACCGCTTATAAAAGGCGGAACATGCGGATATGAACTGTTCATCGAGCTTTGCAATGATTTCGGTTCGCTTTCACTGTTCTTTACCGCTGTTTTTGCAGGTCTTCATGTAACGGGTGCTTTTGAAGACAGAAGGATGCAGGCGGCAGTCATGGCAGGCAACAGCAGGCTGAAGGTCCTCTTTGCGAAATTCGCTTCCTTCATTACGGCTATCGCAATGTACTTTGCTGTATCTGTAGTGATCCCCGCAACAGTCGGATTTATCAGATTCGGAACTGCCTGTGAGGAGGGAACTTTCCTGCGCTGCGTTGTAGCCAGAACGCCTCTCCTGCTGCTCGCTGAGATTTCGGCCTGCACACTCTGCTTTATCATCGCAATGCTCTGCAAGAAGCCCGGAATTGCCGTTATCGTCAATATGCTGACCATGATGACTGCAAACATCGGAGTACAGATCGTTGCCGGCAAGGAATGGGGCATGAATGTTCTTAAGTACATTCCTCAGGGGCAGAAGATGCTCGTTATGGGCGACATGAGCAACAAGAACTGTGCACTTGCCCTGACTGTATGCATCGCATTTGCAGTCCTCGTCTTTGTAGCAAGCTATGCCAAATTCAGAAAAGAGGAGCTGAAATAATAGTATAATAGGATCAAATCATTCAGCGGGGGCCGGATCATGCCTAACATCCTTATAGCAGATGACGAGAAAGAGATCATAAGACTTCTTAAGATCTATCTGAACGACTATAACGTGCTTGAGGCAAATGACGGACAGCAGGCCCTCGCGATCCTTAATTCACAGCAGGTTGACCTGGCAATAATCGATATCATGATGCCCAGGGTCGACGGATACCAGGTAATTACCAAGATCCGCGAAAAGAGCAGTTACATTCCGGTGATAATAATCTCCGCGAAAGTAACTCTCTCTGACCGGATCTTAGGCATGGATATAGGTGCCGATGATTATATAACCAAGCCCTTTGAACCGCTTGAGGTTCAGGCGAAGGTCAGGGCGCAGCTCAGAAGACAGTCTGCATCAGCTCCATCTTCCAAAAACGAGACAATTACAGTCGGAGATGTTACCTTAAGCATTTCCGAATGTACGGTCACCAAAGACGGAAAGACTGAGTCACTTACGAAGAACGAATTCAAGGTCCTGGAACTCTTAATGGGCAACCCGCGGAGAGTCTTTACCAAAGAGCAGATCTACGAATCCGCCTGGTACGATTCCGACAGTGTTGACGATAACACCATAAGGGTCATTATAAGCCGGTTAAGAGACAAAGTCGGAGCAGAACACATCAAGACGATAAGAGGTCTGGGCTACCGTTATGAAGAATAAAACGGGAATGGCAAAACTCAGAAAAAAGATAGTGATCACTTTCATCCTGATCACTTTTGTATGCGGTATCGTCAACGAGATCCTCGACATTATCTTATCAAAGCTCGAAGGTGTGGTTACAAATGATGGTGGCTTGTTCCTTGTAGTCTTGAATGCCGCGATCTTATTGAATCTGCTTACGTATGTCGTGAGCGGGCTCATCTTCTATCTCGTCGTAAGAAAGGCGATCCGGAAGGAGAGCGAGCGGCAGGTAAAAGAAAACAATCTGATGTATGCAGCTGTCGCGCACGATCTCAAGACTCCGCTTACTTCGATCAGTGGTTTTGCAAAAGCTCTTGAAGAAGATAAGGTTCCCGAAGAAGAGAAGAAAGAGATACTGGGTATAATCGCGAAAAAGAGCGAGCGGATGAATGAGCTCGTCGATCTTCTTTTTGAATATTCACAGCTCGGAACATCTGAATATAAGCCTGATCTTTCCGATCTTGACATGGCAGAACTACTGCGCGGGATAATCGCAGAGAATTACAGTGATCTTGAAGATCACAAGATAGACGTGGATGTGCATATTCCCGATACACCTGTCACCGTGAATGCTGACAAAAGAGACATCACAAGAGCTTTATCAAATCTTGTCATCAATACTTACAAGCATAATCCTGACGGCATTTCGCTTTACGTGCATCTGGAGCGCACGGGCGATAAATGCGTTATCACGATTGCCGATACGGGAAATGAGATTCCGCAGGGTATGTCAGTTTTCGAGCCTTTTGTAACTGAGAATTCCGCGAGGTCGACAGGTGGCGGAACAGGGCTCGGTCTTGCGATCACCAAGAGAGTGATCGAACGTCACGGCGGAACGATCTCGATCGACAGCAAGTACCCGGGTTATACGAAGGCATTTATCGTCAAGCTCAAGTGCAAGTGAATGCTTTAACGGATATAAAGTGTATAATTAATTTGATTTTTGCCGGAAAGGAGATCGGAATATGGCTTATGAGATAACCGGAAAATGTAACGGATGCGGAAAATGCGAGTTTACATGCTCGATGGATGCGATCAGACGAAGCTGGGGCTCTTACAGGATCGATCCCGATCTCTGCGATTCCTGCGGGGCATGTACTTCGGTCTGCCCGGTCAGGGCGATCCGGCCGGATTGATTCATTTATTGGAGGGTAAATTATGTTTTTGGCAGTGTTCTACGGACTTATCACTTTCTGCGGGTTCTATCTTATCATCAAGTGCCTTATCTCACGCAAAAGAGGTATTCATCTTGAAGGACGTTTAGTCGGTTTTCAGGATGAGAGGGGAACCCAGTATCCCGTGTTCAACTTTACTTATGAAGGCGAAGAACTCACGCTCCCGGGCGGAGTTCCTGCAGATCCCAAGAAGTTCAAGTATGAAGAGGGCGAGGCAGTTAAGATAATCTTCGATCCTAAAAACAGGAAATTTGTTGATCTCGAAGGTTCTGCAACCGAATATATCTACGGTATCGCAGCTATCGTTTTAGGCGGATTCCTTTTGTTCTACCAGCTTAAGAAATTGGGCCTTTTCTGATACGTATAACGTGAAAAACACAGAGCGCCGCTTCATTTAGAAGCGACGCTCTTTTTTTGTGCTGAATTACGATCGTCTATATCAGATATAAGTGCCGAGATATGTGAAATCGTTGGGCTCTGAGTCGAGCTGGCATAAGAGCTTTACGACTTCATCGGAGTAGACCGAAGCCTCAAAATCGAGATAGAACATGAATTCGAAATCAGATCCCGCTATAGGGCGCGACTCGATCTTTGTGAGGTTAAGTCCAAGAGATGAGAACTTTGCAAGGGTATCCGCTAAAGCTCCGGGCTTGTGTCCCAGCGAGAGCATGATCGACGTCTTGGATGCCCCGGGATAGATCCTGAGATCCTTGGTAATGCAGATGAAACGGGTGTAATTGTGATCGGTATTCTGAATGTTGACAGGGATCGCGTCAAGTCCGTAGAGCTCTCTGCAGTCAGAAGAAGAAATAGCCGCAACGTCACTTCTTTCAGAGTCTGCGACCATATTTGCCGCGACTGCCGTATTCAGTACCACGTTGATCTTTATATCCGGATGTTCTTTCAAGAATTGGCTGCACTGGCCTATCGCCTGGTTGTGCGAGTAGATCTCTTTTATGTCTTCGAGCTTTGTCCCCGGCTTAACCAGAAGCTGATGGTTTATCTTAAGCCTGTAGTCTCTGACAATATAGAATCTGTGGCCTGCCATGAGATCGTAGACCTGGGTTACCGAACCGTATGAACTGTTCTCGATCGGGAGCATTCCGTATTCGCAAAGGCCGCTCTCGACCGCCTGGAATACACCGTCGAAAGTTTTGAAATACATGATGTTCGCATTGGCGAAGATCTTGTCTGTTGCTATCTGTGAGTATGCTCCTTCGATGCCCTGGCAAGCTATCATGCCTGAAGAAGGGAAGAGCTTCGGAGTCTCTTCGACAGCCTTTTTTATACGGTCAGCCAATTCTGTCTTTGTACCGTATTCGGAGGTCTTATAGGAATGACTCATGTTGAAGAGCGCCTGGAAAAGAACTCTTTCATAGCCGCTGATATCCTTGTAATCGTTTTCGAGACTGTTCAAAAAGCCTCTTTCATAACGTCTGCATTTGAGAGCGATCTCGGAATTCGGCAGGCCTTCATCAGCCCTGCGGCTCGCGTCCAAACGTTCCTCCACGAGCTTTGCTATCTCGCGGTCGATCTCTTCGATCCTTGCACTTGATTCCTTCTGTGTCATGTTCTTCTCCTTTGCTGAAAACAAAAACCCCGCAGCTTGTCTCACTGCGGGGTTAAAATCCTCTTTTAATCTCTTCTCGGTCTACAGGCAGTGAAAACTATTCGCTCTTTGTGAGGGCAAAAAAAGTAAAGGCAAAGCTTGTAAACCAGAAATTTCTCATGAGCGGATTATACTACATTTTTCAGGTTAGTAAACAGCAACTTTGCCTCGGATTTCTGTTGTGTGAGACTAACCGTTATGTTACGCTTCCGAGACACTTTCGGGGCAAAGACCGAATGAACATGGCAAAAAGGTATACTCTTTACATGATTTTTTTAAAAGAAGAAACATATAGACAGAAAAATAAAGCACGAATGGCAGTCAGAGTGCTGGCTGCGTTAGGTATTGCGGCGCTCTTATTCGCAGGATGCACTCCTGCGGGACAGGATAAAGAGCCGGAAGGAACATCTGTAACGTCTTCGGAGATTGTCGAAGAAAAGAGCAATTACGAAAAGTACGAGATCAAGCCTGTCAAGGTTGAAGACAACGTCATCAGTTACGGTCTTGGCCCTGTTGATGACAGTGAGATCTCGCAGTACGCGGTT
>CACYMP010000006.1 GCA_902775565.1 Oscillospiraceae bacterium
CCTTGGATTATCTGACTCCAAAACAATATCGAATGCTCTACCAAAAGGTTTAGGTGTATATTTTCTTGTTTGTGTGTCTACTTTTGCTTGACTAGTGCAAATCTTTCATTTTTGACGGTATTCCTACGTGCTTCAGAAGGTTTTTTCTTAAAAAACAACCGCCAAAACTCTCACTTTTGAAGATTTAGGCGGTTGTTGAAACCCGTTGGTTCTTTGAACACGTTCAATTGAAAGGGTACTCTTTAATGGTTCAGATAACTGTTGATTAATCGCTCCAACCATTCAAAAGAAAAGGTGCCGGCTCTTTATGAGGCGGCACCTTCGGGAATAAGGAATATGGAGGATAGATCATCAGACTATCTCAAATAGACAGGCTGCCTTATAGACATCCTTAAGCAAAGAAAAGGTATCTTCATATTTTTGATATGGTGAGGGTGTTCCAATAACATAGGCTTTGATGTAACTGAAGAATTCTGCAAATGTACAGTCTTCAAGATCTATGGTTTCTTCATATTGATCAATTACAAAATGATATCTGTTCTTGTCATTCTTCCTTAAATAATCTATCTCTTCAAAGCACAGAAGATGTCTGCCCTTTGAAAGTTTGGTGGTGATAAAGTAATTAGGATTCAATCCCACAAATCCAACATCTTCATCATAGCCATGTCTGTTTTCCTGGCTGACAAGAAGAGTGTTGTCAAACTCCCTGAAGTAAACACCTTTGAGAAGAACTGGTCTCAAGTCATATTCACTGTGACACATCAGGACTGTGTCTTCAGGGACATTATTGGCCTTCATAAGCTCATTGAATTCTTTTAAAGTCATACTGACCTCCAAATAAAAACCACTTATAAACCATAATTCCTACAGTCTATAAGTGGTATGTTTTTGAAGATCTGTCAAAAACTAAGTTGTAGTGTATCTTTACTGATCGCCCAAGTCCGCTCCGGTTATCTGACCTGCTTCCGGAACTGCCTCAGAATTCTTATATTCGTGCCATGCCTTTTGGAACTTGAAAGTGTAGATTATTGCATATACGGCGATGGCCAGTACGATAATGCCGCCGGGCTTGCCGGTCATATAGAACAGGACCGCAACATCTAAAACGGCGTAAACGCCGAGGATGATGGCAGCGACACGGCTTTGGAGAAGATGGATGAGAAGAGAGATAACGATGAGGAAAACCGCATCATAGATGACGTTATAGTTTTTCTCTTTTACGATGTTCAATATCGCGGAGCCGATGGCAACTGCATATCCCAAAGTGGCACATGCAAAGATGTTCGCTCGTATCTTCTTCATCGGCGGGGTCTTAAGGAATTCTGTTCTCGTCATAACTGTCCCTCCCTGATAAGTGAACAATAACGGAGCCGTTCACAACACACCTTTAATTATATCATCTAAGGCATAGTGATAGAATGGAAACGGCAAAACTAAACGGCATGACCGGGGTATTATATGAGACTTGAAAGACTGAGCGAAAGGGTCTGGGTATTTCCCTATGAAGAGAGAAGGGACCGCCCGAATCTTTGCTACATAAAAGGTGACAACTGGAGCATTGCAGTGGATGCCGGGCATTCGGCAGACCACGTCATGGAGTTTTATAAAGCCATTGAGGAAGAGGGTTTTCCGCTTCCGAAGCTCACCGTGCTGACACACTGGCATTGGGATCACACTTTCGGAATGCATGCCGTCAGCGGTCTTACGCTTGCGAACGTAAAGACCAACCGGCATCTTGAAGAATGCATCAGGAAGCTCGAAATAGAAGGCCCTGAGGCATTTCTGAATCTTGACCAAAGTATCCGTTATGAATATGAAGACGGCAAGCCCATAATTGTAAAGCTTGCCGACATGACCTTCAGCGGTGAGGTCATGCTCGACCTTGGCAACTGTCCGGTAAAGGTTTTCGAGGCCGAAGCGCCGCATACCGATGACTCGTCGCTGATCTATGTTCCCTGCGATAAGGTGTTGATCTTAGGCGACTGCACATGCGGATCACTCCCGGAATGGAAGCACGACCCGGTGCTTTCACGTAAACTTGCTGATACAGTCAGGCAGACGGCCGCTCAGATATGTCTTACGGGCCACTGGACCGCGCAGCCGGCAGATGAGGTCATCAATGACCTGCTGGAGGAAGATGAATGAAAATGATCCTTGAGACAGAAAGGCTCTTGCTCCGTGAAATGACGGAGCAGGATTTTGATGCACTCTATAAGGTTTTCTCCGACAGTGAGATCATGTGCCACTATCCATATACCTTTGATGAGGAACGGGTAAGAGAATGGATCTTGCGCAACATGAACCGCTATAAAGAGAACGTATTCGGGCTTTGGGCGGTGTGCCTTAAGGACACGGGCGAAGTGATAGGCGACTGCGGTCTGACATTGCAGAATATCGAAGGAACTATGCTTCCCGAGATCGGGTATCACATCCGCAGGGACTGCCAGAGGAAAGGATATGCAAAGGAAGCTGCCCTGGCGGTGCGTGACTGGGCTTTCGCAAATACCGATCACCCCGCGCTTTATTCGTACTGCAAATATACAAATACCGGTTCCATAGCTACCGCTGAATCGATCGGAATGCATTTTTGGAAAGAGTATCCTGATGAAGCAAACGGAATAACACATGTTTCCGTCATCTTCCGGGAGGAATTGGAGGGCTGAAATGGACTATGAGATAAGGCTCGTAACGATAGAAGATTACGATAACCTGTTTGAACTCTGGAACTCGACTGAGCAGAGCCGCAGGGCTTTAAATCCCGTGGACGATTCAAGAGAGGGAATAGATAAATACTTGAAAAGAAATCCTTCAACATGCTTTGCAGCAGTGAAGGACGGGAAGATAATCGGCGTTATCCTTACGGGTCACGACGGGCGCCGCGCGATCATACATCACATGTGCGTTCACCCGGATTACCGCCGCATGGGCATTGCGGGAAAGCTTGTTGAGAAAGCTGAGGAAGCCTTGAAAAAAGAAGGCATCAACAAGATCTTCGGGCTTGTCTTCAAGGATAACGATCCGGCAAACGCTTTTTGGGAGTCGCAGGGGTACTCGCTCAGGACTAATCTCAATTACAGGAACAAGAGCCTGAATGACGGGGTACCCACCGGCGAATGATGTTTGACCCAAAGACAGACAGATTCCCATATCCGTCCGAGACGGATAAGCACTACCTGAAAGTGCATATGGACAGAGGTATCGTTTTCGATACTGAGTACCCTTACATCGACCGTTCCAAAGGATTTCTGTTCAGGCAGGGAGTGGTCAGATTTCTTCTGAACGCCTTTGTTTTCTGGATAGCTGCGATCAGGATGGGACTTAAGATCGAGGGCAGGGAGAACATCAGGAAATATAAAGACGTTCTGAAGAACGGCGTTGTATCCGTAGCCAACCATGTGCATATGTGGGACTACATCGCGGTCATGACTGCAATCAGGCCTTTCAGGTCCAATCTTCTTGCATGGGCGCCCAACGTCAATGGCGAGAACGGCACTCTGATCCGCATGGTCGGAGGCATTCCGATCCCTGAAGGAAATACGGCCGCGACCAAGACTTATCTTAAGGTCATGAGAGATCTCCTTCAGAACAGACACGGATGGCTTCACATATATGCGGAAGGCAGCATGTGGGAATACTACAGGCCGGTCCGCCCGTTCAAGCGCGGCGCGGCTCATATCGCCTGTGATTCGGATAAGCCGATACTTCCGCTCGGTTTCTCCTACCGCGAACCCGGCTGGATAAGAAAACACATTTTCAGACAGATAGCAACGTTTACACTTCATGTGGGCGAACCGTTGTTTCCGAATAAAGAGTTAAACGCAAAGGAAAGAGAGAAAGACCTTCTGATCAGGAGCCACGAAGCTGTCTGCAGGCTCGTCGGCATTGATCCGGAGGAGAACCTGTACCCCGCGGTTTTCGATAATTCGAAGCGTATCGATTACTACACGACGACATACGGCGTCGGTTACAAGGGGTCACATTAGGATTGGAGATTATATGCATTTAACCAGATTTAATAAGTTCGCGGCAATTGCCGTAATGACCGGCATCCTGTTTTCGCTGACCGGATGTCCTGCCAAACCGCCAAAACAGCCCGATGTGCCTGAGAGCACGCAAACGTCCAAGGCCCCGGAAGAAGCTGCAACAACTGCGCCTTCGGATCTTGATGAGGATCTGTCAAAGTACGATCTGAAAGAAGGCGACTCCTTAGAAGATGTCGTCTCGAAAATGGAAAACAAATACGGCATCGATATCGTCTACGGGAATGATATAAGGACCGAATTCAAGGACGAGAACGAGACCATAACGGTAAAGCCGAACAACGACCTTGAAGCTGTCAGAAAAGCGCTCCTAGCAATAGACGAGGGCTTAAATGCGCTCCCGAAAGGCTTTCTGAGGCAGCTCCCTTACGGCAGCCACAATATCTTAAAGATCTATCTGACAGGTCCCATAACCATAAACGGAGTTCCAAACAGCGGGTCACCCGCGTTTACCATTGACAGCGATGCTGAGCTCTTTCTTACGATCGAGGTGATCGATGACGGAGTCGTAAATGTGCCGACGGTCCTTCATGAGATCACGCATATCGTTGATTTCAAGCTCCACCATGACGGTCTGATAAAAGAAGACGAGTGGACCAAACTCAATCCTGAGGGATTTACTTACGACAATTCCTACGGCGAAAATATTACTGGCGGGAATGACCCCAAATACTGCTACACGACCTATCACTATGCGGGCCGCAACACCGGAAATCCGGATGACGACATCTGGTTCTACTACTGCTACTCAAAGGTAAATGCCTACGAGGACCGCGCCACGATGCTCGAGAACCTTGTTATTTATAAGATGTGGAATTACGAGGTCGCCGAAGACCTTTACAAATGTCCTCACATGAAAGCGAAAGTGGAGTATTATCTGAAACTGATCGAAAAAAATTTCAAGATGACACAATCAGACAGGGATGCCTGGGCGAATGCTTTCAAGGCGATCTCATAACGGAGAATCAAATGACTGAATTATCTATTGAATTAAAGGACAACGAATGGCCTTTAACAGGCCCTTGCCATGACAGGAGCATTGCAAGGGCGATCTGTATTGACGATGAGGGTTATTTCTATTTCGTCAGGGTGAACCGCGACGATCATTTCGGCAAGGCAACTCTTATCGAGACCTCGGGCGGAGGGATCGAGGAAGGCGAGGATCCTTATACCGCGATCGGACGCGAGCTTAAGGAAGAGCTCGGCGCTGAGACGGAGGTCATCTGCAAGATAGGAACGGTCAGCGATTACTACAATCTGATAAACCGCCACAACATAAATCACTATTTTCTCTGCAGGATAAGATCTTTCGGCGAGAAGCATATGACACAGCAGGAAATAGAGGATTTCCACATGTCTACGCTGAAGATGACCTATGAGGAAGCAGTCAGTGAATATGAGAAATGCAAAAAAACTCCCCTCGGACGCTTGATTGCGAACCGCGAATTGCCGATACTAGAAAGAGCAAAAGAGATTTTGGATAAAGAGGGCTGAACCATGATACTTCGAGAATACAGATCGTCAGACGCAGCCGTTATATGCAGCTGGATCCATACGGAGGATGAGCTGTACAAGTGGTCTGCGGACAGGTTCAATATGTTCCCGCTTCCGGATTACATCATGAATATCGAGTATTCCGCCCAGATAAAGGACGGCAGGTTTTTCCCGCTGACCGCGATCGAAGGTACAGACGTTGTAGGGCATTTCATAATCAGATATCCCCACGAAGACGATAATTCCACGGTCCGTTTCGGCTTCGTCATCATAGATCCAAAGCTCAGAGGCAAAGGTTACGGCAAGGAGATGCTCAGACGCGGCATCAAGTACGTGAAAGAGGAACTCAAAGCGACGAGGATCGACCTGGGTGTTTTCGAGAATAATCCCAACGCAAACCACTTATATAAATCCATGGGCTTCAGGGCTTTCGCCCAGAGAAAGGTCGAGATGCCCATAGGCACGTGGAACTGCATCGACATGGAGCTTTTCCTTAAGGACGAACTCTGACTCCACGCACCGTAGGTACATTCCCGTTCTGCCCTGTGCTACGCTTGCTCCATAAGGAGGCGAAAACCTATGGATAAATACGTAACAGGGGCAGTGATAAGAAAGCTCCGCGAAAACAAGAAAATGACTCAGGAAGAGCTTGCCGACACTTTATTCGTAAGCAGCAAGGCGGTCAGCAAGTGGGAGACGGGACAGGGATTTCCCGATATCAGCCTGATCGAACCTCTGGCCAAGGCACTTGATATCTCTGTGATCGAACTGTTTTCAGGCGAGGACATTCAAAACAGGAACCGTTCGTCTAATATGCTCAAAAGCAGGTTCTATGTCTGCCCGGTATGCGGCAACGCGGTCAGGTCGACAGGCGAAGCTCTTATAAGCTGCTGCGGTATTACCCTGCCGCCGCTCGAACCGGAAAACACCGAGCCTGATCACGATATCAGGGTTGAGACGGTCGAGGATGAATACTATGTCACCATCGATCATCCGATGCGGAAAGATCACTACATCTCGTTTCTGGCGGCAGTGTCGGATTCAAGAGTTCAGTTCGTTAAGCTCTATCCCGAAGGCAGTGCGGAGGCGAGGTTTAAGATAGACAGGGTGAGAAAGTTCTATGCGTACTGCAACCGCCACGGCCTTTTTCAGCTGAAAAAATGAGGTGCGGTCCCTTCGGGGACCGTTCTTTGTTGAGGGGGGGAGGCATCTTAAAAGCCTGAAAATAGTGGCAATTACTGAGAAAGATTGAAAGTGCGGCGTCCTGAATATATAATTCTATTTACTTCTTAAAATGGAATTGGCAGGAGTAAGGGGATAATGAAGCGTTCTGAAATAGCGTTGGTTGTTGTGCTGAGTGCTTCTATTGTCTGTGCCTGCTCAATGGTATGGATCAAGCTCAAGAACCTTGGTATCACAAATATTGCGACTACGACAACCGAGTCCACGACTGAAATCGTCCAGACATCTTCCGTTACCGAGACAACTGCGATCGAAACTGACCTGATCCAGGGTCCTCTTACTGATGAGGAGGCACTGGAAGGCTTCACCAACTACCTGCATTTCAAGATCAAGGACCTTCAGGAGATCATCGACGAAGGCAAATATCCGTGCACATGGGGTATCGCGTCAAGCGACGAACAGAAGATAATGATAATGTTCAAGTCCTACACGGGTGCGCTGTTCAGATACCATATCGACCGTCAGACCGGAAAAACATACGTCACGAACTACGTAGTCGAGACAAACTCTTACATAAGGACGAAAGAGAATTTCAATGTAAGAAACTATCTCGACAAAAAGCCGACACCGACACCGTACGCCATCAAGCCGTCCGGGCAGCCGACTGATGCACCTGCCAAACCGAAGATCAGTATATCGAACGCGGTCAGCAAGACCGCTGTGGTCGGAGGTGCAAAGCTTCCTTATAAGATCCCCAAGGTCACTATTTCAGGGAAGAACACTGATGCCGCCAACAAGAAAATGAAGAGTGACCTGAGCAAGTATGCTCTTAAAGGCGACAATGCCCGCGGGATCACTTATTCGTATCACACAAGTAGCAAACTTATCTCGATCCTGGTCCACATTTCGGATAACGACAACGAGACATACGATACTTACAAGGTCTATAACATCGCGGTAAGCTCCGGAAAGATAGTAAAAGACAGCACCGCGGTCAAGCTTGCGGGAAGCTCGACAAAGAAGTTCTTTGCCAGGGTCAAAGCGACCTATAAGAAGTTCGGTGCCGGTGACGGTGCTCCTGCTTCATATGCCAAGAAAGCCCAAAAGAAGAACCTCAAGAGGGTTTCTTACAAATATCTTGCTCCTTATGTTGCCAAGAACGGACATCTTTGCTTTGTCGGCTATGTCAACTACTACGGCGGGGCTGAGAAGGGATACCGCGTGTTTGACGCGACTTCCAAGAAGATAATTGCCTGAACGGGTTTACTGTAACTTTTCTTAACATAAAACCTGATGGAATGTAAGGTTTTGTTGGTGGACACCTATTGCTTTTGCATCTAGACTGATGTCAGGAATAATTGCAAAGGTGGGAATAATATGAGAAAGCACTATTTGGACAACATCAGATGGGTAACGGTCGTCATCGTACTGCTCTATCACGTTTTATATATGTACAACGCGGAAGGCATATTGGGTGGCGTCGGAAAGATCACAAACCTGAACGTTCAGCACTACGACTCCTTAATGTATCTCGTTTATCCGTGGATAATGCCGGTGCTTTACATCGTGGCGGGCATCTGCTCAAAGATTGTTTTAGACGGCCATACGGCAAAGGAATTCATTAAGAGCAGGACAAGAAAGCTCCTGGTTCCTTCTACGATCGGCGTTCTTGTATTTCACGTCGTACAGGGTTATGTAAGCATGTCGTTCGGCGATGCTTTCGCAGAGCTTGCCAAAACGGGAGTTCCTGCTCCTGTTATATTCATGATAATGGTTGCATCAGGAAGCGGAGTGCTTTGGTTCTGCCATCTTCTGTGGATCTACAGCCTTATACTTGTTCTTGTCCGCAAGATCGAGAAAGGACACCTTTCAGATCTTGGCGCAAAAACGCCTCTCTGGCTTATCATGCTTTTCGTCTTCCCGGTGTGGGGAGCGGCGCAGATCCTTAACACTCCTATTGTTTCGGTGTACAGATTCGGATTCTATTTTGTCTTCTTTATGCTCGGCTACTATGTGTTCTCGAGCGGTGAAGTAATGGAAAAGCTCAAAAGATATGCAGTATGGTTCATCGCGGGCGGAGCGGTTTTATGCATAGTCTTTGCCGTCTTAAACTTCTGGATCAGGGGTGGAATGAACTATGCGGACAAGCCGGTCAACAGAGGGCTTTTATATGCGGCATGTGCTTATTTCGGATCACTTGCGATGCTTGCAGGCTTTGCGAGGTTCCTCGATATCAGCAACAGTTTCACGGAGTGGATGAGCAAGAGGAGCTTCGGGCTTTATGTCTTTCACTATCTCGGCATATCGTCGATGGCGCTGATATTTGCCAAGCCAATGTTGTTGCCGGCGCCTCTTTGCTATATCATCAGCTTGATAGCGGGTTTCGCGTTCGGATACGGCCTCTATGAGATCATCTCAAGGATCCCGTTCTACCGCTGGGCGGTGCTGGGCATCAAGAAGGAGAGAAAGCATGTTCAAAGATAATCTGATCCATCTGCGCAAGATCAGGCAGCTTACGCAGGAAGACGTTGCCGACAAGATCGGAGTCACCAGGCAGTCCGTAGCCAAGTGGGAATCAGGTGAGACAGTGCCCGATCTTGAGAAATGCAGGCTTCTGGCCGAGCTTTTCGGTGTGTCCTTGGACGACCTTGCGAACTATGAACCTGATGAGAATCTCGGGATGGCAGTGCCGCCGAAAGGAAAGCACATGTTCGGACTGGTCACTGTAGGCGACAAGGGACAGATCGTGATCCCTGCCAAGGCCCGCAAATTATTCGATATTTCAGCCGGAGACCAGCTTGTCATTGTAGGCGATGAAGGACAGGGCTTAGCTATCTTAAAGCCTGAGTATTTCCTTTCGCTGGCTCACATGATCGAAAAAGAGAAAACGGATAACCGATAACAGATACGGCTCACTAGTGGTAAACTCTTTATATTATTTTGAGTTACCGGACGGGGGAGCTTTATGTACTACAAGATAGGGGAGAGGATCGAGCCTTTCGAGCCTAAGACATTTGACAATATACCGTTTCAGTATATAGCCGTTATCGGATCCGAAGAATGGATAAGTTCCAACCGCAAGTTCAACATGGGTATCGAGTGGGATATCAATCTTGACGATATCTCCAATACGGGCTGCGAAGTGAACATCGATTCGCTTACCGGAACATTCTGCATCCCGAGCCGTGACAAGATCAACGAGGTCTATCACAATTTCGCATTCGCCTTAGACGAGAAGGGCATTGTCTTCATTGATGATGAAGGCTTTGCGTCAAAGATCATCGAAAGGATCGCCAAAACAAAGAAATACATCAATCCCTGTCTGGAGAAATTCTTATATGACTTTCTGGAGAGCATAATCCACAGGGACTATAAGATTCTCGAGAAGTTCGAGATAAAGCTCGATGCAATGGAAGACGACATCCTTAAGGGCGAGGCGGAAGAATCGATAATCGAACTCAGCGACATCAGGAGCCAGATAAGAGACTTAAGGATCCACTACGCCCAGCTCCTTGACCTCAGCCAGGAACTCGAAGAGAACGAGAACGAGTTCTTCAAGGAAGACAACGAAAGATACTTTCACCTGGTTGCCCAGCGCGTCAGAACTCTTTACGACATGACAACCTCGCTTGCAGATTACACTGCGCAGATCAGAGACTTAAGCCAGGCCCAGATCGACCTCAAGCAGAACAAGATAATGACTATCCTGACGGTCATTACGAGTATCTTCATGCCGCTTACGCTCATTGCAGGCTGGTACGGAATGAACTTCGTTTACATGCCCGAATTCCAGTCCCCGGTAGCTTATCCGATCGTAATCGGCGTATCCGTAATGATAGTCATCGTCAGCCTTATCTTCTTTAAACGGAAGAAATGGCTCTGATTAGTGGTATACTTCACAGAAGAGACGGGCTCATAAGAGCCTCGTTGGAGGAATAGATTATGGGGCGTATGCCCAGAAGACTTACATCATCGCAGATAATCGTTCTCGGATTCCTGGGAGCGATCCTGCTCGGAGCATTCCTTCTGATGCTCCCGATATCGACGGCTGACGGCAAGGGCGCGACTTTTGCCGATGCCGTTTTCACAGCCACATCCGCAACTTGTGTTACAGGTCTTATAGTTCAGGATACTGCGACCTACTGGTCCTATTTCGGCCAGGCGGTAATCCTTCTGCTGATCCAGATCGGAGGAATGGGTGTCGTTACGTTTGCGGTCGCCATTACCGTTGCATCAGGCAAGAAGCTCGGTCTTATGCAGAGAAGCACGATGCAGGAGGCCATCTCGGCTCATCAGATGGGCGGCATCGTACAGCTCACGGGTTTTATCCTCAAAACTTCCGCCATTATCGAGGTAACGGGCGCTGCTTTGCTGGCTCCCGCTTTCATCAAGGAATTCGGCGTCGGAAAAGGAATCTGGTATTCATTTTTCCACTCCATCTCCGCGTTCTGCAATGCGGGCTTTGACCTCATGGGCGTCAAGGAAAAGTATTCGTCTCTTACATCATTTTCTGATAATCCCCTGGTCAATATAGTCATCATGGCATTGATCATTATCGGAGGTATCGGATTCCTGGTCTGGGATGACATCAAGACAAACAAATTCCATGTACGCAAATACCGTATGCAGACAAAGATCGTACTGCTCACTTCGGCTGTTCTGATCCTTTTGCCGGCGGTCTATTTCTTCCTCGAATTCGCGGGAATGGACATCAAGTCCAGGATATTCAATTCGCTTTTCCAGTCGGTCACCACAAGAACGGCCGGCTTTAACACATACGATCTGACAAAGCTCAATTCGGGCGGGATCTCCATCATGATCGTGCTCATGCTTATCGGAGGCTCTCCGGGATCCACAGCAGGCGGTATGAAGACCACAACATTTGCGGTCGTTATACTCACTGCGATCTCAGTGTTCAGGCGCAAGGAACATACAGATTTCGCGGGCAGGAGCATTGCGGACAGCGTTCTTAGAAATGCCATTGCGATCGTGACGATGTATTTGATCCTCTTCCTTACGGGCGGCGTCGTCATCACCGCCGTGGAAGGACTTCCCATGATGACCTGCATGTTCGAGACGGCATCGGCCGTAGGTACCGTAGGACTTACTTTGGGCATTACTCCGAACCTCAGCATCGTTTCACGTATAATACTGATAGCACTTATGTATATAGGCAGAGTCGGCGGCCTGACACTGCTCTTCTCGGCCGTTACGCCGGGTCAGAGCTCAATGTCGAGGCTCCCCCAGGAAAAACTCACAGTCGGATAAGGAGAAGAGATCATGAAATCAATCTTATTGATCGGATTAGGACGTTTCGGCAAGTATATTGCAATGAAGCTCAACAGCCTGAACCACGAGGTCATGGCGATCGATCACGATGAGAACCGTGTCAATTCGGTTCTTCCGTTTGTAACCAATGCGCAGATCGGCGACAGTACGAATGAAGAGTTTATGCAGTCGCTGGGAGTCGAGAACTACGATGCCTGCATCGTTGCCATCGGAGACAATTTCCAGAACTCGCTGGAGACAGCATTCCTTCTTAAAGAGCTCGGAGCCAAAAAAGTTATTGCGCGTGCATCCAAGGGAACACAGGAGAAGATCCTGTTAAGGAACGGCGCAGACGAAGTCGTATATCCTGAGAAGCAGCTTGCCGCATGGACCGCGATCAAGTGCACCACTGACGGAATCGAGGATTACATACAGCTTGAGGAAGGCTACGCGATCTTTGAGCTCACGGTACCTTCCGAATGGATAGGAAAGACCATTGTCGAGATCGATATCAGAAGAAAGTTCGGTATCAATATCCTGGGTGTCGTTAAGAACGGCAAGATGAACATGAACATCACGCCTGAATATCTTTTCGAGCCTAACACGACTGTATTTGTCTTAGGTCAGGAAAAGGTCATCCACAAGTGCTTTAAGGTCTGACGGTTTAACTTAGTCTTATTCAGTAGTAACGGGAAATTTGCTATAATTTTCCCGTTATTTTTGTTTGGGAGTGCGGATTGTGAAGAAAAAGGAGAATAACGTCAAGCAGGCGGAAGTCGAAAAGACGCTTCTTGAGCTAAGCTCGATGGAGCAAAAAGCTCTTTTCGAGAAGTATCAGACAGACGAAGACGGACTTGACCCTGTTCAGGCAGCAGACCGTCTTGAAGAATACGGAAAGAACATAATCGATTTCGGCAAGGAGAAGAGCCTCGCCGTACGCATCAAGGATGCGATAATCAATCCTTTCAATATCGTTTTGCTCGTAGTTGCCCTTATCACGTTTATCACCGATGTCGTGATGGCTGACGAGCCTTCGATCGCCACATTCGCGATGCTCGTTGCGGTCATCATAATATCTGCGACGATATCATTTGTTCAGGAAGAGAAATCCAACAACGCGGCAAAGAAGCTCCAGGGCATGATCACCAACAAGCTCGACGTCATCAGAAACTGCGTTGAGATGGAAGTCGAGATCGAGGAGCTCGTTCCGGGTGATATCGTTAAGCTCGCATCAGGCGACATGATCCCCGGCGATGTGCGTTTCATTGAGACGAAGGACCTGTTCATTGACCAGTCGCAGCTGACGGGCGAGAGCAACCCTGTTGAGAAATTCACGACATCCGATACCAACTGCGGCGTTACGGATCTTGCGAACGTCGGCTTCATGGGTTCCAACGTCGTATCAGGATCTGCCAAGGCGATAATCCTCACGACAGGCGGCGACACCTACTTCGGAAGTATGGCCAAGAGCCTTAACTCCTTCGAGGAGAAGAGCGCATTTGAGAAGAACCTCGATTCCGTAAGCAAGCTCCTTATCAGGTTCATGCTGATAACTGTTCCGGTAATCTTTATCGCGAACTTCGTTACGAAGGGATCATGGCTCCAGTCGCTCATGTTCGGTATTACTATTGCAGTAGGAATCATGCCGGAGATGCTGCCTGTCATCATGAACTCTTCTCTTGCGAGAGGCGCTATCAACATGTCCCGCAAGAAGACTATCGTTAAGCGTTTGGGCGCCATCCAGACGTTCGGTGAGATGGACGTTTTCTGCACTGACAAGACGGGAACGCTCACTCAGGATGAGATCATCCTTGAAAAATACATGGACGTTTTAGGCCGTGAGGACAAGCGTATCTTAAGGCATGCTTTCCTTAACAGCTATTTCCAGACGGGACTTAAGAACCTCATGGATGTCGCCATCATCAACCGCGCGGAGAAGGAGGAACTGTCTTTCCTTAAGGAAGCTTATGTAAGGGAAGACGAGATCCCGTTCGATTTCTCACGCCGCAGGATGAGCGTCGTGCTCAGGGACCAGAACGGCAAGCGCCAGCTCATCACAAAGGGTGCCGTTGAAGAGATCCTTTCCATCTGCTCGTTTATCGAGATCGACGGCGAAGTAAAAGATATCACTGACGAGCTCAAGGCTAACGCCAAAAAGCTCGCCGAGGATAACAACCTTGAAGGTATCCGCGTTATCGCGGTAGCGCAGAAGAACAACGTTCACGGCGTTGATGTTTTCGGTGTTGAAGATGAGAGCGACATGGTCCTCATCGGATTTGTCGGATTCCTCGATCCGCCGAAGGAATCTGCAGCAACGGCGATCAACGCTTTGAGAAAGAACGGCGTCCGCACAGTCGTCCTTACAGGCGATTCCGAAGGTGTTGCCATCAACATCTGCGGCAGGCTCGGCTTCAGGACGGAGATGACGCTTACCGGAGCAAAGATCGATGCGATGAACGACGAAGAACTCGCGGAAGCATGCGAGAACTGCGATATCTTCTCAAAGCTTTCTCCTTACCAGAAGCAGCGCGTCGTTAAGATGATCCAGTCAAAGGGTCATATAGTCGGATACATGGGTGATGGTATCAACGACAGCTTGCCGCTCAAGCAGGCAGATATCGGTATCTCGGTAGATAATGCGGTCGACATCGCAAAAGAAGTCGCGGATATAATCCTTCTTGAAAAGGACCTCAACGTGCTCGATGAAGGCGTTGTAGAGGGAAGAAGCACATTCGCGAATATGTCCAAGTATCTTAAGATGTCCGTTTCCGGCAACTTCGGCAACATGTTCTCGGTGCTTATCGCAAGCATCTTCCTGCCGTTCCTTCCGATGCTTCCCATCCACATCCTCGTGCAGAACCTCTTAAACGACTTTGCACAGCTCGGTATGCCTTTCGACCATGTCGAATCACATTATATCGAGAAGCCCAAGAAGTGGGACTTAGGCGGCATAAAGGGATTCATGGTGTCATTCGGTCTTTTGAGTACAGTCTTAGACGTCCTCTGCTTCCTCGTTCTGTGGTTCATATTCGGATATAACAATCCTGATATGGCGGGCTACTTCCAGTGCGGCTGGTTCATGTTCGGCGTTATCTCGCAGACGATGGTAATCCACACGATAAGGACCCCGAAGCTCCCGTTCATCAACGACAGGGCATCGATCCAGCTGACGCTGTCAACGCTTGCGGTCATTGCTGTCACGCTTATCATCGGCTTTACCGGTGTGTCATCGCTCTTCAGCCTTCCCGCAATGCCCGTCAGCTACATGCTCTGGCTCGCGATCCTCATGGTCGTATACATGATCTTTGCCCAGATCATGAAGGTAATCTACATCAAGAGACACAAGGACTGGTATTGATATGACAGAGAAGAAGTCCGGTTCCAAACTTAAGAAGACGGTAATTACGATAATTGCCGTTCTTGTCTTGCTTGTTGTTCTTGTGCTCGCCTTGGCAAGACTCTATTTCAGGGTGCCCGTGAGAGCTTACTACAAGGCATCCGAAAAAGCTTTTAAGATACCGGGTCTTACGGACAACATGGTGCCTCAGGGGCTCGACTATGTTGAAACATACGATACATACCTTGTCTGCGGATATCAGAAGAACGGTTCTCCTTCACGCATTTACAGGATTGACGGCAAGAGCGGAAAAGATAACGGCTACGTCATCATGGGAGATGAGAACGGCAAAGCTATCAGACCGCATGCGGGCGGTCTTGCCGTGGACGGCAAATACCTTTTCGTGGCAGGCGATGAGGATGCGCTCATAAATGTTTATGACTTAAATGAGGTCCTTTCCGCGGACAGCGGAACTGTAGTTAAGATGACCGGAAGTTTTCCGACGCAGTTTTCAGGTGACAAGGTCAATGTCGCATGGATCTGCTTTACTGATGACCGCATGATAGTCGGTGAGTTCTACAGAAAACCGAATTACATGACCGATGAATCTCACTGGATCAGGACAACGGCAGGCGAAGAGAACCGCGCATTCGCCGTGACATATAAGTTCAGTGCTGACGAAGATTCGATTTTCGGTATTTCAAGGACACCGTCCGAGATATATTCGATGCCCGGGCTCGTTCAGGGTATGGCGGTAAAGGACGGAAAGATCTGGATATCCCAGTCCTACGGAACGGCAAGATCCAAGATCAGATGCTATGACATTTCCGGTTCAGAACCGGTATCGTTCAGAAAGATGAATAATCCGGGCGGAGACGGAACTGATATTTCCGTGCCGATCTATGTTCTCGACAGTTCCACACAGAAATCATCGTTTGATGCTCCGCCGATGGCAGAGGAGATAATCTTCGTTGACGGAAAGATGCTCATCATGTGCGAGTCCGCATCAGCCAAATATGTATTCGGTAAATTCACGGGCGGCAGATGGTGCTATGCCACCGATGTGGAAAAGCTCGCCAAATAAGTTTTCAGGAAGCTTTTCCGCCGCCAGTTCGCCAAGGTCACGGGCATGACGCCGGGGAACTACAGGAGAGAAGGGAATAATCCGTAACAACTGCCTGGCATAGGCCGGAACTGCACCTACTATTAGATTTGAAGAATACCGGAATTTAATAGTAGGTTTTTCAAAAAAACAGCCGAAAAAAGTTAAAACCTGCTATTAGATTTTTGAAAAGCGGATTTTTAATAGTAGGTCGGGCTCAAAAAGGACCGTTTTTGACGAAAACCTACTATTAGATTTTCGAAAACTCAAATTCTAATAGTAGTTGCCTTGACCACGGGCGCCAAGGAAAATAAAAGGACCTGCCTCGTTTGTTTGAGACAGGTCCTTTATGTTGGAAATCCATTTGGCTTTTATGCTTTATTAATCCTGGAAAAGAGGAGTTGAGAGGTAACGGTCTCCTGTATCAGGGAGAAGCGCTACGATAGTCTTGCCCTTGTTCTCGGGACGCTTTGCGAGCTCGATCGCAGCCCAGAGAGCTGCACCGGAAGAGATTCCTACGAGTACGCCTTCACTATGACCTAAGAGCTTGCCTGTTGCGAATGCATCGTCATTGGATACGGGGATGACCTCATCGTATACACCTGTGTTGAGGACTTCAGGCACGAAACCGGCGCCGATACCCTGGATCTTATGTGCACCTGCAGTGCCCTTACTCAGTACGGGAGAGTCAGCGGGCTCGACTGCGACAACCTTTACGGATGTTTTCTGTGACTTAAGATATTCACCTACACCTGTAACTGTTCCGCCTGTGCCTACGCCTGCAACGAAGATATCAACTTCGCCGTCTGTGTCTTCCCAGATTTCGGGACCTGTCGTTTCTTTATGTGCTTTAGGATTTGCAGGGTTAACGAACTGACCGGCAATGATGCTGTTCGGGATCTCGGCCTGGAGCTCCTCGGCCTTTGCGATAGCACCCTTCATGCCCTTTGAGCCCTCTGTGAGAACGAGCTCTGCACCATATGCCTTGATGAGCTGTCTTCTCTCAACGCTCATCGTCTCAGGCATTGTGATGATCAATCTGTAACCTTTGGCTGCTGCTACGGATGCAAGACCGATACCGGTATTACCGCTTGTAGGCTCGATGATGACGCTGCCTTCCTTAAGTCTTCCGGATGCTTCAGCGTCCTCGATGATAGCCTTGGCGATACGGTCCTTTACGCTTCCTGCGGGATTGAAGTATTCAAGCTTTGCAACGAGCTTTGCCTCAAGGCCCAGTTCCTTCTCGACATGTGTGAGTTCAAGAAGCGGTGTTTTTCCGATAAGCTGATCGGCTGACGTATAGATCTTAGTCATGGTGATTCTCCTTCTAATTATTTTGTATTAATAATAACAGTTAATTACCGTTATGTTCAGATGGCAGCGAAGCCCTTCTCAAGGTCAGCGATGATGTCATCGATGTGTTCGGTACCGATCGAGAGACGGATCGTGTTCTGATAGATGCCTACATCGCTCAGCTCTTCCTCGGAAAGCTGTGAGTGTGTTGTGCTTGCGGGATGGATAACAAGGCTCTTAACGTCAGCAACGTTAGCGAGGAGTGAGAAGATCTCGAGGTGATCGATGAAATCGAATGCTTCCTTCTTGCCGCCCTTAACGTTGAATGTGAAGATGGAGCCGCCGCCGTTGGGGAAGTACTTCTTGAATACTTCGTGATCGGGGTGATCTGCAAGAGCAGGGTGGAAGACCTTCTCAACCTTCGGATGGTTTGTAAGATACTCGAGGACCTTATTGGTATTCTCGATGTGACGCTCTACGCGGAGAGAAAGTGTCTCTGTGCCCTGGAGGAGCAGGAATGCTGCGAAAGGTGAGATGGATGAACCGGTGTCACGGAGCAGGATAGCTCTGATGTAGACTGCGAATGCTGCCTTGCCTGCTGCTTCTGTGAACTTAACGCCGTGATAGCTGGGGTTGGGTTCGGAGATCCAGGGATACTTGCCGGAAGCTGCCCAGTCGAAGTTGCCTGAATCAACGATAACGCCGCCCAATGTTGTGCCGTGGCCGCCGATGAACTTTGTTGCGGAATGAACTACGATATCCGCACCGTACTCGATAGGTCTGATGAGGTAAGGTGTACCGAATGTATTGTCGATAACGAGCGGGATGCCTGCTGCGTGAGCGATCTTTGCGAGCTCTGCGATATCGGGAATGTCAGATGAAGGGTTGCCCAGTGTCTCAATGTAGAGAGCCTTTGTGTTGGGTCTGATGGCAGCCTTTACTTCCTCGAGATCGTGGATGTTTACGAATGTTGTCTCGATACCGAAAAGAGGAAGTGTGTTAGCAAGAAGGTTCTCGGAGCCGCCGTAGATCGTCTTCTGTGCTACGATGTGCTCACCCTTTACTGCGAGTGCTTCGATAACGTATGTGATGGCTGCCGCACCGGATGCTACTGCAAGTCCTGCAACGCCGCCTTCAAGTGCTGCGATCCTGTCCTCGAAAACTCCCTGTGTTGAGTTTGTAAGTCTGCCGTAGATGTTGCCTGCGTCAGCAAGACCGAAACGTGCCTCTGCGTGTGCAGAATTACGGAATACATAAGATGTTGTTGCGTAGATCGGTACTGCTCTTGCGTCACTTGCGGGATCCGGCTGTTCCTGGCCTACGTGAAGCTGAAGTGTTTCGAATTTATATTTGTTGCTCATAGTTGTTTTCTCCTTTGTTTTGGCTTTTGGTTTTTGTTTTTTTGGATTCTGTTGGTCTGCAATAAAAAAGGGACCTTTTTGTGTGCCCCTTCTCATCGTTCATTCACTTTTTGTCCCGGATTCACATTCGCGTATCCTGATCGTCAGTGTGACAAGAGAAGCACTTGGTTTTTGTCATGCTACAACAAGGCATCATGCACATGCTGCCCATCTCACACATCTCCATAGAAGTCTGATAAAACTTTGACATCGAGTTGCTCCTCCTTTCTTCGGCTTTCGCCTACCTGTTTAGTGGGTAATATACATGACATCGGAACAGATGTCAACCCCTGATTCATATTTTTTTTAGAGCCTTGACTTTGTGGGCTTTGCGCGTATTATAGTATTTACCAACCAAAACGGTAGGGAATAGGATAAATGAACGGTATTCCGTTTTAAACAGGAGGAAATAATGATATACGCTGATAACGCGGCAACAACAAAAATGAGCCGTACGGCAATCGAAGCAATGCTCCCTTATATGGATAAGATATATGGTAATCCCTCAAGCCTTTATTCTTTCGGACAGGATGCGAAAGAAGCATTGGAAGGTGCAAGGGAGAGGATCGCAGCGGTATTGGGCTGTGAACCCAGGGAGATCACCTTCACATCCGGCGGAAGCGAAGCTGACAACCAGGCTATCTTCTCTGCTGCAAGACAGGGTGAGAAGAAGGGCAAGAAGCACATCATCTCAACTGCTTTCGAGCATCACGCTGTTCTTCATACGCTCGAAAAGCTCAAGAAGCAGGGATTTGAGATCACTCTTCTCGATGTTCACAAGAACGGCATCGTAACACCCGAACAGGTGGCAGACGCGATCCGCGAGGATACATGCCTTGTAACCATAATGTTTGCGAACAACGAGATAGGAACGATCCAGCCGATCGCGGAGATCGGAAAGATCTGCAGAGAAAAGCAGGTCCTTTTCCATACGGACGCAGTACAGGCAGCAGGCCACTTATATGTAAATGTTAAAGAACAGAATATCGATATGCTCTCTCTGTCAGCACACAAGTTCCACGGTCCTAAGGGAATCGGCGTGCTCTATGCAAAGAGAGGCATCGTATTGGATAACGTTATCAACGGCGGAGCTCAGGAAAGAGGCAAGAGAGCAGGAACGGAGAACATCCCTGCGATCATGGGCATGGCTGCTGCATTAGAGGAAGCATTTGCAAACCTCGATAAGAACAACGAAAAGCTCATCAGGCTCAGAGACCGACTCATCGAAGGCTTAGACAAGATCCCTTATGGCGAGCTCAACGGCGATCGTAAAAACCGCCTTCCCGGCAACGTAAACTTCTGCTTTGAAGGAATCGAAGGCGAGTCACTCCTGTTATTGCTCGATGACAAGGGAATATGCGCATCGTCAGGAAGCGCGTGCACATCGGGTTCACTCGATCCGAGCCATGTACTGCTCGCGATCGGCAGACCTCATGAGGTAGCTCACGGTTCGCTCAGGCTTTCCATCAATGAGGAAACGACAGAAGAAGATATTGATTACATGATCAAAGCGGTAACTGATGTAGTCATTTACTTAAGGAACATGTCACCGTTCTGGCGCGATCTGACAACAGGCAAGCGCACACACGTTTTCGCAGAGTAAAGAAAGGCAAGGTAATTAGTATGGCATTATACAGCGAGAAGGTAATGGACCACTTCAGGAATCCGCGTAACGTAGGCGTTATAGAGGACGCTGACGGTGTAGGCGAAGCAGGCAATCCCGTCTGCGGCGACATCATGAAGATATATCTTAAGATAGATAACGACATAATAACCGACGTAAAGTTTGAGACGTTCGGCTGCGGAAGCGCCATCGCATCAAGCTCTATGGCAACTGAGCTCATTAAGGGCAAGCCCATCAATGAAGCTGCTGCTCTTACAAACAAAGCGGTAACAGAGGCTTTGGACGGACTTCCGGCACATAAGCTTCACTGCTCCGTTCTCGCAGAGGAAGCGATAAAGCTTGCGCTGAAGAATTATTTCGATAAGAACGGCATCGAATACGACAAGAACGAGTTCCCGGATGAGCCCCATTGCGCACACTGCGGAGAGGGCTGTGACTGAGCTTAAAGATTTGAGTTTAACCAGACTTTGTGGCAAGATTTGCTTATAAGGACGGTAATATTTCATGATGATCTCAACAAGAGGGCGCTATGCGCTTCGTGTAATAATCGACCTCGCGGAAAACGCTGATGCGGGACTTATCCCGATGCATGAAGTAGCTAAAAGGCAGGGAATATCGCTCAAATATCTCGAGCGTATCCTGCCTGAACTTGTATCGGGACATCTTGTGGAAGGCGTTCACGGCAAAGGCGGCGGATACCGTCTTACCAAAAAGCCTGACGAAATATCAGTTGCCGAGATCTTAAAGCTCACTGAAGGTGATATCGCACCGGTGGCATGCCTTGAGGACAACGCCGTAGTCTGCGACAGGATGGAAGACTGCCGCACTCTTCCCGTATGGAAGGGGTTAAACGACCGCATCAACGAGTACTTAGAAAGCGTTAAGATCACGGATCTTATGAAGAAATGAGTCCCGCCATGGATGCAGGACTGATTGAAAACGATCTTCGCAAAGACAAGGTCTTTCACGATAAGCTTTTCTCAAGATTTACAAAAGGAATACGGACGTACAGTATGCTGTCGCCCGGAGACAAGGTAGCCGTCTGCATTTCGGGCGGCAAGGATTCCATGCTCATGGCAAAGCTTTTCCAGGAGCTCAAGCGCCACGACAAGTTCCCTTTTGAACTTGTTTATCTCGTAATGGATCCCGGATACAGCAAAGAGGTCAGGTCTCAGATAGAAGACAACGCAAAGCTTCTGGATATTCCCGTTACTTTCTTTGAGACAAAGCTTTTCGACGTGGTATCGGAAAACGGGAAAAGCCCGTGCTTTCTGTGTGCGAGGATGAGGCGCGGCGTGCTTTACAAAAAGGCGAAAGAACTCGGATGCAACAAGATAGCTTTAGGCCACCATTACGATGACGTTATCGAGACGACGCTGATGAGCATGCTCTGGAGCGGACATGTGGAGACCATGATGCCCAAGCTTCACAGCAAGAACTATGAAGGCATGGAGCTGATAAGGCCGATGTATTACATCAGGGAAGAAGACATCGAAGCCTGGCGTGACAGGTATGATCTTAAGTTCGCCGACTGCGCCTGCAGCGTCACGGACAGCAGGAACGAGGAGTTCTCATCGAAACGCAAAGAGACAAAAGAGCTCATTAAAGAACTAAAGAAGACCAATCCTGAAGTCGAAGCGAACATAATGAGCAGCATGGAAAACGTTTTCCTGGATAGTGTCATTTCCTATACAAAAGACGGGGTCTTCCACAGTTTCATGGATGAGTATTAATTCTGCCCCGATTTTTCACAAATAACAAGATAATCAGAAACTTCTCGTAAAATTCCTTTGATATAATTTTTGAATAATCCCAAGGGAGGTACTGCTATGAGTATTGATCTTTCAAAGATGCCCAAGATAGGTTTCGGCCTTATGAGACTGCCGGAGACTGACGGTAAGATCGACATCGATAAGGTCTGCAAAATGGTCGACGGCTATATCAATGCCGGATTCACCTATTTCGATACCGCATATGTCTATCACGGCGGCAACTCCGAGAAGGCCGTCAAGGAAGCTATCGTAAAGAGATATCCCAGGGATTCTTTTACACTTGCGACGAAGCTCCCCGCATGGTGCATTCACTCATTTGAAGACAGGGATAAGATCTTCACTGAGCAGCTCGAAAGATGCGGCGTTGATTTCTTCGATTTCTACCTCCTTCACAGCATCGAGGACGGAAATAACTACGATACATATGAGAAGTACGACTGCTTCAACTGGGGCATAAAGAAAAGAGAAGATGGCAAGATAAAGCACCTGGGATTCTCCTATCACGGCACTCCCGAGCTTCTCGTAAAGGTATTGGACAAGCACCCCGAGATCGAGTTCGTACAGATTCAGCTCAACTATGCTGACTGGGACAACAAGATCGTTCATTCGGGCGAACTCTATCAGATCCTTGCAGACAGGAATATCCCGATCATCGTAATGGAGCCCTGCAAGGGCGGCAAGCTCGCAAATCACGACGACGAATGCCAGGCTATCCTCAAGGGCGTGCGTCCCGACAAGTCCATCGCTTCATGGGCGTTCCGTTATGTAGGAAGCCTTCCCGGAGTTACGACCATCTTAAGCGGCATGTCCACACAGGAGCAGCTTGAAGATAACATGAATACATTTAAGGATTTCGAGCCGCTTTCCGATGAGGAAAAGGAAGCCATCGAGAAGGTCAAGGAAGTCATGTTCAGGATCGAGCTTGTCGGATGCACCGCATGCAGATACTGTGTTGAAGGGTGCCCGATGAAGATCGCAATTCCCGATGTCATCAGTGCGGTCAACACAAAGCGCAAATTCCCTGACGATATCAGACCTAATTTCTTCTACGGTGGTCTTGTTGAAAGAGACGGCAACGGCAAAGCTTCCGCATGCATCGGCTGCGGCCAGTGCGAAGGCGTATGCCCCCAGCACCTTCCGATCATCAGCATAATGCAGGAAGCTGCACAGAAGTTCGAGAGCAAGTAAACTTAAACTGCAATTTAATGATCAATATCCGGCGGTTCATGTAAGAGCCGCCGGATTTGTTATAGATTGAGACATGAAGTAATGTCCGAAATCTGATATAAAAGCCGCCTATACGCCAAACAAATAACACATTCCGGTTGACACAAGGGTATTAGCATAGGATAATCAATTTAGCAAAAGTGAATTTTGCAAAAGTAAACGAAAGGCGACGGACGGTATGAAGAATGATAAGAAATACGATTCTCTTAAGCTGGATAATCAGGTATGCTTTCCTCTTTACGCTTGCTCGAAGGAGCTGGTAAACCAGTACAATCCTTACCTTAAGAAGCTTTGTCTTACGTACACCCAGTACATTGTAATGATGGTGATGTGGGAGCATAAGAGCGTCTCATCAAGAGATCTTGCGTGCAAACTCCATCTCGATTACGGAACCCTTACCCCCGTCCTCAAGAGACTCGAAAGCTCCGGTTATGTAACCAAGGAGAGGGACCCCAAAGACGAAAGGCTCCTGATAGTCAGGATCACACGAAAAGGTGAAGATCTGAAGGAAGAAGCCGTCAAGATCCCACCCTGTATCGCAGGATGCGTAGGGCTCACCCCGGAAGAGTTCAAGACGCTGTATGAATTAACCTATAAGGCGCTCGCGAACATGGAAAACGCAAATTGCAAATAAACAAAACAACAAACCAATAAACGAAGGAGGCGCAAAACATGATCTACGATTACGAGTTAAAGACGCGTACAGGCGAGATGCTCAAGCTTTCAGAATTAAAGGGAAAGGTGATCCTTATCGTCAACACCGCAACAGGATGCGGCTTCACACCCCAGTATGAACCCATCGAGCAACTCTACAGAGATTACCACGACCAGGGCCTCGAGATTTTGGATATTCCCTGCAACCAGTTCGGCGGACAGGCTCCCGGAACCGATGACGAGATCCATGAGTTCTGCACAATGCATTTCAACACGACATTCCCTCAGATGAAGAAGGCTGACGTAAACGGTGAAAACGAGCTTCCTCTTTATACATACCTCAAGTCTGAGAAGGGATTTGAAGGATTCGATGAGCACGAGCTCAAAGCACTCCTCGAGCAGATGTTCTCACAGGCAGATCCCGAGTGGGACAAAAAGCCTGACATCAAGTGGAACTTCACAAAGTTCTTAGTAGACAGGGAAGGCAACGTTGTTGCAAGATTTGAGCCCACAGCTGACATGAAGAAGGTAGAAGAGTGCATCAAGGCACTGCTGTAATTCGGAGGTAAATATATGAGCATTTACGATTTCACTGTAAAAGATAAGAAGGGCAATGATGTCTCACTGTCCGAATACAAGGGGAAGGTTCTCCTGATCGTCAACACCGCAACAAAGTGCGGACTTACACCCCAGTACGATGCTCTCGAAGCACTTTACGAGAAGTATCACGATCAGGGATTTGAGATCCTCGATTTCCCCTGCAACCAGTTCCTTGCGCAGGCACCCGGATCTGTTGAGGAGATCGACAGCTTTTGCACATTGAGATTCAACACAAAGTTCCCCAGATTCGGAAAGATCAAGGTCAACGGCAAGGAAGCTGATCCTCTTTATGTTTATCTGAAGGAGCAGAAGCCCGGAAGGATCGAGTGGAACTTTGCTAAGTTCCTGATCGACAGGGAAGGCAATGTCGTAGAAAGAGTTTCTTCCAAGACAAAGCCCGAGACAATGACGGAAAGCATAGAAAAATTGCTTGCACAGTAACAGAGGAGAAGACGGATGAAATTCGCAGTCAGATACTATACACAGACAGGCAACACAAAGCGCCTTGCAGACGCAATCGCAGAAGAGATAGGAGTCGACGCTATGCCTATCAGCACACCTGTAGATGAACAGGTCGATGTACTTCTTCTCGGCAATTCATATTATGCGTTTTCGATCGCGCCTGAAGTTGCATCCTTCGTATCTTCACTCAGCAAGGACAAGGTTGGAAAGATAGTAAATTTCGGTACAGCCGCAATGATGAACTCGACATACAAGAAGGTCAGGAAAGTCGCAAACACAGTAGGCATTCCGGTCCTTGATGAGGAGTTCCACTGCAAGGGCGAATTCAAGGGAATGAACAAAGGCAGGCCCGATGAGAATGACCTTAAGGCAGCAAGGGAATTCGCAAGAAGATTAAAGGAGACTCTCAAGTAATGAAGACCATTAACGTAGTAAACGGTCCTCAGAACGTATCTGCTGTTATCCAGGGTTGTATGAGAATGCCCGGGCTTTCAAAAGAGGATGCGGCGAAGGTCATCAGGACGGGTTATGACTGCGGCATCAATTTCTTCGATCACGCCACATGCTACGGCGAGAACGGCGCTGCCGAGTCAAAATTCGCGGAAGCTTTTCCGCTTACCGGCATCAGGAGAGAGGATATCTATATCCAGAGCAAGTGCGGACTCTGCTTTGACAGGAATGAGTTCGACTGGTCAAAAGACAACATCCTTTCGAGCGTTGATGACAGTCTGAGAAGACTTAATGTTGATTATCTTGATACGCTTCTGCTTCACAGGCCGGACGTGATCTATGACCCGGAGGAAGTCGCTGAAGCGTTCGATATCCTGGAGAAGGCCGGCAAGGTCCGTTTCTTCGGCGTGAGCAACCTGGTTCCGATGCAGATAGAACTCCTGAAGAAATACGTAAAACAACCCCTCGTCATCAACCAGGTACAGCTCTCGCTCGAGCAGTCCCAGCTTATCGATCAGGCTCTTTACATGAACAATAAGCAGACTGAATTCTCCATTAACAGGGACGGTCACGCGCTTGATTACTGCAGACTTAACGACATCACGATACAGGCCTGGTCACCGCTGCAGTTCGGCATGTTCGGAGGCTCTTTCATCGACAATCCCGATTTCGCTGATCTCAACAAGGCTCTTGAAGAGATCGCCGAAAGAGAGAATGCATCCAAGGCAGCCGTTGCGATCGCATGGATATTAAGGCATCCGGCAAAGATGCAGGCGATAGTCGGCACGATGAATCCCGCTCATATCGAAGACATCTGCAAGGCTTCAGACGTAAAGCTCTCGCATCACGACTGGTACACGCTCTATCTCGCATCGGGAAAATATCTGCCGTAATAACAAGAATCTTTTATTTTCGGGCTGAGATAGTATAATTCTTCGTATGAACACACTGTTTACGCCCGTAATCAATCTGCATGCGATACTGGTTGCCGATTTTATCGGCATCGCTGTTCTTCTGGTCATTCTGGTCACGAGAGGCTGGAACCTGCCGGGACGAAAAGAAGAGAGCCATATCATGCTGCGGATGCTCATCTTTTCGGTATTCAACTGCTTTGTCGATCAGGTCGTAGCTTACTGCGACGGCAGGATCGGAACAGGGTATGTGTTCTACCACAGCCTGCTTTACGCCGGCAATACATATCTTTACATATACAACGTTCTGGTCGGTGTGTTCCTCGTTCACATGATCGTGAAACACATCGACAGCAAGGCCGTGCACCGTCAGTTTATTGTGTTCTGGATGGTTGTCATCTTAGAGCTCGTCCTGCTTGTTATAAATGCTTTCCGTCCGATCGTTTTCGAGATCGACTCCAATAACGCGTACCACAGAGGACCGCTGTATTGGTTCTTCATAGCGGCCGGATTCATACTTATTCTTTACGGCTGTATTTACTACTTCATTTCCAAACTCAAGAACCCTGCGCTGCGGTATTTCCCGGTCTTCGAGTTCCTTTTGCCGATCCTTCTGGGCTTGGTGCTCCAAGGTGTTAACTACGGAATCTCGCTTCTTCCCGCATGTTTCGCGGTATCGTTTGCCGGCATTGTAATCGCATTCCAGAATGAGTGCATCTACATCGACAAGCTCACCGGTGTTTATAACAGATTCGAACTCGACAGAGAGCTTAGAAGACTCCAGAAGCGGAAAAAGGAAACGATCGTTGCTTATATGCTCGATCTTAACGGCTTCAAAAAGATCAACGACAACTATTCACATGAGGAAGGCGACCAGGCTCTCATTGCTTTTGCCGGTATCCTGAACAGTGTTTTCGGCTCGGTCGGAACGGTTATCAGATTTGCTGGCGATGAGTTCGTTGTTCTGATGCAGAAAGCCAAAGAATCCGACATCGAACTTTATAAGAGCAAGACCATGGAAGCCGTCGAAAAGTATAACGAGACATCCGGGAAACCCTATAAACTTTCGGCGGCAGTCGGAGGCAAAGTCTTCGACTTCAGCAAGGAAGATACTCAGGATCTGGTTGTAGTTATCGATAAACTAATGTACAAAGATAAGGACGACTATTACAAAGACCATGTTAAGGAAAGGTGACCTATGTTAGAAGTATTTGCAGTAATCGGCCTTTGCAGGCTCAACAGAAAGAACGCCATCGCAAGAGGCAGAAGACCGGGCGGATATATCGCGCTCACGATAATCTTCTGGATCTTGTTTGAATTCATTGGAGCGATCCTCGGAATACTTCTTTTCGGAAGTGATAATAGTACGTTTACCGTAATGTTCGTAGCTCTCCCTTGTGCAGCTCTTGGCGGACTTATCTCGTTCCTGATTGCAAAGTTCGGACCGCGCGGCGACTATGTTGATCCGAGTGTTCAGCCGGTAAATTTCTACACGAATAACAACGGCATGCCGATGTACGGAACAGGCGCGCAGTATAATCCGCAGTATAATCCCCAGCAGGTTCCCGTTCAGCCTTCTCCCATGCAGCCCAATGCGTCACCGTTTGCACCTGCTGCAGGTCAGCCTGTACAGCCTTCTCCGTTTGCACCTGCACCCGGAGCAGCTGCTTCCGGAATACGTTATTGCATGAATTGCGGTGCGCCCAACAGCTCTACGAGCAAGTTCTGCGAATCCTGCGGACAGAATATCGGATAAGTTCTTTTTACAAGACGAATGACGAAGGTGCTGTCTCAAGAGGCAGCACCTGTTTTTGTTTATATTCCAAAACGGGAATCATAAATCGGCGAACTGTTCCTGATTGACGTAAAAATCTATGTACAAGTCTAAGTTAGCGTGTTTTACATAGACTTCCACATAGAAATTCAGGGTGAATCGGCGAAAATCCATGTTCAGGTCTATGTAAGGGTACTTTACATAGACTCCTGCATAGACTCCGCCGGATAAAGCCTGTTTTAGTCCGTGGCTGCTGCCGTTTTGAATGAGGTTGTTAATTATCAAGCCTTTTGATACAATTCTCAAACTGACTGTAAATAAGAAAAACTATGACTGAAATTAAGAACGACAGATCTTATATAAAGAAACTCCTTCTGATAGCCGTCCCGATGATGGTTCAGAACGGTATTTCCAACTTCGTAAACCTGCTCGACAATCTCATGATCGGGCGGGTAGGTACAAACGCGCTCTCAGGCGTTGCGATCGCCAATCAGCTGATGTTTGTCTTCTATCTTGTCATCTTCGGGGCGACTGCCGGAGCAGGTATTTTCACGGCCCAGTACAAGGGCAACGGCGATAACGAAGGTATCCGTTACACATTCCGCTTCAAGATCGTATTCAATGCGGTAATCGCTCTGGCCTGTACGGCAATATACGCATCTCTCTCGCCGAAGCTGATCAATCTTTTCCTGCTTGGCGAAGGTAATCCGGCAGATGCTGCGGAGACACTCCAGATCGGCATCAGCTATATGCGCATCATACTCATAAGCCTTGTTCCGATCGGAATAATACAGGCTTATGCGGGCACGCTCAGAGACCTGGGCTCCACGAAAGTTCCTATGTTTGCTTCGCTCTGCGCGATCTTTGTGAATCTTATCGGCAACTGGATACTGATTTACGGCCATTTCGGACTTCCCGCATTAGGCGCTGACGGTGCTGCGATCGCAACCGTAATATCCAGGTTCGTAGAACTTTCGATACTGGTCATCTACACGGGCAGGCATTCGAGGATGTTCCCGTTTATAAAAGGTGCATTCACGCACTTTAAGATACCTGTTGATCTGTTCGCGAAGTTTATCCTCAAAGCACTGCCTCTGATGTTTAACGAGACTATGTGGTCGCTCGGAATGACGGTCATCAACCAGAGTTATTCTTACAGAAGTTTGGACGCAGTTGCTGCAATGAACATACAGTCGACCATTTGGAACCTGATGGGTGTATCCTTCCTCGCGATGGGCGAGGCAGTCGGCATCATGATGGGCCACATCCTTGGCTCGGGCGAACTTGAGGAAGCAAAGAAGAAAGCATACAGCATGCGAAGGGTTACCGTTGTCTGCGGTCTGTTCTGTGCTGCCTTAATGGGTGTGATCGCGCCGTTCTTCCCGTTGCTTTACAACACAACGGACGAAATACGCGCCATGGCATCCGGCTTTATCCTTATCGCTGCATGCACAATGCCTTTTGTCGCTTATACACACGCATCGTACTTCATAATCAGATCCGGCGGAAACACCCTGATCACGGTGCTTTTCGACAGTATCTACACATGGGCGATCGCGGTAACGGCGGCATATGTAATGAGCCGTTATACGACACTCAGCGTTACATGGATGCTTGCGGTCATTGACGGGCTTGAAATCATCAAGTGCCTGATCTCGTTCGTCCTGGTAAGATCGGGAATGTGGGTTAAAAATATCGTAAAAGATTAATCTTCGAAAAGCGGCATGAGCTTGCACTGAACGATCCCGTGGCTCCAGAAATCCTTGCGCGGCAGGCCTTTTGCCTGTGTGAGCATGCATGAATTAAGGGCGCCGTGTCCCACGATGAGAACGTCCTTGCCGGCATCGCGCAGAGGAATGATCACCTCGTCAATGAAGCTCTTGGTCCTTGCGAAAAGTTCATCAAGGCTCTCGCCTGCATCGGCGGGAGCTTTATAGTTTTCGGGGTCATTGAAAAGAATGTTGATCGGACAGTCCGGCTGTTCAAAGCTGCGCTCGATTCCTTCGTAGATGCCGAAGCCCATCTCCATGAGCCTGTCATCGATGATTATCGGCACATCGCGGCCTTTGAGGATGATCTGAGCGGTCTCTCTTGCCCTGACCAGAGGCGACGAGTAGCAAACGTCGAAATGAACGCCTGCGTATTCTTCGGCAGCTTCACTTGCCATGACCCTGCCTTCGTCGCAAAGAGGTATGTCCGTTCTGCCCTGGAGCTTACGGCGCTTGTTCCATTCTGTTTTTCCGTGTCTTAAGATGTAGATCATATCCGTTCAAGTATAACGGTAAAGTCAGGAAAATACACTTTTCCCCGAAAAAATGTGAAAAAACGGGCAAATATCCGTTTTTCGGTTTACTTGAGACAAGGAAACGATTTATGCTCTTAACAGTATGCCGCAAGAGCGGTTTCGCAAAGGAGACAACTTATGATAAGAGTTTTATTTATCGGCGGAACGGGACAGATCAGCAGCGCTATCGTCAGAAGGCTCGCGAAAGACAAGGCATACGAGGTGTGGCTCCTTAACAGGGGAAATAACCCCGCGCCCGAGGGCGTGCATCAGATCACCGTTGATGTAAATGACACAGAAAAGGTCAAAGAAGCGGTAAAGGATTATAACTTTGACACGGTATGCGAGTTCATCGGATTTACTGTTGACCAGGTTGAACGCGACTACAACATCTTCAAGGATAAGACAAGACAGTACATATATATCAGCTCCGCTTCGGCTTACCACAAGCCCGCGGCAGGTTATGTCATCACTGAGGGAACGGCACTGGCCAATCCTCACTGGCAGTATTCCAGAGACAAGATCGCGTGCGAGGAGTTCCTTATGAAAAAGTACAGGGAAGAGGGCTTCCCCGTAACTATCGTAAGGCCGAGCCACACTTATGATGAGAAACATATCCCGTTGGGAGTTCACGGCAAGAAAGGTTTCTGGCAGGTCATCAAGCGCATGATCGAAGGGCAGCCCGTCATCATCCAGGGCGACGGCTCATCGCTGTGGCATCTTACGTTCAATGAGGATTTCGCAGTCGGTTTCACCGCACTGATCGGCAACCGCCATGCGATAGGCGAGGCATTCCAGATCACGGGAGACGAGGTCCTCACATGGAATCAGATCTATCAGACGATCGCGGATGCCCTGGGCGTAACGCTCAATCCTTACTATGTCTCATCCGAATTCCTGTCCGCGGCAGGTGAAAAGTACGGCTTCGATTTTGAGGGAAGCCTGACGGGAGACAAGTCAGTGTCGGTCGTTTTCGATAACAGCAAGCTCAAGAAGCTCGCGCCTGACATGACTACGACCGTTCCGTTCCATAAGGGCGTAAGGATCGCGCTCGAGTATGTATTGAATCATCCGAAGGAATGCCAGATCCCGGATCCGGAATTCGACGCCTGGTGCGACCGCGTGATAGAAGCGCTCGAAAAAGCCAAGGAAAGCATCTGACACCGCAAAACATATTGACAAATGTTGCCGGCAGGCGGTATATTTGTCTTTGTTAAACCGAATGACTCGGAAATAGTACCCGGGGAACACCGAAGAACGAGAGAGCCGCAGATGGTGGGATTGCGGACCTGAGGTGCCGGAGAATGGATCCGATGACGGGCGGGCAGGAAATGGCCCGACGGGAACTCTCCCGTTATCCGCAGAGCACGTTTGTTGGAACGTGAACCAGAGTGGACTGCCAACCTCATAGAACCCGGCAGTCAAAACAGGTGGTACCGCAGTATATTCTGTCCTGTGTCTTATTAGACACGGGACTTTTTTATTGCGACGGAAAGTAAATAACGAACACCATGCTTTCCGTAAGGCCAACATCTTGCCGCCAGGATGAAAGGAGCCCATTATGGCAGACAAAGCAAAGAGAATTTTTCTGACGGAAGATGAGATGCCGAAGCAGTGGTATAACGTCCGTGCGGACATGAAGATCAAGCCCGCACCGTTGATCCATCCCGGCACGCATGAGCCTCTTACTGTTGAGCAGATGTCACCTATCTTCTGCGAGGAGCTCTGCAAGCAGGAATTAGACAACGATACACGTTACATTGATATTCCTGATGAAGTTCTCGAGTTCTACAAGATCTTCAGACCTTCACCTCTGATCCGTGCTTACCAGCTCGAAAAAGAGCTCGGTACGCCCGCTCACATCTACTACAAATTCGAGGGAAACAACACATCCGGTTCCCACAAGCTCAACTCTGCTGCAGCGCAGGTCTACTACGCAAAGAAGCAGGGTCTTGATTCCATCACGACCGAGACCGGTGCAGGCCAGTGGGGAACGGCTCTTGCAATGGCAAGCGCATTCTTCCATATCCCGCTCACCGTTTACATGGTTAAGTGCTCCTACGAGCAGAAGCCTTTCAGAAAGTCCGTTATCCAGTCATTCGGAGCTGATATCATTCCTTCACCTTCCGATACGACCGAAGTAGGACGCCAGATCCTCGCCAAGTTCCCCGGAACAGGCGGATCATTAGGATGCGCTATCTCCGAGGCTGTCGAGAAGGCAACTCATACTCCCAACAGCAGATATGTATTGGGCTCCGTTCTTAATCAGGTCCTCCTCCACCAGTCCATCATCGGTGAAGAGGCTTATATCCAGATGGAGAAGGCCGGAGAGTATCCTGACATCGTAATCGGATGTGCAGGCGGCGGATCCAACCTGGGCGGCATCATGTCGGCATTCATGAGAGACAAGCTCACAGGCAAGAAGGATCCTGAGATCATCGCTGTAGAGCCTGCTTCCTGCCCTTCACTTACAAGGGGAAGATTTGCATACGATTTCTGCGACACCGGTCACGTCTGCCCGCTCGGCAAGATGTACACATTGGGTTCTGAGTTCATGCCTTCACCTTCACATGCAGGCGGTCTGAGATATCACGGTATGTCTCCTATCGTTTCCCAGCTCTATCACGACGGATACATGAGAGCTGTCGCTGTCGAGCAGACAAAGGTTTTCGAGGCTGCTACTCTCTTTGCAAGAACAGAGACGATCCTTCCTGCGCCTGAGTCTTCACACGCTATCCGCGCCGCTATCGACGAGGCTCTTAAGTGCAAGGAGACGGGCGAAGCCAAGACGATCCTGTTCAACCTCACAGGTACCGGTTACTTCGATATGACTGCATATCAGGCATATCACGACGGTAAGATGTCTGACATCATCCCGACTGATGAGGACCTTGAGAAGGGCTTCGCTACTATTCCTAACGTTGAGTAATTTCTTTTGATCCTTGTGATTTTGTTTTCGCCCCCGGATGCCGGAATGGTGTCCGGGGACTTTTTTTATCTTTTTTTAAGTTTATAATATTAGAAAGGGTAAATTTAGGAGTATTGGGGCAGCAGTAGTGGAAAAGAAAAAGACGTTTTTCTCATCTATAAGCACCAAGTTGGTATTGCTCATAGTTATAGGCACATTCGCACTCGCAGTATGTCTGCTGACGATCTGCGTGCTGCTGACCGGACGTATACTCACGAAGAATGCCGCCACCCAGATGAACCTGTTCTGCGAGGAGCGCGGCAATGACCTTGATACCGATCTTCTAAGGATCGAGGATGCCGTAGGATCGCTCTCGAAATGGACCAAAAACAAGATCCCTGATGTTAAGACTATCTCGGAAGACAAGGTGCTTCGTGACGGTATAGTCAGAGAGGCTGATGACCTTATCCGTTACATGACCGAACATAATGATTTCATACAGGGCGCATATATTCATTACACCCTTGATGTTACGGGCGCTACAAAGAACGACGAAGGCGTATACTACACCCGTGATGAGAACGGAAAGTTCATGATAATCCCTTTTTCCCAGGAAGAAATAGAAAAAGACCCTGTCGCGGAATACTGGTATTACGGACCGATCAAGAGCGGGAAGGCTGTATGGACAAAGCCTTACTTTGATCTCAGCGTGGAGGATTATCTCATCTCGTATATTGAGCCGATCTTTGTTGAGGATACCCCCGTAGCGATAATCGGGATCGACATCAGCTTTACCAGGCTTCTTAAATGGGTAGCCACATATAAGTATAACGAGACCGGCTATATGTATCTTAAGGCCGGAGACGGAACCGCCCATTACCACCTGGATGACCTTGTTTCCGGAAAGATGCACAGTGATGCCGAAGATCACGTGGTCGAGAACGGGGATCTCATGAAGGCAGAATCGACCGGCGATTCACTCATCCGCTGTTTTTTCCGTAATACAGACCGTGTAATGGTCTTTGTCACATTGCGTAACGGCATGAAATTCGTTCTTTGCGACAGCTACAGCGATATATTCAATGAAAGAGACAGAGCAGCCCTCCTCATGGGTCTGGTGTCTGTCGGACTGACGATCGCGGGCGCTGCGGTAGCGGCGATCATGGCTTCGCGCATAACGAATCCTCTGACAAAGCTTACCGCCGCCGCAGAGCAGATAAGCACCGGCAATTACGATGTTGTACTCCCTCCTGAAAAGGGCGATGAGGTCGGAGACCTGTCCAAGGCATTCAGGATCGCTATCGATAAGATACGCGCAAGGGCTGAGGATAACAGGTTGAGGATGGCGCAGAATGCTCTGGAGATTAAGAAACAGAAGAGCGATCTTGTCATCATGAGAGACCTCGCATATATCGATTCCCTGACAAAGGTCAAGAACAAGACCGCTTACGAAGATACCATCGGCTTTATCGATGAGCAGATCAGGTCAGGAACCGCGGAATTCGCTGTTGTCATGTGCGACCTTAACTTCCTGAAGAATATCAACGACAGCCTTGGCCACCAGGCAGGCGACGATATGATCAAAAAAGCGGCTGGAATTCTTTGCCAGGCATTCCCGATGAGTACAGTATTCAGGATCGGCGGAGATGAATTCGTAGTGCTTCCCGGCGGTGTGGATTATGCCAAGATAAACGAGAAGCTTGAGACATTAAATATGCTCCTGGAGCAGCAGAACAACGCTTCCGAAGAGTCGGAGCGCGTCTCTCTGGCTGTTGGAAGCGCAATATATGACCGTGAAAAAGACCATTCATACAAAGACGTTTTCAACAGAGCGGACAAGCTCATGTATGAGCATAAGCAGCTGATACACAAAGAATCGGGATATTCCGGACGGCAGTGATCCGACCTTCCGTAACATAAAACGCTTTTCTTTTTATTTTATTTGAGGTTTTTTCATTTTTTGCTTTTTAAAATCTCCTCTGAGTGTATAATCTCGTATTGTTTTGGAGGCGCAATATGAGTAAAAGTTCCGGCGGTATCCGGGTAATCGATGAGAAGACTCCGCTGTTCATGATCGCGGGGCCGATGTTCCTGGAGCTTCTCCTGAACATCCTTCTCAACAACGTGGACACTCTGATGCTGAGCCGCTATTCCGAGAATTCGGCCGGCGCGGTCGGCAACGCCAATCAGGTGATGTTCCTTTTCATCATCATGTTCAACATCATCGCGACCGCAATATCCGTAGTGGTCGCGCAGTATCTCGGCGCGAAAAAATACGATGAGATGGATAAGATCTATACACTGGCACTCATTGTAAACCTTGTATTCGGAATAGTTCTTTCATCCCTGCTTGTTCTCGGAAAAGGCCTCATAACGTCATTCCTCAATGTCTCGGAGGGAATGCTTCCGGATGTGCACACGTATCTCAATATAGTCGGAGGCGGGCTTTTCCTGCAGGCCGGATATAACGTAATGCTCCAGATCCTGCGCTGCAACGGTTATACCAAGATAGGCATGATCATTTCGGTCATAATCAACCTGATAAATATCGGCGGCAATTATATGTTCCTGTTCGGTCCCCTCAAACATCTGAATCTGGGCGTTGCCGGCGTCGGTATTTCCACCGTGACTGCAAGAGTGATCGCGCTGATCTGCGCGCTTTTGTTCTTCTACAGAAAGAAGATAGGAAAGATCAGCCTGAAGCTTTTGACACCGTTCCCGGGCAAGATGCTGTGGAAGATGATAAGGATCGGCCTGCCTTCCGCGGGCGAAAACTTTGCTTACAGCATGTACCAGCTGGTGCTCCTGTCTTTCGTTAACCCTATGGGTGACGATTCGGTCAACGCGCGTGTCTTCTGCAACTCACTCATCTCGTTCTCGATGGTCTTTTCAAATGCGAGCGCCATGGCGACCCAGATAATCACGGGACACTTGGTCGGCGCGGGAAAAGAAGAGGCGGCATACAAGAGGGTGTTCTCAACACTCAAGCTCACACTTCCCATAACCGTGTTGATCTCTGTCGCCAACTGGCTCCTTTCGCCGTTCACACTGAGGATCTTTACGAAAAATGAGGCGATAATACAGCTCGGCTTCATGATAATGGCGGTGGATGTCTTCCTCGAGATCGGCAGATGCCTTAACATGACTGTCGTAAGCAGCCTCAAAGCCGCGGGAGATTATATCTATCCGCTCATAGTCGGTCTTATCACCATGGTGCTGCTCGGAGCCGTAGGAGGGTACTGCTACGGAGTGGTTTTGGGTTTTGGTGTGGCAGGCATCTTCGCAGGCACCGCTTCGGATGAGTGCATAAGAGGCCTTATCGTTCTCGATCACTGGCGCCGCCGCAAATGGTTCGGCAAAAAGGTCGTTGATAGCGATGAAGATAAATAGCGAACGGATCGTTTTACCGCAGACTGTATAGAGGATGTCAGACCGGTTGTAATGGCAATTAAGCAATGTGTTATACTGATGCCAAATGCAGCAAATAAAGACACAGAATTCAATAAAAACGCCTAAAGAACGAAAATTGTTTTTGGGGCTTTTATACTGGATATCTTTTTTTGCTGTCTTTTGCTTTATCTTATGGAAATGCAGATACGGTTTTGCAAATGTTGATGAAGCATTCTATCTCACGGTTCCATATAGGTTGTGCCGCGGAGACAATCTGTTATTGCACGAGTGGCATGTGTCCCAATTATCCGGTTTTTTGCTTTATCCGGCAGTCCGCCTTTATTTGCTGATCAATGGCAGCACAGAGGGTATTTTCCTTTTTTTCAGATATCTGTTTGTTTTCGTTTGGACAACAGCATCGGTATTCATCTACATAAGGCTCAGAGCATTTTCTCAAACAGGCAGTAAGTTAGCTGCGCTGGCATTATTGATCTATGCTCCGTATGGAATTATGGCATTGAGTTATAATTCGCTCGGCATTATCTGTCTGTTGAGCAGTTGTTCTATAATCGCAACCGCAAAATCCCATTTAAGGCTCAGTTATCTGTTTTCCGGATTGCTGTTTGCGGGCGCGGTCTTGTGTTGTCCTCATCTGTTGATCCTGTATCTCGGTTTTACGATAGTATCTGTCTGTTTTATGGTTAAGCACAAAAAAGGTGCATTTTTGCTTTGGCTCTGGAACAGTATAGGCTGTCTCATATTATTGATCCTGTTTTGTGTTTTCCTGTTTTCAAGACATGCAACACTTAAGGATATCCTTTCTGTTCTTCCGCTGATACTGAATGATCCGAAGCATACCCAGCCATCTTTTTTCCAGCATCTGATCTCATTTTTCTTGAGCATAATAAATTGCAATGATTTTTCTCCTTATTGTTTGGCATTGTTATTGGTTGTGATATTGTTCTCCGTTTTGAAAAAGGAAAAGACATTATGTTTAATTACAACCTGCATTTTATGTTTGATCATAGGATTAGGATTCTATAAAGAGATTTACCCCAATTATCTTATGTTCCCGATCGGGTTGGTTGCACCGTTTTGTGCATTGAATTGCAAAGACGAAAAAGTAAGGGTACCTTTCTTTGCTATATGGCTGCCGGGTTTGATCTACTCGATGTGTATATTCTGGTCATCAAATCAAAGATTCTATGCTGTTTCAAACGCTTCTACCGTGATGGCGGTATCCGGTATCGTCATCCTGTTTGCAGCATTCCCGAATCTTGTGGAGATGAAAACCCCTGTGATGATCAAATCCTTTGTTTGTGTTATAACAGCAGCTCTGTTATTGATCATGCAGTTTACCGGTGAATTATATGCCAGGTATTCTTGTGTCCAATGGGAGAGTGGTGTCATGGAAGCCCAAACTGTAGCTGCAGATTCAGGAGCGGAAAAAGGGATAATCATGACACAGCCGCAACGTGATTACTATTACCAAATGTCTGATGACGTATCTTATATAAAAAACCGTTCCAAAATCAGAAAAGTTCTGTTTTTCTCAAACAATACAATGTTGTACATAATGGCCGAATTGGATATGGCTACATATTCGGCGTGGTTATCCGGTGTAAATCAGAACAGCCTTGACCGACTTGATCAATACTATGAACTTTTCCCGGACAAAAGGCCGGATGGCATATATGTTAATGCGATGTTTGAAGAATACATTGACCATTTTATTAAACAGGGATACCGGAAAGAACTCCTTCCATCAGGGGCTTATTTTCTGACGAAAACATCTGACGAGAAAGAATAAAAGACACGATTGCGTATCGCAGATGACGGTTAAGCTGAAATAATCCATGTAAACTGATAGATTTTGTCGGTCTTTCAAACTCCAATAAGTATATATAGTTAAAATAGAGAAGACTGTCATACAGCGGACAGTTGATTTATGGCTATTGGAGGCATTATGAAGAAGAATCTGCAGAAAATCTTCGCGTTGGGCATGGGCCTTACGATGATCTTCGCCCAGTGCGGCTGCAAGGCCGGCGCAAAAGTGGAGCCGTCGAGATCCTTTGGACCTGACGAAGTTCACACCGACATTCCCGACCTTTGCAAAGTGGTTGCGAGCAAGGACGGACTTGGCGAGGATGCCATCGTCGGAACATGCTACGGCAGCGACGAAATTACCGATGAGAAGCTCATGCAGCTCGTTACCAAGCATTTCAATGCGGTAACTCTCGAAAACGAGCTCAAGCCTGATGCAATGTTCGGTTACAATAACGCATCTCCCGCCGCAGGAAGCATCCATAAGGAAGATCTTAACGGCGAGCAGATCGACGTTCCCACACTCGATCATTCAAGAGCAGACAAGATGCTCGACCAGATCGCAGAGTGGAACAAGAAGAATCCCGATCACAAGATCAGGGTCAGAGGCCACGTTCTCGTATGGCATTCACAGACACCCGAGTGGTTCTTCCATGAAGGTTATGACAAGACCAAGGATTACGTCTCCAAGGATGTAATGAACAAGCGTCTCGAGTGGTATATCAAGACAATGCTGACTTACTACACGGGCGAACAGAGCAAGTACAAGGATCTTTTCTACGGCTTTGACGTAGTTAATGAAGCGATCAGCGACGCAACGGCAACATACCGTACTGACGCAGAACAGGGCGGAGACAAGCTTTCCGATGATACACACGGCTCCAAGTCTTCCTGGTGGAAGGTCTATGGCAGCAATGAGTACATCATCAACGCTTTCAAGTTCGCGAACAAGTACGCTCCCGCATCACTTGAGCTTTACTACAATGACTACAACGAGTGCGACGCAAAAAAGCGCGGCGGCATCATCACCCTTATCAATGACGTAAAGGCGGCAGAGGGTACCAGGATCACCGGTTTCGGCATGCAGGGACACTACGGCGTTAACGCTCCTTCAGTCTCACAGTTTGAGGAAGCTGCAAGGGAGTACGGTAAGGTTGTCGACAAGGTCATGCTTACCGAGCTTGATATCAAGCCGAGCGCTACCTTTGACGGTTCCGATGCAAAACTTGCCGATGAGCTCAACCGTGAGGGCGACTACATGGCGCGTCTTTACGACACTGCCAAGACACTCAAAAAGGACGGCATCAACTTCTGCGGCATCACATTCTGGGGAGTTATCGATTCTAATTCATGGCTTCAGGATGCCAACAACGTCGGAGGCGCATCTGACGGCAAGATGAAGGTATTCCCGCTCCTTTTCGACGGCAATTATCAGGCTAAGCTCACATACTGGGCTTTCGTTGATCCCACTAAGATCGAGCCCGTTGACGCTCTCAAGAGACCTACGATCGAGATCAAGCAGGGAACAGTTAACGTTGACGGTGAGATCGATGACGCATGGAAGAACGCTGAGACGGTAAAGCTCGAGATCGTTGTCCAGAGCGTGGCAGTCACATGCGATGCTAAGCTCCTTTGGGATAAGGATAACCTTTATGTTCTGATGGACGTTAAGGATAAGGTACTTAACGATGCAAGCTCAGACGATTACCAGCAGGATTCCATCGAAGTCTTCATCGATGAGGACCACAAGAAGCCTGAATCCTATCAGCCTGACGACAAGCAGTACAGGGTCAGCTACAAGAACAAGCTGAGTTTCAACGGCGAAAAGTGCAAGGCCGAGAACATGAAGTCAGCAGTCAAGCTTACTGACGGCGGTTATCTTGTAGAGGCATCCTTCAAGTGGACGGACATCACACCTGAGGCGGGCAAGACCGTCATCGGATTGGAGCTCCAGGTCAACGATGCAACCTCTGCGGGTTCACGTTCCGGAACACTTAGCTGGGCAGACGATACAGGCACGGGTTACATGAACCCTTCTGTATTGGGTAATGCCAAGCTGGTATAACAACTGAATTACAGACCTTCGTGATATGATTGCGCCCCCGGAAAACTCTTCCGGGGGTTTGCTTTTGGCGGTTGTTTTGTATTTCAAAACGTTTGATTAACTATTTGTAACGGCCTGAAAAGTGCCTTCGGGATGTGATAAGATATCCCCAGATAAAAAATCTTTTACGGGAGGCTTACATTATGGAAAAGAAGATGCGTCTTGTTACGAGAAGCGATTTCGATGGTCTTGTCTGTGCCATGCTCCTCAGGGAACTGGATATGATAGACGATATTAAGTTCGTTCATCCGAAGGATGTTCAGGACGGTAAAGTTGATATTACCGAGAACGACATAACGACAAATCTCCCGTTCGATCCCAGGGTTGGTCTTGCTTTTGACCACCATGAGACCGAGCTTATCAGGACTGATGAGGATGATTTCGGCGAGAAGTTTGTCTGTGTCGCAGGCGCCAAGTCGGCAGCAAGAGTCGTCTATGAGTTCTACGGCGGTTCTGACAGATTCAAGACAGTAACCGAAGAGATCCTTGATGCGGTAGATAAGGGAGACTCAGCTGATTTTACGGTCGATGAGATCCTCAATCCTACAGGCTGGGTGCTTATGGACTTTCTCATGGATGCAAGGACCGGTCTCGGAAGATTCCATGATTTCAGGATCTCCAACTACGATCTCATGATGGAGCTCATCAGCTATTGTGTTGACCACTCTATCGATGAGGTCCTTGAGCTTCCTGACGTCAAGGAGCGTGTTGACCTTTATTTCGAGCAGCAGGAACTTTTCAAGCAGCAGCTCAAGGACAACGTTAAGATCAACGGAAAGGTTGCTGTTTTGGACTTGAGACCGCTCGAGACCATTTATGCCGGCAACCGTTTCATGATCTATGCTATGTGGCCTGAGATCGAGATCAGCGTTCACGTCGCGTGGGGCTTCAAGAAGCAGAACACCGCGGTCATGATCGGCAAATCTATCGTCAACAAGGCAAGCAAGGTCGATATCGGCGAGCTCTGCTTCTGCTACGGCGGCGGCGGACATGCAAACGCCGGTACATGCCAGCTCGACAACGACATCGTTGACAAGGAGCTCCCCGGCATTATCGAAAAGCTCAACGAATAAACTGATAACGGATGGTTTTCGCCCGCAGATGAGGTATACTCGTTCTGCGGGCTTTTTATTTGGAAACAGACCATGAGATTAGTAAACAAGAAAAGGCACATAATACGTAATCTGATACGCGTGCTTATCATCGCGTTCTTTGTTATTGTCGCGTTAGACAATATCATCATTCACACGACCGTTACGGAAGTATGTATCAATGATCTCCCCGGTTCGTTTGACGGATACCGGATAGTCCAGGTGTCCGATCTTCATAACAACGTTTACGGAATAGGCCAGTCTTATCTTATCTCATGCATCAAAGCGGCAGATCCCGACATTATCGTCATCACGGGAGATCTTATAGACCGCAATACGAAGAACGTGGACAACGCGATGATGTTTGTCAGCAAAGCGGTAGAGATAGCGCCTGTCTTCTATGTCTCGGGCAATCACGAGGCAAATCTGCCGGAAGAGTATGCAGAACTTGTAAGGCGTATGGATGAAGCGGGTGTGTCGATCCTCGATAACGAGAATGTATCTGTTCTTACTGTTGAAGAGGAATCAGTCACCCTTGCTGGAATAACGGATCCCGCATTCGACTGGAGCAAGCTTGACCCGGTTATCGTGGACGAGGAGATCAAGACGGCTTTCGCAGATGTGAGTGATGATCAGGTGAAGATCCTTCTGAGCCACAGACCCGAGCTTATCAACGTCTATTCAAAAAACAGCATCGATCTGGTACTGACCGGACACGCTCACGGCGGACAGGTCAGACTTCCGTTCATAGGACCTTTGTATTCGCCTTCCCAAGGCCTTCTGCCGAAATACACGTCAGGTCTTTATATCGAAGGCAATACCCAGATGTATGTAAGCCGCGGAATAGGCAACGGGATCGCGCCGTTCAGGTTTAATGACGGCCCCGAGCTGGCTGTGATCGTATTGAGGAATAACGAACCGGAAGCAGATGATGACTGATCATCCGGCTTTTCTGTAGATAAGAACAGAATCCCCGCTTTCGGCATAGAATTCAAAACCGCCCGATTCGAGAATGGCTACAGCGCCCTGCGTGTTGCCGTCCTTTGCGTCTAACACGAAGTATTCGAAATTACTCATGTCCTTAATAGCTGTCACGTTGCCGTTCACGGTGACATAATCTTCTTCGCTCAGCTGGTAGATTCCGCTTCTTTCGGCTATGTGCGGGAGATACCGGGGAGCGGCAATGACCGTCGCATCGGCAGGGATCGAAGTAAGGGTGGCTTCTATCCTTTGGTAGTGTTCTTTGTTGTTCTGATATTCCTTAATGTAAGAAAGATTTTCCGTAAGGAGCGGGAATGCCGTTATCAGGGCCGCGGCCATGACTGCGGCAGCGGCAATCCTTCTGTTCTCTTTCTTCATGTCTGAGCAGTTGAGGACAGTCATGAAGATCAGAAGGACTGCAGTTCCGAATGTGTAGTGGAAGCCCATCTCTGCAGCGTAGTGATAACCCGATCCGATCACCAGGTTCATTATCACCATAGGCAGCATGAGGAAATACCTGTGGATCTTTACGGTGGCGAAAGGCAGGAAGAGAAGGGGCATCATCATCCGGAGAAGGAAGATGAGTGAGCTCTGCGAGAAGAGCAGGCTGAAAAAATATGAAGGGTTTGTGAGTACATTCCTGAGAATGCCCGTAAACCCGGTATTGTTACCGAAGACAAGATTGGAGAACCTCTGGCCAATCATCATGTCAGCACTTCCCGTGGCCTCTAATCGCTTCATTATGAAGACGAAATAAGCGAGTGCGAGCAATGCTGTGATGCCGCCGTGTATGCGCTTTCTGCTTTTCTCGTCAGCCAGGTAGAACAGTCCGATGCAGATTATATAAAGAGGCGCATCCTCTTTGACCAGACAGGTAAGCGCGGACAGTATATAGAGCGGGATCACCTTCCCTGTATCGACGGCAAAAAGCAGCCACATCAACAGAGCGGGAAGGAAACAGTTCTCATGAAAGTGGAAGAAGCAGGGGGCCAAAAGGCCGCTGTTAAAGATATATACGGCAGAGATGAACACGGTGAAAAGCCCGTTAAAGCCGTGTTTTTTCGCTATCAGCACGACGGGGATCAGACCTGACATCGAGATCAATGCCTGAGCGATCAGGAGAGTGACGGGACCCGGGAAAAGGGCATAGAAGGGAAGGAGCACATAGAGAATGTATGAAGCGTGGATATTCAGATGAGGGAGAAGAAAGTCACGTTCACAGGTCGTGTTGGTCGTGAGGTCTGTTCTCATCGAGTGGAACATCTGGGTAAAGATGCCCATGTCAAAGCAGGCGGTGTTATACGTCATGTGCCTGCACCAGGACACGACGCAGACGAAGGCTGTTACGAAGACTGCGATGACGGCGATAACAATGACCGATACTTTAAATGGGAGCTTCTCGAAAAGTGACAGATCAGATCTCCCTGCAGCATACGCTGCGAAAACGGTGCATACCGCGAAAACTCCCAGGATGAAATAAAAATCGCTGCAGCCGAAAAGGGCTGTGCAGGCGAAGAAAACGCTTCCGGTAAACAGCGCGGCGGAATCACCTGCCTCGGGATTTTTGGTTTTCCTTAAAAGGAACCTAAGCAGCGTGAGAGCGGCAAATCCGAGCAGAGTCCTGATGACAAAAAGATAAACGGGAACACTTTCGATGAAAGCCTGCCAGTTATACAGGGCGTTATTCTGCTTATTCAATACGATCAGATCGATACCCGCGAACCAGAAAAAGACAGCAATAAGCCGCGGCAGTCCGAATGACCGGAACAGCATGGCGGCTGTGCTGCCGTTCTTGACCGATACCTTGTTATCCTCAGACATCTTATGCCTCCCTGACGGATAACATTATAATAGGTTCTATCAGGTCTGTCGCATATTTTTCGGGATCGCCGGACCTGATCATCTGCTTAACTGTTTTCGGAGTGACCTTTTTCTCTAGCTCTTCCAAAAGCTTTCTCGACTCATCGTGGTTAAGGCCGTTCTCGAGCTTGATGCGCTCATATTCCGTCCCGAGGATCTCGAGCATCCGTTCGCTGTCACTTGTGTAATACCTCGAGGAGACCCTGTCGAAAACCCTTCCCATGACCAGACAGGCCAGTATCGATACGATGAAACCGGTAACAAAACCGCCGACCTCCGCCAAAGGACCGGTGTCGCCCAAAAGGGATTTCGCGGCAAGTTCCCACAAAAAGAACGCTATCGTTCCCCATGTGATGACCCAGATGTTGCTTAAGAGATTGACAAAAAGCTGACGGCCTGAGCGTTCTTTGCGAAGCCATATGATGACATCGTAAAGAGTGAACAGTACGAGCGTGATGACGGCGGTGATGACGTTCGCCATCAGAGCTCTCATAAGGCTTCTTAAGATGGTGACGGAATACATGCGCGATCCCGATCTCAGAACGTTGGCAAGGACTCTGGCGCTCCTTGCGCCCACGCGCGCGGTGGCTCTTCCGCCCGATCTTACGATACCCTTGCCGATGCTGCTCTTTAAGACCTGCCTTCCGGCTGTCTTAGTATAAACGGGTATATGCTTGACCCGGGGTCTGTCGCTGCTGCCAGGCATGTTTATCCGACGTAATAATCCTTGTTGACCGCGGTCTGGACGTTGTTTATGAATTCGGTCTTCTCGCCTTCGTTAGGAAAGCTTAAGATAAGCTCGCAGATCCTGTCAAAAGCCGCGCCGCTCGCCATGGTCCCGCCGATCTTCGTTTTCACCTTGTCTTCTTTGTCGTATGAGATCAGATTCCTGACCCATCCGTCCGGATTGTTCATGTAAACGGCAACCTCCTGAGTCTCCAGAGGGTTTGCCTTGACCAGTTCATAGATGTTCTTGTATTCGAGGTTGGTCAGTCCGATTTTCTTGCCTCTGTATACCTTGCCGTTGAAGATCCCGTACATTTCAAGGGTGCAGTCGGTTCCTATGCGGTAATGCTGCTCCCATCTCTCGTTCTTTTCTTTGTTACCGGGGTCATATACCGTGAGCTCTATAAGATATTTGCCCAGGTCGGGATCTTTTGCCATTGAAGGAGCATCACCGGTGTTGACCGTGTTGATTATGGTCGGCCTGTTGGAAGGAGAAGTTTCTTTCTTGCATGAGACCATAACGGAAGCCGCCATCAAGGTTGCAATTAGAACGGATGCTGTCTTAAGTGCTCTTCTCATAGTGTGCCTCTTTAGAAAAGTTCTATCTCTTATTGTTGCACACTTTTATCCGAATACAAAAATCAGAAGAGAATACCCTTCATGCAGATGCGCTGTTTATTGTTATCGTAGTCGAAACTGTGATGCGCCCCGCCCGCGCACCATTTCACGTATTCACAGTCTTTGCAGTCTTTACAGCTGTCCGACAGAGGCTTTCTGTAGACTTCGAATCTGTTTTTCCAGACTTCGCTGAAACGGTCTTTTCTGATGTTGCCCTGGATCAGCTCCGGCCTCGGTTCAATGTCGAGACATGCGGTGATATCGCCGTTAGATCTGATGCTTGCCGTGTGAATTCCTGCGCCGCAAAGAAAGAAGAAGTCCCTGACATTGCGTTCGAGATCGAATCCTAAAAAGTGGCTGCAGCCGTAGCATACGGGGATCCCTGCTTCGCGTTTTTCGAGAATGAATCTGAAAAGACGTCTCTGGTCATCAGGTGTAAGGAGCATGTCCGGGAATTCCAGAGCCCTTCCCATCGGTTCTATTCCTATGACTCTCCAGGAGTCTATATCGAGGTCGTCCATGATATCGTAAAGTGCATCGAGTTCGTCTATGTTCCTGTGATTGATCACCGTTGTGACCTGTATGTGTTCAAAAGCTTTACGGTCAATGAGATTCTGTATCCCGCGCATGGCAGCTTTATAGCCGCCTTTAAGGCCTCTTTGCCTGTCGTGGGTCTGCTCCAAACCGTCGATGCTGACAGAGATAGTTCCCATACCTGTGTCTTCAAGCATCTTCGCGACGTCTTCTGTTATGAGAGTTCCGTTTGATGTCATGCCCCAGTGAAAACCCTGTTCTTTGGCGTAGCTCATCAGTTCGAGGAATCCGGGGTAGAGCAAAGGCTCGCCGCCTGTTATGCAGAGCTGCAATTTCGAGATATCAAGGTTCGACTTAACATCATCCAATACTTTTTTGAACTCTTCGGGAGCAGGGCCGTGGCCGAGGCCTGGCTCGCAGCGGCTGCCGCAGTGGAAGCATTTCGAGTTGCAGCTTTGGGTAAGCTCGAAAAACAGATAGACCAGTTCCGGCTGCAAATAAAGACGCTCGCGCTGTTCGGCACGGGCATCTAAACATTGTCTTTTGAATTCTGAAAGTTCCATGACAGGATCAGTCCGGTTCACCCGGCGGAGGTCCGTAAACATCGACCTCCTGCTCTGTGGTGGGATCGTATGTTGAAGGAACAGTTACATCAGTGACCTTTGTCTCTTTGGTCGTGTCAGATGACGGCGGAGGTCCGTAAACGTTGCCGCCAAATCCATTCCAGCATCCCGATACGGCCATGCCGGCTGCCATGGCTGCTGCAGCGAATGTAAGAGCCTTTGCGGATTTCTTCATTTTGGCAGATCCCTCCCCGATTGATTATTAATTATAGCATGACAATATTCAGATATTTACCGATAGTTAATGTTTTACTGTTGAAACGGTAAAGCGCATCGTGTTAGGATTTTTTTAGAATTTCCATTTTGTATTAAGAGAGGATCCTTAGTTATGAGCAATCTGGATCACAGAAAAGCTACCCGTACCATAAAAGTCACGGATGCCAACGGTATGCCCGTAAGAAACGCAAAGCTCAGGCTGACCCAGAAGAGCCACGAATTCCTTTTCGGTTGCGGAGGCTTTGATTTTGTTGCTTTGTTCATGGACGGTGATGAGCAGAAAAAAGAGTATTACAGGGACATCACCGATAAGTGGCTGAAGATATATAACTACGCGACGCTCCCGTTCTATCTTGGCACATTTGAGCCGGAAGAGGGCAAGCCCCAGACGGAAAGCAGGATGAACGCAGCTAAGTATCTCCGGGAAAGAGGCGTCACGGTCAAGGGCCACCCGCTCGTCTGGCACACTGTATGCGCCGACTGGCTCATGGCTTATGACAACAAGACGATCCTTGAAAAGCTCCTTAAGAGGATCGACCGCGAGGTCACGGGTTTTAAGGGCGTGATCGACAAGTGGGACGTAATAAACGAAGTCGTTATAATGCCGGTCTTTGACAAGTACGATAATGCAATAACAAGGATCTGCAAGGAGTACGGAAGAGTACCGCTCGTAAAGGCGGTCTTTGATGAGGCACACAAGATGAATCCGGGTGCCGAGCTCCTGCTCAATGACTTCAATACTTCGAGCAAATATGAGGAACTGATCGAGGAGTGCCTCGACGCGGGCGTTCCCATCAGCACCATCGGTATCCAGTCGCACCAGCATCAGAAATACTGGGGCGCGGATAAGCTTTATGACGTGTTGGAAAGATTCTCCAGATTTGGCCTTCCTATCCATTTTACGGAGAACACTCTCACATCGGGCGATTTCCTTGTCCCGGAGGAACTGGAAGATCTCAACGATTTCCAGGTGACGGCGGAAGAATGGCCGTCAACACCAAAGGGCGAGGAACGCCAGATGAGACAGATGGAGGAGATGTACCGCATCCTTTTCGAACACCCGCAGGTCAAAGCCGTGACCGGCTGGGATTTTACCGACGGAATGTGGCTCAATGCTCCGAGCGGCGTCGTCAGGAAGGACGGATCGGTCAAGCCTTCCTATGAGCTTTTGGATCACCTCATCAATCACGAATGGCACACTGATGAGACCGTAGTAACAGACGGTGAGGGCAATGTGACCGTTACCGGTTTCAAGGGCGGATATGAACTTGTCCCTGAGGATTCTTCGATAACACTTTCAGCTGATTCAAAAGAGTTTGTTCTTTGAAGGCATTGTCTATGAAAAACAGGATTGCGGTTTTTGCGAACGGATATAACAGATATGCTACTCTGAAAGCGCTTGACGGCATGAGGACTGTCGCCTCCGTAAAAGACTTCGATATTGATGTCTTTGTAGGATATGCGGCATTTAACGACAGCCCCGAGTTCAATGCGGGACGTGCCGGCATATATTGGCTTCCGAAGCTCGAAAACTATGACGGAGTCATCGTCTTTTCGGGTCTTATAAACGATTTCGACACCGCAAAACAGATCTGCCTTAACTCAAGGGAAAAGAACGTTCCCGTCGTAAGCATCGGCGCATATGTTGACGGCATCCCTTTCGTCGGCTCAAACAACGAGACCGGAATGAGAGAGCTTGTCGAGCACCTTGTCAAAGAGCACGGCATTAAGCGTGCAGTGTATATCGGAGGCAGCAGGGAACATATCGATACGAGCATCAGAAGAAGCGTTATCGAGGATGTCTTCAAAGAGAACGGCCTTGAGCTCAAGAAAGAAGATATCTACTATGCCGACTGGGTAAATGAGCATGCTGCAGAGATAGCAAGTAAGATCGCCAGGTCCAAGGCCGGCCTGCCCGATGCAATGATCTGCGCAAACGACATCATGGCGCTCGCAGTCTCAGGAAGGCTTATCCAGATGGGATATAAGCTTCCCGATGATCTCATAATCACCGGATTCGATCACATCGAAGAAAGCGAGATCACATATCCGGCCCTGACCACGGTAGAGCAGGATTATTTTACTATCGGATCGAATGCGGCCAAGCTTTTGTGCGACATCATAGAGGACAGCACGAGCATGGTCAAGGAAGTGGTCTCTTCACATGCGGTGATCGCGGAGAGCTGCGGCTGCAGAAACAACAGGGAGTATGATGAATCCAGAAGGGTCTACTGCAGAACGGTCCACACTATCAAAAGAGACCTTGAGTTCTTCGAAAGACTCTGCCGTATGGAAAGAAACGAGATCCTCAAATCGAGCGGATATGAGGATATGAAAGACCATCTGAGGAATTTCTATAAAGACAATAACTATGTTGTAGGCTCTGATTATTATATGGTCCTCAACAGAGGATACTTTAACGATCCCGCTCCGGACGACAGCCTTATACTCAAAGACGGCTATAATGCAAAACTTGATGTGACTGTGGCGTTAAGGAACGGAAAGATCGTTGACGGCAAGCTTAAGGCAGGCGAGCTTATCCCCGGTTATAAGAAAAAGCCCGGGAATCAGAGTCTGTTCTTCTTTTTCCCGCTGAGCTCGGGAAGATACAACTGCGGGTATTTCGCATTTAAGGAGGCTCCGGTCATGATCTCGGAGAACTTAGGGGTCTATTCTTACATGGAAAAGCTTGAGCAGTCTTTCATGGAATACCGTCTGAAGATGAGGCTCGATGAAGCCAACAGGGAGTTGTCGGATCTCTATAACAAGGACCCTCTGACCGGCCTTTACAACAGGTTCTGCTTTGACAGTATCGCCGATATCCTGTATGAGGAATCAGTTGAGTTTAAAAGGCCGCTGGCGATCATGTTCACGGACATCAACTACATGAAGAATATCAACGACGAGTACGGACATGCTGCGGGAGACCGGTCCATCATTGCTGTCGCGGATGCGATAATGTCCAGCATCGGTCCTGATGCGCTCGCTGTCAGATACGGCGGAGATGAGTTCATCATCCTTTCACCTGATACCGGAGAAGCTGATTCGGAAGCGCTGCGTACAAAGATAGAAAAGCAGCTTAAGGCGCTTTGCAAAGCAAGAAAGATACCCGGCAAAGTCTCTGTATCCTGCGGTTACGTGATAACCGATCCGGAATCCGGGAAGACTGTCAATGAGTATATTAATGAAGCGGACAAGGTGATGTATTCCATCAAGAAAAAGATCCACGAAGGGGACTAGTTATCAGACCGGTCTCCAGAAGATCCAGACGAAAAGGTATCCCGAGATGACTGCCGTCAGCGTGAAAGGGATACCTATTTTCATGAAGTCGCGGAACCTGACCTCATAGCCTTCTTTTCTGAGCATTCCTACGCCTGCGATGTTGGCGGAAGCTCCGATCGGAGTGAGATTGCCGCCTAAAGTTGCACCGACAAGAAGTCCGAAGAAAAGGAAATACGGTTCGACGTTCATCGTGTTTGCAACGGTTGCAAGGAGCGGGAGCATCGTTGCGGTATAAGGGATGTTGTCGATGAATGCGGAAATGATGACTGAACCCCAGACGACGATGGTGAAGAGAACGAATCTGTTGTTGCCGCCTGCCTTTGCAATGAGGTTTGCCACGTCCTTGATGAGGCCGACTTCATTGATCGCAGCGATGACTACGAAAAGACCTGCTAACAGGGCCATGGTGTCATAGTCCATTGCGTTGAGCGAATGGAGCATACCCTTGAACGATCTCTGCTTGATGAGTTCCCAGATGATAGTCAGTACGCCGCATGCCATGCAGATGTAGCCGTTGATCATTTCGGGAGTGTTCGGGATGAATGAAGCGATGATGAGGAGGACTACATGACCGACCATCGTGATGGTGGGGACATAGTCGGTAACCTTTGTGTGCTCGTTGCTTGATACGGGAGCCTTATCCTTGCGGAAAAGGATCATCATGATCGGGACCGTGAGGAGAGCTCCGAGCTCGACTGCGAAGAACATTCCCGGCCTGCCGTGCATCCAAAAGAAGTCGTTAAAGTTCATCTTGGCTGAAGCGGCGAGCATGATCGACGTCGTGTCGCCTACGAGTGTTGCGGCGCCCTGAAGATTGGATGATACCGCGATGGCGATGATCATGCCGACAGGATTCTTATTGAGTTTCTTGCAGATCGCAAGGCCTACCGGAGCTACCATGAGGACTGTTGCGACGTTGTCGATGAAAGCCGATATGATACCGGAGAAAAGAGACATGAGGACCGTGACCCAGATGACGTTGGGAGCGAGCCTTAAGAGAGCCTCCGCGATCCTGTTGGGCATCTTGGATTCGATGAAATAGTCGACGATGACCATTGTTCCGAAAAGCATCATGAGGACGTTCCAGTCGATCGCACCGGGAACCTTGGATACGGGCAGGATCTGGAAGATGACCATTAAGGTGGCTGTCGTGAGCGCAACTACCGCGCGGCGCTTCGGAAGCAGCACCAAAAGCACGTACATCACCACAAACAGGGCGATGGCCAGATATTTCATATATTGAGCATTACCGAAAAAATTACCCATAGACTGTCTTTCCTCTAAAAAATACTTAAAAAGAATAAAAGACAGAGCATGGCAAGTCAAGGCAGACTACTATTAAAGAAAACTATGTTAATATGTTTTCATATGGATGATTTGACCAAGAAAGTACCTATAGTCATACCTTCGTATGAGCCGGATGAACGGCTTATTACGCTGCTGAACGATTTCGTAAAGGAAGACATGGCACCGGTCATTATCGTCAATGACGGCAGCGGCCCCGAGTACGACGAGATCTTTGCCAAGGCAGCCGCGATCATCGAACCCCACGGCGGGAAATACATCTCTTACCGTCCCAACAGAGGTAAGGGCAGAGCACTCAAGACCGCATTCGAATATATCAGAGACAATATGCCCGATGTGATCGGATGTGTAACCGCCGACTCTGACGGACAGCATACGCCGGCATGCATAGCGTCAATAATAGGCGCGCTGATAGCAAATCCGGATTCCCTCATTCTGGGAGTCAGAAAGTTCGACGGCGAGGATGTCCCCTGGAAGAGCCGTGTCGGCAATAACATCACGATCAAGGTGTTCTCGTATGTGTCGGGAGTCAAGGTAAGCGATACACAGACTGGCCTTCGCGGTATCCCGTTGGATTTCATGACCGATCTTATCGACTGTAAGGGCGAAAGATTCGAATTCGAGACACAGATGCTTTTAGAGTGCGCCGGCAGACTGAAGATCCATGAGGTTCCCATCAAGACCGTCTATGATTCCAAGGAGAATCACCAGACGCACTTCGATCCGTTCAAGGATTCGGTCCGCATTTATAAGATACTCGGAGTCAAATTTGTTAAATACATGTTTGCTTCGCTCTCATCGTTCGTTGTGGACATTATCCTTTTTTCTGTTTTCTGCAGGATATTTGCAGGAGCGATCCCGGAAGCGTATCTCGTACAGTTTTCGACGATATGCGCGAGGCTGATCTCCGCGACATATAACTACATCATCAATTACACTCTTGTATTCAAGAGCCGTGCCGGAAAGGGCACGTCACTCGTCAAATATGCCATCCTGGCCTTTGTCCAGATGCAGGCGAGCGCATGGTCTGTTGCCGGGATATGTTTCCTTCTTCCGGTTGTTCCGAAGACACTTATCAAGTGTATCGTTGATACACTGCTCTTCCTGCTGAGCTATTCTATCCAGCAGAGATTTGTTTTCGCATCTAAAAAGAAAAAAGCCGAATAAGATCCTTTAATCTGCAGGATGCTTCTTGTACATGCTCTTGAGCATGATGGGCACGGCTATCGAACTGAAAAGGATCAGTATGATGACTCCTGTGAAATAGTCAGGCGTGATAAGTCCTACCGCAAGGCCGGCTTTCGCTGTGATCAGGGCAACCTCGCCTCTGGTCATCATGCCGACACCGATCTTGAGGGAATCATTGAAGCTGAATCTGCAGAGCTTGGAGACTGCGCCGCAGCCTATGATCTTCGCGATGCAGGCGACCGCTACGAAAGCGACTGAGAAGAGAAGGAGCTTTAAGTTCATTGAAGAAAAGGAGACCTTGAGGCCGATACCCGCGAAGAAGATGGGCGCGAAAACCATGTATGCGCTGATATCGACTCTTCTTTCAACGTATTTGGCGTCATGGAGGTTGCAAAGGACGATTCCCGCAACATAAGCACCGGTGATCTCAGCGATGCCGAAATAGGTCTTGGAGATATATGCCATTACGATGCAGTAAACGAGAGCGATGATAGGGATACGTCTCGTATGCTCGTAACGGTTGTCGAGCCACTTGAAGATATTGTATACGATGAATCCGGTGATGATGGCTACCGCGAAGAACAGCACTGCCTTGAGAATGATCATCCAGACATTGGTGTTGGTGTCCTTTGCGCTGAGTACGAAAGTCAGGACGATGATGCCGATGACATCGTCGATGATGGCGGAGCTCACGATGGTCGTTCCGACAGTTCCGTTGAGCTTGCCGAGCTCCTTGAGGGCAGCGACCGTGATGCTGACCGAGGTTGCGGACATGATGGTGCCGATGAAAAGGGCTTTGTAGAACTGCTCGCTTCCGATGGTGTCAAATCCGTAGAAGCTCATGAAAAGGATAGTTCCGAGGATTATGGGGACGAAAACGCCGGCACATGCGATGGCGGTCGCTTTAAGTCCCGTCTGCTTGAGCTTTTTCATGTCAGTTGCAAGACCCGCCTCGAACATGAGCATGATGACGCCGATCTCGGCCATCTTGGTAATGAAGTCAGTCTCGCTGACAAAGCCAAGGACCGCAGGTCCGATCAAAACGCCGGCGAGGATCTCACCGACGACTTCAGGAGCGTGAAGCTTGCGGGCAAGAATGCCGAATGCCTTTGCGCTCAATAAAATGATTGCCAGATCACGTAAGAATGAAAAATCTTCCAAAATACCGCTCCTTTTTTAACCCGCATGCATAATAGCACGCATTTGAGGGGACGATTATAATACAGAGTGCTAAAATGTTGTATTATTATTTATATTTTTTTGTTCATGGGGGCAACATGGCGCTAAAAGAATTGGAGTATCCTTTTGATCCGGATTATATCCTGCGCAAAAAGAAAGCCTTAAGAAGACAGCTCACAGAGCGCGAAGGCATCACTTATACAGATAAGAAGATTGCGATCCTCGGAGGATCGACCACCAGCGACATCAAGCTGATACTGGAGCTTTTCCTTCTCAACTACGGCATCAGGCCGGAGTTCTACGAATCGGAATACAACAAGTACTATGAGGATGCGGTTTTCGGCAACGAGGAACTGGAAGTGTTTAACCCGGACCTTGTATTTATCCATACGACATCCCGCAACATCTTAAACTTCCCTGTTGTAAGCGACAGCGCCGAAGCGGTCGAAGCGCTTGCGGATGAGACAATGGCGCGTTTTACGCAGATCTGGGAAAAGCTCGATCAGAAATTCCACTGCACCATTATCCAGAACAATTTCGAGCAGCCGTATTACAGACTCATGGGCAACGCGGATGTATCCGATATCCACGGAAGGCTCAATTTCATCAACAGGCTCAACGAGCGTTTCTACGATTACGCAAGGAATCACGAGAATTTCTTTATTCATGACATCAACTACATCTCGGCTGTCTACGGAATAAAGAAATGGTCCGATCCGGGCGACTGGTACAGATACAAGTATGCGGTTGCAGTTTCGGCCATCCCGGAGTTTGCTTTCAACCTTTCGCACATAATCAAGGCGGTTTACGGCAAGAATAAGAAGGCGTTCGCCCTTGATATGGACAACACCCTCTGGGGCGGCATCGTAGGCGACGACGGCCCTGAGAATATCCACATAGGGCACGAGGATGCGGAATCCGAACTGTTCACCGAATTCCAGCAGTACATCAAGGCACATAAGGATCTGGGAATCCTTCTGACCGTCGCTTCCAAGAACGACGAGGAGAATGCGCTGGCAGGTCTCGCGCGTCCCGATTCCACGCTGAAGCAGGATGATTTCCTCATCATCCGCGCCAACTGGGATAACAAGGACCTCAACATAAAAAAGACAGCGGCAGACATCAACATCGGCGCCGATTCTTTTGTGTTCGTTGATGACAACCCCGTCGAAAGGGCGCTCGTAGAAGCTCAGGTTCCGGGCATCAGCGTGCCTGAGGTCGGCGCTCCTGAGACATATATCGACATTATCGATTCCAACGGTTTCTTTGAGGTCACCGGGCTTTCGGCTGAAGACTTAAAGCGTAACGGAATGTACAAGGCAAACATGGAAAGAGCGAAGGCATCCGCATCTTTCGATGATTACGACGACTACTTAAGGTCGCTCGAAATGCAGGCCGAGATCAAGCCTTTCACACCTCTTTATATGGCAAGGATCGCCGAGCTTACGAACAAGAGCAACCAGTTCAACCTCACGACCCTCCGCTGCAGCCAGGCAGAGATCGAGAAGTTTGCGGCCGATCCCGCGTATATTACGCGCTACGGCAGGCTTGAGGACAAATTCGGCGATAACGGCGTTGTCGCGGTATCCTTCGGCCATGAGACGGAAGAGGACGGGGAAAAGGTATTCCTGATGGATCTCTGGCTTATGAGCTGCAGAGTCTTGAAGCGCGGCATGGAATTTGCCATGATGGACGAGTTCGTTGCCGAGTGCAAAGAGCGCGGAATTGCCAAGATCAAAGGCTTTTATTATCCTACCGCGAAGAATAAAATGGTTAAGGACTTTTACGGAATGCAGGGATTTGTTAAAATCCGTGAGTCGGAGGACGGGTCAGCCGAATGGGAACTCGATCTTTCCGCGCCGTATTTTTCTAAGAACGTCGCGATCAAAGTCAATTGACATAAGGAGATACTGTAATGACAAGAGAAGAAGTTTTCGTAAAGCTTAACGAGATATTTCAGGATGTTTTCGACGATGAGGACATCAATGTAACCGATTCCACCACTGCAGCCGATGTTGACGGCTGGGATTCGCTCGAGCACATCAACCTGCTCGTTGCTATCGAGAGAGGCTTTGGCATCAGATTTACGATGGGTGAGACAACAGGTCTCAAGAATGTCGGCGAGATGGTCGACAAGATCATGGCTCACCTCGGATAATCCTAAATGTCGCTCGTATCAGCCGCTTTCCTGATATTTGTTGCGTTTACCGCATTCATCTACTATCTCATGCCCGGCGGCGCGAGACGGTGGGTGCTGCTTGCGGCCAGCCTGGCATTCTGCGCGTCCTGCGGATTTTATTCGCTCGTTTTCGTGCTCCTGGCTGCGGTCACGACCTATATCGGAGGATTGTTGGCGGGACCTTCAAAGAGCAGGGGTCTAAGGAATGCCGCAACGGTGATCACTGTTGTCCTTAACCTCGGAATACTCTGCTCGGTCAGATATTACGGCGTGATCGGTATATTTGCGGAGAATCTGAACAAGGTCTTCGGCGCTTCCGAAAACACACGCACGTTCATGTACTATGCGGTTCCCGTCGGAATGGCGTTCTATACGCTTCAGCTCATCGGCTACACGCTCGACTGCAGATGGGAGAGGACCGAGCCTGAGAAGAACTTCTTCAGGTATCTGCTTTTCGCTACTTATTTCCCGTATTTCACTTCGGGTCCGATGAATTCATATGCGAACCTTTCGGTCAAGCTTGACGGCGCGAAGGACGCGGTGTTCACCTTCGAAAAGCTCAGGGAGAGCGCCATCAGGATCGCCTGGGGCTTCTTCAAAAAGCTCGTCATCGCAGACAGGATCGCTCTGGTAGTCAATAATATCTACGGCGATCACGAGACGTTTGGCGGCCTTTATGTCTTCATCGGTGCCGCATGCTTTGCGATCCAGCTCTATGCCGATTTCTCCGGGTGCATGGATGTCGTCTTAGGCGCATCACATCTTCTGGGAATCGAGATGCCCGAGAACTTCAACAGTCCGTTCCTTGCGCATACCATCCGCGAATACTGGCAGCGCTGGCACATCACTCTGGGCGGCTGGCTCCGTGATTATCTGTTCTATCCGATGCTGCGCACCTCCGTATTTGTTAAGATCGGCGATGTCTCCAAGAAGCTCTTCGGCAAGAAAAAGGGCAAGAAGGTCCCGACTTACTTCGGACTTATAATTCTTTGGGCAGCAGTAGGTTACTGGCACGGCGGACTCATGAAGTACGTTATCGGTACGGGATTGCTGCATTGCTTCTACATCATATTGGGCGAACTGGTCGAGCCTGTCTCGGTCAAGCTCAGAAAAGCGCTTCACAGCGACAAGCTCCCATACAAGATCTTCCAGACGGCACGCACATTCTTCCTTATCTGCCTCGGACACATTTTCTTCAGGGCTAATAACGTTCCTGACGCCGTCATGATGTATAAGGCGATATTCAGGCCTTTCTCCATGAGCCGTGAGACTCTGGCATCTCTGGGACTTGATACGGGCAACCTTATCGTGCTGCTTGTTGCATTTGCAGTCCTTGTCGCAGTCGATATCTATAAATACCGCGAAAAGCAGGAAGAAGAGCCGCGTCTTGTGCTTGCCAGGATCATGAGCAAGCCGGTTGTGGTATCATGGGCAGTATTCATGCTCCTTGCCGTAGCGGTCCTCATTTTCGGCATGTACGGCTTGGGATATGATTCCGGAGCATTTATTTACGCAAGAATATGATCTCTTTCGCGGGATTTAACAGGAGGTAATAACATGAACATTGTTTGTCTTGATATGGAAGGTGTACTGGTACCTGAGATCTGGATCGAGTTCTCCAAGAAGACCGGCATTCCGGAGCTTACGCGCACTACACGCGACGAACCCGATTACGATAAGCTCATGCACTGGAGACTCGGCATCCTCCGTGAGCACGGCCTGGGCTTAAAGGAGATCCAGGATGTTATCGCTCAGATCGACCCGCTCCCCGGCGCAAAGGAATTTTTAGATGAGCTCCGCAAGGATATGCAGGTCATCATCATAAGCGATACTTTCACACAGTTTGCAATGCCCCTCATGGCAAAGCTCGGCTATCCGTCGTTGTTCTGCAACTCCCTGATCGTAGGTGAGGACGGCATGATCGAGGACTTCAAGATGAGAGTCGAGAATTCAAAGCTTTCCACGGTCCGCGCGCTGCAGTCCATCGGTTTTGACACCATCGCTTCCGGCGATTCGTATAACGATCTCGCCATGATCAAGGCTTCAAAGGCGGGCTTCCTTTTCAAGAGCACGGAGAAGATCATCGCAGATAACCCGGACATCCCCGCATTTGAGGATTTCCCCGAACTTCTTGCTGCGATCAAGGCGGTCCCGGATTCTAACTGAAGACCGGCCGGCAGTTTATGGATATCTCAAGAGAGATCGCAATTGAACATATAAAGAGCCAATACGGAGCGGAACCGGAATTCCCCTGGGAGGGAGATCCGGTTTCCTGCGTTTTCAGGCACTTAGACAACCGCAAATGGTTTGCGCTCATCATGCGCGTCAGGAAAGACCGCCTCGGCTTGTCAGGCGATGGCGCCGCTGACTGCATGAATCTCAAGATCGATGACCCGGTCCTGCACGATATGCTATGTCACAGCGAGGGGATAATACCCTCGTATCACATGAACAAAAGGCACTGGATAACCGTCCTGCTCGACGGGACAGTCCCCGGTTCTAAGGTTTTCGAATTGCTGGATGTCAGTTACCGGGCCACCATGAGCAGGCGGAAGAAAAAATAAAGTAGATCAGTGTTTTTAAGGGGCTGCAGCGGTGCGGCCTTTTTTGTTTGGACGGGCGGCACTTTGGTCTGTGGCAGGCGTACATACGAAAACCGCTTTTTCAATGAATTTATATGTGCATTTCGGACGTTTTTGCCCCTGCCAGCGAAAAATGCACATACGAAAACGGTCTTTTTCTTGAAAATATATGTGCGCGAAGGCTTTCAGAGGCCGTTTTCGATGAAAACGCACATATAAAAACAGGCTTTTCTCGAGTTTCGTATGTACACACAACCGGTACCTACAATAAAAAAGGGCACAGCTTCAAGCCGTGCCCTTGGTTTTCATAAGCGAAATGAATTACTTCTTGATGAGAAGTGACTCGCCGGTCATCTCTGCAGGCTGGGGCAGACCCATGATCTCAAGGAGAGTGGGAGCGATGTCGCAGAGGCGTCCGCCCTCACGGAGTGTGTACTCGGGATCGTAGTTGTAGAGGATGAACGGAACGGGGTTCGTTGTGTGTGCAGTGTGAGGCTGCATTGTCTCGAGGTTCATCATCTGCTCTGCGTTGCCGTGGTCTGCGCAGATGAAGAGAACGCCGTTCATCTTCTTGACTGCTTCAACAGCGCCGCCTACGCAAGCATCGACTCTCTCGACTGCCTTGATCGCAGCTTCGAGAACGCCGGTGTGGCCGACCATGTCAGGGTTAGCGAAGTTGATGATGACTACATCGTACTTGTCGGAGCAGATAGCTGCATCGAGCTTCTCGGAAACCTCGGGAGCACTCATCTCAGGCTTGAGGTCATATGTTGCAACTGCGGGAGAAGGAACGAGTGTACGGTCCTCATCCTTGTTGGGCTCTTCGATACCGCCGTTGAAGAAGAAGGTAACGTGAGCGTACTTCTCTGTCTCGGCGATACGGAGCTGCTTGAGTCCGTTTGCTGCGAGGTATTCGCCCAAAGTGTTCTTGATCTCTTCCTTCTTGAAAGCGACGAACTTGTTGGGGATGAGTTCATCGTAATCCTTGAAGCAGACATATGTGAGAGGCATGAAGCCGTTTGCTCTCTTGAGGTACTTGATGCACTTCGTGTCGGAAGCGTCGCCGGGCTGAGCTGCGATGTCCTCGTCGCTGTAGCAGAAAGCCTTTGTGATCTCTCTTGCACGGTCAGGACGGAAGTTGAAGAAGATGACGGAGTCGTTAGGCTTAACGACTGAGACAGGCTTGCCCTCGCTGTCAACGATGACTGTAGGGAGAACGAACTCGTCTGTTACGCCGTTGTCGTAAGACTTCTGCATAGCTGCAATGCAGTCTGTATCCTTAACGCCCTCACCGAGTACGAGAGAGTCGTAAGCTGTCTGGATTCTGTCCCAGTTGTTGTCTCTGTCCATTGCATAGTAACGGCCGGACATGGAAGCTACCTTACCTACGCCGATCTCAGCCATCTTGTCGACAAGAGCCTGGAGATAATCCTTACCGGATGCCGGGGGAGTATCACGGCCGTCGAAGAAGGGGTGAACATAGACTCTGTCGAATCCTTCTCTCTTGCAGAGTTCGAGGATCGCATAGAGGTGTGTGTTGTGTGAGTGAACGCCGCCGTCGGAGAGAAGACCCCAGACGTGGAGGTCGGAATTCTTCTCTTTGCAGTTGTTGATGGCACGGAGGAGGTCTTCGTTCTTAAAGAAGACGCCGTCCTCGATGTACTTTGTGATGAGGGTGAGGTCCTGATAGATGATCCTTCCGGAACCGATGTTCATGTGGCCAACCTCGGAGTTGCCCATCTGGCCGTCAGGAAGTCCTACTGCCAGGCCGGATGCGTAGCCTTTAACAAAAGGGCACTCAGCCATGAGCTTGTCAATGACGGGAGTGTTTGCCATGGCAATGGCATTGTATTCCTTGGTGTCGGTAAGACCGAAACCGTCAAGAACCATGAGAACTACAGGTCTTCTTTTCATAGGTATATCTCCTTGAATTTTGATTATGGTCAGGCGAAAAGCACTGATGTGCCTGCCGTTATATTTTGCCGGCGAAATTATAGCACATCACAGATGTATTTTCTTTATATAAAAAGGCGGTTTTCGCCGCCTGTTTTCATGTTACGGGGATGAATTTGTTCAAACCCTCGTCGTATTCGTAACCTATACCGCGGAGCGAGGTCTTGACTTCGAGCTCGTCCAGGTCCAGAGACCTGCAGAGCTCTTCGAGTGAATCGTAGGTGTCCCTTAACTGCGTGTTGATATAGCTTAAAAGGATATTGGGATCTTTAGGCATGGTAAAACTCCTTTTCAGTGATCGATCTTCGGCAGGTTCCAGCCGAAATGCGCCGCAAGATAGCGGATGCCGACGACTATGAAGAAGCCGGCGAGCATAGCTGAAGCGGCCGAACCCGTGCCGAGGAATATGAGATATGTTGCCGATGCGCCTATGATCGAGGCTATGGCATAGATGTGTTTTACAAAGATATAAGGCATCTCGAGCGAGAGAACGTCACGAAGGACGCCGCCGCCGACGCCGGTCACGACGCCGAGGAAGATGACCAGGAACCAGTTGTTCGAAAAAGAGGTGAAAAAGCCCGTGTGGACACCGTCAACGGTAAATGCCGCAAGTCCTATCGTGTCGCACCAGAAAAAGACTCTGTCGTAGATCTTCTTAGCGTTCTCAGGGAGCTTTTTGCCTGAACGGCGCTGCCAGTAAAGGAAGATGAATGTCAGGTTGGCGGCGATCGCGGCAAGGATTACGAAAAACGGATTCTTGAATGCGGTGGGAGGTGTTGATCCGATGATGAGGTCACGGATTATTCCGCCGCCGGTTGCCGTCATGATGGCAAGGATATTGACTCCGAAGATGTCCATCTTCTTTCTGACGCCTGCGAGGGCGCCTGACACCGCGAATGCGATTGTGCCGATTATGTCGGTTATGAGGATGAAGAGTTCGGTCGTATCCATAACAGCAATTATATATGTTTTCACGAGGAATGACAGTTGAATATATCCATCTTTTTCATCCGCGATATAATAGGGTTATGAATGATGTCAGAACGAACAAAAGGGTGCTTTTGCTGATCCTGCTGGCAGTATTTGTCGCAGGAGGTGCGTATGTTGTTTTTTCGCTGGCTGCCGTGATTGCGCCTGCGAGAACCATTTTCTTTGAAAAGGAGTTTTACCAGGCTGACATAGTTTTTTCTGAAGATCTCGAGTGTCTTGATTCGGTCTCAGAGGCCAAAATGCTGATCAATCTGGAATTTGATAAGTCATCAGAAACTGAAAGCCGTGATGAGATCAAACCCGTCATTTTCAGGAAAGGAAAGGTTTATCAGCTGAAAGCTCTCATGCAGATTTCTGCCGTTAACGAGAACATGCGCTTCGAGGAACATTTCCGGATCAGGTGTGATGACGGCCAATGGGTCCCGATCGGTTTTTCTGAAAGTGCCGGTGAGAGCAAAGAGTACCACAACAAGTATCTGGACGGTACTTATGTTACAACCATTGGTTTTGATAAGATCGAATCGTATGAAAAAGTGCTTCCCGAATTGAAAAAAGCAAAAGAAGATTTTCTTTCCCCATACTTAAAGAATGAAAAAACAAGAGTGTTCCGGAATATCGCATTACCGGTCTGCATATATTTGATCTTTTCACTTGCCGTATCCGCACTGACCTTATTTATTCATAAGCGTATGACGGAGGCGGGAAAGAGCGGTACGGTCTTGACCGTCATATTTGTTATCATCGACATTTCCGTTGTGGGGCTTCTTTTATTGCTTTTACTCAGCCGCTGTTTCCCTTACTTATGATAGAATTAAACAATCTACTAAGCGGAGGCATTTTGCATGGCTGCAGTCACGGATTGCGAACATCTTGTACAGTACTATGAGACAGACCAGATGGGAGTTACCCATCATTCGAACTATATCAGGTGGTATGAAGAGGCAAGGACGAAGCTCTTTGAGGAGATCGGCCTGGGTTACAAGGGCATGGAGGAGATGGGCATCATAAGTCCCGTCGTCGGCCTTACCGCAAAGTACAAGACAATGGCAAAATATTGTGACACGGTCGTCATCCGCGCTGAGGTCACGAGATATACGGGCGTAAGATTCGATATCAAATACACGGTCTTCGATAAGGAAACTGAACAGGTAAGATGCACGGGAACGAGCGAGCATTGCTTCATCAGCCGCGAGGGCAAAGTTATTTCTCTTCAGAAGGCAAACCCTGAGGCTCATGCGAGATTCGACATGCTCGTCAACGGAAAGGAAGGCTGACACATGGCAGACATCATCATCGTAGGCGCAGGTCCCGCGGGACTTTCGGCAGCAATCTATGCAAGACGCGCAGGCATGGACACCGTTGTCTATGAAGCTAATATCTACGGCGGTCAGATCATCAACACACCCGAGGTTGAGAATTATCCCGCGATCGCAAAGATCTCGGGTTTTGATTTCGCAAACGATCTGTATAACCAGGCGACCAACCTTGGCGCCAGAGTCGAATTTGACGGTGTTACTTCTGTTTCCGGATCGGCTGAGGAAGGCTTCACAGTTGAGCTCGCATCAGGCGGCAAAGAGACGGCCAAGGCCGTTATCCTTGCAGTCGGAGCTACGAACCGTCATCTGGGAATTGACCGCGAGGAAGAACTCACGGGCAAGGGAGTCTCTTATTGCGCGACCTGCGACGGAGCATTCTATAAGGGCAAGACCGTTGCCGTAAACGGCGGCGGAAACACCGCTGTCGAGGATGCGATCTATCTTGCAGGCCTTGTGGAAAAGGTCTATCTGATACACAGAAGAAACGAATTCCGCGCTGACGAGACACTGGTTAAAGCCGCAAAGGCAATCCCCAACCTCGAGATAGTCACACCTTTCGTGATAAACGAACTCAAGGGTTCACCCAAGCTTGACGGCATCGTGCTCGAAAACCGCGATGACCAGAGCACCAAGGAACTTGCCGTAGACGGACTTTTCGTTGCCATCGGCCAGGAACCCAAGACGGCTATGTTCAAGGATCTGGTTACGCTTTCAGGTGGATATATCGAAGGCGGAGAAGACTGCAAGACCAACGTTAAGGGCATCTTTGTAGCAGGCGATGTCAGGACCAAGAAGGTCAGACAGCTCACCACGGCTTGTGCAGACGGTGCAGTCGCGGCTCTCGCAGCAGTCGATTTTATTAAACTGGGTTAACCTTGTTTACCCGCGCCCCGCGGTGTATCATACATAGGCTTTAATTATTTTTATTTGGTTCTTTGGAGGACATTATGGCAAAGAATGTATTCGACACGCTTGAAGAAAGAGGATATTTCTCACAGGCTACACACAGGGATGAGATCTATGATCTCCTTTCCAAGCCGGGCGTATCGTTCTATATAGGCTTCGACCCGACTGCTGATTCGCTTCATGTAGGCCACTTCGTCCAGATGATGGTCATGAGCCACATGCAGAAGGCAGGCCACAGACCCATCGCTCTTATGGGCGGCGGTACCGGCATGATCGGCGATCCTTCCGGCCGTACCGACATGCGTCAGATGATGACGGTAGAGACGATCGACCACAACGTTGAGTGCTTCAAGAAGCAGATGGGCAAGGTCATCGATTTCTCTGACGGAAAGGCTCTCATCGTCAACAACGCTGACTGGCTCAGAGACCTCAACTACATCGAGTTCTTAAGAGACATCGGACCTCATTTCTCTGTTAACAAGATGCTTACCGCAGAGTGCTACAAGCAGCGTCTTGAGAAGGGCCTTTCCTTCATCGAGTTCAACTACATGCTCATGCAGGCATATGACTTCTACTATCTCCACAAGAAGTACGGCGTTAAGCTCGAGTTCGGCGGAGATGACCAGTGGTCCAACATCCTTGCAGGTATGGAGCTTATCCGACGTAAGGATCAGGAAGAGGCATACGGTCTCACATTCACTCTCCTTACAAACAGCGAGGGCAAGAAGATGGGCAAGACAGCAAAGGGCGCTGTATGGCTCGATGCAAACAAGACATCCGTCTACGACTTCTATCAGTACTGGAGAAACGTTGATGACGCCGATGTCATCAAGTGCATGAAGCTCCTCACGTTCCTTGAGATGGATGAGATCAATGAGTACGCTAAGCTCACAGATGCAGCTATCAACGAGGCAAAGAAGAGACTTGCTTACGAAGTCACAAAGATCATCCACGGCGAGGAAGCTGCTGAGATCGCAAAGAAGACTGCTGAGGATATTTTCGAGAATGCAGGCAGGTCAGAGGACATGAAGACCACCGAGATCACAAAAGAGGAGCTCGGAGCAGGCATGCAGATCGCAGACGCTCTCGTTAAGGCGGGTCTCATGAAGTCCAAGGGCGAGGCAAGAAGAATGATCCAGCAGAAGGGCGTCTACCTCAACGACAAGGTTGTTGAAGATCAGTTCTATGCTCTTGCAGAGTCCGATTTCGACGATAACGGCGAGGCTATCGTCCGCAAGGGCAAGAAAGTCTACCACAGACTCAAGATCAACGGATAAAGGCATTTCAAAAGAATTTCACGGGAACAGTCCAGATTAATGGACTGTTCTTTTTTGACCCGTTTACAAACGTATGTTCGGCATGCTACAATGACCTCACTTTGGTAAGGGAGGTGAGGCTCCGTGGACGGCTACATCCGGAGATTCAGTTACGACGGCACTCTTGAAGGGTTTCTCTGTACGGCTCTTGCGATACTCAGGGTCAAGACGATGCCTGATGAGATCTGTCCGGATTACCATGCTGATGCTGCGGCTGAATATCTGCCTGTAAGGACAAACATGGCGGAGGCCGAATACATGTATTCGCTTATCGGCAGGCGCGGCAGTGCTGAAGTGCAGCAGATGGTGTCCGATCTTTTCCTGACCGATACTCCCGATATGGAGAAGCTCCTTTTCGAGATGATATATCTTGCCTTAAGGGACGGCGGCAAGGTTGCCGAAGATTACAGCAGCGAGGTGATGCGCCGGACTCACGAAGCGATAAGGGATCTTTACAGGGAGGCGCAGTCTCTCCTGGTAAACATAGAATTCTTCAGAGGCCCCGAGGCATCGTGTGCGGTCATAGATCCGCATAATTCTGTGCTTCCTCTGATCAGAAAGCCCCTCCTTAAGAGAATGGACTTAGATGACCTGATAATCTTCGACAAGAGACATCTGCTGATGCTGGGAAGGAAAGGGGAGTCCGAAATGCTTTCCGATATCAGGCGGATATCACTGACGATGCCGGACACGGGCGAAGAAGCATACGACGTCCTGTGGCCCGCAGTCAGGGAAGGCAAGCTCGAGATAAGGTTTGCAGGCGGCGCAATACCCGGAAGAAGGCGTGATTACGATCCCCTGTGGAGCACGGCCTGCTAGATTCATAATAAAACGGGCCTCCCGCAGATGCGGAAGGCCCGAGTAACACATAAAACCCAATACGGAGGAATTATTTCTTGTTATTGTCGTCGTTTCTGATAGCTTTTCTCATGATCTTGCCGTTGAAGGTCTTAGGAAGCTCATCAACGAACTCGACGATACGGGGATACTTGTAAGGAGCTGTTTTCTCCTTGACGTAGTGCTGGATCTCTTTCTTGAGTTCCTCAGTACCCTCGGTTCCCTTGACGAGTGTGATGGTAGCCTTTACGACGATACCTCTGACGCCCTGCGGGTCAGGTGCACCGGTAACAGCGCACTCGAGAACATAAGGAAGCTCCATGATGACGTTCTCGATCTCGAAGGGTCCGATACGGTAGCCGGAAGACTTGATGACGTCGTCCGTGCGTCCGACATAGGAGATGTATCCGTCCTCATCCATCCATGCGGTATCGCCTGTGTGATACCAGCCGTCGTGCCAAGCATCGGAAGTAAGCTCAGGTGCGAGGTAGTACTGGAGGAAGAGTCCCTTCGGATGATAGTTCTGTGTGTTGATGCAGATCTCGCCTGTCTCACCCGGCTTGCAGACGTTGCCGTCGGGATCAAGGATCTTGACGTCGTAGAGCGGATTGGGCTTACCCATGGATCCGAGCTTGATCTTTGAGCCTACGAGGTTTGCGATAACGAGCGTTGTCTCAGTCTGGCCGAAGCCTTCCATGAGCCTGATGCCTGTAGCTTCCATGAACTTGTTGAAGACCTCGGGGTTCAGAGCTTCACCTGCGGTAACTGCGTATTTGAGAGAAGAAAGATCGTACTTTGAAAGGTCTTCCTTGATGAAGAACCTGAACATTGTCGGAGGTGCGCAGAATGTTGTGATGTTGTATTTCTTGAACATCGGAAGGATCTCTTCGGCCTTGAAGCGGTCAAAGTCGAATGTGAAGACAGGAGCTTCGCAGAGCCACTGACCGTAGAGCTTGCCCCAGAGTGCCTTACCCCAGCCGGTATCGGAGATGGAGAAGTGAAGACCGTTAGGATCTACGTTCTGCCAGTACTTTGCAGTAGGGATGTGGCCGATAGCGTACATATAGGAATGCAGAGCCATCTTAGGATAGCCTGATGTTCCTGATGTGAAGAACATGACCATCGGATCGTAGCCGCATGCGTAGTCTGCAGGGCGCTCGAAAACATCGGAGAAGTTCTTGAACTCTTCGTTGAAGTCATGCCATCCGGGTCTTGAACCGTTGCAGAGGATGAGAGTCTCAACTCCGCAAGCCTTTGCTGCCTTCTCAGCTTCGTCGGCAGCATCGTCATCGGCGGTGCAGAAGACTGCCTTAACGCCTGCGGCGTTGAAACGGTATTCGTAGTCGTGGTCACGGAGAAGGTGAGTAGCGGGAATAGCGATAGCGCCGAGCTTTTCGAGACCCATCATGGCGAACCAGAACTGGTAGTGTCTCTTGAGAACGAGAACGACCTTGTCGCCCTTGCCGATGCCCAGAGACTTGAAGTAGTTTGCGGTCATGTTGGAATATTTCTTGATGTCAGCGAACGTGAACCTCTTCTCGGTTACGCAGTCTTTTGCGACCCAGAGCATGGCGAGCTTATTGGGGTTCTTGTCAGCGATAACATCAACGCAGTCGAATGCGAAGTTGAACTTCTTGCATGCGGGAACGTTTACGTCAACATCGACCATCGTGCCGTTCTCATCAAGGATGCCGTTGAGATAATGAGCATAGACCGGATCTTCGAGATTTGCCGCATCAACGTTTGTAACGTTGTCTGTGCGGAGCTCTTCGGAGTTGTAAGGCGTAGTGTAGTTCTCGCCCTTGCCCCATGCTTCAGGGTTGAGGATGATCGCATAGAAGACGCAGTCCTCGCCGCCGAGAGCGAACTCGCCGTGAGGCTGGGTGGAGTCGAAGTAGATGGAATCGCCTTCGTGAAGGACCTCGGAGGAATCGCCGATGATTACTTTAAGCGTACCCTTAACGACGATGTTCATCTCCTGATAGTTGTGTGAAACGAGGTGATACGGAGGGTTAAGAGCTTCCTCGGAATAAGGTACTACGACACGGAAAGGTTCGCAGAGCTTATTCTTGAAACGTGATGCCAGACGCTGGTACTTGTAGCCTGTGCGTCTTGTGATCGGGCTTCCCTGGCCGTTTCTTGTTACGGCGTATTCCTTAAGGGAAGGGGAAGAACCTTCCATGATATCTGAGATCTCAACGCCGGCGAGGTTTGCGAATTTGTAAATGAACGTAAAGTTGAAATCCTGAGAGCCTTCTTCAAACTTGAGATATTCCTCTGTCGAAATATCAAGTTTGGAAGCAACTTCTTCAGGTGTGAGACCCATGTCGAGTCTTAGGCCGTGAACTCTGTCTGCAACTTCCTGTAGCTTGAACTCTACGCTGTTGTTCTGTGCTGACATACTTTTTCTCCTTTTTGCAGTCAATCTTGTTTTGCCTCGTCGGGGCAAAAAAAAAGCGCCCCAACATCCTTCCTGGACATTGAGACGAATAAAAATCCGCGGTACCACTCAATTTGCAAGCCTTGCGGCTGCCACTTTCGAAGTCTGACAACTCCTTTACATTAACGCAGCATAACGGGCACTGTCTACTAAGGATAAACCCTTTCGGAATGCCGGCTCGGAAGTGATAGTCTTTTGCAGTTATCGAAGCACCGTTTCTCAGCTAACGCGGTTCTCTGTAAGATCGATCGGTCTGCTGACCTCTTCGTCATAGCCTTTGTGATAGTATTAAGTTGTAAGTTCCCGAGGGAACATTTGTAAGAATAGACTCAACTAAAACAATTGTCAATACGAAATTTCATCCTGTTTTCCGGTTGCTCCGGGCTAATACGTAACAGATATTTAACAAAAAAGTTCTCAAATGGATTTACGGTGCTTTTATTAGTGAAATACAATATTTAACAGAAGTTCAAGCTATTTCGATTGAATATTCATTCAGGAAGAGAGGAAAAAGGCAATGTCAGTAAAATATCTGGTATCAGGCGGAGAGGGTGCACTTGGTAAGATCATCGTCAGCCTTCTCCTTGAACGCGGTGAGAAAGTAAGGGTGCTTGCGAGCGAGCTTTCAGATACTTCGATCTACAGAGGCAACCCGAACATTGAGATCAAGTACGGTATTTCCACGGACAAGGATTCCATGAAAGAGTTCTTTGATCTCGAAGATCCGAGAAGCGCGATCCTTTTCCATACGGATGAGTATATCTCTCTCACGGACAAGACAAATCTTACGATGAGAAGAGTCAACGTCATCGGTGCCGAGAACGTTGCCGACATGTGTCTCAAGCGTAAGATCGGCAAGCTCGTTTATCTTAGCTCTGCGTACGCGATCAATCCCGAGGCCGTACCTGACGGACTCAAGATGAACTTCAACCGCAATCAGGTTGACGGCGAGTACGCAAAGTCCAAAGCAGACGCTGCCGCTTACATCATGGAGCGCGTTACCCTTAACAGACTCAATGCCGTAATGGTACTTCCTACTTTCATCATCGGTCCCGGCTACTCCGAGGACTATGAGATCAATAAGATCATCGCAAGCTATCTGAAGAACGGCACACGTCCCCCGAAGGAAGGCGGCCACGCGTTCGTTGACGTCAGAGACGTTGCAAACGCTATGCTGGCTCTTGCCGACAAGACTGTCGAACCCGGTTCGGGTTACATCATCAGCGGCGAGCACAAGACAAGTTCACAGTTCTTCGCCGACATCAACGAGACACAGGGCATAGATGCGCCCGTTAAGACAGCTTCAAAGTTCGTAATGAGCGAATCTATGAAGAAGTTCGTTGATTTCTACTTTAAGATCACTCACAAGGAGAACCCGAGAGAAGTCTATACACTTTTCAGAGACAATCCCGAGACGAAGTTCTCTTCCAACAGCGAAGGCGTTATCCCCGAGAGCACGATCGACTTTAAGTCTTCGCTCAGCGATACCATCAGCGGCGTAAGCGGCATCAGCCAGGTTGCTAAGACCGGCGGCGCAGAACCTAAGATGTCTGCAGTTGCCATGTCCGCAAGGCTCAAGAATGATCCTGCGGCAAAGGATGCAGCTCCTTCAAGACCCGCGACTGCTGCAGCAGCGAAGGCAGCTCCCAAGGTTCCCGAAGCAAAGGCGCCTGAAGACAAGGCACCCGCAGCACCCGCTCCTGCCAAGAGCATCATCCCCGGAAAGGAAGCCGCTCCTGCCCCGAAGGCAGAAGAGAAGAAAGAAGCTTCTCCCGCTCCCGCAAAGAGCATAATACCGGACATCCCGAAAAAGCCTTCTGAGCCGCCGAAGGAGAAAGAACCCGACGGAGGAGAAGAGGGTTGAGCAAACGAATAATACTGGCAAGCGCGTCTCCACGGAGGCGCGAATTGCTGTCTCTCATTACTGAAGATTTCGAGATAATCACCAGAGAAGTTGACGAGCGTTCGGCTGAGATCGAAATGGAAAACAGCGGCACGCCTGCGGCCCTTGTGAGTGAAGGCCTTGCGCTTTTGAAGGCGAAGGCTGTTTTCGATGACCTCCCTGAAGAAGAGAAAAAGCAGGTGCTTGTGATCGGCGCGGACACATCGGTCATCCTGGACAACGAGATATTCGGAAAGCCCGGGGACAAAGATGAAGCCGTATCGATGCTGACGAAGCTGTCCGGAAGGACGCATACCGTCGCGACAGGCGTTGCTCTGATCACGTCTGAAAATGTGAAGTGTTTCACCGAGGATACCCCGGTTGAATTCTACGGACTGGATCAGTTCCAGAAAGACCTGATCGAAAGATACTGCAGCGGAAAAGAACCCTATGACAAAGCCGGCGCCTACGGTATTCAGGGCGGCGGCGCACTCCTTGTTAAAAAGATCGACGGCGACTTCTCCAACGTCGTCGGACTCCCTGTCTCCAGACTGGCACGCGAGATGGAAACTATGATATATTGATAGATGGTTTAAGGGACCATTGAGAAAACAAAGGGGGTAGATGAGCGTGCATCTGGGGTGGCTTATAAAGCTTGGTTTATCCATCAGCGAAAATATCAGGGCACAGCAGGAGATAGAAAGAGCTCATGCTCTCGAAGCGCAGGCGCGCAGCGAGGCTATGGCTCAGTCCCAGCGTGCAAAGGCAGAGACCGCAAGCTATAAGAGGACTGCTTATGAGCAGAAGATCGCAAGGGAAAGCGTTGCGGTCGAGTGTCCTAACTGCGGTTCCACAAATACAAGGATCAGACTTGGTTCAGCCGGCAACTGCGCTTTCTGCGGAACAGCCATAAGAGTAAGCATGCAGGGTATCGCATATGTAGCGAGCCCGCTTGACCGTACTCAGGCTCAGGCTGCAGAGGAGATCAGGAAGAAGAGCGGAGCTGAATCATGACGGAATCCAAAAAAGACGAAAGCAAAAAAACTTCTGCAGGCAGTGTCATCAAGCTGATACTTATCTACATCGGTATATATCTTGTCTGCTCGCTGATGTTTGTCGCGCTTTTCCATACGGGATTGCTCAAGAACATGAATGTCCTTATGTACAGGGGCATTGCTTTCATTGTGCTCACTGGTCTCATTGCGGCGATAGTAATGGGCGTCATAAAGAAATTCTGGAAGTTCGTCACCGTAAGGGACATCATCATGATGTTCGTCATCTTCTGCTGCGTAAACACAGTCCTTTTCACGCTCATTCCGGTTACGGTCGAGCGTTCGGTATCGGTCTTTATGCTCAGCTACATGGATGAGAATTCCGACAAGACATTCACCCAGGATTCCGTGGGTGAGATCTTTACCGCAAAATACGTCAACGATTACGGCGCTTTTGAAAAGCGTTTTAATGAACAGGTCGTAACAGGAACCATAAAGCAGAATCCTGACGGAACTTATTCGATCACCGATAGGGGCCGCTTTATCGTATGGGGTTTCAGGACCTGTGCAGAATGGTTCGATACGGACAGACGTCTGGTCTATCCGAACAAGAACTGAAGTTTTTTACTGCGTAACTTCCTTCCAGATCTTTGTCCATCCGCCGCTTGCTCTCTGGTACAGGTGTACCTTTACTGAGTTTCTGTCCAGCTTCGATATATCGATATCAACGGAGTATGTCGCGCCATTCTCTTCGCTTACACGTGTGAGCGCATAGTATGTGGGCGCGGATACGGATCTCTTGTCCCAGACATATACATAGACAACGCCGATGTCGTTGGGGTTCTTGAAGCCCGACGCGGTAACGGTCATGGTCTTTCCGTCTGCGGAGAACGAAAGGCTAGAGTCGCACTTCTCAGGCTTGTCGACTTTTCTCATTTTCTCGAAGATCGTGTAATTGGAGAAGAATCCCAATTCGGCATATACGAGGTGTTCAGTTTTCTTGGAATCTCTGGCGTAGATCTCAAGTGTGCTGGCATTGCCGGTCTTAAGGCTTGTGACCTCCAAAGTCGCGTTGTAGATCCTGGAATCGTCGAGTTCCATCTCGCATGAATCGATAACTGAACCGTCGGGTCCCTTCATACGTGCGACATAGCCCTTTGTTTTAGCGTTGATGTTCTCAGCACCGAAAAGTCCTACGAGGACATATTTCTTGGGACCGTCTGTACCGAACCTGATCTCGGTGTTGAGTGCGTGGGAATACGTGAGGGTATTGAAATCGAAAGGATCCCAGTTACTTATCTTTGTATTTACGAATTCAGAATTCTTGGAGAGCTCAGCGTTGACAAAATCTTCGCCGTATTCCTCGAAAAGCGTCTTCTTTGAGGAATAGAGGTTTGTTCCAAGGCCCAGTCTGTCGCCTTCAATCTTGCATCCCATTGCGGCCAGCGTCGTAGGGAACAGGTCGAGCGTGCAGAACAGACGGTTTCCGTTATCCTCACGGGTTACAGCCGGATTGATGACAGCGGTAAATGTCTTTCTGTCGTACTTTGCATCGATGCTGTTCAGGAAGTCCTTGTCCATCGTGAGATGGTCGCCGTTTAATACTATCGTGGTGTTCTCATAGAAATCCTGCTGTTTGCACCAGTTTACGAACTCAACGACCTGTCTTGAAGAGCAGGCCATGACATTTGCGTACTGAACGCCGAACTCGTCCTTGCAGTCCTCGCATACATAGCCGTCCTCGAAATGCGTATCAACGGTCAGAAGGGTGAGATTGAAAGGCGAATCCTTTGAGGAAAGATCCTTCAATTCTTCCTTTGCGAATGAGAAGAGCTTCTTGTCTTCGTAACCCCACCATACGTAATAGTCGTTTGTGGGAAGCTTGCCGTTCTTCAGAGCGTAATCGTAGTCAAAGAGCTTGTGATTGCCGTGGGTGCTGTAGTAGACGCCGCGGCCGCCGAACTCAACGGGGGAACCGACCATAAGCTCGTTGGTGTAGCCTTCTTTCTTGAGAATGTCTCCGAGCACGGTTGCGCCGGGATAGAAGGAATCCTGCTGTGAAGCGGCATTTCCGATACCGCCGACTACCGGAAGACCGGATGACTGGGCAACCATACCGCCCATCGTATATGTGGTTCCGAAAGAGACTCTTGCACCGTTAAGAGTGTTCTTGTCACCGGAGAAACAGTCGTTTTCCATAGCGAGCTTGGTAAGTTCAGGAATGCAGTTGTAATCAAGCGCACCGCCAGACTGTTTGTCCGCATAGGTCATCTCCATGGACTCTAAAAAGATGTAGATAAGGTTGCGCTTTTTCTCGGGGAAGGTTACCGTGACCTTCTCGGGATCGGCATAGTTGTCCTTTATGAAATCCGAGTTCACGCTCTTGGCGGTGAAATAGCCGATAACGTTGTATCTTCCTGCAAAGATGCATGCGGAGACAATGAAGAAAATGGCCAGCACGCCGACTGTGGCGATGTTTACGGCCTTGACCTTTTTCTCGGCTTTCTTTTTTACTAAGACCTTCAGGACTACTGCAGCGGCTGTGACCGCCAGTGCAGGAAGAAGAGCTCTCAGGCAGAAGTCGACCAGAAGGTTTGAACCTGTTCCCGCGATCGGCGAGGTGATATGGAAGACTATCTGGTCGAAAGAAACGTCAGGCCAGACATAAATGGTCCAGTATATCGAAAACGAAAGCAGGGCCAGCAGGAATAAGGCAAGGATGAAAAGTATCTTTAAAAGGACCGATCCGAATTTCTTCATGCGTATCTCCCGTCAGAAAAGTCAGATCCTTCCGAAGCCGACAGCCTTTCTGACTTTCTCGTATTTTTCGGCCGCGATCTTATTTGAATAGTCGCGTCCTGCGTCAAGGATCTCGTTGATCCTTCCGCTGTTGATTATCTCGTTGTATTTCTCCTGCATGGGCATGATCTTCTCGACTACCGCATCAGCTGCAGCCTTCTTGAGATCGCCGTATCCGCCGCCTTCAAACTTGGCAACGGCGTCCTCGATGGAGCATCCGGAGAAGACGGAGTATATGGTGAGAAGGTTGGATACACCGGGCTTGTTCTCTTCGTCGAACTTGATAACGCCGTCAGAGTCAGTGACTGCGGACATTATCTTCTTTCGGATGACCTTTTCGGGGTCGGAAAGGAAGACGGAAGCCTTGGGATTTGTCGTAGACTTGCTCATCTTCTGCTCGGGATTCTGAAGGTCTCTGATCTTTGCACCGACCGTAGGAATGAGGGGCTCGGGGATCTTGAAAAGCTCACCGTAACGGTTGTTGAATCTGATCGCGATATTGCGCGCGAGCTCAACATGCTGCTTCTGGTCGATTCCGGTAGGAACGTACTTGGGATCGTAGAGCAGGATATCTGCAGCCATAAGGTCAGGGTAGGTGACAAGACCTTCGGTGAAAGTCTCATGCAGAGCTGACTTGGCTTTGAACTGGTGCATTCTCGTGAGTTCGCCGTGAGGCGTGTGGCACTCGAAGATCCAGGATAGATTAGCGTGGTACAGGTTCTCGGACTGGATGTATATATGCATATTGGGCAGATCCGGATCCACGCCGCATGCGATGTACATTGCAATTGCGTTGATGATGTTCCTGTGAAGGGCTTCGGGGTCCTGGGGAACCGTGATCGCGTGCATGTCGGGAACGAAAAGGAATGTCTCGTAGTCGTTCTGGTAATTGACGATCTGGCTGATGCCGCCTGCGTAATTACCGATCGTGAGTGCGCCGCTCGGCTGCAGTCCCGTAAGAAGTCTGTCCATAGATATAGCCTCCAATATTAAAAACAAGGATAATATTATACTTACATTATAAGTTTTACAAGCAAATTGAACTTTGCTATACTCTCCCCTATGAAAAAAAGAAACTACATAGCACTTTATACCATTATCTTTGCCGTCCTGTCGGCAGCTTTCGCCTTAACGATCTACCTGAACGGCAAGACCCAGATCTGTAATTTCGACGGTGCGGGCCAGCATATCAAGGCCCTCATCTACTATTCGGACTGGCTTAAGACCCTGCTGCATAACCTGTTTGTCGATCACAGGCTCGAATTGCCGAGCTGGTCCTTCTCGATAGGATACGGTGCCGACATCCCCACATCGCTCCATTACTATGCGGTCGGCGATCCGTTTGCAATCTTCTGCATATTCTTTAATGCAAAGAACATGCGCATTTTCTACGAGCTTTCGATCTACGTGAGACTTTACTGCGCGGGCCTTGCTTTCTCATGGTTCTGCTTCGAAAAGAACAACCTGAAGATGACATACACTTCTGTTCTGGCCGGTACGTTCACGTATATTTTCTGTGCTTTCGCGCTGACAAACAGCGTAAAGCATCTTTTCTTCCTGACACCTATGGTATTTCTTCCGCTCGTATTTATGGGCGTTGACAGGATCATTAAGAAAAACTGCCCCTGGGTGTTTATCTTTGCTGTTTTCTTCTCGGCAGTATCGAGCTTCTATTTCTTCTATATGGTCGTATTCTTAACGGTGATCTATGCGGCATTTGAGATGTTCATTCCTGTAAAGAAGATCGAGCTCAAAAAGGCACTTTCAAATATCGGCCTGCTTGCCGGATATGCTATCCTCGGAGTCATGATGAGCGCTGCTCTGCTCCTGCCCGTTATCCTTTCTTTCTCGGGCGATTCGAGGACTGAGAACAAGGTCATCTTCGACATGCTCTATCCGGTCAGCTACTACGAGAACTTTTTATCGTCGTTCATTTCATTCCACGCTGTGGAAGGCGGTGAATGGGCTAACCTGGGATACGCTTCGCCCGCGCTTGTCGCCATCTTCCTTCTCTACAGGGGCAAGACCGAAGAAGATGAGAAGAAGAGGCTGCGCGTTGCGTTTGCGGTTCTTACCCTGTTTCTTCTGATCCCTGCGGTACAGTATGTCTTTAACGGCTTGTCCTATCCTTCAGCCAGATGGCATTTCGGATACAGCATGCTGGTCGCATACATCCTCGTATACATGTGGCCCGAGCTTACAAAGATCACCGGCAAAGCCGCCAATTTCCTTGCTATCTGCTTCGGAAGCTTCCTTGCTCTGTGCGTGATCCTTCCAATGTCACGTACTGCAAATGCGCTGATACAGCTTCTCATTGCCGCAGCTGCCATCACGGTCAGCCTGATCTTTGCTCTCAAGGACAGTGAGAAGAGACAGAAGTTTGCCCGCATATCAATGCTCGCTATATGCATCATTTCGATCGCGGTCAATTCCGTATTCGGGTTCATTGAGTTTTTCGATCCGAACACGGCACCCACCACACTTGATATCAGCCAGGTCGCCAACACCATAGCTCCCGAGGAAGCCGAGATAATAGCGGAAAATACGGACAGATCGTCTTTCTCGAGATACACATATGTTGACGGCGACATCATTACTTCCTGCAATGATGCCATGATCTACGGCCTTTACAGCACCGGTTACTACATGAGCATGGTCAGCCCCGCAGTGTCTCAGTCTTATGCTGAGAACCTGGTAGAGCTCAAGATGGTCTCGAGGTTCGTCGGACCTGATTCAAGAACGATGCTCGAAGAGTTAGGTTCGGTCAGATATGTTGTGGCAAACAATTCCGCGCTGGTGCCTTACGGTTTTGAAAAGACCGTCGACGCCGCGGGAAAGAACACGGGCAAGAAGTACTCCGTATATGAGAACAAGAATCCGCTCCCGCTCGGCTATACCTATGAGAAGATCATCTCCAGAGAGACGTTCGATTCCATGGAGGTATCCGGCAGGCAGGAAGCAATGCTCCAGGGCGTTGTATTAGACGGTTACGACAACTCTCTCGGCTTCGGAAACGCTGATGTCAGACTGACCGGAGAGAAGGTCAAATACACCGTTGCCGGTCTCAACGGTATCGTGAAGGATCAGGACGGTTCGTTCGTTGCGCTTAGCAGAAATGCGACTGTTAACCTGGCAGTCAAGACACCCGAGAACTGCGAGACATATCTCGGTATAAAGGGAATGAAGTATATGGGCATCAGCGAATATGATGCCCTCCAGCTCAACGGAAAGTGGGATTCCAAGACTCCCGAAGAGCAGAGAAAGATAAAGAACGATCACAGATACTACGTCGAGCCGACAGCACAGATGTTGTCAGTCAAGGCGTTCGGAGGCTCGGGTATTTCGCTGAAGATCTTTAATTTCGTTACTCAGAAGTACCAGAGATATAACGGCCGTACCGATTTCTTCCTCAACCTGGGATACAGCGAAAAGTCCAGGAAAATGATCACCATCACGTTCCCTGAGCGCGGCAAGTATTCCTTCGATGAGATGTATGTGTTCTGCCAGCCGTTCCCTGATTATGATGAGCAGATCAATAAGCTCAAAGAGAACGTTCTCGAAGATGTCGATCTGCACCAGACCGGCAGCTCGACGTCACGCGTCAGCGGAAAGATAACATTGGACAAGCCGAAGATCCTCTGCCTGACCATCCCTTATTCAAATGGCTGGACTGCATATGTCGACGGCAACAGAACAAAGATATATCAGGCTAACTCGATGTATATCGGTCTGCCTCTGGATGCAGGCACACATGAGATAGTGCTTACGTATAAGACTCCGGGTTCCCAGATGGGAACGGGTATCTCGGAGATCGGCGCCGCCGTCTGCATAATGCTCTTCATTGCACGCCGCAAGAAGGCAGCAGACGCGAAAGCCTCAAAAGACAAGAAGTGATCTTATGCTGTATGTGCTGACCGCCCTTAAATGTGAAGCGGCAGCTATAGAAGGGCTGCCGGGCAAGCATATCGTCACGGGCGTCGGCAGCTTCGCGCACAAAGCTCTTGAAAACATTGAACTCACGACATCAGACAGCGTTCTGAATGTAGGATGCGCAGCCGGAAAGACCGGCGGGTGCTACCTCATAAATTCCGTAACCGATGAGAAGTCGGGCAGGAGGTTTTATCCTGACATGCCCGGATCATTCATACTTCCGGAAATGCCGTTGATCACGGCTTCGGGGATCGTCACGGAACCTGAACCGGGCTCCCTTTACGATATGGAGGCTTCCATTATCTGTTCATTCGCGAAAAAGAAGACCGCTCCTTCAAGGATCGCCGTAGTCAAAGCGGTGTCCGATGACGGGAGCAGGAGACCTTCGGCCGGCGAGGTCACTTCGCTCCTGCGCGGCTTCAGAGATGAGATAAGCCGTGTCATTGAGTATCTTCTGCCCGGGGAAGATCAGACAGACTATATGCCTTTGCCTATGTCCGTTGCGGATGAACTGAAGCTTACGCAGTATATGAGGCTTGAGTTTGAAGACCTCGTGCACTACTGCGTCGTTTCCGGAAAGATCAGGAAGCTGGAAGCAGTGCTGGACATGCTGCGCAAGGAAGGAGTAGTTCCCGTAAAGGACAAACGTCAGGGAAGGAGGGTATTGGATGAGATTTTCGCACGTTTACGTTGAAGAAAAAGCACGTAATTACCCTCTGACTGATGAGATACTGAAAAAGACGGGCGATGCCGTCGTAATACCGGTAGAACACTACAAGGATATCTTTGACAGACCGAGGCAGGACCGGCAGGCGCAGAAGAAGGCCCCTGCACTCATCCTTGCGGTAAGGGAGGGGAGCCGGATATTCAGGGGTGCTCCTGTCTGCCAGTCTTTCGGACAGCGCAATTTCTATTATTCTAGCAGTGTGATGAACTGCCTTTTCGACTGTGAATACTGTTATCTGAAGGGCATGTATCCTTCTTCAAATATCGTTGTTTTCGTGAACTTCGAGGACTACGAAAATGATGTCTCAAAGCTGCTCGCAGAGGGCCCGCTTTATGTCTGCGCATCCTACGACACCGATCTCATTGCTTTAAACGGCCTGACGGGGTTGGCGGACAGATGGACAGAACTCGCGCAAAAGCATAAGGATCTTCTGGTCGAGCTCAGGACAAAGGCTGCCCCGAAGCAGCTTAAGAATGTGCCCAATGTCATCTATGCTTTTACGGTCTCGCCCGATGAGATAGCCACAAGATACGAGAAGAATGTGCCGTCTGCAGATGACAGACTTGATGCCGCCGCCAGGGCGGTCGATGCAGGATGCAACGTCAGGCTTTGTTTTGACCCCATGATACTTACCGATAACTGGCGGGACGTGTACGGAAAGTTTGCGGACCACGTTGCCTCAAAGATAGATTTCGCCAGGCTCACGGATGTGAGCGTCGGCTGCTTCAGGATCTCAAAGGAATATCTTTCTTCAATGCGAAAAAGTATGCGGAATTCCGAGATTGCATGGTACCCTTATGTTATAAGGAACGGTGTCGCACAGTATGAGGAGGACACCGACAGACAGATGCAGGAGTTCATGCGCGGACTGCTCGCCCGCCACATCGCTGAGGAGAAGATATTCACATGGAACCGAAAACCGCGATAGTAACAGGCGCTTCTTCGGGTATCGGATACGCGATATCGGAAATGCTCTCCAAAGAAGGATATAAAGTATACGGAATAGGCAGGGTCTTTAAAGGCGATGTCTCCTTTTTTGAAGAGCGCATCTCAATGGATATCAGAGACACCGGAACACTTCTTGCGAAGCTGTCAACGATAAAGGAAGTTGATGTTCTGGTCAATGCCGCAGGCAGCGCTTACTACGGTCTGGTCGAGTTCATGACGCCCGAGCAGATCAGCGAAATGTGCAGGACGGACCTGGAAGCTCCGATGATAATAACTTCTGCATTGCTTCCGAAAATAAAGGACAAAAAAGGTTATATTATTAACATAGCATCCGTGACTTCCACCCGGATCAACACCCACGGAGCCTGCTACGGTGCGCTCAAAGCGGGCCTTAGAAGCTTCGGAAGGAGTCTTTTCGAGGAGTCAAGGAAGCACGGAGTCAAGGTAGTGACGGTCTGTCCGGACCTGACAAGAGGAACGAATCTGTACAGAAATGCGGATTTCGAGCCTTCCGACGATGACGGATGCTTCCTCATCCCTGAGGACACCGCCGAATGCGTAAGGAACATCCTCGCCATGAGGGACGGTGCCGCTGTTACGGAGATCGAAGTCAGACCGCAGCTCAACCGTGTGGAAAAGAAGCAGAAAGGATAAGCCATGAGAATTGAACTGAACGACGGCTGGGAATTTACCCCGAAATATAACGATGAACTCTGCAGTCCGATCTATAAAGTCGGCGATGCTGTCCCCGTGCGTATCCCGCACAGCGTGAAGATCACGCCGTTCAGTCATTTCGACAGTAAAGAATACGAGATGATCTCAGGCTACAGAAGGGTGACGATGCTTCCCCGTGAATGGGAGGGCAAGCGCCTTATCCTGACATTTGACGGCGTTGCCCACTGCGCGGAAGTAAGGGTCAACGGATCCTATGCGACCGTGCACACCTGCGGATATACGGCCTTTAAGGTCGAGATCACCGATCTTGTTACATTCGGAAGAGACAACATCATCACGGTCAAGTGCGACTCCAGGGGCAGCAACAACATCCCGCCGTTCGGAGGCCTGACCGATTATATGACCTACGGCGGCATATACCGCGAGGTCCATCTTGATGTTATAGACGGCATGTATATCAAGGACGTTTTCGTGACCGGAGACAAGGACGGAAACGTCAAGGCTGCAGTCAATCTTGATGGCGAGGATCCTAATGCCAAGGTCAAATATCTGGTTCGTGATATTGAGAGCGGTGAAGCAGTTAACCAGGGTGTTTTTGAGGAGGGGACTGCCGAGTTCTCTATCACCAACGTAAAGGTCTGGGATATCAAATCGCCTAATCTGTACTCGTTTGAGTGCACGTTGATGACAGGTGACGGGAATATCGATACCAAAAACATCACGTTCGGATGCAGGACCGCGGAGTTTAGAGCTGACGGCTTCTATCTCAACGGACAGCGCGTTGAGCTTAGGGGTTTGAACCGCCACCAGAGCTATCCTTATGTCGGCTATGCTATGCCTGAGAACATCCAGCGCCTCGACGCGCAGATCCTCAAGAACGAGCTCGGCGTCAACGTCGTAAGGACTTCACATTATCCCCAGTCGCAGCATTTCATTGACGAGTGCGACAGGATCGGTCTGCTGGTGGTTACGGAGATGCCCGGCTGGCAGAACATCGGAGACGGGTCCTGGAAGCAGCAGGCGATCACCAACTGCCGCGAGATGGTCGAACAGTACAGAAACCATCCGTCGATAATCGTATGGGGCGTCAGGATCAACGAGTCGAAAGATGATGACGAATTCTACAAGAAGACCAACGAGACCGCGCGCGGGTGCGATCCCACAAGGCAGACTACCGGCATCAGGAATCTCGAGAAGAGCTCTCTGCTCGAAGATGTCTATGCGTATAACGATTTCTCCCATGCGGGCTACAACGCAGGCGTAAAACCCAAGAAGAAGGTGACGCCTGATCCTGAAAAGGGATACTTTATCTCGGAGTTTGGCGGTCATATGTATCCCGCCAAGGCTTTCGATCCCGAAGAGAACCGCCTCGAGCAGGCCCTGCGCCACTGCAACGTGCTTGATGCCGTGGCAGGCGAGGAGGATATCGCGGGTGCTCTCGGCTGGTGCTTTGCCGATTACAATACCCACAAGGAGTTCGGAAGCGGTGACCACATCTGCTATCACGGCGTAACGGATATGTTCAGAAATCCCAAGCTTGCAGCATCGGTCTATGCGTCTTTGCGTGAGAACGAACCGTTTGTCACGGTGAGTTCGTCGATGGATCCGGGCGAGCACCCTGCGGAAGACCGCGGCAAGATCTATATCTTCACGAACTGCGACAGTGTGAAGATGTATAAGAATGATATTTTTATAAAAGAATATAAGCATAATACGGATATATATAAGAATCTGAAGAATGCCCCGATCCTGATAGACGATTTTATCGGCGACAGGCTCGAAAAAGAGGAAAAGTACGAAACATCCGATGCGCAACTCATTAAATATGCGCTGAACTTCATGGCAACGGGCGGCGAGAAGATGCCGTTCGGGAAAAAGATGAAGCTCGGCTTTGTGATGAACCGCCTGAAGCTGACCTCGGATGACATGATGGCCCTTTTCCAAAAGTATGTCGGAGACAGGGGCGGCAAAGCTCCCGTTTACAGATTCGAAGGCATCAAAGACGGTGAGACGGCCGTTACCGTCACCAAGGCACCTGCTACGGAGATAAGGCTCGAATGCGCCGCGAGCGCATCGGCCCTCAAGGAAGGTGCGACTTACGATGCCCTGGAGGTCCGCGTTAAGGTTACGGATGAGTACGGCAACGTAATGCCGCTCTTTAACACGCCCGCAAAGGTCACCTGCAAGGGCCCTGTAGAGCTCCTTGGCGGAGGCGGCACAGGCACGGCGGTTGACTGTGACATCTTCGGAGGCCAGGGCGGCTTCTATGTAAGGACCGTGAAAGACGGCTGGGGCAAAGCCGAGATCAAAGTCTCGCTTCCCGGAAGAGATCTGACTGAAGTTATCCGGATAGAGGTTCTGGAAAACGTCTGATCTTCTCCTTGCCGGGCACCACAATATGTGTCCGGTTTTTCCAAAATTTTGTCCTCATGTACGGGGCATTTCAGGGGTAGAATTTCCCTGAAATGCCCTGTATCAATGTTTTTTGCGGAAATATTTCATTCTTGTTACAAATTGACTACAGCCACAAAATATAGGGGTTTTCACTTGACTTGACCACAATATATGGGTATCCTTTAGGAGCGCCTCGAGGAAAAAGCGAGGCGTTTCGCACCTAAAAAACCAGGTTTTGCGAAGGAAGGGAACGGCAGGAATGAGACTCGGCGGAATTCAGAAACTTACACTTTTGGACTACCCCGGTACCGTCGCCTGCACGGTGTTCACCCTCGGCTGTAACATGAGATGTCCTTTCTGCCATAACGCGCTTCTTGTTACGAAGACGGAAGAGACAGAAGTGTATCCCGAAGAAGACTTTTTCGCGTTTTTGAATAAACGCCGCGGAATCCTTGACGGAGTGTGCGTCACGGGAGGCGAGCCGCTACTGCAGAGCGACGCCGGCGAATTCATAGCGAAGATCAAGGCCCTGGGCTACAAGGTAAAGCTTGACACCAACGGATCCTTCCCGGACAGACTCGAAGAGATCTTAAAGTCCGGCAACGTCGATTATGTCGCGATGGACATCAAGAACTCTCCGGAGAAGTATGCGGAAACCGTAGGGATCCCCGGCTTTGACGTATCGAAGATACAAAGGAGCATCGAGATAATAAGATCTTCAGGGGTTGAATACGAGTTCCGGACCACAGTGGTCGCTCCGCTTCACAATGGGGAAAGCATCGCGGGAGCGGCGCAGATGGTCAAGGGGTCACCTAAGTACTTCCTGCAGAACTTCGTAGATTCGGGCAATCTGATCAACGGTGAAGGGATGAGCGGACTCACCGATGAAGAACTTGAGAACGCGCTCGCAAAGGCAAAGAATTTTATCCCGCAGGCACAGATCCGCGGGAAAGAATAAAAAGGAGAGGCAACATGTACAGTATCATCAAGAGGGACGGAAAAGTCGTAGATTTCGACTTGAGCAAGATTTCCGGAGCAATCGAGAAGGCTTTTATAGCGCAGAAGAGAGAGTACAACAAGCAGATCATTGATATGCTCGCTCTTAATGCGGTATCCGACTCGGAGAAAAAGGCCGTTGACGGCAAGGTCGATGTCGAATCGATCCAGGACAGCGTCGAGTTTACGCTCCAGAAAATGGGTTATGAGGACGTAGCTAAGGCATACATCCTTTACAGAAACCAGCGTGAGAAGATCCGTAACATGAATTCCGCGCTCCTCAACTACAAGAACCTCGTTGACAGCTATGTCAAGATCGAGGACTGGCGTGTTAAGGAGAACTCCACCGTTACTTATTCCGTAGGCGGTCTCATCCTCTCCAACTCGGGTGCCATCACAGCTAACTACTGGCTCTCCGAGATCTATGACAAGGAGATCGCTGACGCTCACAGGAACGCGGATATCCATATTCACGACCTTTCAATGCTTACAGGCTACTGCGCGGGCTGGTCACTCAAGCAGCTCATCCAGGAAGGCTTAGGCGGCATCACAGGCAAGATCACATCCGCACCTGCAAAGCATCTTTCCACACTCTGCAATCAGATGGTCAACTTCCTCGGCATCATGCAGAACGAGTGGGCAGGCGCTCAGGCATTCTCATCATTTGATACTTACCTCGCTCCTTTCGTAAAGATCGACAACTTAAGCTACAAGCAGGTCAAGCAGGACATCCAGTCATTCATCTACGGTGTTAACACACCTTCAAGATGGGGTACACAGTCTCCTTTCACCAACATCACTCTGGACTGGACAGTTCCGAACGACCTTGCTGAGCAGAACTGTATCGTAGGCGGCAAGGAAGTCGACTTCAAGTACAAGGATTGTAAGGCCGAGATGGATATGGTCAACAGAGCGTTCATCGAGATCATGATCGAGGGTGATGCTAACGGCCGCGGCTTCCAGTACCCGATCCCTACATATTCCATCACAAAGGATTTCGACTGGTCAGAGACTGAGAACAACAAGCTCCTTTTCGAGATGACGGCAAAGTACGGTATTCCTTACTTCTCCAACTACATCAACTCCGACATGGAGCCTTCTGATGTACGTTCTATGTGCTGCAGATTAAGACTTGACCTCCGTGAACTCAGAAAGAAGTCAGGCGGCTTCTTCGGCTCAGGCGAATCCACAGGTTCCGTCGGCGTTGTTACGATCAACATTCCCCGTATCGCTTATCTTGCAAGTGATCCGGAAGACTTCTACAAGAGACTCGACCACCTCATGGACATCGCCGCAAGGTCTCTCAAGATTAAGAGAAACACCATCACCAAGCTCCTCGATGAAGGTCTCTATCCTTACACGAAGCACTATCTCGGAACCTTCAACAACCACTTCTCGACGATCGGTCTCGTCGGCATGAACGAGGCAGGCCTCAACGCAAAGTGGCTCCGCAAGGACATCACACACGAAGAGACACAGAAGTTCGCTCAGGACGTCCTCAATCACATGAGGAACAAGCTCTCCGACTATCAGGAGAAGTACGGCGACCTCTACAACCTCGAAGCTACACCTGCCGAGTCAACAGCTTACCGTCTCGCTTCACACGACAAGGAGAAGTATCCTGACATCATCACGGCAAACGATGCTTCCGGCGTCTTCTATTACACAAACAGCTCACACCTGCCTGTCGGCTACACAGCAGACATTTTCGATGCTCTCGACGTTCAGGATGAGCTCCAGACACTGTACACATCAGGAACAGTTTTCCACGCATTCTTAGGCGAGAGACTCCCTGACTGGAAGGCAGCAGCTTCTCTCGTCCGCAAGATCGCAGAGAACTACAAGCTCCCTTACTACACAATGTCTCCTACATACTCCATCTGCTCAACCCACGGCTACCTCGCAGGCGAAGTCAAGGCCTGCCCCGTATGCGGCGGCGCAACAGAGACATACAGCCGTATCACCGGCTACTACCGTCCTATCAAGAATTGGAACGACGGTAAGACACAGGAGTTCAAGGACAGAAAGACATACGAGATCGAGACATCCGTAATGCGTCCGAAGACAGCTACCGTTATGGTCAGCGCACCCAAGGAAACACCTGAGCTTCTCCCTCTCGACAACGGAACAATGAAGCCGATGCTCTTCACGACACATACCTGCCCTAAGTGCAAAGTCGTTAAGGCAATGTTCGACGAGCAGAGCTTCGATTACGATCTCATCTATGCGGACGACCAGCCTGAGCTCGCTCAGAAGCTCGGAATCGTTAACGTTCCTACTCTGGCCATTCCGACCACCGACGGCGTAAACAAGTACACAGATGTTCCCGCTATCAGGCAGTACATGAATGACTGCAAAGGTATCAAGGCCTGATAAGCTTCGACCAAGGAATCTGAAGAATGAGAGGGGTGTCCCGGCATGAGACACCCCTCAACTTTTTGTTACGGAAAGCCTTCTTAATCTAATTGACGGTCACGGGTTTAGTTTGTATAATTACCGAAGCCTGTGCAGGACACAGACGGTTAAACACAGACGATGTTTTATCAGAGTCTAAGGTGATTTACGGACCACTCCTTCGGAGTTAAGGCCACGGACAGCCGGGTCCACTGCCGATGACCGGATCTTCCGGTCTATTGATTGAGTTAAAAGCTCAGTTTTATAAGTTGGTTACTTTATAACCGAATGCGTAATTTGCGCAAACTTGTGAAATGGTCAATAAGAGTAGTAAAAGTAGTATTGCTATATAGACTCTGCTTAAAATTCCCGTACCGGTGCATCTGGGCGCCCGTATGCGGATGATTTAAGGTTATATTGAAGAATGAACGCAAGTTGTGGAATTACAGCTTGCGTTTTTTGTTTGAGGTGGACTATGGAAAAGACGGAAATAGATCAGACAAGAGCCCCAATCTACGAGGCTCTCGAAAAGTTCCGTGAGATGCGTGTCGTTCCGTTTGACGTACCGGGACACAAGCACGGAAAAGGCAATCCCGAGCTTACGGCATTCCTGGGCGAGAAGTGCGTAGGCGTTGACGTAAACAGCATGAAGCCTTTGGATAATCTCTGCCATCCGGTATCGGTCATACGCGAGGCGGAGATCCTTGCTGCAGATGCTTTCGGTGCAAGCCACGCTTTTCTGATGGTAGGCGGAACCACGAGTTCGGTCCAGAGCATGGTGCTCTCATGCTGCAAGCAGGGCGATAAGATAATCCTGCCCCGTAACGTGCACAGGAGCGTCATCAACTCTCTGGTCCTTTGCGGTGCCATTCCGGTCTATGTAAATCCGGATGTTGACCGCCGCCTCGGTATCTCACTCGGAATGAGCCGCGACCAGGTAAAGAAGGCGATAGATGAAAATCCCGATGCCGTAGCGGTTCTTGTCAACAATCCGACTTATTACGGAATCTGCAGCGATATCCGCGCGATCGTAAAGATGGCTCATGATGCGGGAATGCTCTGCCTTGCCGATGAAGCACACGGAACGCATTTTTACTTCGGTGAGAACATGCCTGTTTCCGCAATGCGCGCGGGTGCAGACATGTCGGCCGTATCAATGCATAAGAGCGGAGGAAGCCTTACACAGTCAAGTCTTTTGCTTATCGGCGAGAACGTAAGCGAAAGGCATGTAAGGCAGATAATCAACCTTACACAGACGACATCGGGAAGCTATCTTCTGATGTCGAGCCTCGATATCAGCCGCAGGAACCTTGCGCTCCGCGGTAAAGAGGTCTTCAGAAAAGTTATCCAGATGGCTGATTACGCAAGGGAAGAGGTCAACGCGATCGGCGGCTATTACGCTTACGGACGCGAGATGATCAACGGTGATTCCATTTTCGATTTCGATCCGACAAAGCTCAGTGTCCATACAAGAGACATCGGACTTGCGGGAATCGAGGTCTATGACATCTTAAGAGATGAGTATGACATCCAGATCGAGTTCGGAGACATCGGAAACATCCTTGCTTATCTTTCGATCGGCGACAGGATGCAGGAACTCGAAAGACTTGTCAGCGCATTAGCCGAGATCCGCAGGAGATACAAAAAGGATCCTGCGGGACTCTTAAGCCAGGAATACATAGCACCCGAGGTCGTATGCAGCCCGCAGGAAGCTTTCTATTCAAAGAAGAGGAGCATCCCGATCAACGAGAGCACGGGATTTGTCTGCAGCGAGTTCGTAATGTGCTATCCGCCGGGAATCCCGATCCTTGCTCCGGGTGAGAGGATCACTGAGGGAATCCTTGAATATATTGAATATGCCAAGGCCAAGGGCTGCTCCATGACCGGTCCCGAGGATCCTGACATCAACAATATCAACGTTCTGTTATAAGGAGGGGCTCATAGAATGAATCTGTGGTTTAGCGAATATCATGCGCCTGACGTCAGGCACAGTATGCGTGTTACCAGGCACCTTTATTCGAGCAAGAGCGATTATCAGCAGATCGATATCTTTGATACGCCTGAGTTCGGAAAAGTGCTGGCTCTTGATGGAAACGTCATGCTGACGGAGCGCGATGAGTTTATCTACGATGAAATGATCACGCATATCCCGATGTCCGTTCATCCCAATGTCCAGGACGTTCTCGTCATAGGTGCGGGAGACGGAGGAGTCGTAAAAGAGCTCACGAGATACGAGAGCGTAAAGAGGATCGACCTGGTCGAGATGGACCCCCAGGTTATCGAAGCATGCCGCACATACCTTCCCGAAAACGCCTGTAAGTTAGATGACAGCCGCGTGCATATCTATTTCGATAACGCCCTGAGATTCATCAGAAGGAGCTGCGAGGAATACGATCTTATAATCGTCGACTCCAACGATCCGTTCGGACCTTCCGAAGGATATTTCACCAGGGAGTTCTACGGCATCTGCTATAACGCATTAAGAAGCGACGGCATAATGGTCAACCAGCAGGGAAGCCCTTTCTATAAGCACGATGCCGAAGCAATGCAGAGAAGCCACAAGAGGATCGTTAACACGTTCCCGATCAGCCGCGTATATCAGGCCCATATTCCGACATATGCTGCAGGCTACTGGCTTTTCGGATTCGCGAGCAAGAAATATCATCCGATCGACGATTTCAACGAGGAGAGATGGAAGAACCTGCATCTCAGCACGAAATACTACACGACAAAGCTGCACATAGGCTCGTTCTATCTGCCGGCTTATCTCGAGAAGATGCTCATGGAGGTTGAACCGTGAATAAGAACGTAGAGACATTCATCGGCTGCGACTGCGGTTATGAGGAAGCATCCATTGCACTGTTTGGTGCACCTTTCGATTCAACGACGAGCTTTCGTCCTGGCGCAAGATTCGGAAGCTCAGCAATCCGCCACGAGAGCTTCGGCATAGAGACTTACAGCCCTTATCAGGATAAGGATCTGACCGATAAGAAGGTCTTTGACTGCGGAGACCTCGAGCTTTGCTTCGGTTCATCCGAGGCGGCGCTTAAGGATATCGAAGAGCTTACCCGTAAGATCGTAAATGACGGCAAGCTGCCCATCATGATCGGCGGCGAGCACCTTGTTACATACGGTGCGGTGAAAGCTGTTTTCGGAAAGTTCCCGGATCTTCAGATCATCCATTTCGATGCACACGCAGACCTGCGTGACGACTACCTCGGCGCTAAATTGAGCCATGCCTGCGTCATGAGAAGATGCTTTGATCTGGTAGGTGACAATAAGATCCACCAGTTCTGCATCAGGAGCGGCGACAGAGAAGAGTTCAGGTTCGCGGATGAACATACAGATATGCACAAGTTCAGTTTCAACGGACTTCCGGAACTGGTATCTGAGCTTGAAAGCAATAAGACACCGGTGTATCTCACGATCGATCTCGACTGTCTGGATCCGTCAGTTTTCTGCGGAACGGGCACACCCGAAGCAGGAGGAGTCAGTTTTACGGAGCTCCTTTCTGCTATCCTTAAAGTAAGCAGGACGAACATCGTGGGAGCGGACATTAACGAGCTTGCGCCCATGCTGGACAGCAGCGGTGCCTCAACGGCAACGGCATGTAAGGTTTTAAGGGAACTTATCCTTTCCATCAACAAATAAAAAGGAGATCAAGAAAATGAGCAGAGTATTGGTTATCGGATGCGGCGGTGTTGCAAGCGTTGCCATCAGAAAGTGCTGTCAGGCAGATGATGTCTTTACGGAACTTTGCATTGCAAGCCGTACGAAATCAAAGTGCGATGCGCTCGCAGAAGCACTTAAGGGCAAGACAAAGACCGTGGTTACGACTGCTAAGGTAGATGCCGACAACGTTGATGAACTCGTAAGCCTCATCAATTCATACAAGCCTGACCTCGTAATGAACATCGCACTCCCTTATCAGGATCTGACCATTATGGACGCTTGCCTTATCTGCGGCGTCAACTACATGGATACGGCAAACTATGAGCCTGAGGATACCGACGATCCCGAGTGGAGAGCCATCTACGAGAAGAGATGCAAGGAGAAGGGCTTCTCAGCTTATTTCGATTACAGCTGGCAGTGGGCATATAAGGAGAAGTTCGAAAAGGCCGGCCTCACGGCTCTCTTAGGCTGCGGCTTCGATCCCGGCGTAACCCAGGCATACTGCGCATATGCTAAAAAGCATGAATTCGATACCATCGACACGATCGATATCTTGGACTGCAACGGCGGTGACCACGGCTATGCTTTTGCGACCAATTTCAATCCTGAAGTCAACCTCCGTGAAGTCTCTGCACCCGGAAGCTACATCGAGAACGGCAAGTGGGTGGAGATCCCCGCTATGAGCATCAAGAGGGAATACGATTTCGATTCCGTCGGCATGAAGGACATGTATCTGCTCCATCACGAGGAGCTCGAGTCCCTCGCCGTAAACATTCCCGAAGTTAAGAGGATCCGTTTCTTCATGACTTTCGGCCAGAGCTATCTGACACATATGAAATGCCTTGAAAACGTCGGCATGCTCTCTACTACACCTGTCATGTTTGAAGGTCACGAGATCGTCCCGATCAAGTTCTTAAAGGCGCTCCTGCCCGATCCTGCAAGTTTGGGTCCCCGCACACACGGCAAGACAAACATCGGCTGCATCTTCACCGGCAAGAAGGACGGCAAGGACAAGACCTATTACATCTACAATGTCTGCGACCATCAGGAATGCTACAGGGAAGTAGAGAGCCAGGCTATCAGCTATACGACAGGCGTTCCCGCGATGTGCGGCGCCATGATGCTGCTTACAGGCAAGTGGACAGAGAAGGGCGTTCATACAGTAGAAGAGTTCGATCCGGATCCGTTCCTCGATGCGCTCGACAAGTACGGACTTCCCAGAAGCGAGAACTTCGCACCTGTTCTGGTGGACTAAAAGATATGGACGAGATCTTCGGCGGAATAATATCTTCTCCGGAAGCGGAAAGCATAAGGGAACTTAAAACGCCCTGTTATGTCATTGATGAGAAAAAACTCGAGGCGAACGGCAAGTTGCTCGCCTCGGTGATCTCTCATACGGGATGCAGGATACTTCTGGCTCAGAAGGCTTTCTCCAATTACGATTTCTATCCGCTGTTGGAAGAATATATTTCCGGCACTGAGGCCAGCGGTCTTTTCGAAGCCAGGCTCGGAAAAGAGGAGATGCCGGGTAAAGAGGTCCATGTCTTTTGTGCCGCTTATAGAGATGACGAATTCGATGAGCTTCTGACCTATGCGGACCATATCGTTTTCAACTCCATACACCAGCTGAAAAGATACGGCAGATATGCAAAGCAGAAGGGCAAACACATTGGCCTTAGGATCAACCCCGAATGTTCGACCCAGGAAGATCACGCTATATACGATCCGTGCGCTAAGGGCAGCCGCCTCGGCGTGACAAGAAGCGTTTGGGACAAGGAGATAACAGATGATGTTTTCGAACTCCTTGACGGGCTGCATTTCCATACTCTCTGCGAGCAGGATTCTGATGCCCTTGAGGTCACGTTTAAGGCTGTGGAAGAGAAATTCGGAGATGTCCTTTCCCTGATGAAATGGCTCAACATGGGCGGCGGGCATCACATAACAAAAGCGGATTACGATATTGCAAGACTTGAAAAGCTTCTTTTGTATGTGAAGGAGAAGTGGGGCTTGCAGGTTTATTTAGAGCCGGGAGAAGCGGTCGCGCTCAATGCCGGGTATCTTGTAACCCGCGTGCTCGATATCGTGGAAAACAACGGAATTAAGATCGCGATACTCGATTCGAGCGCGGCATGCCATATGCCTGACGTTATCGAGATGCCTTACACACCGCCGCTTCTTGGCGCGGACAAAGGTGATTCAAAGCCTTACTGTTACCGTTTGGGAGGCCCTACGTGCCTGTCGGGCGATGTGATCGGCGACTACAGCTTTGATAAGGAGCTGTCCGTCGGAGATCTGCTCGTCTTCGGTGACATGGCGATATATACGACCTGCAAGAACAATACGTTTAACGGAATGCCGCTGCCTGACATCTACAGGCTGTGCAAAGACGGCCGGACGGAAAAACTCACGGATTTCGGCTACGGCGATTTCAAGCACAGGCTTGGAAGCTGAGTTCAGCAGAATGTTTTCCTGAGCGCATCGTTCAGCTCTTTTTCTGATTCAACAGTGATATCAGGTGTGATCTCCTGAGGACCTAAGAACCTGCGGTTGATCCACAGTGCGTGCCAGCCTGCATCTAAAGCACCTTTGATGTCGTGCTTATAGGAGTCGCCGATCATCCAGAGGTCAGCAGGAGCAAGGCCGAACTTCTTTTCGAACATGCGGAACAGCTCTATGTCGGGCTTCATGTAAGGAGTATCGCCTGAGACAATGACGTTTCCGCGGTCAAACCAGCGGTCTAATCCCAGCATATCTACTTTGTTCCACTGGTGCTTTGATTCGCCTGCTGTGAGAATGCCTATCTTTATCGAAGGGTCCTCTGAGATGATATCGAGTATATGTGCAAGGTCATCTCCGACCTGCATATGTGTCTGAAGCTCAAGGTAGGTGTCAGCGGCCTTTCCGCCATCTTCGGGCTTATAGGGGAGGCCTAAGATACGGAAAGTCTCGTTGTAGCGCCAGCCGTTTATGTCGTGGGTCGAGACCTCGCCCGATTCGAGCATCTGCATGTTGACATCGCTCTTCTCGTAATAGATGCGCATGAATTCCTGCCAGTCGGGGATATTTACTCCAAGCACGATCTCTGCAGCGCGGATCAGCATGTCCTGCCTGCAGTAGAGCGTATCGTCGATGTCAAATACTATTCCTCTCATCGGTTCCTCCGGAATTAAAACTCACTAACAACAGTGATATTATATTCAAGTTAACGCAAACGGAAAAAGGGAGAATTATATGAAATTGTTCAAGAAAACCGCAGCACTGATATTCACGCTGCTTATGTCACTGTCCCTGCTTGCTTCCTGTTCTGGCGTACCGGAACAGAAAAAGGAAGAGAAGACCTACGAGGGTACTCATGAACAGATAATCAATGCTTTCTATGAGGACCACAAGGATACTGCGGCCGGCATGATGGTCGGCGTGTTCGACAGGAACGGCACGGTCTATGAAGGCTACTACGGCTACTCCAACGTTGCTGAAGGCATCAAGGTCGATGAGAACACGGTGATCGACTGGGGCTCGACCACAAAGACCATGGTCTGGGTAAGCGTCATGCAGCTCTGGGAGAAGGAGAGGATCGATCTCGAAAGGGATGTCAGAGATTACCTTCCCGAGGGGTTCCTAAAGAACCTGAGATACGACAAGCCTGTCCGCATGATCGACCTGATGAACCACAGGGCGGGTTTCCAGGAATACTACACCGACATGTTCCTTCGGGTCGGCAGCAAGTTCCATACTCTTGAGGAAGCTCTTTCGCTCGATCAGCCCGAGCAGATATTTGAGCCTGACACCATCACGGCATACTCAAACTGGGACGTCTCGCTTGCGGCATACATAGTTGAGCGCATATCTGGACAGAGCTTTGCGGATTATGTCCATGAGCATATTTTCAAGCCTTTGGGAATGAATGATTCCGCACTTGCCCCGGATCTCATGGATAACCCGGGTGTCAGGAAGAGGCGTGACAAGCTCGTCTGCTATCAGGGCACCGTACCTGTCGGAAATGCTTTCTACTACATTTCAATGTATCCTGCGGGTGCCTGCGTATCAACGCTCAAGGACTACATAAAATACGGTTCCTGCTTTGTTAAGGATAAGTTCCCGCTGTTCGAAAGGCAGGAGACCTTTGATGTCATGATGTCTGCGACATCTTATTTTGCCGACACGAAGACCGCCAGGAACGCGCACGGATTCTGGGCGCTCCCGTACGGAGAAGCGGTCTACGGTCACGGCGGAAACACTCAGGCATGCTCGTCTTACATCACTTTCGACCTGAAGACTAAGATAGGATGCGTCGTCATGACGAACCAGGCCGGTGAACATAACTTCAACTATGAAATGTTTAAACATATCTACGGGGAAAATGTCTGGGAGGATCCTTCTGCCGAATCCAAGGTCAAGGACGGATTCTATCATCCGGCAAGGACTGTGCTCAAGGGACACTTTCAGATAATGGGCGCAAGCTACCTCTCCAAGGATTCGTTTAAGGAATGGTACTGGACATATAACGAGAAGGACGGCATTCCGAAGATCGAGGAAATGTACGGCGACTACTATCTTGCTTCACCGGCTCATGCTGTCTTCGAGTGCGTACTTATCTACGGCTGGGCTATCTCGCTCGTATTCGCATTTGTCAGCCTGATAGTAAAGGGTATCAGGGCGATCGTCCGCAAAGCTAAGAAGAGCACGAAGAAGATCGTTCTCGGAGTTCAGACCGGATTCATGTCGCTCATCATACTGCTGCTCGGTCTCATGGGCCTTGTCATAATGACGCTGGTGACAGCATGGTTCCCTCATGCTACCTATCTGTGGGCATTTCCCGCATGCGGAGTCCTGGCAGCTATTCTCGCTGTCCTGACGGTCTTCTCGATCGTTAAGTTCTTTAAGACGCCTGCGAAAGACTCATCGGTAATCCGTAAGATCTATAACATTGCAGCAGTGCTTTTCTCTGTCTTAAACGTCGTATTCGTGTTCTATCTGAACCTCTGGCACTGATAAAGCAGGTCACATTTCACACACTAAAGCCTCCGGCGGATCTGCCGGGGGCTTTTTTGCATAGCGGTTACAAGTAAGTTAAGAATGCGTCAAAAACAAAAAAAGAAGTATTAAGAGAATTACAATCAAAGTGCGGCATTGTCCGTAAGACGCATTGTCGGAGGTTGTTATGCGTAACAGTTTGAGGGGTTTGGCAGTAATTCTTTCCATGAGTTTCTGTCTGAGTGTTTTTCCTGCGCGGATCTTATCCGCAGATTCGAAAGGGACTTGCGGCGACGGCGTCAAATGGGAGATTGAAGGCGATAAGCTTTCGATATCATATACCGGTTCGGGCACAGGCGTTATGGATAACTATAACGATGAGATTGAAGAAAAGATCGACAAAGCCGGCGGTGATGAGGAATACATTTACCACTATAACTACCCGTGGCAGGCATACAGAAACAGCATCAGCGAAGTCATTGTATCGGAAGGCGTGACCACCATAGGCAACCACGCATTCGCAATGCTCACGAATCTTAAGAAGGTTGCCATTCCCGAAGGCGTTACCCTGATCGGAAAAGAAGCTTTCGAACAGAGCGGATCCGTCAATCCTGAAGGCTTTGATGTTGTGATTCCGGGCACTGTAACAAGTATTTGCGATTATGCATTTAACGGAGCATACTTAAGAAGGGTGGTCATCAAGAACGGTGTTGCATCGATCGGAGAAGGCGCGTTCATGGACTGCAATCTGCTTACAAGCATAGTGATCCCTGCGAGCGTTGTTACGATCGGCAACTTTGCCTTTTACAGATGCAAAGGCCTTGTTAAGGTAACCGGCGGAGCAAAGCTTGAGAAGATCGGAACGAGCGCGTTTGCGTTCTGCCCCAAGCTCAAGACTTTCGTGATTACATCAGGCGTACTCAATAAGATAGGCGCTTATGCTTTCAACGAAGACAAAAAACTCACGGTTATTTCAATAAAGAAGACCACAAGACTGAGCGGGACCGGTGTCGAAAAATCTCTCAAAGGATCTTTTGTCAAAAAGGTCAAAGTGAAGGCAAATAAAGTTAAGAGATATAAAAAGGTCTTCAAAGGTTCCGTAACGGGAAGAACGGTTACGGTTAAGAGATAACAGGAGGCAATCCATGAAGAATTTCAAAGCCATCAGCAGAAGTCTGAGACTTATCACTGCCGGCATGCTTACATGCGCTGTTGCATTTACGGCGGCCGCCGGTTTTTGCCCTTCACGTGTAAACGGTGACAGCATTAAGAGGACGGCTGTGGACAGACATAATTATATGACTGAATGGTTCTGCAGTGCGCCGCTCATGTCTTATATCGTCAGCCTCGATGACGGCGGATATATGGTGTTTTATGTCAAAGCCGACATTATGTATTCAGAAAACGGATATGATGTTGAGTATTACGATTCGTCATTCAATTTCGTGAAATATAAGCATATAGACAGTGAGCTTCATTTTTTCGGAGCCTTTTATTCTGATTCAACAGGTTACTATGTCCTTACCAGCCAGGAAAACCCGGGAACATCTGCCACTGTTGAGTGCTGCCGTTTGACTAAATACGATAAGAATTGGAACCGCGTCGGTTCATGCGGATTCTATGACTGCAACACTAACGGTGCACTGATGGAAGGTGCAAGTATTACATCATCCGGCAAATACATGGTTATCGGCACGAATCACTTTATGTATCCCTTATATGACGGGTCCGTCCATCAGGCTAATCTTACTGCTCTTGTCGACACTTCCGAGATGAAGCTCCTTGATATCCAGTGTGGAAAAAAGAATTATGCAGGATATTGCAGTCACTCGTTTAAACAGTATGTCAAGATAGAGGATAATCACATAATTCAGGTTGACCATGGTGATGCGGCGCCCAGATCTATAGCGCTTTGGCATTTCAATGCGGATATCACGACCGGACAATTCGCAAAACCGGAGCCGTCATTTTATACCATGGTGGAGTTCGGCGGATCCTATGAGGAAGACGGAAACTTTACCGGAGCTGCGCTCGGTGGCCTTGAAATATCGAACTCATCATACATAATCGTTGGCAACAGCATCGATCAGAATCACTTCAGGTCCGATATCTATGAAGAATACGATAATACGGCCTACGGCAGGAATATATTCATCAGCGTCCTGGATAAGTCAACCGGACAGACCAGCATAAAGTGGCTTACCACGGATGCGAATGCGGCAAAAGAGACCGGTTATTACAATCCTTATCTTGTCAAAGTCAATGACAACAGTTTTGTGGTCCTCTGGAACGCGGCAGACAAAGAAAGCACTCTTTACTATGCTTTCATTGACGGCAAGGGCAATATTCAGGGTTCAGTAAAGACTGCGCCTGCTTTCCTTACCGACTGTCAGCCGATACTGTCAGGAGACAGGATCGTATGGTTTGGAAACGAGACAAACAATATATACAGGACCAGATATGAGAGCTTTGAAGGGCGTACGTACTTCTACAGCATCAACACTTCCGATAAGAGTTTCAGTTCCAAGACTTTATATCATCTGGATATAGAAGATACCAAGAACGGCAAAGCAACATTATCAAGCATGCATGCTTCTTCCGGCGATGAGATCACCGTAAGCACAACGCCTGACGAAGGCTACGAGCTCAGCTATGTCCTGGTAAACGGGAAGAGAATATCGGGCAGCAAATTCACGATGCCGGCAGAACCGGTTGTTGTAACGGTCAACTTCAAGAAGGAAGGTTCGCCCAATCTGGATGAAACTGTAACTATCGAAGGGTACTCATATCAGGTTACGAATTCCGATACCGAAGGAGCGGGCACGGTAATGATCACCGGCGTGTCCGATCAGGTTACTGCGGTCGTGATCCCACCGACGATCGACATTAACGGATATACATATAAGGTTAATAAGGTAGCCGCACGTGCGTTCTTTGGAAACACAACGATAAAGACGGTATACATAGGGGCGAACGTTACGGTTATTGATACCAACGCTTTCTTCGGTTGTTCAAACCTCGTTAAGGCATCCGGCGGTGCAGGTCTCAAGGTCATCGGTCAGAATGCGTTCGCAAGATGTCCTAAGCTCAGCACGTTCATCATTACGTCCAAGGTGCTCTATAAGATCGGGCCGCAGGCATTCTATCTGGATTCAAGACTTAAGACCATATACATCAAGAACACAACAAAGCTTACCAAATCCGGTGTAAAGAAATCGCTTAAGGGTTCAAAGGTCAAGACCGTAAAAGTCAAGAAATCGAAAGTATGGAAATACAAATCCTACTTCAAGAAGTCCAATTCGGGAAGAAAAGTCAAGGTAAAGAAGTGATCGGAGGTATTCTATGATAAATTACGGAATCTTTAAGAAGGGCATAAGCCTTTTCGCGACAGGGATCATCGCCTGTGCAGTCTCGCTTACTGCGGTCTCTGCTTATTGTCCGGCAGATGTATCTGCTGCTCCCGTAAAGAATACCGTGACCGACGGCAGAGATTACAGCTACTATGCAAGTACAACGGACAAGAATTATATAGTTCCGCTCGATGACGGCGGCTATATGACTTTTTCCGTGAGTTCAAACGGCTATACCGCCGAATACTTCAATAAAGAATTCGAATCGACGAGCACGAAGACCATCAGCCGTGAATTGGGCATTTTCGGTGCGTTCTATTCTGATGCCAACGGCTACTATATCCTTACCGGACAGAACAACACCAATCAATCAGCAAGCGTTGAATGCTACCGCCTTACCAAATATGATAAATTGTGGAACCGTAAGGGCTCGTGCGGACTTAAAGACTGCAATACGACCTACCCGTTTTCCTCAGGGGCGGCCAGTATGGCCTCATCCGGCAATTTTCTGGTCATCAGGACCTGCCATAAGATGTATAAAGCCTCAGACGGATATAACCATCAGGCAAATGTCACAATTCTTGTCAACACGCAGTCAATGACTATACTTGATTCTTTTTATAAAGTTTCAAACGCAAGTGACGGATACTGCAGTCACTCATTCAATCAGTATGTGAAGATCGACAACAATCACATTATCGGAGCCGATCACGGTGATGCTTATCCGAGATGTATGGGCGTCTGGTATTACAAGACGGATTTGACTACAGGAAAACTCCTGACAAAAGGCACGACGTTTTACAACCCGTTCCCTATAAGCGGAGAGATCGGAGCTAATCAGACGGGCGCGACCCTCGGAGGACTTGAAGTCTCGGATACTTCATACATTATCGTCGGAAGCAGTATCGTTCAGGGCAGCTCCACATCCGGAAACAAGAACATATTTGTAAGCACGGTCAATAAGACTACCGGAGACACTGCCACCAAGTGGCTTACGTCGGATGCTTCAAGTAAAGGAAGCTATTCCAATCCTTATATCGTTAAGGTAAGCGATACGAAATTCTGTGTTATCTGGAGCAGGAGCAGCACGCTTTACTATGCGTTTATTGACGGCAGCGGCAATATCCAGGGCAGTGTCTATACTGCTTCAGGATCTCTTTCTGACTGCCAGCCGGTGCTCGCGGGCAACAAGATAATCTGGTTTACCAAAGGTTCATCAACTGATTTCGCTTTTATCGATCTGACTGACAACAGCTTTAACAGGGCATTTACGGTAACCGTTGAAAGCTCGAAACACGGAACTGCAACTGTATCGCCTACCAAGGCGCTTACAGGAAAACAGATCACCGTAAACATTAAGCCTGATGACGGTTATGAACTCGATGTTATAAGAGTCAACGGAAATCCTATCGAGGGCAATAAGTTTGAAATGCCCGGAAAGAATACCACGGTAAGCGTCTTCTTCAAAAAGATCGGTTCACCGAGTATAGGTGAGACGGTCCCGGTCGGCGACCTTAACTGCCTGGTAACTAATTCCGATACTGACGGAGCAGGCACGGTTGCTGTCACATACGCGGCAACTCAGGCCGAGGCCGTGGTGATCCCCAATACCGTTGAGATAAACGGAAGCTTCTATAAGGTCAACAAGGTAGCGGCAAGAGCGTTTTTCGAGAATGCGGATATCAAGACCGTTTATATCGGAGCAAACGTTGCGGTAATAGACACCAACGCTTTCTTCGGATGTCCGAATCTCGTCAAGGTATCGGGCGGTGCAGGTCTCAAGGTCATCGGTCAGAATGCGTTCGCAAGGTGCCCTAAGCTTAGCACGTTCATCATTACATCCAAGGTGCTCTATAAGATCGGACCGCAGGCATTCTATAAGGATTCCAGGCTTAAGACTGTCTATGTTAAGAACACAACAAAGCTCACCAAGAGCGGAGTAAAGAAATCGCTTAAGGGTTCTTCGGTCAAGACCGTTAAGGTTAAGAAGTCGAAGGTCTACAAGTACAGAAAATTCTTCAAGAAGTCCAATTCGGGAAGAAAAGTAAAAGTTAAGAAGTAAAAATATTTAAGCGGAGGCAGAAAATGAAAAGAAGAATGATTGCAACGTTTATTGCAGCTGTGATGCTGATGACAGGATGCAATAATGCTGGGCAGCCTGCGGCTTCTTCAGAGACCACTGCACCTGAAACCACAACAGAAGAAACCACCACGACTACTGCGGCTCCTACGACCACCGAGACGACAATGCCGTCTTTCCCGATCGAACAGCATGCCGGCATAGTAGGCGATTGGGGTACGGACTTTGATTTCGGAAGCAATGCTAAATATGAGAGCAAATATGATAAGGAATTCAATGTCACATATCCTTGTTATCCGAACTATGCTCCGGGCGAGGATGTAACCATTACATTCAAGTCAGAAAAGAAACTGAAACTGGGTTGCATAGTTAAGGTTGATGACTCGGTAACAGGACAGATGGATCTCGGTATGATCACGGCCTATGGCCAGAATCCCGACATGAAAAAAGACGGAATAACGCCTATTCAGAAAGAATGTACCTTTTCAGGAAAAGACGGAGTCTATACAGTCACCATCCCGGGAAAACAGATTGAAGCGAACCGTTTTTATCTCATCAATATAATTGAAAACAAGTCTAAGAAGAAAAACGAGGTCAGGATCGAAAACTATGATTTCGGGATCCGCTGTTACGTGGACTGATAAGATGCATTTGCCAGGGGCTGTCTTGTTGGAGACAGCCCTTTTATCTTTTGATTTACAGAGTGATTTCGGCCGAAATATGGATTCTTCGATAATTTGGCCGAAAAAGAGACTTCGTGACTGTCAGCGATGCGTGTGTTTTTCGGCTGAAATGATCGGTTAACCCAAATAAAGCCGTAAACATCAAAATTCCTTTAAAATTTACAATTAAAGCCTTTTAAATGTGCGCCGGTGCTCCTATATTTAAACTATAAGTTTATTTAAGGGAGGGAAGATCCATGCTAAAGAATATGGTCAAAGCGCAGAAACCGGCAGACGAAGAATTGACGGCAAGAATTGCGGATGAGAGATCAAGGCTTTTCGCAAGCCAGATGAAGATAAAAGATGCGGGACTTCCCGTAATGGTCATCTTTGAGGGATGGGGCGCGGCCGGAAAGGGCAGCGTTCTGGGAAAGATAATCAAGAACATCGACCCGAGGTTCTTCAAGGTTAAGACCTATGCTGCTCCGACCGCGGAGGACAAGAGATATCCGTTCCTTTACAGGTACATGAAGGACATTCCTGAGAAGGGCAAGTTCGTGTTCTACGATACCTACTGGATGGAGGAGATCACGGATGCCAGGATCAGCGGCGAGATGGGCGACAAGGAATACGAGGAGAAGATCGACTCGATAACCCGTACCGAAAGATCGCTCGTGGATAACGGATATCTCGTTATGAAGTTCTTTTTCCAGATCGGGAAAAAGGAGCAGAAGAGAAGATTAGACGCTCTGCTTGCAGACAAGGATACAAAGTGGAGAGTTGACAAGTACGATCTCCATGAGAACAAGCATTACGACGAGAGCCTTGAGGTCTACGACAAGTATCTGAAGGATACGAACAGTCCGACGGCTCCGTGGTACATCATTGATGCAAAGGATAAGAAGCTCGCCGAGCTCCAGGTGCTGGAGTTCCTGAACCAAGGCATCGATACGGCACTCAAGAACAAGGATCTTGCTGCGCCGATCCTGCAGAATACATATCCGCTCAAGAAGACACCGCTTCTTAAGGACATCGATCTCAAGGGCAAGACACTGACCGAAGAGGAATATGACAAGAAGTTAGATGACCTCCAGGATGAACTCTCGCAGCTTCACTATAAGCTCTACAGAAAGAAGATCCCGGTCATCATCGCTTATGAAGGCTGGGATGCGGCAGGCAAGGGCGGCAACATAAAGAGGATCACCGGTGCGTTAGACCCGAGAGGCTTTGAGGTGCAGCCGATCGCAAGCCCGGAGCCGCATGAGAAGGCAAGACATTTCCTGTGGAGATTTTGGACGAGACTTCCCAAGACCGGTCATATCGCGATATTTGACCGCACATGGTACGGACGCGTAATGGTCGAGAGGATCGAGGGCTTCTGCAGCGAGAACGACTGGCAGCGCGCGTATAACGAGATCAATGAGTTCGAGAAAGAGCTCACGGACTGGGGCGCGGTCGTTATCAAGTTCTGGGTACAGATAGACAAGCGTACGCAGCTCAAGCGTTTCAAAGAGCGTCAGGCGACGTCTGAAAAGCAGTGGAAGATCACTGATGAGGACTGGCGCAACCGTGAGAAGTGGAACCAGTACGAGCAGGCGATCGATGAGATGATACAAAAGACCTCCACGGAATTTGCCCCGTGGTACATCCTTGAGTCGGTCGATAAGAAGTACGCAAGGATAAAAGCACTCGAGATCGTAGTCGAAGAACTCAAAAAAGCTTGCGAATCTAAGTGAAACAAGGGTCCGAGCGGACCGTTTGTCAACAGAACAGTTATGCCCGGGGCATTTTTTTGACAAAATGCCAACGGGCATATTTATTTGACCGTGCTACAATAAAAATTAGTTATTATACATCTATTTTTCGCTTTTACAAATAGTTTTTTCTGAATTTGTCAAAAATTTATAAGAAAGGTGGTCTATATGAGCTTTAAGGTTGGGGACAACATTGTTTATGCAGGCAGCGGAGTCTGCCAGATCGATGCGATCAAAGACATCAGTTTTTTCAAAGAGAAACCGCAGAAATATTATGTCTTAAAGCCTCTTTTCGTAAGACAGTCTCAGGTCGTTTATGTGCCGTTTGAGAACAAGTCACAGGTCGAGAAGATCCGTCCGGTACTGTCAAAGAAAGAAGCAATGGCTCTTATAGACAAGATCCCTTATGACAAGCTTGAGTGGATCGATGACAGGAATGACCGTAAGGATGCATTCGCTGATATCATCGTCAACGGTTCAAGAGAGGATATCATGAGCATGATCCATCTTATAAAGTGCCACGCGAAGAAGCTTTCCGGAGAGGGCAAGCATCTCAATGCCCAGGACGAGCGCGCGCTTAATGATGCCAAGGTCAGGATGAACAACGAGATCGCTCTGGCACTCGATATTGAGCCTGAGAATGTCATTGAGCTTATCCATGAGAAGACGGGTGAAGTTGATTTCGCCTGACACCTTGACAGCAATTGGCATTGTGTGTTTTAATGACCGCAGTTTTTCAAAAGGAGACATCTCAAATTGAAGACTGCGGTTTTCTATTTTGCGTATAACTATTACTACTACTTTAGGGGAATTGCCTGAAGCGGCTTTTGTTGCGCGAGAAAACCTTAATACCAAAATTGTTAAGAATAAACGCTGCAAGGGTACGCAAAGCCCGGGCAGCGTTTTTTAATTCACATGAAAGAAGGAGAACAGAAATGATTGCAGTACTGAAGAACACGGCTACTAAGGAACAGGTAAAGAACCTCGTACAGTGGTTTGAGGGCAAAGGCCTCAAGGTTAACGAGTCGCAGGGTGATTACTGCACGGTTCTGGGTCTCATCGGTGATACGACACAGCTCGACATCGAAATGCTCAAGGGTCTTGATATCATCGAGTCTGTAACCCGCGTTTCAGAGCCTTTTAAGAAGGCGAACAGGAAGTTCCATCCTGAAGACACGGTCGTTGATGTCGGCGGAGTCAAGATCGGCGGAGGCAATTTCGCGGTCATCGCTGGCCCCTGCTCAGTCGAGAGCGAAGAGCAGATCCTTGAATGCGCAAGGGCAGTAAAAGCAGCAGGAGCTACGATCTTAAGAGGCGGCGCTTTCAAACCGAGGACATCACCTTACGATTTCCAGGGACTTCATGAAGAAGGTATCAGACTGCTCCTTGAAGCAAAGAAGGAGACAGGACTTCCCATCTGCTCCGAGATCATGAGCCCCGAGCAGCTCCCTGTTTTCGAGGACGTTGATTTCCTTCAGGTCGGCGCACGCAACATGCAGAACTTCGATCTTCTCAAAGCTATCGGCAAGACGGGAAAACCGGTCCTTCTCAAGCGCGGACTTTCCGCCACCATCAAGGAGCTCCTCATGAGCGCAGAGTACATCATGAGCGAGGGCAATCCCAACGTAATCCTTTGCGAGCGCGGAATCAGAACATATGAGACATACACGAGAAATACTTTTGACGTAAGTGCCATTTCCGTTCTCAAGCAGATCACGCACCTTCCTGTCGTAGGCGATCCTTCACACGCGACAGGCAAGTCGAATCTTATCAGACCGATGTCCATGGCGGCGGTCGTTTCAGGCGCGGATGCTCTCGAGATTGAAGTGCATACATGTCCCGAGAAGGCTCTTTCCGATGCGGCACAGCAGCTTACTCCTGCCCAGTTCACTGAGGTCATGGATGCGATCGGCAAGGCAAGAAGTATTCTGTAATTTGAAAAGACGCCGGGTATTTCCGGTGTCTTTTTTATAGATTTAAAGGAAGTATATAAAATGAAGATAACAGTAGGTGTAGTCGGTTTAGGTCTGATCGGTGCTTCTTTCGCGAAAGCTTACAAAGAGAATTCAGAGTCAACGGTCTATGGCTGGAACCGTACAAACAGCACGACACAGATGGCTAAGATGCAGGGCATCATCGATGATGAACTCACTGATGAGAACCTGGGCAAATGTGATCTCGTTATCCTCTCGCTCTATCCTGAGGCAACAGTAAAATGGGTCGATGAACATAAGGACCTTTTCAATAAAGACGGTGTTGTCATCGATGCGTGCGGCACGAAGAGACTTGTATGCGAAAAGTGTTTTAAGATCGCCGAAAAATCAGGATTTTTATTCGTCGGATGCCATCCGATGGCAGGAACGAAGTTCTCGGGAATGGCATATTCCAAGGCAGACATGTACAAGGGCGCGCCCATGGTCGTCGTTCCGCCCGTATTTGACGACATGTTCCTTTTGGACAGGATCAAGGAACTGCTCGAACCCTGCGGTTTCGGAAGCTTCCATCTTTCTCACGCGGATGAACACGACAAGATGATCGCCTTCACTTCCCAAATGGCGCATCTGGTCTCCAACGCTTATATAAAGAGCCCGTCATCTAGAAATCACAAGGGATTTTCCGCAGGTTCATACAAGGATATGACAAGGGTAGCATGGCTCAATCCCACGATGTGGACACAACTGTTCCTTGAGAATAAGGACAATCTCATTTTCGAGATCGATCATCTTCAGAACGAGCTTGCCAAGTACAGGAAAGCTTTGGAGGATGATGATTTTGACGGCCTCCGTGACCTGCTCGATGAAGGAAGACAGATAAAAGAGGAGGTTGACGGAATATGAGGACAGTCCGTTTTCCGGCACCTTCAAAAGAATACGACGTTATAATCGGCAACGGCGCGGTCAGTGTACTCGGAACAGAAGTAAAGAAGCTCTGCCCGGGTGCCTTAAAGGCTTTGATCGTATCCGAGACCAATGTGGCACCTCTCTATCTCGGAAGAGTCAGGGATGAACTTGTTAAAGCAGGCATTGAGGTATCCGATTATGTTTTCGAGGCGGGTGAAAAGTCCAAGGGCATCGAGGCTGTTGCGGCAATGTGGAACAGGATGGCCGAAGCGGGCTTTACGAGAACAGACATCGTGATTGGTTTGGGCGGAGGCGTTACCACCGACATGGCGGGCTTTGCGGCAGCGACTTTCCTCCGCGGAATAAGCGTTATCCAGATACCGACTTCGCTTCTGGCTATGGTGGACGCATCGATCGGAGGCAAGACCGGTATCGACATCGCAAAGGGAAAGAACCAGGTTGGCGCTTTCTGGCAGCCTTCTGTAGTAATAGAAGATATATCTTTTCTTAAGACGCTTCCTGACGAAGTGTTCACCGAGGGCATGGGTGAAGTGATCAAGCATGCTTTTATCGTTGATCCGGTGCTTCTTGAAAAGCTCGAAAAAGCGAACGGCAACATCAGGGATGACGAAGAACTCTTAGAAGAGATCGTATCCATGAACGTTTCAGATAAAGCGGGCGTCGTAAGGGAAGACGAGAATGACAACGGCAGACGCCAGATCCTTAACTACGGACACACGATAGGACACGTTATAGAGCGCGACAGCGGATATACAAAGCCGCACGGAATTTGCGTTGCCAAGGGCATGGGCATCATGATCGACGCATGTGTCAGGGCAGGAAGTCTTGAAGCTGATGTTGCCGAGAGGATGAAGAATCTCATAAAGCTTTACAAGCTCCCGGTCAGCGACGACATCACGGCGGAGGCTATAGTTGACGGCGCGATGAACGATAAGAAGAAGCGCGGTGGCAGCATTTCGGTTATACTTGTTAATAAGATCGGCGAAGCCGAAATAAAGAAGATGACTCCCGAAGAATTCATGAGGTTTCTTACAACATGATCATAGCCTGCAAGAACCTGATGCTCGATCTCAAGGCACCGGCATCGAAATCGGCATATCACAGAGAGCTTATAGTTAACTATGTGCTTGGTGCGAGAGGCGAATATCTCAATATAAAAAAGGACGACAACGACGACGTTATCGCTACGAAAAGATGCCTGGCAGAGCTCTTTGCCGCATCTGACACGGGCAGTGACGACATCTTCCTTCCTGCAAACGAGAGCGGCTCCACACTTCGTTTCATGATCCCTCTGGCTCTTGCACTCAAGGGTTCGCCCGAAAGGAAGATCATCTTCACGACTAAAGGCCGTCTCGTTGAGCGCCCTGTTGAGGACCTCGCGGAATGTCTGGCGCCTTTCGGAGTTACTATCGAGAAAGATATAGAAAAGCGCACTGTCACTGTAACGGGCTTTCTTACGGCAGGCGAATACACCATTGACGGAAGCGTCTCGTCACAGTACATCTCGGGACTTCTGATGGCTCTGTCCAATTTCAACAGACCTTCAACGGTAAATGTTAAGGGTGAGATGAGTTCTATCCACTACATCGAGCTCACGGTCGCAGTGCTAAAGAAGTACGGTATCGAAGTTACAAGGGAAGGCAATGTCTTTAATGTTCCCGGACGTGCGGGCGTTGATGTTCCTTCAGGCAAGTTCACCGTTGAAGGTGACTGGAGCAACGGAGCGTTCCTTCTTTGCCTCGGCTCGCTCATGAAGAACGGCGGCGCCATGATCACCGGCCTCGATCCCGAATCTGTCCAGGGCGACAGGGCGATAGTGGAATTTTTAGAGAAACTCGGCGTGGAAGTCGATACGGAAGACGGCGCGGTCTCGGTCATGGGACCTGACGGCGAGCCTCCCGTCGATGAGATAAGCATGAGCTGTAACGACATACCGGACATCGTTCCATACATGGCGGTGACGGGTGCTTTCAAGGCAAAGAAGACGGTACTTACAGGAACGAAGCGCCTTCGCGTGAAGGAATCCGACAGGGCATCCGCAGTGTGCGAAATGCTTGATTCCTGCGGTATAAAGACTGAACTGGAAGAAGATTCGATCACGGTCTACGGAGCGGTCGGGAGCGATATCCCAGAGGAGATCTCGCTGACTTCATCGAACGACCACCGCATGGCGATGGCGGCAGTGCTCTGCGCTGCGGGAACGGGAAGAAAGATAGCATTAGACGATATCTCATGTCTTTCAAAATCCTTCCCCGAATTCAAAACGATAGTAGAGAATGGAATGGCAATCTTATGAGCATGGACAGCACCTACAACGGAAGCACACTTAACCTCATGATCTACGGCCAGTCTCACAGCGAGACGATCGGGGTCTATATCAAGGGTCTTCCCGAAGACGTTAAGCCCGACGAAGAGTTCATTAAGGAATTCATGGCAAGAAGAGCACCCGGCAAGAACGCCTGGTCGACTCCGAGAAAAGAAGCCGATGAGGTGCATTTCGACTGCAAGGACGGAATGCTTCACGGATTTATCTATAACACCAATACCAAGCCCAAGGATTACGCTTCGATAATGAACACGCCGAGGCCTTCCCATGCCGATTATACGGCGGGGATCCTCTACGGCAACGAAGCTGCCCATTCCGGCGGCGGTATCTTCTCCGGAAGAATGACCGCGCCTTTGTGCATCGCGGGAGCCATCGCCCTGACTGAGCTGAAGAAGATGGGAATCGAGATACATGCCCACCTTAAGTCCGTTTTCGATGTTGAAGACGATACTTATTTCGCTCACGGTCCGAGGGACAAGAAGTTCCTGGAAGACCTTGCCGCATGCGCGAAAAAGGATTTCCCCGCGATCTCCGATGAGGCCGCAGAGAAGATGAAAGCGAGGATAGAAGAGGCCCGCATGGACTGCGATTCGGTCGGAGGAGTCATCGAGTGCGTTATATCAGGGCTCCCCGCAGGCATCGGAGGTCCTATCTTTGACGGAATTGAGGGAAAGATCTCGCAGATAATCTTCGCGATCCCCGCAGTAAAAGCCGTTGAGTTCGGTGCGGGATACGACAGCACGATCCTCAAGGGCTCTGAGAACAACGATGCTTTCGTCTTTGATGAAGAAGAGAAAGTAAGGCTCAAGACCAACCGCTGCGGCGGAATCTTAGGCGGAATAAGCGTTGGTGAAGCGGCTCCCGTAGTCTTTGACTGCGCATTAAAGCCGACGCCTTCGATCTCCAAAACGCAGGATACCGTTGACCTTGCGGCAAAGAAAAATACGACCATCAGCATCGAGGGAAGACATGATCCGTGTGTTGCGCCGAGAGCGGTTCCCGTCGTGGAAGCTGCCTCAGCGATAGCGCTTTACGACATGATACTTTCGAAAAAATAAAGCAAAAAGAGAGCCGGGATGCCCCGGCTCTCTTAGTCAGATGCTATCTTTGTTCATCAGAGTGCTGCGAAGTTGATCTCGTCTGCCAGCTTTTGAATGTCTTCCTTTGTTAAGTTGTTGAGTTCGAGGTCGTCATTCCAGGGAAGGACATTTACTGATACAAAGCTCTTTTCGAGGTCTGCGGTGATGATTGCTTTCTTGAACTCGCCGCCCTTGTTGTTATAAGAAATGGTGACTGTTACGCCGCTCTTCGTCTTATAGGTCCATTCTTCGTATTCCTGCTTGTTTCCGATGTTGAGAAACGAAGTATCCATATAACCTCTCATGGTTCTTCCAAGCTGGAAATGGATGCCTTCAAAAGTAGAATCCATACTGAAAGCTCCGTTATCGAAGATCCATCCGCCTCCGGAAGCGCTGCTGAAAAAGACGTCTATGCCGTGCTTTTCCTTAAGGATCTTCTCGTCGCAATCATCATGTCCTCCGTGAAGCTTAAGGCTATATTTTGCAGCGATCTCTTCGAGCTTGTCTGCCATCTCCTGAGAGTAGATCAAGTAGCCGGGATATTTATCGCCAAACGGGTCCGTTTTAGTGCGCTTGCATTCCTTGTCATAAGCATCCACTATCGACCCATCAGTATCGTAGCTTCCGGTGAATCTTATCCACTCATCTGTTGCCTTGTGTTCGGGCGAATCGGCATATCCCGCCAGCGAAATGAACTCTCTGGGCGGCATAGAATTCTTAATGTCTTCTTCGATAGAAGGTCCCCAGGAAGACCTTCCGAAACTCAGATCTCCGAGTCCTCTTATCGCTGCATAGACCGACAGGCCGAGCGCAGACACTATTGCTGCGACCAGGATGACCGTAACGGCCTTCTTTTTCGTACTCTTCTTAGGCATTTGTGTAACTTCCGCGGGTGCGGACATAAGCATATTTCTCATTTCCATTTTTCTGTTTCCATCCATTCTGATCTTGTTCGAGGTGTCTCTCATAGATATTCCTCCAATCCTATCCTCATCATTGCCTTGCCTCTGTTGATCCTTACGGCAACGGCTGATTCGGATATCTTCAGTATTCCTGCGATGTCCTTGTAAGAGTAACCCGCATAATAGTGCAGGTAGATAGGCATCCTGAACTGTCCGTCCAGGTTCATGAGCTCATCAAATACTGCCTTGTTTCTTTCGTTGAAATCATCGAAATACTGAAGTTCGTTTTCCGCAGACTCGAGATCGACTCCGGTCTGACGTGATGCCGATTTGAGATAATCCTTACATTTGTTGGCCGTCATGGTAAGGAGATACGTTTTCTCCTTGTTAGGTTTAAAATCGACATGATTACCGAGGAGTTTCAAAAACACGTCCTGAACTATGTCTTCAGCGTCGTGTTTGGAACCCGAATAATAAACGGCGAACCTGTAAAGATCATCAGAATAAGCATCAAATAATCTGACTACATCTTCGTTTTTCAAAATTCTCTGCCTCCGGTGTTATTTGAGATCTCACCTATATAACGATTCAAAACGCACTTTTCTTACAGGAGTATATCGTAATTTTTTTAATCGATAATAATTCCGCGTATACATCAAAACGTGTGCGAAAAATGATATTATTCTTTCAAGGGGGTAATAGCCATGGAAGATCTTGATAAACTTCGCAGCGAAATTGATTCCATTGACCGTGATATCCTTGATGCCTTCGAGAGAAGAACGGCGGTCTCGCGTAAGATCGGTAATCTGAAACGCTCTGAAGGAATGGCCGTTGTAGACGGCGCCCGTGAAGAGTTATTATTCGCAAAGCTCAGAAAGACCGCAGGTTTTGAGAGCAGACCGTATGTTGAAGATCTTTACCGCGAGATACTGAAACTTTCCAAGGCACATCAGAACAAACCCGCTTACGGTGTGCTGGGCCGGACGCTGGGACACACGTATTCCCCTGAGATCCATAATCTTCTGGATCCTTCCTATACATATTCTGTCATCGAAAGAGAACCCACCGAGCTCGATGAGCTTTTCTCTGGTAAGGTCTTCAAGGGCTTCAACGTAACGATTCCCTATAAGAAAGAAGCTGCCGCACGCTGCGACGTGCTCGATGAAGCCGCGCAGGAGACCGGAAGCGTAAATACAGTTGTTTTCGGAAGTGACGGAAAGAAGTACGGCTATAACACCGATTACTACGGATTCATCTACATGGTTAACCGCAAGGGCATCGAGATCAAAGGCAAGGACGTTCTTGTCCTGGGAACGGGCGGAGCCGCTGCTGCGGTAATCTATGCGCTCAAGACTTTGGGTGCGGCCAATATCCTTTCCTGCGGACGCACTTCTGAGATCAATTATGAGAATGTCTATGACATGGCATGCAACGTCCAGGTCATCGTAAATACCACACCGGTCGGAATGTATCCCAATGTCAACGAGAGACTTATCGATCTTGACGGATTCCCGATGCTCGAGGCATGCTGCGACCTTATCTACAACCCCTCGCGCACGAGATTCCTGCAGGATGCGGAAGACCTTGGCCTTAAGATCTGCGGCGGACTTTCGATGCTGGTCGCGCAGGCTTACAAGGCATCCCTGCTTTTCAATGGTGACGCTGGGGCCGCGGAGAAACTCGGTTTTGAGAAGAACGAGACAATCGAGCAGATAATCAGGACATTGAAGCTTAAGATGAGGAACATCACCCTTATCGGAATGCCCGGATGCGGCAAGACCACGATGGCCAAGCGCATCGCTGCGATCACGGGCAGAAAGCTCGTCGATCTCGATTATGCTTACAGGGACAAGTTCGGCATGACGTCGGCTGAAGCGATCTCAGGATTAGGCGAGGATGCTTTCCGCGACAACGAGTGCGAAGTGGCAGCCGAGATCCTTCCGCAGAGCGGACTGGTAATATCCTGCGGAGGCGGCATTGTAACGCGCCCCGAGAATAAGTTCTTTGTAAGATGCAATTCTTATGTCATCTATCTCGAAAGGCCGCTTGAGACCCTTTCAGACCACAACCGTCCGGTATCCATCCAGCACGGCGTCGAAAAGCTCTTCAGCCAGCGCAAGGACAAGTACGAGACATGGTGCGATTACAGGCTTCAGCTGGACACATATCCCGACAAGCAGTCCTATATAGACAACGGGCCTCTCGAGGCAATGAAGCTTTTGGAAAAGATAGAGAACGAAGCATGAAGATACTTGTATTAAACGGCCCCAATCTTAATATGCTCGGTATCAGGGAGCCCGGCATCTACGGCAGTTCGACCTATGATGACCTTGTTGCCAAGATCGTAAAGCACTGCTCTGAAAAGGGCATAGATGTTGAATGCAGCCAGAGCAACCACGAGGGCGACCTGGTCGACATGATCCAGCAGGCTTATTTCGACAAGGTCGACGGTATAGTCATAAATCCGGGCGCGTATACCCACACCTCGGTAGCGCTCCTTGACGCGCTCAAGGCCGTGTCGATCCCCGCGGTAGAAGTCCACATCTCGCAGGTTTCGGAAAGAGAGCAGTTCAGGCAGATCTCCTACGTGTCCTACTACTGCTTTAAGACGATAATGGGAAAAGGCTTTGACGGCTATATCGAAGCCATAGATCTCTTAGCTGACAATTACGGGACTTCAAGCAAGTCCTGAAGTTCTTTATAGCTTCCCGCAAAATAGTTTATGGAATAACCCTGAATATCTTCGGGGAATATGCCGTCGTGCGCGAAAAGCACGCAGTCCATGCCGGCGTTGTTTGCTCCTTTTATATCGGAAGACAGACGGTCTCCGATCATGAGGTAATGTGATGTGTCGTGATCGCCCAGGTCAGCGAAAATATATTCAAAGAACGCGGGATCAGGCTTTGACGCGCCGATCTTCTCACTAATGTAGATGCCATCGGCATATTTGGCGAGATCAGATGCATTGATCCTTCCCATAACGGTAAAGACGGGACCGTTGGTTGCGATATATATACGGTACTTTCCGCAAGCTTTCAGAGCCTTCAGGAAATCTTCGGCACCGGGAAGCTTGTCATCGCGCGCTGCCAGGTTTTTGATGAACATCTCATTGAGCCTGGCGGGATCAACGCCCCATTCTTCGCTGAAAATGCCGAAACGCGTTGCCAGAAGCTGCCCGCGGTTAATAAGACCTTTTTCGAGCCTTTTCCACAACTCCTCGTTAACGTGACTGAAACGGGAATGATCGTACTCCGTGAACCTGAGCCCCAAGCTCTCCATGACACCTGCAAATGCATATTTCTCAGACTTCTTAAAGTCAAGAAGCGTCATATCCATATCAAGCAGAAGATAGCGGTAGTTCCTGTCCATGGGAGAATTCTACAACAATATGTGATAGAATTCTCAAAGAATTCTTAAAACGATATCTATCGGAGGCTCGATATGGCATCAAATTTCTGCCGCAACTGTGGCTTTAGACTGGTAGAAGGAAAAGCATTCTGCGGTAATTGCGGAACAAAGATAATCAGGCGTGACCCTGTTGTTGCGGCCACCGCACCTGTCGCTGCAGCACCGGTGATCACACCCGCTCCTGCACAGCAAGCTCCCGCAGAGCCCGTTATCACACCCAAACCCGCAGCTGAACCTGCTCCTGCTGTTACTGTGGCACCCGAAGCTGAGATCATAACACCCGCGCCCCAGCCCATGCAGACAGTTGTTACATACCATCCTGAAGAAGCAACCAATGTGGAACTTCCCGAACAGGCATTGAGACCTGTCGGCGAGACAGTCCCTGCTGAAGAACCCGTTGAGAAGATGGAGGCATTTCCCATTGTTCCCGCCGCACAAGAACAGTCTGTTCCTTCAGCTTTGACTGTTGCGGCACCTGCTGTTCCTGCCGTTCCCGCAGCACCTGTGGCATCCGCGGCTCCCGCAGCTCCCGCTGCGCCTGTAGCTCCTGCTGCACCCGCGGCTCCCAAAAAGAAGAGCCACATCGGACTTATAATCGGCCTTATCTGCGGCGGTGTTGTTCTGGTCGGACTTCTCTGCGCAGGCATGTTTATGATGTTCGGAGAAGACCTTATCGGCAGCAAGGGCAGCGGCACCGTGCTCGACCGCATTGAGACAATGGAAGAGATATCTTCCGGCAAGAACTATACGATCTACGACAGGTCTTTCGAAAAGAAGATTGAGTCCGTTAAGTGGTGGGATTACGACGGCACCATGAAGAGCCAGGGCGTTTACTACATGAACACCAAGACATTGGCATTCTCCATCCAGGTCGAGGAGAACACCAGCGAGAAGCTTTACTACGCTTTCTACTACAGCAAGGACGACAACTTCACCAAGAACGATCTTAAGGAAGCAGAGTACAGCGATTACATATCACCTTCGTACTACAAGGACGGCAACACTTACTACAACATCGAGTGCGATAAGTCCCTGAAGCCCGGTCATTACTGCGTTATCGTCAGCAAGGACAAGAACTTCAAGAAGCCTTATGCAGTAGCTTACGCGAAGATCCTCGATGAGAAGTCCGAAGTAGGCTGATAAACGACTTTTGCAGATAAAAAAGACTGAGCCCTGCGGCTCAGTCTTTTTGTTTACCCGGACAGTGTAAACTCAAACGTAAATATAACGGACCTAAATGTTTACGGAAATCTTTACGCGGTCAAAAAGCCCGAAAAACCTTACGGGTTCTGGCAGCCGATCTCTTTGCAGAGGTTGTCGATCTGTCTTACGATGTCGTCCCTGTAATCGCTTGCCATCATGATGATCACAGTCTTGTCCTTGTAATAGAGGACATCGTGATAGGCGATATAGGTCCTGCCGTCGTTTTCGGCGAGCCTTCCGTTGATCAGCACGTAACCGCTCGCATCGCCGTTGCTATCGGAATGGGCGCCCCAGAAGCCTTTGGTACTCCAGACTTCGCTGTATTTCTTGTAGTAGCGCTCGAAAAGGCTTTTCGCCACGGCTTCATCAAAGCAGCGGACATAGCTGAAGTAATTCTCGTTGTCAGCGGTTGCTTCGAGGCAGTATTCGTAGGTGTAGGTTTCCTCTTCTTCGGCGAATTTGAATGCGTGATCCCTGTGGATAACGTGCTTTTCCTGCGGTACGCCGACAGTCTCAAGGGCCGTTATGAAAGAGTCTTCGCTGCAGACGGTAAATGCGGACATGTCGACAGATGGCTCGCTGAACTTAAAGTTGCAGCCGGTCAACGCCGTTAATGCCATAATGCAAGCTGTAAGCAGTGCTACTATCCTGCGCATCGTAAAACCCCTCATAAATTAGTACTTGCGCATTATAGTAGAAAATAAGGCGATAATCAAATACGGACAGCCCTTTGTTTATTGTCAACGCAAAATGACTGTGATATACTTTCAAGGCTGTTTGAGTTCCGCCCCTATAGCTCAGCAGGTAGAGCGCATCCATGGTAAGGATGAGGTCGCCAGTTCAAATCTGGCTGGGGGCTCCACAGTAAAGCAGGTCTGCCTTGAGCGGACCTGTTTTTATTTTGTTATCAGCATGAGAACACCGGTCGCGGCAAGCGTTGCTGCACAGGTACCGATCGCAACGGTGAGCAGGGATTTCTCCATGAAACTTAAGACAAGGGCAACGGCAAGGCCGGCACACGCTGTTGGAAGTGAGCCTGTAGCGTAAAGGATGGCCGGAAAGGTCATTGCCGAAAGGACCGTGTAGGGGATCAGGTCAAAGAACGCCTTGACCCTGGCGTTTGTAATGCGCCTGCGGAAAAGTGTGAAGGGCAGGGCACGGACCAGATAGGTCGTGAATGCCATGACGAAAAGAAGCGGAAGGAAGACCGAAATGTTCATGAGACGGCCTCCTTCTCGGATGCATCTTCATGAGGGAATAAGAAGACTCCCACGAGTGCTGCAACGACAGCCGCGATTATTATCGCAAAGCCTGAAGTGACATGCGTTTTTAGCCAGGGAACATAGTAGAACAGGCACGATATGGCGCACGCGATCAAAGCGCACACTGCGATCTCGCGGCTGTGTTTTGCCTTGGGGATGACGATGGAGATGAACATTCCGTAGATACCGACTGCGAGGGCATTTGTCAGGAATTCGGGGAAGATGCCGCCCAGGACCGCTCCCAATATGGTACCCAGCACCCATCCGATAACGGGAAGGACGGTAAGACCGAAAAAGTACTTTGAACCGACCTCGTGTTTTTTGCTTACAGCAACGCCGAAGATCTCGTCAGTAAGACCGTAGGCAAGAAGGATACGCTTAAGGGTCGACATCGACCTGTCCGTCTTCTGTGACAGTGAGATCGCCATGAGAGAGTAACGCAGATTGATTATTATCTGAGAGACCATCATCTCGATAAGACCGCCCGAAGATGCCATGATGCCTACACCCGCAACCTGACCTGCAGAGGTGATGTTTGTAAGGGAGACGAGCCCTGCCTGCCACCAGGAAAGCCCCGAAGCTACGGCAAGGATACCGAACGAAAAAGATACGGAAAGGTAGCCCAGGCCGATGGGAAGGCCGTCTTTTAAGCCTTCGTGAAAAGTCCCGCCGTTTGAAGCGGCGGGAACCGATTTGTCCTTTATTGTGTCAGAACTGTCAGCCATACTTCGTGAGTATATCTTTAAATGAGAAGTAGAGATCTAAAGTCTTCTGGGTAGCAGTTGCGGTATCCGCGTTCAGCTCGATCACCTTGAGTACTTTCTGTTTCTCGAAATCAAGCTTATAAACTGCGTTGTTTGCGATGTAGTATTTCTCGACCGGCTCGAAATTGCCGTCGGTATATAACGTGGTCCTTGCGATGAAAAGAGCATCGCCAAGGTCGAAGTATTCATCCATGACGGTCTTGTTATCGTATGTCTTTTCCTGCTGAAGAATGCGGAAACTGTTGTCGGGGGAGACGGTGAATGTGCTCTTGCAGGGGTATCCGCCCAGGGTCTTGTCGTTGTCCACGGTCTTTTTTTTGCAGTCATTAAGATGCTCGTGCATATAATCGTTCAGCTTGGCATCGTATGTTGCCAAAGCGGCAGAAAGCTCGGTATATGCGAGCTCGGCCGGGCCGGTCGTTGTGGGTATCGTGGTCGTCATGTTGGGATCGGAATAGAGCTTTTTGCCGCATCCCGAGAAAAGCATAAGAGATGAGGAGAAGGCAAGTACCAATGCAACTGCCTTTACTGTCATTTTCGCTTTCATTACCATTCCTCCCAGGGTCATTTAAGATTAAACCGCTCAATTATAACACGAAAATCTTAATCAAGTTGACAAAGCCAAATAAAGATTATACAATCATTAAGCATTTTTGTTGGTATCTTTACCGCAAACAGCATATGGAGAAGTCGCCTAGCCTGGTCGAGGGCGCACGACTGGAAATCGTGTAAACCCCAAAAGGGTTTCGAGGGTTCGAATCCCATGGAGAAGTCGCCTAGCCTGGTCGAGGGCGCACGACTGGAAATCGTGTAAACCCCAAAAGGGTTTCGAGGGTTCGAATCCCTCCTTCTCCGCCAAACAGACCTCTTGAGCCCTGTGCCCGAGAGGTTTTTTCATTTCCGGGCAACCCGGAGTATAATCACCTGTAAGGAATAAGAAGGTAGGAAAAACAAATGGTCAGGGAAAAGATCACGTGTATAGTCATTGCAGTATTATCAAGCTGCCTTTTGGCGGGCTGCTTTTTCAGGCTGCCGACGTCTGAATTCAAGATCGATAAGATCAAAGGCGACATAGAATGCGAATTCAGAATAGGCAATAATGCCCAGTTTTCCAAGAATAAGGTCATGACCGACACGGTCTTTGACAAGGAAGAGTTCATCGAGCTCTTCAACCTGCGCGAATCGTATAACCCGAACTACCTCAAGTATCATCTTGACGAGTGCAGCCTGAAGATCGACAGCCGCGAAAAGCCCGGCGAGTTTGAGAAGATCGACCGTTCCGAGATAAATATCAAGATCCTCTACGATGGCATGGAAAAAGACAAGTACAGCAGCGTTTCGGTCTTTGAATATAATTCAAGACTGTATTTCTTCGTGCTCTGCATGGGGTCAAGGAGCAAGGAAGACGAGATAGGCTACTACTATATGGAACTGCCCGAAGACATGCAGGAATACTGGCGTCCTATCCTCGAAAAGGTCAGAGAAGACGACCGGGCAGCCAAAGAAAAGGACTACGGCAGCTTTACGGTAGAGCGGACCTACACACACGACAAGAAATACTATGCCGAGTGTACGGTACAAAACAGCGGCATGGTCCTCATAGCGATCAGTACCAAATCAAACATACGCGTAAGTACTTTCAGGCCCTGCAGGGCGAGTGATTTCTGGGGTATCAGCTGGGAGTATGACAACTATAACCTCTGGATACAGTCTTCAGATGTCGGGTACATCTGCTACAGCTTCAACGGAACTGAATGGGAGCTGAATAAAGAAGCAGTCAAACCCGATTATCTGATCGGAAGACATTGATTCCCTGTCACGGTTCCTCATTCGAAGCCGTGGAGCATACCGATAAACAGATTCTCCTGTTTGGCGTTAGAAAAGAACTCGATATATCGCTCTCCGCAATGGTGGCAGACCATGGCAAAACAAGCTGCTCTATAGTCTCCACCGGATCCGTTCTCCACATGCACGAAGCCCCAGTCCATCTGATATGCTTCTCCGGGCGCTAACAACATTCACATAAAAAACCGAGATTTCTGAAGTGACCCCCCAAAGTCTTTCCAACTTCGGGGGGTCACTTCAGGTCCGGTCTTTTTCTTTTGCCTGGTTACTTCTTAACCTTAACTTTTCTGCCTGCGTTCTTCTTGGTGAAGAATTTCTTGTATTTCTTGAGCTTGGACTTCTTAACCTTGACTGTTTTGACGGAAGAGCTCTTCATCGAATTCTTGACGCCGGACTTTGTCAGCTTTGTTGTCTTCTTGACCTGTACAGTCTTGAGGTTCTTATCATTAGCGAATGCGTAAGGTCCGATCTTCCAAAGTGCAGTAGATGAGATATTGAATGTTTTAAGCTTCGGGCACTTTTCGAATGCTCTGGCGCCGACGGACTTAAGTCTCGCACCGCCTGTGACGGATACCAAGTTCGTGAATCCTGAGAATGCCTTGTCTTGGATCGATTGAACATTTGAACCGATCACGAGGGTCTTGAGCTTAGCTGCCGCAGCTTCAGAAGAAGCAAACGCTGCTGTTTGTATGCTGGTTACCTTATAGTTGACACTGTTATTTTCATCAATCTTATCTGTAATAACACCCGGGATTACCAAGGTCTCCAGATCAGGATTAAATGATATTACAGCTAACGTTCCTGTTCCGTCTGTAGCAGGATTAACTACCTTATACTCAATGGCATTATCTAATACAAAGGTCTCATCTTTCGTTTTTACTTTATGTACCTGCTTGTCCAGATTATCACATTTATAAAACACATTTTTGTCTGTAATAGAATCTTGGTGTTTGCTGATAAGGAATTTCCCAAGATTTGTGCACCATGCAAAAGCACTCTTACCTATGCTTGTAACGGTAAAAGGAACAAGAAAATGAGGGAGGCTTTCGCATTTTTCAAACGCACTTTCACCGATCGTTTCCAGTCCGAGAAGAGGCAGATTGAGCGTTTTCAATTTCCCGCACCCGACAAATGCCTGACCGCTTATTGTTTTTACGCTTGCGGGAATAGTAACCTCTGTCAGCTCGTCACAATAAGAAAAAGCCTGGAAACCGATTGATGTTACGCCATTGGGGATAGTGACGCTTGTAAGGCTGGTGCAGGCGGAGAAAGCCTGTTGACCGATCGTTTTTACCTTGCCGGGTATAGAAATGCTTGAAAGAGCATAGCAGTAATTGAATGTACCATCACTGATCTTTGTTATGCCTTTGGGAAGATTGATCTTCATAAGGTTTGTGCAGCAGGTAAAAGCAAACTCATCTATTCTGGTTACGCTTGAGGGAATAGCTATTTCTATCAGATTCTGACAGTATTTGAATGCATGGTTTCCTATGATCTTTAACGTTCCCGGGAGCGACACGCTTGTTGCATCCATATAGTAGAAAGCATAAGCTCCGATCGTAGTTACACCCTTGGAAACAACGATCTTAGTGATTTGACTATTATAATGTATCCAAGGCGCCAAGCTCTCAGAGTAATCCGCGTAATTGTACATGGAACCTTTGCCGGAGATCGTCAACACTCCGGTGTCGCTGACCGACCACTTCAGATTTTTTCCGCACTTGCCTGAAGCAATAGCCTTTACGGCATTTTCGGAATCTACATTTGCAGAATCCGTATTTTCGTCTGCTTCAGACTCCTTAGCCTCGGGCTCAGCCTCTTCTGATTCGGGATCTTCCTGCTTTTCAGTCTCTTCGGGTTCCTTCTCTTCGGTTTCAGAAGGCTCTTCTTCCTTTGTTTCCTCAGGTTCCTGCTTTTCTGTTTCCTTTACGGAAGGCTTTTCGGTCTCCTTGGGAGCCGGCTTTTCAGACTCTTTGGGCTCGGACTTTTCTGTCTCTTCGATCTGAGTTTCTTCGGGTGCTGTCTCATCTGCCATTACCGAAACAGGTGCCATCACCATGGATGCGCACATAGCGGCAGATAACAAAACCGATGTGATCTTAATATGCTTCATGCTAATTCCTCCGGTTTGGTACTAATAAAACTCGAGTATTATACCATTATTTAAATACGCGCTGTCTTTCGATGTTGGCATTTGCGGCACATGCTGTCTTTATTACATAATTGCCCTTTTTTCGAAAACAGGGCAGGGCGGGCAAAAGATGTCGGAGAATTATCCTTACACGGGCGGTTTACTGTCTCCGGAATTCTTTAACAGCACCTCAGGAATGCTGTGGATATTATTTTCGTACGGATTTGCCCCGTATTCGGTAAAAAGGAACCTTTTCTCCATAGCGGGAGCATCGTCAACCGCGCGGTAATAGCCGATGCCTCTTTGGGAGTATTCATCGATCTTGCACGAGGAATCCCCAAAGTCGCTGTATTTCCTTAAGATCAGGTAAGTGACGAACACGGCATAAGACACGGCCGTGAATAGCATCATGCCACTGTAGACCAATATGACCAGAAGTGCTGATTCACTGTTTGTCATACCCTTATTCCTGCCTTTTCTTTACGAATCTGAAGATGGCTTCAGACTGCGTAAGCCTTAAGTTCTTGAATATCCTCTTAAGGCCGACGGTTCCGGTGGTGAAGCACAGCATGGACGTGGCAAGAAGGCCTGCTATGCCATGCATATAGAACGTGTTGATATGTTTACGGAATCCAAACGCGATCCCGCCGAAAAAGAATCCGATGAATGCGAGGATGACCAGAAATACCGTTATGGCGACTGCCCAGATACGCTTGTTCAGCCACGGCAAGGTGCCGACGACCTTTCCTGTCTGTCCGTTTACGAGGACCGTGTATGGCTTGCCGTCGTGCTTGAACGTGAAGAACCATACGGGCATCATCATGTAGAGAGGATCATCATGGATATCGATGTGATAGACAGAATCAACGACCTTGACGTCTTTTACACCCCAGTCGAAAGACTTTACGACAGCTTCGGCATAGAGCGAATGACATCTGTCTGCGGCTGATCTGCGCAGGTCGTAATAACTCAGATCGGTAGTGTTTGAATAGAAGCCGTTCAGATAATCCTCATCGAATTCCGTGGAATCCTCGAGATAGAACGGCTCGAGCTTTCTGCTCGTATCGTCGTTTAATATCCTTGAACCGTCGATGGGAACGTTCTTGAATGAGATCTCACCGGCCCTTGAGTAATAACGGGTCTCGCTGCTCTTTCCCTTTTTGACCTTACCTTTGATCCAGTCGGCTTCGGTAAAGTCTGCATTTATCAGCCAGTAGGGGACATAGATACCGCGCAGATTTTCCGCAGTTAGCTTGTTCTTTATCTCCCTGGGAATGATCGGGTTCTTGAGGAACTTCGTCCTGATATTCTCTATCGCCTGCTGCTTGGTTATCTTGAACGGAATGATGCCGTCGGGCCTGTATTCGCGGGATACTCTGCTGAAAACGATAGCAGGATTGCCGCAATAGACACAGAAAGTGGATGACTCGGTGTCGCTCGTGATGACTTCCGCACCGCAGTGGCTGCAGGTATAGACCCTTGTGTCGTAGAACTTCGTATCAGAGGAAGCGTAGATATCTTCAACGTCCTGAGGCCTGTAAGAACTGCCGCATGTATTACACTCCAGCTTCTGTGAGGCGGGATTGAAAATCAGCTTGCCGGCGCAGTTTTTGCATAATACCGCCATAGTGAAGATCCTTTCTTATTCCATAACGTAAATATACCATAAATTCCTTGACCGCATTGACTTTAGATGATAGATTATTGCGTGCCTGAGGAAGACTTCCCGGCCGGCAGTTCGTTAGTGCCATCCTGCCGTTAAACAAAACCAGGACTTCATCGGATCATTGTTCAAGCGTGCAATGCATGCTTTTATTTGGTTTTTGAGGCTCCTGGAAAGGAGCCGTTTTTATTGGAGTTTAGAACTATGAATGAATCAAAGAACGTATCAAGACTTTTCATGTGCATAGGCATTGTCTTCGTGACATGCCTTCTTCTGTCAAACCTCGTTGCAGGGAAGATGTGGGCTGTTACGCCTGACATTACGCTCCCTGCGGCCGTTATCCTTTTCCCGGTAACTTACATCATCGGCGATGTTTTCACTGAGGTCTACGGCTTCAGAAAAGCAAGGACCATCATATGGCTGGGATTTGCGTGCAGCTTCTTTGCCGTTCTCGTCTATCTCGTAACCATTGCGCTTCCGCACCCGGGTTACTGGGAGAACCAGGAGGCATACGCGATCGTCATGGGAACCACTCCCAGAGTCGCAATAGCATCTTTTTCGGGTTATCTTTTCGGAGAGTTCTCAAATTCCATCATCCTTTCCAAACTCAAGGTCGCAACAAAAGGGAAGAAACTCTGGGTCCGCACGATCTTTTCGACGGTCATCGGCGAAGGCCTTGATTCCGTCATCTTCATCGTCATCTCGTTCTGGGGGACAATGGAAAATACCGTCGTTCTCAAGATGATCCTTTTCCAGTATCTGTTCAAGGTAGTTTACGAAGTGCTTTTCACACCTGTAACCTATCTTGTTGTTAAGACGATCAAGAAGGCAGAAGGAATAGACGTTTACGACGAAGGCCTCAAGTACAATCTCATAAAGGGGTGATCTTATGCGTGAAAAAGAAGGACTCACAAAGCTCGGAAGCAACGGCACTAAATACAGTCAGGACTACGATCCGTCCGTTCTCGAGACTTTTATCAACAAGCACCCGGACAACGACTATTTCGTAAAGTTCAACTGCCCGGAGTTCACGAGCCTTTGCCCGATCACCGGACAACCTGATTTTGCGACCATAACGATATCTTATGTTCCTTCGGTCAGGATGGTCGAGAGCAAGTCCTTAAAGCTTTATCTGTTCTCGTTCAGGAATCACGGCGACTTCCATGAGGACTGCGTGAACATAATAATGAAGGACCTGATAAAGCTCATGGATCCAAAATACATTGAGGTCTGGGGCAAGTTCACTCCGCGCGGAGGCATCTCGATAGATCCTTACTGCAATTACGGCAAAGCGGGAACAAAGTGGGAGAAGGTTGCCGAAGACAGGCTCTTCAATCACGATATGTATCCCGAGAAGGTGGATAACAGATAAAGAAAAACCGGAACATCAATTCCGGTTTTTAAGTGTCAGATTTTAGTTCTTACTCCCAGCAGACCTTGTTTCTTCCCGTCTCCTTGGCGGTGTAGAGTCTTTCGTCTGCCTTGCTGATGTTCTCTTCGATCGACTTGGAAGGATCGAAAAGAGAGCATCCGAAGCTTAATGTGCACTTTAAGGTGTTGCCGTCGGCAGAGATCTCGGAATCCATGAGGTTTTGCCTTATCTGTTCGGCTTTCCTGACGGCGCCCTCAAGATTCGTATCACGCATTACCATTACGAATTCCTCGCCGCCCCAGCGGTAAACGCTGTCATTTTCCGTGCAGAAAGATTCGATAAGGTGGGAAGTGAAGACCAGGACATCATCGCCTGCATTATGGCCGTAGGTGTCGTTGACGCGCTTGAACTTATCAATATCGCAGATGAATACAGACATCTGCTTGCCGTTTCCGGGAACCAGATAATCCTTGTATCTCTTTGCGAAATCGTAGTAGAAGCCCATTCTGTTCTTGAGGCCTGTAAGCCTGTCGTGATGGGAATCTTCAAGGAATGTCTCTGACTCCAGAGCGATACCGCAGACGAGAGCAGCCAGTGAGAGCTTCTTGGGATCGACCTCGGGATCGAATCCTGAACTGCCGTTCTTGTTGATAAGCTGCAGAGCGCCTATGAAATCACCGTTGATATCCGCAACAGGGAGGACGAGGATCGACTTGGTCTTATAACCCGTCTTGGTATCGATATCCCTGTTGAAATCGGGATCTGAATACGGATCGTTGGTGATGAGTGTCTTCTTAAGCCTTAAAGCTTTTCCGACAAGGCCCGTGTCATCGGGAATGACGATCTTATCCACGCCTGTGGCGGACATCGTCCACAACTGACTCTTTCTCTTGTCCCATTTCCAGAAACTTGCCCTGTCGGCATCGACTATAGTCTTTCCGAGGTTTGTAAGATATGTGAACAGCATCGTGTGATCCTTGTTGTTGTTCATGCACATATCTTTATAGAGACTGTCGGTAATGTCGAAGATACCGGAGAGCATCCTGCCCGTATCCTCAGCGGTGAAGCCGGTCTTCCTAAGAGGCGCGAATTCGGCTCCCGTGTCTTTCATCACCTCGGCGATCTTCTTCTCATTGTCGAGGTGCATCAGATATACCTGGACTCCCTTGGAAGTGTATTCGCAGATCTTGTCATGCATCTTCTCGCAGTGAAGGTGGACAGGGGAGGGGAAAGCCGACATTTCGATGTAGGCATATGAACTTTCGAGAATGTACTTGTCGAAAGGCTCGATCGTATTGGTGTCACCCGTATAGACAAGCTGTTTTCCGCCGACGTTAAGGACATAACCGAAGCATTTGCCGGCGAGCTCCTCCGTGTGAACGGTAGGGATCGTCTTTACGAGCCAGCTGATGCTGAATTCGTTTGTGTTAGTGAGGTTGTACCAGGAATCGTTGCATCCTTCGATCCTCAGAAAATACATATGAAGGTCGTTTTGGACCTCCTCGGAAGGAGCGATTATCGTAATGGGTGTATGCAAGACAAAGTGAAGCAGATCTATAAGCATCCCGATGCCGCTTATGTGGTCTCCGTGAGTGTGAGTAACGAGTACGTACACATGCTCGAAAGCAGACAGATCGATATCGGTATTATTCAGTTCCCTGTTGTTGAGCTTCTCGAAAGAACTCATCGGACAGTCGATAAGAACAAGGTTGTTCCCGTCGATAAAGTAGGCGCTGTTCTGCTCATCGGTAAAAGCGGAACCCCTTCCAAGAAATGTCAGCATCGTTACTCCTCCGGTCCGATAAGGCTTAAGATCTCAAATCCATCTGCCTTACCTTTAAGTTTTATAGGTTTCTCCAATGGTTCAAACTTCATGCGGCCCTTTACGGCATCTGCTACGGAACGGCTGATATAGACCATTCCTCCGGGCGCGTTGGCTTCAAGTCTTGCAGATGTGTTGACGGTATCGCCGATCGCCGTGTAGTCCATACGCCTCTCGGAACCCATGTTGCCTACGACGGCGGGACCGTAGTTGACTCCTACGCCGACGTGGATCTCTTCGCCCACCTCGGCCTTGAGCTTTGCTGACAGTTCATCTGCGCCTTTGACGATGTCGAGGGCTGCCATGCACGCGTGATATACGGGGTCTTCGTCCTTGATGGGCGCGCCCCAGAATGCCATCGTTGCATCTCCGATGAACTTGTCTAATGTGCCGTTGTATCTTTCAACACAGGCACTTGTCATGGACAGATACTGGTTGAGGATGAAGACGACTTCCTCAGGAGAAAGTCTTTCAGACATTGTCGTAAAGCCTCTGATATCAACGAAAAGGACTGCGATATCAACGGTCTTGCCGCCGAGCTTCAGGCTGTCGGTACCCTCCTTGAGGATCTCGCCTACGACGTTGGGTGCTACGTATCTTTCAAAAGTTCTCGTGACGTTCTGTCTCTCGAGTGCTGCCCTGATATAGTTGCCTCCGACGCTTGCGACAAACAGGACGAAAAGGCCGAGAGGGATCCACAGTACATGCGTCATGTAACCGAGAGAGTAAAGCCATACGCTGCTTCCAATCGCCAAAAGCTCACAGATGACAAGAGCGGGAGTTGTGAAACGCAGACGTCTGTTATTGCAGAAGATGAAGAAAGCAAAACAGACGAGCCACAGGGCACCGATCTGGAAATAGTCGGGAGCGTTATGCTTGAAGTTGCCGTCCAAGAGGCATTTGATAACGTTGGCCTGAACTTCGATGCCGTACATCATCTCGCCTTTTTCTATCGGGGTGATGAACGAGTCCTGAAGTCCCGGGGTATAAGGTCCGATAAGTACGATCCTGTTCTCGTAGAATACGGGATCGACCTGGCCGTTGATCAGCTTTGAAAGTGTAAAGTCGTTATAGAAAGCACCCGGTTTGCCTGAATAGGAAACATAGAAATGGCCTCTTTCGTCGGTCTCGGGCTCTGTTATGGTCATGCCTTTCTTTTCCGCGTACATCTTGGCAGCCTGGAAAGGCATGGAATAAACGCGCTTGCCCTCTTCCGGCTGGACATACAAAAGAGAATGACGGGCGATACCGTCCTTGTCGTACATGATGTTGATGCTGCCTTGTGTGGTGACATTCTTGAGCGCTTCAAAAGGCTCTTCGTAATTTAAGACAGTGAAATAATCCGTTATGACGGTGGCGCTGCCGAAGGTTCTCTTTTCGCCGAAGGCCGCCTGAGTTGCAGTGATCACACAGCCGAGCTCAGATGCGGCTTTTACGAGCCTTGCATCGCTCTCTTCGTTCGAAGTTCCCGAATACTGGACATCGACCGCGACTACGGCAGGACGTCTTTTCGGGTCGGATGCCAAAGCTTCAAGGGCTCTTGCCATGACTGATCTGTCCCAGGAATTGGTGGGGCCGAATTCTTTGATGTCATTCTCATCGATACCGATGATGACGATGTCATCGGAAACGTATACCGGCTTCTGATAGAGCTTATCCTGAAGCCAGAGTTCCGGGCTCCTGAATACTCCCAAAGCACAAAGCAGTGTTATTGATGTGGCCCATATCAGGGCAATGATTAGATTCCTGGTCTTTTCTGATTTCATGTTCAGTATGTATTAAAGCGAGCTTTTCATCCTCTCATAGTAAACGTTCTCATCTCCGGTGTAGAAGATCTCAAAGTAGCCGTCGCCTTCCTCCATGATCGACTGGTTCAATGTGACCCACTTGCCGCTGATATAGCCCTTAAATGATGAACCCTTCTTGGCAATATAGACCTTAGATCCTTCAAAAGTCACGCCCCAGATATACTTGGAATACCCGGAAGGAGGAGTCAGACCGGAAGACTTCTTTTTCTTCTTGGTCGTTGTAGTCTTTTTGGTCGTTGTTTTCTTCTTCTTGGTTGTATTTTTCTTTTTTGCCGTAGTTGTAGACGTAGGTTCGGTCGGCGGATCTTCATTGGTAGGATCCGTGGGCTTTGTAGGCTCTGTGGGAACCTCAGGATCTGTAGGAACAGTAGGTTCGGTCGGATCCGTAGGCTCAACGCTCAGTCCCTTAAGGATCTTTTTGAGCTTATCGGGATCCCAGCCTGTGTAATCACAGATCTTTTTGATGAGCTCGTCGTTATCAGCGATCAGACCGACAGTGAACTTGCCAAGATCTTCCTCTTTGATATCGAAGATCTCAAACTGAACGCTTTCTCCCGGCCTGTTCGAATAAAGATAGACCTTGAGCTGCTTGCCTGCCTCGACTTTGGCAGTTCTTGTCTCGCCGGTATCGGGATTGGTGGCTGAGATCTCGACCACACCGTCAGTAATGGCTATTGTCTCTCTGAGGTCGTCCGCTTCATCGTAATAAACGATGCCTGAAGTGCCACGGATACCTGCGGTCATTGTGGATGTCTTGATATCAAATTTCTCATCCGACTTGAGCTTCTCGGTGACATTAAAGAACAGAGCGCCCTTGGTGAGATTGAGTTCGAGCTGATTTTTCTTTTTCTTGAATTCGGCTCTGCTGTTGTGATCTAAAGTAACTATCTTGGCATCATCAAGACCGATGGTGGCAAGACCGTCGGCACCTGTGTTAAGTGCATCACCGGACTGGAATCTGAGATTCTCGACGACAGGCTTCGAACTGCCTTTCGAATCTTCTAAGTTAACCGTTCCTTCTATGCGAAGGAGCCTCATGGTGGTGGCAAGATAACCGTTGCGCGCGAAAACTATACAGACAACGGCAACTGCGATAACAACGACCGCAATGCCGGCGATAATACCTATCTTTATCTTGGGATTCATCTTTGATTTATCATTCTGGACCATAAATTCACCCTCCAGACTGCTCTTTGAATGAAATCAAGTAATATCTAATTATAACATAAATAAGAAATACCGACTAAACCCGTGAGCCGGGTCTAGCCGGTATTGAAAAGCTTGTTTTTGTGTTTTTTCAGGGCCGGCTTGGATTAAAATTTCGAACCGGTTATCTTGTTCACGCTGCCTCTGCTTCCGCCTGTTGTTGCGCTGGTAGATCTGCTGGTGGATCTTCTTGCAGGTTTCTTAGTAGGTCTCCTGGTCGGCCTTCTTGTCGGCTTCTTGGTCGGCTTCTTCGTAGGTTTCTTTGTTGTTTCGGAAGTCTCAGACTCGGTCTCGGAAGTACCCGTGGTAGTACCTTCAGTGGTCGTCGTTGTTGCCTCGGTCGTCTCAGAAGGCTTCGGGTTCTTATTGCCGATGTCGTTCAAAGCTTTTATGAGCTTGTCCTTATTCCAGCCTGTGTGGTCGCAGACCTTTTTCATAAGGCCGTCGTCCTGCGTGATTATTGAAAGAACAAATTCAGAAAGCTCATACTCGTCGATCTCGTCGATCTGGAATTCGACACTGTCCTCGATCCTGCCGGAGTAGAGATAGACGGTAAGCTTGTTGCCTGCTTCAAGGCGGGCTGTCTTTGTCTCGCCGGTGTCGGGATTGGTAGCGGAGATCTCGACAGAACCGTCGGTCAGAGTGATGGTCTCTTTGCCGCCAGCGTTCTCATCGTAGTAAACGTATCCTGAAGTACCGCGGATGCCTGCTGTCATCGTGGCTGTCTTGATCTCAAACTTCTCGTCTTCCCTGAGCTTTTGCGTAACATTGAAGAAAACGGCGCCCTTGGTAAGCTTGAGCTCAAGATTCTTGCCGTTCTGGATAAACTCGGCTCTGCTGTTGTTCTCAAGAGTAACGATCTTTGTGTCGTCGAGACCGACTGAGACAACGCCGTCAGCACCTGTGCTTACGGCATCTCCGGACTGGAATTTAAGATTTTCGGAAACGGGCTTCGTTCCGCCCTTCGCATTCTCTATGGTAACGGTTCCTTCAGAGTGCAAAAGTCTCATGTTCGTAGCCTGATAACCGTTCTGGCAGCTGTTGATGAACAATACGACAAAAGCAATTGCAATGATTGAGGTCAAAGCCGTAATTGCATACTCGAACTTTTTGCGGTCACTGATCTTTTTCGTTTTCTTTCTCTCTGTCATAAATGATTCCCCTGTAATTGTGTTTCTTAGAAAACCCGAGTGATTATATCACTACCTTCTTGCACGTGTCTCTCAATGTTTTCTGACCTTTTATCTTCTGAAAAACCTCCTTAGGATCTTAAAAGACGCATTGTCGTGAACGGGTATTATGCTCAGGCAGAAATGACACGGATATCCAAGGCTCCCAAAAAAGCCTTTAAACCGCGTGCAATTAATATCTTCTTTTGTCTGGGTAAACTCTTAAAAGCGTTTGCCGGAGCCATACAGATCACCTTCCCGGTTTGTCTCTGACAAACCATATCAGTATATCACTAACGTATACTGCATGCCATAGGGGGACGGTGAAGCAAAGGCTTATTGTCAGCCGTAATTCGTGGTGATGTCCTTGCAGATCTCGAGGAAATCTATCGTCAGGTGCCTTAAACGGAAAGACAGGTGAGTAAGGAGCATGTCGATCTTTACGGGACATACCGCGAATACCGCTTCGAGATCTTTCTTGTAAATGACTTCGACGTAAGCTTCGTCGGATTCTACGACGGCTGTGGTCTCTCTTGGTTCATCCAGGATCATTCCCATCTCGCCGAAGTATGAGACATCTGTGAGCTCGGTGACCTTCTCGGCATTCTCTGAACCGTAGTTCTTATAAAGAGCGACTTTGCCGCCACGGACAATATACATGCAGTCCTGCGTATCGCCCTGGTTATATATGACATCGTCCTTCCAATGGGTCACGATCCTGCCGGGACCTTCATCTGTTATCTTTTCGAATTCCTTGCGGAATGTCTCCGCGTTCGGTTCGGAGAATCCGGCCGCCTTGGGCTGGTACTGGTTGGACAGTCTCTTGAATTTTGCGAAAATGGATTTCTTCTTTGCGGCATCCGCTTCACGTGCTGACTGGAGCAGGTTGAGCGCTTCGTTGCGGTCGTTGATCATGTTGCGGACCTTGCTTCCCAAATGCTTGAGGAAGATCAGGAGTTCCTCGGGTTTCTCTTCGAAAAGGGAAGTGAGTTCGTTACCGGGTATCTCAAGGACCTTTACACTGCATTCGGCGACTACGGTGGCGCTTCTCGGGCTCGTCTCGATTATCGCCTGCTCGCCGAAATATCCTCCGGATTTGAGGAAAGCGATACGGAACTGTTCTTTCTTTCCGTATTCGGTATATATGCCTATGTTGCCGCTGAGCAGACGGAAGAGAGTCGTACCGGGATCGCCTTCTTTGATTATCACTTCACCGCTTTTGAATGTTTTCTCAACTATAGCCATATTACAAACTCCCTTCCGGATATCTCTGATTCTATAATTTTATCATGCCATTACAGGCAAAAATATAAACTTGTATTAAATGTCTTATTCAGGAATTCCGTGCCGTATGCCATTACATACATGCCGAGGAAAGCGCAGGCTCCGGCTATGAAAAGCGAGATAAGGATGACCCACCAGCGCCAGTTCTTGACCTTCTTGACACCGATGCCGATCTGAACGAGTGTCAGGATCAGATAGGCGATGGCGCCGTAAAAGATGATCATACCGGCAAGGGTATTATCGCTGTTGTGATAGAAATCGAAGCTTGCGTTCTTTAAGCCCAGATACCAGATGACCGTTGAAACGACAAGTGACCAGAGTATCTGGATTATGAAGTAGACAGATTTTTTCATAAGGCACCTTCCTGTTTTTCATTATACCAATCCGGACAGCTGTTGACAGGCTAATCCGAATTAGCTATAATTTGGCTAATTTGAATTAGCCAATGATGCTGAGAGGTCTGTATGGATACAAAACAAAGGATATTGGATGAAGCGCTGACACTGTTCTCCGAGAAGGGATATGCAAATGTTTTTGTGGGCGATATCGCCGAAAGAGTCGGGATCAAGGCCCCTTCGCTTTATAAGCACTACAAGAGCAAAAAGGCGATCTTTGATGCCATCATCGATGAGATGAACCGCCGTTTTACCGAGCAGGCGAAAGCCATGCAGATCAACGGTAAAGATGCTTCAACTGACGCGGGGATCTATGAGAATCTGTCAGAGGACCGGCTCTTAAAGCTCGGAAGGGAATTCTTTCTGTATTACCTCCATGACGATTACAACAGGAAGTTCCGTAAGATGCTCACGTTAGAGCAGTTCCATGACAAAGAGCTCGCAAAGGTCTATTCAAAGCTTTATGTGGATGACCCGCTATCGTATCAAGGGATGCTGTTCGGCTTTCTGACTGCTGCAGGCTTGCTCAGGACTGACAATGTGGAGATCATGACGATGCATTTCTACTCGCCGATCTACTTTATGCTGACAATATGCGACAGGGAACCTGAAAGGGAAGAGGAGATGCTGAATAAGCTAGATCAGCATATCATGCAGTTCGACAGGCTTTACGGGAGGAACGGAAAATGAAGATCACGGTAATAAACGGAACCCAGAAAAAAGGCGTAACATACAATCTCAAGGAAATATTCTTAGAGCCGTTCAGGGACGAAGCTGAGATAACGGAGTTCTATCTCCCGAAGGACGGCCCTGGATTCTGCACAGGCTGCACACAGTGTTTCAGAGATAACCAGGATCTGTGCAAGGATGCGGAATGTGTCAGAAAGATCGAGAAGGCAATGCTTGAAGCAGATCTTCTGGTCTTCACGTCACCTGCTTATGTTTTCCACACGACAGGCGCGATGAAAGCGATGCTCGACCATTTCGGATACAGATGGATGCCTCACCGCCCCGCGAAAGAGATGTTCGGCAAGCGGGCGGTCATCATCACCCAGTGCCTCGGAGCAGGCGGAACGTCGACCGCCAAGGACATCGCGGACAGCCTTGCGTGGTGGGGTGTCAGCTGCATAAAGAGACGCAGCTTCAAACTGATGAGCGAGATTGACTGGAACAAGATCCCTGATAAGAAGCGCAATGAAATGTCTTCCAAACTCATTTCGCTTGCACGGAAGATGAAAGCGGTAGATTATTCAAGACCTGCTCATACAGGGTTTATAGTGAAGATGAAATTTCTTGCCGTCAGGATGCTTCAGACCGACTTGGGAAAACAAAACCCCGAATATACGGATTTCAAGTATTGGAAAGCAAACGGATGGCTCGGCAAAGAAAGACCGTGGAAGTGAGCAAAAGGCCCGGATAACTGTACGGGCTTTATATATCAAATATTTCAGAGTAATAAAATAAAGTTCGCTATGTTATCATAAAAAATACGAGTGCTGATCATATCTGGCTTCGATGTTTGACGGGGTGACTTTTATGGCGAAGTGGATCATAGTCGTTGATGACGATACGGCAAATCTTAAGATGGCCGGACATATCCTCAGTAAGAATAATATGCGTGTTACTGCTCTCAAATCGGGCAGTTCTTTTTTGGAATACGTAAATGAGAACGGTTTGCCCGATCTTGTTCTCCTTGACATCAAGATGCCGGTAATGGACGGATTTGAGACTCTTGAGAAGCTCAGGCAGATAGAACAGCAGAAAGGCGTGATGAAGACCCCGGTCATCTTCCTTACCGCTGACGAGGATGTTGACACCGAGACCAGAGGCTTTGAAGTGGGCGTTTCCGACTTTATAAGGAAACCCTTTAATCCGGAAGTCCTTTTAAGAAGGATAGACAACATAATGTCGAACTCCCAGGAGATGCATGATCTCAAGAGTGAGGCCACGATAGACAAACTGACAGGGTTCCTAAACAAAGCAGCATCCGCATCCGAGCTTTCCAAAGACTGCTCTGAGAAGACCGGATGCCTCATGATGATCGACCTTGACTCATTTAAACTCGTAAACGACATATACGGTCACGCGATGGGCGACAAAGTCCTTATCTCATGCGCAAACATCATCAAAGCAGCCGTTCCCTCGGGCAGCAAATGCGGAAGATTAGGCGGTGATGAGTTCTGTTCTTTCGCGCTGGGAGTAACTACAGAAAGCCAGGTCGCGGATATCGCGGAAAGGGTCAACAGCGAGATAGTAAAGAGCGCAAAGGAACTGATGGGCGATGATATGAGCATTCCGCTCGGAGCATCCATCGGTGGCATCTTCGTTCCCAGGTTCGGTAATGACTACAATTCACTGTTAAAGCTCGCCGACAAGTCACTTTACATTGTTAAGAAGAACGGCAAACACGGTTACGGCCTTTACAATGATGAGATTGAGGAAGAGGATGAGAACCCTGCGCTTGATATCCGTGCGATCTCCGAGATCTTAGGTGAGCGTTCGATAAGGGATGTTGCCCTGCAGCTCGACAAGGATTCATTCTCACCCGTATACAGATACGTTATCAGATATATCCTGAGACACCGCATAAATGCGTGTAAGGTGCTTTTCACGCTGTCGCCTGCAGACGGCAATGCGGATGCTGAGTTCTACAATACCGTCGATGAATTCGGAAAGTGCATAAGAGGGTCTCTTAGAAAATCCGATATCTTCATGAGGAACAACAAGAAACAGTATTTTGTATTCCTTACCGATGTAAGGCTTGACGCCGTGGACAAAGTAATCAATCACCTGCTCGACAGCTGGAAGAACACCGGCAACGGCGATATCGCTATCGAACACGAGGTCGAAGTGATCGACAACGAGCAGAAGCTGGTAAATACAAACAAGACAAAGAGAGTCATCGTGGTCGATGACGACGTCCTCAACCTCCAGGTCGCAGGCAAGATAATGAGCTCCGGCGGAATACACGTAACCGCGCTCAAGTCGGCCGATGCTCTTTTCGATTATCTCGGAAAAGAAAAAGACATGCCCGATCTTATACTGCTCGACGTAAAGATGCCCGGCATGGGCGGCTTTGAGGCGATAAAGAAGCTTCACTCCCTTGAATCTGCAGCATCAAAGATCCCGGTCATCTTCCTGACGGCTGACGAGAGCGAGGGCGCGGAACACGAGGGATTATCACTGGGAGCAATGGACTTTATCAGAAAGCCTTTTGTACCCGAAGTTCTCCTGCTGCGCGTGAATCACATTATCGAGCTCGTTACGCTGCAGAATCAGCTTAATTATGAAGTCGAAGAGAAGGCAAGGGAGAACAAGAACCTCCTGCTTCAGGTGGTCAGCGCGCTTTCTGCGGTCATCGATACAAATGACGCATCCAACAGAGGACATTCCGGAAGGGTTGCCGAATATTCGAAGATGATCGCCAAGAGGGCAGGCTATACCGATCAGAGACTCGATGAGCTCTACATGATCGCGCTTCTGCATGACGTGGGTAAGATCGGCGTCTCGGAATCGATCCTGATGAAGCCGGGAAGGCTTACCGATGTTGAATACGAAATGGTCAAGGAGCATTCGAAGCTCGGTGCGGAGATCTTGAAGAACATCAAGAACGATCCGAAGTTTGAGAAGTGTGCTCTGTGCCATCACGAAAGGTACGACGGAAGAGGTTATCCCTCCGGCCTCAAAGGCGAGCAGATCCCTGAAGAAGCAAGGATAATCGCAGTGGCAGATGCTTATGATTCAATGTCTTCCGACAGGGTGTTCAGAAGCCATTTGCCTCAGGAAAAGATAAAAGAAGAGTTGAGGGACGGCTCGGGAACGCAGTTTGATCCGGAGTTTGCAAAGATCATGCTCGAAATAATCGATGAAGATAAAGATTACAGGCTGAGAGGGTGAGCAGTATGAGCAAGAAAAAAGAATACATCGATCTGTTCGAATCTTCGCATCTGACGATATTGGTCAGCTACACGGTATTTGCATCTATCCTTGTGGCTGAATCACTCCTTCTCGGATGGGAGAAATGGGCGCTTCTGCTCATAGTTACCGGCATTATCGCCGCATGGGTCCTCCATATCAGGCACAACACCCCTTCGATCATACGCCTCTGGCTCTTTGCAATACTCATGATGGGGTGTTTCTTTTTCTATGGCATTCATCAGACGAGTACGTTTGATCTGGCACTCGTCATCTCGGCGATAATAATGCTGCATACCATGACGGGAAAGAAATCCCTGATACTCCTGTGCCAGTTCACATACTACGTAACGATGGCATATGAGATATTTGTCATGTTCCAAAACGGAGAGACGTTTGACGCCCTGGTTATCTCGCGCCTGATCCTTCATGCGGTCATGGTATTTATAGTAGGGTGGTTTGCCAAGGCGATCATCGACCAGTGGATGCATGTGCTGAACCAGTCCAAGGACGAGGTAGAGCAGCTTACCGAAGCGACCGAGCACTTAAATGACTTCCTCGCAAACGTTTCACACGAGCTGAGGACCCCAGTAAACGCGATCATTGGACTTACGAGCCTTTGCATCGACAAGTCCAGACACCGTGAAGTCGAAGGCGATCTTATCGCGGTAAGGGATTCCGGACGCAAGGTTGCAGAACAGATCAGCGACATTCTGGATTATTCAGAGCTCGACCGTAAGAAGGCCGTATGCAACAACGAAGACTACATGATGTCTTCTGTCCTTCACGACATCGTAACCGATATTAAGCAGTACAAGTCCAAGAATATCGAGCTCATAATCGACGTCGATCCTTCTATCCCGGCTGTCATGAATTCAGATGTTGCCAAGATAAAGAAGATCTTAAGGGCCCTTATAACCAACGGCCTTAAGTACACCCAGAAGGGCGGCGTATATGTCCGCATCACGTCTGAGCCGCATGACTACGGCGTCAACCTCTGCATAGAGGTAACCGATACCGGTAAGGGAATGACCGAATATGAGCTCGAAAAGGTCTATGACAGCTTCTATCAGGCCGATTCTTCCAGGACACGTCAGGGCGGCGGCCTTGGACTTGGCCTTGCTATCGCTTCCGGCTTTGTATCGCTCCTCGGAGGCTTCATGACGATCGAGAGCAAGCCCGATGTCGGTACGACCGTATGCGTCAGTATTCCGCAGAAGGTGATAGACCCCGGCAGCTGCATGTCCGTTGCGGCGCCCGATAAGCTCTGCGTAGGTGCCTTCCTGCATTTCGAGAAGTACGATCACCCGGCCGTAAGAGATTATTACAACTCCATGGTACTTAATATCGTCAAGGGCCTCGGAATCCAGATGCACCGTGTCAATAACGCTTCCAACCTGAAGCTTCTCAGGAACTCCGTGCATCTGACACACCTTTTCATTGCAGAAGAGGAATATAACGATAACGTCGACCTTATCGAGAACCTTGCGAAGGAAATGGTCGTCGCGGTCGTTGCGAACGAGGGCATCCGTCTTCCGAAGAATACGCATGTTAAGATCCTCGAAAAGCCGTTCTACTGTTTCCCTGTCGTATCCATCCTGAATTCCACAGTGGGAAGCAAGGAAGAGACGGTCAGGATACTGCGCTGCGACGGCGTAAGGGCGCTCGTCGTAGATGACGAGTCGATGAACCTCGTCGTTGCCAAGAGCATCTTCGGCAGATACGGAATGAAAGTCTTTACCGCGACATCCGGTCAGGAGTCAATTGAGATCTGCCGCGAAAAGGTCTTTGACATCATATTCATGGACCACATGATGAGCGGAATGGACGGCGTTGAGGCGATGAAACGCATAAGAACGGATGTCGCAGGCCTTAACGGATCGATCCCGATAGTTGCTCTCACCGCAAATGCGATGAGCTCCGCCAAGCAGATGTTCCTTGCCGAAGGTTTTGACGGTTTTGTCAGCAAGCCTGTCGAGACTGACGAGCTCGAGAGAGTATTGAAGCAGGTCCTTCCGAAGTCTGCATTGTCTTATGTCGATGCCAGCGGCGTAACGGAAGACGTTCCCGATGAACCTGCCGAAGAACCGGCTCCCGTCAGGGAAGAAGAGAAAGATTTCATAGCCGAACTGCGAAAGTCAGGCATTGATACAGACGGCGGATTAAAGTACTGCGTCGGCGACAGAGACTTCTATAAGTCGCTTTTGATCCAGTTTGCAACCGAGTCCGCAGATAAGATCGGCAATATGAAGAAGTATTTCTCTCTGCGTGACTGGCATAATTACGAGATACTCGTACATGCTCTGAAGAGCACCTCAAAGATGATAGGCATTGCTGATCTGTCCGAAAAGGCAAAAGCTCTGGAGATGGCAGCCAAGAATAACGAAGAGAATTATATCCTTGAGAATCACGAGGCGATGATCCGCGATTACGGGCGCATCACAGCTGATATCAGGGATCAGCTTTTGTCTGAGGATAATGACGAAGAAGACGATGTTTTCGAGTTTGAGCCTGAGAATGACGGAGGTGACAAGGTATGAAAAACATGTTCAGATATCTTTTCAAGCCTGCGTCAAACGACCGCGAAGCAACTAAATCCGCTTATTATGAGTCGGTAGCGCCTACTTATGTAACGATGATCATAACGCTTATCGCGGCTGTCACGTTCATGGTGCTGACGATCGTTTATCCGAAGTATTTCGGCGGAACCACAGTGCTGTACCACCAGATCTGCTATGCATGGGTCATCCTGATCGCCGCCATCTGGATCATCGGCGCGCATCACGCAATGAAGGACTACGCGGCAAGATACCGTACGGTCTTCGTGCTGAACCACTTCATGGGCGTGTCGCTCTACATCTGGGTAATCTCGCTCATGGTCGTCAACTATATGGCAAGAGGTACGGTTGACACGACTCTCTTCATGACGGTAGCGCTTGTCGTTCCTCTTTGCGTTTATTTCAACCCGCTCGTGTATGTGGGAGTCGCCGTCACATCGAATATCGCAGTCATCTCATTCCTTTACTATGCGGTGACTTTGGGATCGATCGAACCGAACGAGATGGCAAACTTCCTCATCTTCTCGGTCTTCCAGGTCGTAATGGGCATGATAATGTCTTATACGAGGTTCAGGCTGAACGAGCAGCTCGTAACGGCAGAGAAGCAGCGTCAGGAGATCTACATGCTCAACAAGTCGCAGAACAGCTTCTTCTCCAACATGAGCCACGAGATAAGGACACCCATCAACACCATCATCGGACTCAACGAGATGATCCTTCGTGAGGACGTAAGCGATGAAGTAATAGAAGATGCCGTCAACATCAAGGCTGCAGGCAAGCTTCTGCTCAACCTCATCAACGATATCCTTGACATGAGCAAGTTCCAGTCGGGAAGCATGCAGCTCCTGATCGAGCCTTACCACACGGGAGACATGCTGTCGGATATCGTCGGAATGCTCTGGATCAGAGCCAAAGACAAAAAGCTCGATTTCAATGTCGACGTATCTCCTGACATTCCGGCCGAACTGGTCGGTGATGAGGTCAGGATCAAGCAGATCCTTATCAACGTCATCAACAATGCCATCAAGTACACCAAGGAAGGTTCGGTCTCACTTTCTGTACAGTGCGAGAAGACAGACGGCAAGATCTGCAACATGATCTACATGGTCTCCGATACCGGTATCGGCATCAAGTCGGAGGATATCCCTTATCTGTTCTCCGCGTTTAAGAGAGTCGATGAGACCGTGACCAAGCACATCGAGGGTACGGGCCTTGGTCTTTCCATCGTCAAGCAGCTTGTAGACCTCATGGGCGGCAAGATCACCGTCAACAGCGTTTATAAGAAGGGCTCGACATTCATCATCGAGATCCCGCAGCGTATCGAAAGAGACGGAACCGTGGGCAAGCATGACTTCTCGAAGGCGGTAAAACCTGATAAGAAGGAATACACACCTAAGTTCGAAGCTCCTGAGGCAAGGATCCTCGTAGTTGACGACAACGAGGCCAACCTCATGGTAGTCAGCAAGCTCCTTCGTGATACCAAGGTCCGGATCGATACCGCGACCAGCGGTGCCGAAGCGCTCAGGAAGACCCTGAACATCAAGTATAATGTCATCTTCATGGATCACCTTATGCCCGAAATGGACGGCGTAGAGTGCAGGAGAAGGATCAAAGACCAGACGGGCGGAAGATGCCGCGAGACTGCGATAATCATCCTCACCGCAAATGCCGACGAAGAGAACAGGGCGCTCTATGCACGTGAGAATTTCGACGGTTACCTTGCAAAGCCTGTCAGCGGAGAAGCTCTCGAAAACGAGCTGTATAGCCACCTGCCCAAGGAAATCGTAAGGATCACCGGCAACAGGAGCGAGATCGCACAGGAGTCGATCTCATGGATGAGCGGCACCAAAAAGCGTAAGAGCATCGTCATCACTACGGAGAGCGTCGCCGATCTGTCACCCGAACTCATCGAGAAATACCAGATCGCGGTCATTCCTCATAAGGTCCGTACGGACGAGGGACTTTTCAAGGACGGAAAAGAGATCGATACGCTTGGCGTACTCAAGTACATGGAAGATCCCAACCACAACGTTCTTCCTCACGGCCCGACCATCAGGGAGGCGGAAGAGTTCTTTGCAAAGCAGCTCACCTATGCCAACAACATCGTCCACATCTCTATCTCGAGCAAGATCGAGCACAGCGGATTCCAGCCGGCTCTCGAGGCATCGAAATCATTCGATAACGTTTTCGTTATCGATTCCGGTCACTTATCGAGCGGTCAGGGCCTGATGGCAGTCGTTGCCGCGAAAATGGCCGAAGCGGGTCTTTCTGCCGAAGAGATAGTAAAAGAGATCGAGGTCTACAAGAAGAAGATCCACACGAGCTTTATCGTTGACAATCTCGACTTCCTCGCAAGAGCGGGACAGGTCGGAAACGGTACGGCCAATATCATAAAGTCTCTCATGGGACGACCTGTATTAAGGCTCCGTAATGGTAATATGGGTGTCGGCATGACCTTTTTCGGTGCCAGGGAAAACGCCTGGAAATCGTATATTAATTCAGTTTTGACTAACGCAGCCAAGATCGATACGAGTATACTGTTCATCACCTATGTAGGTCTTACCAAGCGTGATACTGACTGGATCCGTGAACAGGTCGAGAAGTATCAGCATTTTGATGAGATATACTTTAAGCTGGCTTCGCCTGCCGTCTCGGTCAACTGCGGCCCCGGCACGTTCGGTCTGCTGTATATGGAGAAGTAAAGAGATTAATGCGCAAGTATTGGGAAAAGTTTAAAGCACTGGTTAAGACAGGCCTCTTCCACATTATGGGGGCCACATCGATAAACAAACTGATAGCCTTCTTATCGAGCATCGTTATCGTCAAGATAATGAGCAAGTACAGCTACGGACTGTTCTCGGGTGCTTTCAACGTTTTCCAGATAGGAATCCTTTTCAACGGCTTCGGAATCTCAAGCGCGACCCTGTTTTTCGCTTCGGAAAAAGAAGACGAGGAGACCAGGCGGACGACATACAAGTTCGCGATCAGGTACGGCTTCCTGATCAATGTCCTTATCAGCATCGGCATATTCTGCTATGCCTGCTGGGGCAATCTCGGCATTGAAGAGACAAGACCTTATATCCTGGGACTTGCCGCAATGCCGCTTGTCTATTTCTTCACCGACTATTTCGCGATCGTTCTGCGTACCAGAAAAGAGAACAAGCGTTATGCGCTGCTCCTTAACATTAACTCGATATCCTATATGATCCTGGCTTCTGCCGGAAGTTTCTTCTTCGGTATTCCCGGAACCATAGCCGGCCGTTATCTCTCATACTTCATTACTGCGGTCATAGGATTCATCTTTACCAAAAAGTACATTCCGTTCCGCAAGACTCAGCCTGCAGATCCCGAGAGAACAAAGAAGATCGTCAGATATGCCGCTTTCAGCGGAGGCGTTTCGGCTCTGAATACGATACTTTACAGGATCGACATCTTTCTTATCACGTTCCTGGTCGCTGACGCGCTTCCACTTGCAACCTATAAGGTCGCGGCACTGGTGCCGGAGAACCTGAACTTTGTTCCTGCGAGTATCCTTGTCGTATTCCTGCCTCTGTTCATCGAGCATTCCGAGGACAGGGCGTGGGTCGTAAAGAACGCCAAGAAGCTCTTTTTCTCAATGGCGGCGCTGTGCGGCACCATCTCACTGCTGATGTTTGCTTTCGCAAGGATCGCGATAATGCTGCTGTGGGGACCCAATTATCTTGACGGCGTGCCGGTATTCCGCGTGCTTGCCATCAGTTTCTTTTTCCTCGGGACGTTCCGCAGTACCAGCACAAACATCCTGCAGGCACTTGGCAAGGTCAAGTTCAACCTTATCGTCAGTATTGTGGCGGCGATATCCAACTTTATCCTGGATTACTTCTTCATCAAGAACTACGGCATCATGGGCGCGGCAACCGCGACACTGCTCGTTACGGTTATAGCATCAATGCTCTCGTTCCCGTATCTGATGAAGCAGCTCAGCAGTAAACCCCAGATCAAGAAGGACAAACCTGAAACTGTGGTAAAATAATCTGTCGCAGATAATGATACCGACCGGAGGAAGATGTGAAGAAATTCTTTAGACTGACAGCAACCGCACTGCTCCTTGCAGCACTGGCTTTTTCGTTCGGTGCCTGCAAAGAGAACAACGCCACACCTTCCGGCACGCCTGTCATAGTCACGTCGAATTCCGGACCGGCTGCGGTTCCTGCGGAATCTTCCGGGCCGGAGGAGTCTTCGGGAACAGAAGAACCGTCAGAGAAAAAGAGCAACGATATCGTTATCCTCGTAACGAGCGATGTGCACTGCAGCCCCCAGAAGGGATTCGGATATGCAGGACTCCAGCGCATCCGCGAGAAGTTCCAGAAGGAAGGATGCGAGGTCCTTTTAGTTGACGACGGCGACGAGATCGAAGGCCACGGAGAGATGTTCGGAACGGTTACCCAGGGCGAGCAGGTCATCAAGCTCATGAACAAGATGGGATACGACTTTGCAACACCGGGAAATCACGAGTTCGCATACGGTCCCGACAGATTCCTTGAAGTGAGCAAGCTTGCAGAATATACTTTCCTGTCCTGCAATATAACAAAAAACGGGCAGAAGATATTCAAGCCCTATGTCTTAAAGGAAGTCAGGGGCAAAAAGCTTGCCTTTGTAGGCGTTACGACTCCAAAGACGATGGGATACTACTATTCGGAGAATCTTTTCAAGGATTCGAACGGAAAGATAATCTACGATTTCAGGGGCGGCAGCGCGGGAAAGAAGCTCCTTGCCGCTATCCAGACCAGTGTCGATTCCGCCAGAGCGGAAGGCGCGGATTACGTTTTTGTTATCTCGCATCTGGGACATGCCAAGAAATATAAGTATTACGATGATGTCTCATTCTTCGCACGCAACACTAAAGGCGTAGATGCGTTCCTTGACGGCCACAGCCATGATGCCAACAGACTCGAGTATATAAATCTTGAAGGAAAGATCGTACCGAGGATCGGTATCGGAAGCAAGTTCAGCAGGGTCGGCTACGCCAGGATATCCGCCGAGACAGGCGGTGTGGATGTGGGTCTGTGGCACTGGTCCAGTTCGGTCAGCGCGAGAGAGCTTTTCGGCATCGAAAATGAGATGAGCGAAGAAGTCGATAAGGCTATGGCCGAGTATAGGACGATATTCTACGGCAAGCAGGGGACTTCGGATAAGACTCTTTATGTCAATGATCCCAACCATGTCCATTCAGACGGCACGCCGGTAAGGGTCATCACAAAGACCGAGACCAATCTTGGCGACTTTGCAGCTGATGCGTTCAGGATCTGTACGGGATCTGATGTCGCGTTTATCGCCAGCGAGAAGTTCGTCGATCAGATCAATGCAGGCGATATTTCGCTCCGCACAATGTTCGGCGTTCTCCCTGCAAGCAAAAAGACCATCACGGTAAGTGCCACGGGACAGCAGATCCTTGACGCACTTGAGTGGGCATGCCGCTCATACCCGGACGCGAATTCCTCATTCCTTCAGGTGTCAGGCATCACTTTCAAGATCGATAAGAAGGTAAAGACCCCATGCAAGACCAAAAAAGGCAGGCTCCATGAGATAAAGGGCAAGCGCAGGGTTAGCAATGTCAAGATCGGCGGAACCGCGATCGATCCCAAGAAGACATACACGGTTACTTCATATATGAGCCTTATCTGGAACGGTGAAGACGGCTTCAACATGTTCAAGGAGTGCAAACGCGTCAAGATGGACCCGAGGCTTGATTTCCAGATACTGATGGACTACTACAAGAATAACCTCAAAGGCGTTATCGGCAGCGCATATATGAATCCGGGCGGACAGAAGAGGATCTCGGCCGCGTAATATTCGGCGGGGTTTTCCCGGATAAAGAGTATAATAGACCCATGTTCAAAGGAAAGATCTTTACAACAGCCGCTCTGATAACATCGGCTTTGCTTATTACGGGAGTCTCAGGCTGCCGCACAAAGCCTGCGGAGACGACAGGCACATCGTCGGTACATACCACCTGGGTCGAGACCACACCCAAGGCTTCCGTTACCACGACCGCCGAGACCACTTCTGAGACCACCGAGGATCCCCTCATGATCAGACAGGCTTTCGAAGGCACCTGGATGGGCGTTGTAAAAACAGGCAAGAGCAATGTCTTCTATACATTGGTATTCAATACCGACGGTACGGGCTTTCAGTCCTGCGCCGGAAAGACGCAGAGCTTCAGATATTCCGATCCGGATACCGGCAAGAAGACAATAAAGATCACTCCCGAGACCGGAGACGAATATAAGATAAGCTATTTTGCGGGGGAATACTCTTCAAACAAGACGTTTACTTTCTCTTCCGGCATGATCGTTCCCTGTGAGATACCGAGTGTCGAATGCCTGAGGATCAGGTCGACGGATCCCCAGCTTATCGGAACATGGGTCACGGGTAAGGGCAAAAAGGCAAAGACCATGGTATTCAGGGAAAACAACACCATGACCGACAAGAACGGAAGCGCTCCTTACACGATTGAGCACACGTTTGACGGCAGGGCCATCATCAGGACGCTTAACGGAGACATCAGATATACGATAGAAGGCAATACCCTTATACTCGAGACGAACAACACCGATATCGAGAAGGAATGGACCAAAAAGGCAAAATAAGTCCTTTCTGTGGCAATTATCTTACCAAATCATCATTTATTCTTATATTTTCCCAAAAAGGGTATATAATTGTGTTCGTATGCGCGCAAGCGACATTATTATGAGGACTATTATTTAATGAAAAGAATCATATTGCTCTTAGTGGTACTTTTGGAGACAGCATGTATCTTCTTTTTATGCTGGTTTCCTGCGCATAAGAAGGGTGAGACCGACTTTAACAACGCATCTATTACCATTGCCAACGAGCTTAAGCTCACGCTTACCGTAGACACGGTGGTTCAGTCCTCGTCCGAACAGCAGCCTTTGGATCTCAAGAAAGGCGACAAGGTCCGCGCAAGACGCCTGACAAACACCACTGTCGAGTTCTATGGCGATGAGACAAAGGATTATCAGGGTACTCTTCCGATAGAGTCTTTCGATGAGACCGATACGATCAATGAGCTCCTCAAGCCTGCCAGAAGCGCTGAGGAATTCAGGAAAGAAGACTATCTCGACAGCTGCCTTATCAAGAATGTTGTCGTCTGCGTTGATTTCTTTGCAGTCATCGGAGGTCTCTGCCTTTTGGCTTCTATCAAGCACGACTGGCTGGGATTTGTTGTTAATATCATCCTGATCGCCATTTTTGCGATCTTCGTTCTCGCTTGCAGGGGACCGCTCGCAGTCCTGCTTTTCTAAGATAATCTCACTGGAAAATGTGTATCTCGGAGGAATCCTTATAGGGTTTCCATCCGGGCTCTCCGTTACGCGCGAAATCTCCCCAGACGCGGCGGAGGGTAACTCCGAGTGCATCACGCTCGGGGTCAAGAGCAGAGTTTGCCGGCGAACTTGCCTGCCTGTCCGGCTCGGTCTTAGATCCGAACAGCACGGGAACATCATCCGCATGGCGGCATCTTTTTGCATACCGGTAATCGTAAACCCAGATATTTCCTTTATAAGAAGAAGCGATATCAAGAACCGGTTTCTTATACACCTTATCTGTAAGGTCATCTGACAGACGGCGTCTTAAGTTTTTTCCCCATTTGGTTCCGAGCTTGAATAGATGCGGAGCGTAAGGCAGGATAAATGACGGCAGTCCATTCGTGAAAAGATCCGCCTCGTGCATTACCGTTCCTATCAGCATCGGCTTGGATGAAGCGGTGACAAGCTTGCGGGGGTAGTCCTTTAAGGTCTTTCCGTCGATCACGGGCGAGAATACGCAGGTGACTTCACCGCCGGCTCTGACACGGATCTTGATCTTCCTGTTTGCCCTGTAGACCTTCACCGGATCAGCTGACATTATCTTTTCGGGCTTTTTAGTACTTAATCCGATCATCCTGAAATACATCTTTGTGAGCTTTTGGCTCTGTTCGGGCGACCAGAATGAGTCAACACAGGCAGACTGTACTATCGATTTCGCGAAAAGAGGCTCTGCCTCGGGCATCGTCATCAGTGCAAGGATGCATGCCGCGCCCGATGACTGACCGAAAAGAGTTACGTTGCCGGGATCTCCGCCGAAAGCAGCAATATTCGTATGAATGAATTCCAAAGCCTTGATCTGGTCATAAAGACCGCAGTTCATGTCAAATCTCGGGCTGAGGCAGTTAAGGTTCATGAAGCCGTAGAGATTGAGCCTGTAATTGAAGTCAACAAGGATGGCACCGGTCTCTCTGGCAAAGCGCGTCAGGTCGTAGACCATATTGTCGGACTGTTCGTTTATCCTTCCGGTGCCGCCGGTTGCGTAAGAACCGCCGTGTATCCAGACGAGTACCGGGAGATCCGTGCCCGCATCATCAGGCACGCAGATATTCATGTAAAGGCAGTCCTGGCCCGTGTAACTTATGTAATGACGTGAACTGTAGCCCTGAATGGAATTTCTGCTGCCCTTTTCGGCCTTGAGGATGCCGTCCCAGGGTTCGGGATCTTCTGGATGGCGGAAGGCCAGATCGGATATTGGCGCCTTAGCATACGGGATACCAAGATATTCAGAACATCCGTTGACAGAGATGCCCGATATCTTTCCGTAAGCTGTTTCAACAATTCTTGCCATCTTGATATTTTTTTTAGCACGATTTTTGCAGCGAATATACAAATATTTTTAACCATAGTGCAAAATGTGTCAAACAATCGGCAATTTTTATACGAATTTTTGATATTTTGCTATTAACAATTTGTTCATATTCTATTTAAATCTCGATTTTCCTCCTTTATAATATCTACGTTTGGTGGTCTTAATTTATTAGGGGTATTAGTATTTATGGTTGCAAACGGAATAGCAAAAAAGCTGACTGCACTGGCAGCTTCTTTGGCGATCCTTTTGGCGGTACCGGCATCTGCGGCACCGTCTTTTACTGTTTTCGCTGACGAAGAGATCCAGGAGACTGAAGCGACAAAGGCAAAAGAGACTGTCAAGGAGACCGTAAAGGAGACAAAGGCTCCCGCTAAGGCTTCTGAGAGTGTAAAGGAGACCGAGAAACCGAAGGCTTCCGAGACGACTAAGGCAACAGAGGCTGCAAAACCTTCCGAGACTTCAAAAGAGACAGAACAGACCAAGCCGGCAGAGACAACCAAAGCAACCGAACCCTCTTCCACATCCAAACAGACTGAGGAGACAAAGGAAACAACAGCTCCTTCAGAGACTAAGCAGACCGAAGAGTCCGCAAAGCCGACAGAACCTTCTGAATCATCTGAGACAGCGGCTCCTTCAGAGACATCTGCCGAGCCTGCTGAAACTACTGAACCGACAGAGTCAACCGAACCTGCCGAATCCACCGAACCCACTGAATCAACCGAGCCTTCTGAGGCTGCCGGGCCCGCAGAAAGCACCAAGCCGACAGTCGCAAGCAGAAGAGCTGCAAAGGGAACTTATAACGGGATCAAGATCGACGGTAATTTCAGCGACTGGGACAGTGTTGTCAAACATGATTTCTCCAAGTCAGAGAACAGCTATGTAAATAACGGCGCCATCGTATGGGACGGCGAATGGATCTATCTTTATATCGACGAGTTCCAGCAGAATTCATCTTCATGGTCAGGTCCCAATAAAGCAGGTAACTTCGTAATCCAGACAGATACAGGTCTTGATGTTGTAGTCACTCTGAAGAATAACGGCAGTGCAGGCAACAAGGTCAAGGTCGTCAACAAGAAGACCGGTGTTGAACTGACATCCGATAACGGCGGTGTAAAGGTCGCAGTCAATAATGAATACTCTGAATGGGGAAAGCCTTCTCTCCTCGAGATTGCCATTCCCACATCGATCCTTCCTGATTACAAGAGGACGATATCTTTCGGTTATTATCTCGGTGACCTCATCGTAAAGGATGTTGCCAACCTTCATCCCGAACAGGTTCCGGACGATCCGGACAATCCGGGCGGAGGGCACGACAGCTCCGACAATGACGGCAGCAAGATCAAGATCGACGGTGACTACAAGGACTGGAAGAACTATCCGCACCAGGTAATCGAATACGATACAAACGGTGCTTCACATACCTATTCAGATGCTGAAGGCGCCATTTATCAGAAAAATGCAAAGACTGTCTACGTTCATGCATATACCAACGATTTCGATCCGCCTTTCGCATGGTATGACGGTAATCAGTTCCTTGAGATCACGGTAAGCCTCAACGGCAGAAAGACCAAGATGATGGCCTGCCTCGTAGATGATAACGGCAACGTCAACTGGCATTCATCAGAGCAGGATAAACACTATAAGCCCGGTACATACAAGTTCGCGCTTTTCGAACCTACGGGCTGGCATCAGACAACCAACATGAACAATATCAGTCAGGGCGATATCTTCTACGGATATCAGTACCTCACTGTCGGAACACATGTCGATGAGACGGAGTTCAGCATTGATACCGAGGCTCTGGCAAAGAAACTCGGACTGTCTCTATCTTCAGCAGGCGAGCTTAAAGTATATTTCCACCGTGTCGGTAAAGAGCCCCTCGTAGCTTCGGGAATCTCGACCGGTCCTGTCTTTACTCTCGCGCTCACATCAGTAGCCGCAGGTTCGTATTACGTTTTCACACGTAGGAAGAGAAGGCAGGCTTGAAGATAGTTTTAGCCGTTCTGGCAATCGCACTGTGGATAGGTCTGCTTGAAATCCTGCGCAGGGCAGGACTTAAGTTCTGGCGTTATCTCGCCGGTTCCTGCGGCGCATTCCTGATTCTCATGATACTGGTGCGTCCCGTTGTAACGGTGCCTCTTGCACGTCTCGTTACGGCACTTGCGGGGATCATCGGCAAGGTGACCGGCGTTTTCCAGGCTTACTTCAGATACGGCGTTATCTTCATTGAATCGGCCAAAGGAGCCATCACGGTCAATATAGACCTTGAGTGTTCCGGTGTTATCGAGATATCCGCGTTCCTGTCGCTCCTGTTCCTTTTCTCCGTTTACAAGATTCCCGAGCGTATCTATATAGGGATAATCGGAACACTTTACACGATAATCACAAATGCGTTCAGGATCACAGTTATCTGCCTGTTCATCTATTTCTTCGGAACGGATTTTTACTATGTGGCACATACATTCATCGGAAGGATAGTCTTCTATCTTCTTCAGGTCGCCTTGTATTTCTATGTGTTTACGAGACCTCAGATCAAGAGGACTCAGACCGGAGGGTTCTCTTACAATATTGCGGGAGACAAGAACGAAGATGAAGCCGGACAGCCGGAGGAAAAAGCATGAACGAGTTTATGACGAACTTCATTAATCCTTTCTTCTATTGGGTTGCCTGGATCATCATCCCGATCATTGTTGAGGTCATACCTTCGATCGGTTCGTTCTTTTCGCTCCTGGTCCACAGAAATAAGCATAAGAATGACGAAGATCCTATCGTCTGGCCCGATATAGTTCTCGTCATACCGGTATACAATTCCGAGAAGAGCCTTGAGCAATGCCTCAGATCTGTCCATGAGAGCGATTATCCGAACGAGCACATGGAGATCTATATAGTCAATAACAAGAGTTCGGACAGCAGTTTTGACGCTTTTGTAAGAGCACAGAAGGAATTCGGAGAGTTAAGGATGTCGTGGCTCAACTCCGGACAGGGCAAATCACGTGCCCTTAATCTTGCGATCTACAACAGCCACGGCAAGTACATGATCAATATCGATTCTGACGGCACGCTCGAAAAGTCAGCTCTTACCAGAATGGTAAGACACATGGAAAACGAGCCCGACGTATCGTGTCTTACCGGTTCCATCCTTACAAGACCTGACGAGATCGAGAAGGTCAAGACCTTCAAGGGCAGGCTCTTAAGACGCCTCGAATTCTGTGAATACGCTCAGGCATTCCTCGCAGGAAGAAACTATGCTTCCGAAAAGGGAAGGATGTACACACTGTCAGGTGCGTTCTCCGCATTCAGGCTCGATACCATCAGAAAATCACACCTTTATAACACCGAGACTATATCAGAAGATACGGAGATCACGTTCCAGATGCGTTACCTCCTCAATCAGAAGGTAGGCATCTGTGTTGATGCCCTTTATTTCACCGATCCTATAGAAGACGTTAACAAGCTCTATACACAGCGTCAGAGATGGCAGAGAGGCTCTCTTGAGGTTGCCCGGCTCTATCCGCAGAGCAAGCTCAAGCCCTGGAGATTCTCAAGGGACGTAAATATCAGGACACTGCTCTTCGACCATACTTTCGCATTCCCGAGAATGATCTGGTATCTGGCTCTGATCTATCTGATGACCAACGGTTATTCCAGCGTGGTCGTCATTACTTCGCTCGTTGCGATATTCCTTTTCTATATCCTGTGCGGATTCTTATATTTCCATATCGCATGTTATCTGCTGAAGCCCTTCCCGGAGATAAGGAAGTATTACCGCAAACAGCGTCTGGCGGTTGCGCTTCTGCCTTTCTATAACTTTGTGGTCTTCTTCATAAGACTTGCGGGTATCATCAACAGCATGAACACCAAGAGTTCATGGAAGACAGATACGCTCACCAGGGAAATGGATAAGTTCATGACGACGCTCAGGTCGTGCTTCAGAGGTTTATCAAACGGAATAAAGAGATTCAGAAACAGTATTAACTACGAGGACCGGTATAATGAGTAATTCCAGAACGAAATATGTGGCGGCTGTTACCATAGGCGCAGTATTCATAGCAATCCTGCTGTCGGCATTTGCCTGGTGGGAGATAGTCAACTATGAGCAAGGCGTTGCTGAGCTTTATGCGCAGGAACAGGACGGTTATGTCGAGATCGTAGCAAGACAGATCGAACGCTACGGTGATGTTGCAGGCGACAAATTCGTTGAAGATACTATCGAAATGCTCGACTCCACATCGCAGAGATACTGGACACTCGATAACACACAGTACTTCCTTTTTGTTAAGAGCATCAACGAGACAGACGTTTATAAGACATTCTCAACAGACACTTTCTATAACACACAGAGCGCACAGAGCTTTCTGGGAACGCTCAGGAAGGGCAAAGTCACCCATTCGATAATAAGACTTGAAGGTTTTAAGTATGTCGCATCGGGCATCATTTTCGAGTATGCCGGCACGGAATACCGTCTCTGCCTGCTTACTGACTACGATGTCATGCTGACAAACAATGCATACTTAAGCAGCAAGCTGTATCTGCTCATCGATATCATCCTCATGGTGGCTATCGTGCTGATCGCCTGCATTTTCTTTGCCATCCGCCTGTCCGGTGAGAGAAAGAAAGCTCAGGACATCCGTGCCGTGAACACCCAGCTGAACAAATACATCGATTTCCTCGACAATGCCGTAATGGGAAGAAATTCAACGGCCATCATCACGGGCGAGGGCAAGATAATGCACCTCATCCACAGGATCGAGGAGAGGAAGATCTATCCGTGCACGTTTGTTGACGTTAAGCTCGGCACTGACAGGATGATCCCTTTCTATGATGCTTATCACGAGAAGTTCAGAAAAGGCGTCGTATGGCTCAGATACAGCAGGGACAATTACATTCTCGTATTCGGAAAACTCAAGAAAGAAGATGCTCTTAAGTATTTCGACAACACGGTAACGGAGTGGAAGAGGGGAGTCGTTGACTCCGGCATAGAAGTCAGGTCTCTTGAGGCCAGTGCGGCAACGGGTGCGCTTACTGTTTACAGGACACTCGTGGTGGGCGGCTCTCAGGACTTGAATAACAGGGAGGAATAATAATGCTCAGGTATTACAGGATCAAAGCATATCTCAATGCTAACCATTTCGTCGTTTTTGACGGCAAGAAAGGTAAGACACACCCTCATACATGGGAGTTTGTCGCTACCGTTTATACAAGGAACGACAGCATAGTCAAATTTACCGATACCGAGAAGGCGATCATGGCGGTTTTCGAGCCGTACCAGGACCGCATCATGAATGAGATCGAACCGTTTACGGCTATCATTCCTTCGCTTGAGAACATCACCGAGTATTTCGCGAGCAACATCTCCGAAGCGGTAAAACCGTTTGACTTCCACTTGAGAAGATTTGAGGGAAGTGAGACCCCGGTAAGAACTTACGGTGTAAGATTCCCTGAGGTCGGAGATGGTTCCGAGGATGAAGATGCTGACAGCGTGGAGGCCGCTCTTGCGCGCCTGGAGGAGGGCAGTGGATACAAGGGCTGACAGAATAAAGCGCGCACTGTTTATCTGCGCTGATATACTGATCAATCTGGCGGTCACTGTTCTGGTCGTCTGGTTTGTTAAGCGCAATGCTCTTCTTTTTAAAGGCTTTGACTCTATGTACCATGTGTACAGAGGCGAATGGATCTTTAACGAAATAAGCAAAGGTAATATTTGGCCGCTATATAATCCTGCCTGGTACAATGGCGTAGAGCTGATGCGTTACTGGCCGCCGATGGCAGCATACCTTATGGCATTCTGCCGCTGGATCGCGGCTTTTATCCCGCAGTTCTCCGATACTGCCAATATCTTCGGCGGGTATGCGGTATATTGCGGCTTCATCTATCTCTTAGGTGCAATTACCTGGAACATTGCCGGGTTTAGAAAAAACAGACCGGTATTTGGAGCTATAGCAGGTATCTTATGGTTCTTTATGCCTACAGGCCTCAATGTACTGTTCAATGAAGGCAATCTTCCGAGAAGTCTTATCATGGCATTGTTCCCACTGGTTTTTCTGTTTATTAATGAATATCTCAAGAATGGAAAGAAGAAAGATTTTATCGGAACAGCCGTAATGTTTTTCGTTATGGCATGCTGCCACGTCGGATATACCGGAATGGTGGCGATCGCCTGTATTATCTATTTCATTGTTTACAGGCTCTGCTGCTTTGTCGGATCTACCAGGCTCGAAAAGCCCAGACATAAGGATCTGGACCTGATAATTGCGATAGTCGCAGGCTTCCTTATGAGCGGCATTTTCCTGTATCCCGCATTGAACGGCGGACTTATATCCAATTCAGGCAATACGGACCAGACTGCTCAAAAGTTTTTCCAGGATCTTTTCAAGACATTGAATCCGGCAGCTAAGCTCTCAGACGAATATAAGTATTATTATTTTGGTCTTGCTTCTTTCCTTATCTCGATCTTTGGCCTTATCGGTGCAAAGAGAAGGGCTAGACCCGGCTTTATCACCGCCATCATCATCGTCCTTCTGACCTCCAATACAGCATCCCCTATCATCAGATCGCTTCCGGGCGGACAGTTCATGTGGATGCTCAGGTTCATTCAGATCGCTTCGGCTATGATACTTTTCTCGATGCTCGAGTGGGACAGCCTGAAGCGTCCGATCCTTGCCGTAATAACGGTTTTGCTCATAGCTGACTGCTTTACCCTGTATCCCATGCTTACCAGAGAAGAAGGGATAACAAGGACAGAGGACTATTACACTCTGATGGAAGAGGAGACTCTTATCGATGAGGCCAAAGGAGCTACAAAGAACAGGATCGCCCTGATGGATGACGGAAAAGCCCTATTCAACGGTGCCGGTTATCTGACTGATTATAAAGGCACAGTAGCACAGGCTTTCGGAGCCGGATGGGAAGCTGCATCGACCTCAAAACAGATCTCGAGCTTAAATGAAGCTTTTGATTACGGTTATTACTATTTCCTTTTCGACCGTCTTGTAGAAATGGGATGCGATACAGTTCTTATTAAAAAAGATGCACCTCAGTTTTTCCCGTACAATGAGACCGAGGCTGAAGAGGCTGCCAAAGCTTCAGGTTACGAAAAGGCCGCTGATCAGAGCATATATGTTTACTTTACATTGAAAGATGTAACCGGTCCGTTCGGAACGGTCAGCAAATATAAGGGCCTCGCGATCGGAGACGGCGCATACTACATCACCATGATGTTCCCTGCGATCGAGGAAGCTCCTAACAGATATGTTGATGACTACACAGTCGAAGAGCTTTCACAGTATCCGATCATCTATCTTGACGGATTCAAGTACCATAATGTCGATAAGGCAGAGGACATCATCAGACAGGTCTCTTCAAAAGGTACGAAAGTCTATATTCTGGCAGACGGTATGCCGGTAAACTCCAAGAGCCATACCCACAGGTTCCTAGGAGTCGAGACACAGGCTATCGAGTTCGATAACGGATTCCCGACACTGAGAACAAAGAAGCTAGGCAATTTCGAAGTTGCGCTTTTCCCTGATGAATACAGACATTGGAAGACCGTATATATGAACGGCCTTACCGAAGTCGAGGGCTGGTCCGAGGTCTTAGGCGAGACGCTCCCGTTCTACGGAAAGGGTGAGAATGAGAACATCACCTTCGTCGGATATAATCTGACCTACTATTTCTCAATCAGCAAGGACAGAAACATAGGAGCATTGCTGTCCGGAATAACCCAGACGCCAACTGACGAGCTTCCTGAAAGAAAGATTGTCCCGCTGGAGATCAGCTACAATCCTTCGTATATCACTGTTGAATCTCCCGAAGACAACGTTAACACGACTCTGGCAGTCCACGACATGTTCACGGGCAACTTCACGGAGCGCAACCGCCTTGTTTTTGTTAACAAGGGCAGGACTGAGATCCGGATGCATTACCCTTATCTTGTACAGGGAATCCTGGTCTCTGTTCTCGGCATTGCAGTTGTTGCGGTCAGTGCCGCATTCATCAGACCGCGCGGCAAAAAAGACTGATACCGCAGGGTGAACATGCCCACTTGAAATAAGCATTGTCAGTATATATTGTCTGAATTGACAATGTATTTTTGGCCCCTGCTTTTATACAATTTTAAATGTATAAGGGGATAATTATCGGCGTCGTGCGGACGCTTTGAACGGGGGAGTTTCTATGGATAATATCTGGACATCGCTTCTCGGCCTTTGTGCCGGAATGGCCCTGTTCCTTTATAGCATAAAGATGACCAGCGGAAGCCTTGAGGTCATCGCAGGCAACAAGATGAAGTCGATCCTTGCCAAGCTTACAGGCAACAGGATCCTGGGAGTCACCGTAGGAGCGGGAGTTACCGCACTCATCCAGTCTTCGACCGCTACGACTGTAATGGTTATCGGCTTCGTTAACGCCGGACTCATGAACCTTTATTCTGCACTCTGGATCATAATGGGTGCCAACATCGGTACCAATATCACCTCACAGCTCATTGCGTTTGACGTAGGCATGTTTGCACCGATCATTGCGCTCGTCGGCACTTTCGTATGCATCTTCATCAAGGACAAGAAGATGAAGAGCGTAGGCGAAGCCATTGCCGGGTTAGGCTTTATCTTTGTCAGCATGAGCCTCATGACGGATTCTATGGCGCCCATTGCCAAGCTCGATATCGTTAAGGAGATCTTCTCGGGCATCAACAATCCTTTCGTAGGAATAATCGTAGGAATCATTTTCGTAATCATCATCCAGAGCTCGGCAGCCGGCGTCGGTATCCTCCAGGCCATGGCGGTCGCTTCATCCGGCAGCCTCATCACTCTTGAACAGGCGATGTTCATCATCTTCGGACTTAACGTCGGAACATGTCTTACGGCTCTGCTTGCTTCCATGAGCGGATCGAGGAACGCAAGAAGAGCAGGTCTGATGCACCTTTTATTCAACGTTTTCGGAACGAGTATCTTCACGGCTATCTCGTTCATTTTCCCTGTTGCCGACTGGATCAGGGCCATAAGCCCCAATGATGTCGCAAGACAGTTTGCAAATATGCACCTTGCATTCAACCTGGTCACTACGCTTATCATGCTCCCTATCGGAGGACTTTTCGTTAAGCTCGTTCAGAAGCTCGTTCCCGACAAGGGCGGGGATGAAGAGGGCATCCAGTATCTCAAATATCTCAATCCGCAGATGCTTACAGCTGATCATCTGCTCGGTATGGAGGTCTTGACGGCCGCGATAGCCAACGAGATCGGCCGTATGTTCATATTTGCCGGCGAGAACTGCCAGAAGAGCTTCCACGCGGTGCTCGAGAACAGCGAGAAGCTCCAGGAGGAGATCAACAACAGGGAAGAGTACATCGACTATCTCAATAAGGAGATATCTTTTTATATTTCCCACCTCATGATGTTCGATATGTCCGAAAAGGACGCCGTCACGATGAGCGCGCTGTTCAAGATAACCGGAAACATTGAGCGTATGGGTGACCATGCGGTCAATATCTCGGGATACGCAAGCATGCTCGAAGAAAAGAAGCTCAGTCTTTCCGAGAAGGCAAGGAATGAGGTTGCCCAGATGGAGAAGACCATATCCGAAGCATGCAATTCCATGGTCAAGTCCAAGACTTCCGCTGTCCACATCAAGATGGCTCAGGTGGAGCAGAAGATCGATGATCTTACCGATGTTTACCGTGAGCATCAGCTTGAAAGACTCAAGTCGGGAGTCTGCTCCGGTGACGCGTGTGTTATCTATTCAGAGATGCTTACAGACTTTGAGCGTTTGGGAGATCATATGCTCAATATCGCAGAGGCTGCTGCCGAGACAGGTATCGTGTCGTTCGGTATCAGCGATTTCAAGCTCACGACAGAAGATGAACAGCCCTCTTTAAAGACGGCTGCAGCAGGCATTGACGATGACTGATATAGTTGGAAACGAAAAAGTCAACGTAGTTCTTTTCGAGCCGGAAATACCTCAGAACACAGGTAATATAATGAGGACCTGCGTAGCCACGGGGTGCGGCCTTCATATTATCAAGCCTCTGGGATTTGATATCGAAGATCCGAAGTTTCGAAGAGCCACCACCAATCACATAACATGGGCGGATTACAAGCTCTACGATGACTGGAAGAGCTTTGCATCCGCCAATGACGGCGAGTATTTCTTCATGACCAGATACGGCAAAGTTCCTCCGTCGGAGATCGATTTCAGGCAGGCAGGGAACAATGGAAAGATTTATCTGGTGTTCGGAAAGGAAAGCACCGGCATCTCAGGTGAGATCTTAAGAGCCAATATGGACAGGTGCTTCAGGATACCGATGGCAGCCGAGTGCAGATGTCTCAATCTGTCGAATGCCTGTGCTGTCGCGGTCTATGAGGTCATGAGACAGCTGGACTATCCGGGGCTTTCAAGGTCAGAGGCGATCAAAGGTGACGATTTCCTCGAAAAGAATTATTCCTACGATGAGACACTCAAAAAATAAAACGGCGCTTCCCGAAGGAAACGCCGTTGTTTTTTAGTTGATCTGACTGATTACTCGCCGAAAGATACTACATAACCGTCGATATAGAGGTTAGCATCAGGAGCAACGATATCGTACTGCCTCTTCCTGGAAAGGCTTCTGGAAATGCTTGAAGCACGGCTGCGGCTGCGGCTGAGGCTGCGGCTCAGTGAGCTGTAGTTCTTGGAGAACGCAGAGGAAGAACCGAAGAGAGCGATTGTGTAAGAAAGACCGATAACGATTCCGACAATGGAAAGAACGAAACCGGTGATTCCCATACCCTTGCCGTTGGGGTTCTTAAGTGCAAAGATTCCTACGATCAGACCTGCGACAGCGATGAGAAGTCCGAAGACAGGGATCCAGCAGAATACCAGACCGCAGATACCGAGAATGAGAGCGGTGATAGCGAGAGCCTTGCTTCCGCCGGCTGCAGGCTGCTGATAGATGGGCTGCTGGTAAGCAGGCTGCTGATATACAGGCTGTACCGGTTGCTGGTAAATGGGCTGCACGGGCTCGACAGGCTGTGCCTGGATAGGTGCAACGGGAACTGCCTCGCCTGTAGCGGGTGATACTCTTACTGCTGCTCCGCAATTAGGGCAGATTGCGCTTCCATCTGCAATCTGTGCTCCGCAATTTTCACAAAACATAATTATTTCCTCCCTTTATTACAACACTTTCTGAAGAAACGATACCAGACGCTCGTTCTGAGGATTGGTAAATATCTGTTCAGGCGTGTTTTCTTCGATTATTTTACCACAGTCCATGAAAATTACACGTGTTCCGACTTCACGTGCAAAGCCCATTTCGTGTGTAACACAGACCATGGTCATACCGCTTTTCGCAAGGTCTTTCATAACCTCTAATACCTCGCCGACCATCTCGGGATCCAGTGCGCTCGTAGGCTCGTCGAAAAGCATTACGTCAGGGTTCATTGCAAGAGCTCTGACGATCGCGATCCTCTGCTTCTGACCGCCGGAAAGCTGTGAAGGATATGCGTCGGCTCTGTCCACAAGGCCGACTCTTTCGAGAAGAACCTTGGATCTTCGCTCTGCCTCGGCCTTTGACATGCCGCGGAGCTTGATCGGACCAAGTGTCATATTCTTGATGATCGTCAGGTGAGGGAAGAGGTTGAAGTGCTGGAAGACCATACCCATTCTCTGCCTGAGCTTATTGATATCCGTGGCTTTTGAGGTAATGTCGACACCGTCAAAGGTTATGGTTCCCGAAGTCGGACGTTCAAGAAGATTGAGCGAACGCAGGAATGTCGATTTGCCCGAGCCTGAAGGTCCGATAATGACTACGACTTCGCCTTTGCGGATGTCTGTCGTGACACCGTCGAGTGCCTTTATGGATTCGCCGTTGTAGTATTTCTTAAGATCTTTTACCGAGATGATTACGTCTCCTTTTTCAGCGGTCACTGTTTCTCAGCCTCCTTTCAAGCAGCGTCACCATTCTGCTGAAGAATATGACGATGACAAGATAAATGAGCGCAACCGCGATGAGCGGCATGAACGCGGAATATGTTCTTGATCTTATGATGTCTCCACCCTTGGTCAGATCCTGAAGTCCGACGTAACCGGATACCGAGGTCTCTTTGATAAGGACGATGAATTCGTTTGCAAGTGCGGGGAGGACATTCTTGAATGCCTGGGGGATGATTATGTGGATCATGGTCCTGATGTAACCGAAACCCAGCGAACGGCCTGCCTCAAACTGGCCGTTGTCGATGCTCATTATGCCGCTTCGTATGATCTCGGCAACGTATGCTCCCGAGTTGAAACCGAATGCGAGGATAGCGACTAAGACCTTGTTGTTGGATGCGGCGAAGATGATGAAGTAGGCGATCATGAGCTGAACGACTACAGGCGTACCTCTTATGATCGTCAGATAGAACTTCGCGATAAAATTGAAAAAGCCCAGAAGTCCCTTGGCAAAGCCGGGGCGCATCTCATCTTTGAGCTTGTCATATGAAGATCTTATAAGCGCAACAACGATACCCAAAAGGATACCGAGGAGTGCCGCGAAGAACGTTACCTGGAATGTTATTCCGAGGCCCTTTAAGAGATACATATATCTCTTCTCGGAAATGAAGTTGTTGATAAAGTCATCACGAAGAGACTGCCAGATATCTCCGGCCGAACCTGATGATGACTGCCCTGCTGCCTCACCGGCCAGGAAAACTACGCCGGAATATAGGCTCGATAAAAAGGAAAGCATCAGAAAATAACCCCCAAAAACAAGTTCTTTAATTGTAAATAAGAAAAGAGCGGAAATAAAGACCTTATTTCCGCTCTTTGTTTTTGGATTACAGTAAGATCCGTAACCGGATCAGATCCTTACTTGTTTGTAGGGATGTACTTCTCGATGATCTTAGCGATCGTGCCGTCTTTTGTGAGCTCGTCGAGAGCCTTGTTGATAGCTGCGAGAAGAGCCTCGTTGTCCTTGCTGATAGCGATAGCGTACTTTTCTTCTGTGAAAGGTGTCTCGAGGATAACAAGACCTGAGTTAGCAGCAACATAAGCCTTTGCGGGCTCGTTGTCGATGCAGACAGCGTCAACCTTGCCGGCCTTGAGAGCTACGACAGCGTCATTACCGTTGTTGTAACGGTCGATGCGGTTCTCACCTACACCGCCCTCGGAATCAGACATGTAGATGTCGCCTGTGGTGCCGGACTGAACGCCGACCTTGTAGTTGCCCTTGAGAAGATCGTCGATAGTCTTGATAGGGGAACCTTCCTTGACGATGATCGACTGGATGCCTGTAGCATAAGAAGTAGAGAAGTTAACGGACTTAAGTCTGTCTTCTGTAACTGTCATGCCTGCGCATCCGATATCGTACTTGCCTGCCTGAACGCCTGCGATGATGGAGTCAAATGCAACGTCTTCGATAACGAGCTCAAGACCGAGCTTGTCAGCAATAGCCTTTGCGATCTCTGCATCGATGCCGACGATCTTTTCGCCCTCGTGATACTCATACGGAGGGAAAGTAGCATTTGTAGCCATGATGAGCTTGCCTGCGGAAACAGTCTTAACATCAGCCTTAGCCTCTGAAGAAGCGGAAGACTCTGAAGCCTTGGACTCTGCAACTGTGGTTGTGGCATCAGAAGCAGAAGTAGCGGCAGGAGCCTTGGAGCAAGATGCGAGACCGAAGCAGAAAGAAGCTGCAACGATGACAGACATCAGTTTGCGTGTAAAAGATTTCATAACAAAAATTCTCCTTCCTTATCTAAAGATAAGACAAAAGTATATTAACCTTGACCGACAACGGCGGTAAATTCGCATTTATCTCAAAAAGCATCTGTAAAAGCTCCTTTGCATTATGCAGTTTTATACGGAAATTTCGCGTTTTTAACGATATTTTCAAGTTGCCGATTAGGTGTGATTTAAGTAGAATAAGTAAAGATGATCTAAGAAGGCGGCACTTTAGATGAAACGCATACTGATACTTGGTTGTAACGAGATTGCCAAGCGGCTTATACTGGCACTTTGCCTCGACCGCTCGCTTGCTTCAGGAATAGCTCTGGCTTCCCAGAAAAAAGAGGATTGTGATGAACTCAAGAATCTCGCTTCCAGGCGCGGATTCCAGGTTACAACGTCGGCCATTAACCTTGATAATCCTCAGGGCGCCATGATGATGGCCAAGATCATCGCACCAGAGCTTGTAGTAAACCTCATGCCTCCGGAATTCACCCAGGGCGCTATGGATATGGCAGCCGCAGTCGGAGCAGATTACATCGACGGACGCCTTTGCGGTGTCCCGATCATGCCGAATCCCAATTCGCTTCTTTCAGAGCAGTTCAGGAAATTCGGTTCTTTCCAGCATGCAAAAAAGACAGCTGTCTGCGGTGCGGGCTTCAATCCCGGCGTTATTACGACCATCGTAAGGAAAGCTGTCGCTAATGATTTTGCAACGGTCGACAATGTCAGCATCTGCGTTATTCCCGGCACAGCTCCTCAGAAAGCTTCAGCAGGCGAGTCAGCGAAAAAAGAGACAGAAGTCCAGGAGAAGGGTGAAGACATCCTTTATTCCGAGGACATAAAGAATCCCAATGCCGGCAAAGGCGTCAACGCAGCACATCCGGTTATCCATATCAAGGAAGGCAAGCCCGTCTCGGAACCCGAGTTCTCAAGGGAAGCCAAATCTTCCGGCGGGACACAGGTGTTCATGACATCCAACCCGGTCATAACCGATTTCCTCAAGGAAATGCCTGAGATATCGGAAGCTTCGTTCTTTGAACCGGTTGTCAGACGCGAGGGAAGAAAGGTTCCTACAGCCAAGATCGAGATGCTCAGGGCACTTGGTCTTCTCTCAGATAAGCCGGTCAAGGTAGGGAATGCTTTGGTTAAGCCTATTGACGTTGTAGCCGAAGTGCTTCCCAAGAGAATAGATGAGGTCATTACCCAGGAAGAATCTGAGAACGAGAATGTCACTTATACAGGCGATGCGGTCTATGAGATCTATGTGTCAGGCGTAAAGAATGCCAAGCCGCTCACAAAGCTCTACAAGATAAAGGAAAACAACGACCTGATCCGTGAGAAGAACGGAATATCGGCACTCGAATTTATGGACGGTTCTGCGATAATAGCCGGCGTAAAGCTCATGTGCCTCGACAAATGGGCAAAGCCGGGTGTCTTTACACCGGCTGCGTTCCCAGAACAGCTTTATTATGATGCGCTGAAGGGTGAAGGAATAATCATCGAGGAGAGCGAGAGCCAGCCTCTCTGATCTCTTTTCAACAGACTAACGGAGGAGACCATATGATCGATTTCAATGATCCCGCAACGAGAAAGAAGATCGACAAGATCGTTATAGATACTATCAGGAAGTATTCTACTGACACGGTCTACTTTAAGGACAGGGACTCCAGGTTCATATGGAACACCTTAGGCCACGTCCAGCAGCTTGGCGCCAAGACTCCCGATGAGGTTTTCGGCAAGACGGATTTCGACTATTTCCCCAAGGATTTCGCGCAGTCCGCAAGAGAGACCGAGCTTACGATAATGCAGACGGGAACCCCGATCATCAACATGGTCGAAGAACTAATAATAGATGACGATAACATCAGATACTATATCTGCTCCAAATATCCCCTTTATGATGATGACGGCAATATCATCGGAACATGGGGCTCAAGCAAGGATGTCACTGAACAGAAGAATCTCGAGAAGGAGCTCCAGCTCTCTTATTCCAAGATGGAGCTGCTTACCAGAGTCGATGACCTGAGCGGACTTTATAACCGCAGATATCTGTACGAGGAACTCGAAAAGTATGCGAGCATGTATGCTGAGCGCGATGACAAATCCACGTTCTCCATCATCGTTTTAGACCTTGATGACATGAAGTTCTTCAATGACCAGAACGGCCAGCAGAGCGGAGACCTTCTGCTCAGATACATTGCGGATATCCTTTTGTCCAACACCAGAAAAGCGGACACATGCTTCAGAACGGGCGGAGACGAGTTCGCGGTCGTTCTTCCCGATACCGACAAAGTTCCTGCGGTCGCGGTCGCAAAGAAGATAATCCAGGAGATCTCGAACAATCCTTTCGTTACCGAGAACAAGAGAGTAAGCATTTCAGCTTCTGCGGGCGTGGCAGCGTTCAACAAAGCTGACCCCGATATCTCCGATTTCCTTTCACGCGCGGAGCGCAAGCTCAATAAGTCCAAGCGCGAAGGCAAGAACCAGGTATCTTTCTGACGGACAGATAAAAAGAAAGCTTTATAAGCGGGACGCGCCTATTCTGGATGCTCCCGCTTTTATCATTTCGCGAGCTGCTTCTTCGGAACGGATGCCGCCGGCAGCTTTGACCTTAACTCCGGAACCGACATTTGCGCGCATCAGAGCAACGTCTTCAACGGCAGCTCCGGCAGTACCGAAACCGGTGGATGTCTTTATGAAATCCGCACCTGCATCAGTAACGATACGGCAAAGTGATATCTTCTCGTCTTCTTCGAGGCAGCATGTCTCGATAATGACCTTAAGGATCGCACCCTTTTCGTGAACGGCATCTGCTATAAGCTTTATCTCGCGGGATACTTCTTCCATGCGCCCGGATTTGACGAAGTTGATGTTGATGACCATGTCAATCTCAGAGGCGCCGTTGTCACATGCTTCTTTTGCCTCGTATATCTTTGAGCCCGTTGTGGAGTAGCCGTTGGGGAACCCGATGACGGTGCAGATTGCCATGCGTCCGTCTGAATAAGCCGAAGCGTCTTTTACGAAGCAGGGCGGGATGCAGACTGAGGCGCAGCCTGCTGCGATCGCTTTGTCTATGAGTGCCTTTATGTCATCTGCTGTGGCAACCGTCTTCAGATTGGTCAGGTCGACATAGCTCATTATGTTGTCATCAGACTGAACGGAAGAACCTGCGGCCGGAACGAAACGGCGCTCATATTTCCTGCCTGTGAGGGCATTTAATACGATATCGGAGATATTGGTAAATCCCGAGAGTTCACCCAGGTTGCAGGGAACCTGGTATCCTTCTCCGAAGATCATGAGCGGAACGCATTCGCGTGAGTGGTCTGTGGAAGGAGTGGACGGATCGCACCCGTGATCTGCAGTTATTATGAGAAGATCGTCATCTCTTAAGCCGTCCATTACGGTACCCAGCGCATCGTCAAATTCATGCATGGCCTCGCAGTAACCCTTGATATCGTTTCTGTGGCCGTATTTCATATCGAAATCGACAAGGTTGACGAAGCAAAGGCCGTTGAAGTCTCTTGAGACCATTTCTTTGAGCTTTGCGATGCCTTCTGTGTTGCCGGAGGTCGGGTTGGATTCGGTAATGCCCCTGCCTGCGAAAAGATCAAAGATCTTACCCACGGAGATAACGTCATATCCTTTAGCTTTCAGTACATCGAGCATTGTTGAAGAAGGTGCCTCGAGTGAGAAGTCGTGGCGTCTGGGTGTCCTTGAAAAGCTGCCGGGCATTCCTTCGAAAGGCCTTGCGATAACTCTTCCTACTGCATGCTCTCCCGTCATGATGGCTCTTGCCTTGCGGCACATGTCGTAGAGTTCTTCTATGGGAACGATATCTTCGTGGGCCGCGATCTGAAGAACGCTGTCCGCGGATGTATAGACGATCACGGAACCGGTCTTCATGTGTTCTTCACCGAAATCTTTAATGACCTCTGTTCCGCTGTATGGCTTGTTGCAAAGGATCCCTCTGCCGAATGCCTTTGACAGTTCTCTGATGATCTCTTCGGGGAATCCGTCCGGATATGTCGGAAGGGGCTTGCCGGAAAGAATGCCGGCTATTTCCCAGTGGCCGATGGTCGAATCCTTGCCTGCGGAAAGCTCTCTGACGCGGGCATATGAACCTGCAGGGAAGGGAATGCTCTCCTGTTTTGAAAGGTAATCTGTGATACGCGGATCGTCTTCGCCATCGATCGAGAAAAGTCCCATTTTCGCAAGATTGGAGAATGGTCTGTCCGAATAAGAAAGGACTGCAGCCAGGGTGTTGCTGCCCTCATCTCCGAAGTCCGCCGCGTCGGGCGCGCCTCCGATACCAAAGCTGTCCAATACAATGAGGAATACGCGTTTAGCCATACTGACAACCCCCTGAATAACTATTTTCACTAATTATAACAATTTATCGAAAAAGCGGATTTCCCTTAAAAAGCCCGAGAAAAATCGTATATTTAAAGTATAATTCTATTTGAATTTAATTCGGAGGCATGAGGATTTGAGTCTTAGAATAAGAGCAGGTGCAGCGGCGGTCGCTGCTGCAGTTATCCTTACGGCAGGCTGCAACAAGAAGCCTGAAGAAACAACTATACTTACAACACCGTCAGAATCAGTAACGGTTACAGAGACCTCAGAGACCGAGACTACAGAAGAAACAACGGAATCATCGCAGGCGACTGAGACGGAGCCTGCTCCGCCTGCAGAATACGGCAGCGGAGCGTTCAGCTCTCAAGCAGGCAACGTTATTTTCAAGAACAGCATCAACGTTGATGCCGCCATCCACGGCTATGAAGGCGTGAAGGGGCTTGATACAGGCTGGCACGGCTCGAAGTGGATAGACATCACAAAGTGGCTTACGGAATTTCACTCATATAAGATAGATGATGCTTACCTGAAGGGCGCTTCGGCAGATAAGAGATATCACAAGGTTCAGGGCAAGAACGGCATAGTCATCAACTTCGTTCCGGTCAAGGAGATCGGCATCAATACATATGATGGTTTTGATACTCCCGCTGAAGTTCCGGTGACTCTCGTCAATATCGAGATAACGCTTGCCGACGGTACGAAGATAGTCATCGCAGGCTCGGGTGATCAGGACGATTATGAGATCTCGGGTTCAGGCAGAGGATGGTTCATGACGCACGGCCAGATAGTCGCTGCGGAATATCTTTTCGAGATGCTGGAGAAGGACGCTTCAAAGGATCCGCTGTCTGAGATATTGGATCATCAGACGGTCGACGGATCGAACTTTTATACTTTCTGACGGGCAGGGACGTAATGGAAGAGGAACTTACATTTGAGGAATTAGACCTTTCGCCTGAGGTGATGGCATCTTTGAAGAAGATGGGGGTGAAGCGCCCTACTACCATTCAGCAGAAGGCGATCCCGCTCATGATGGACAACATGAGCGTTATAGCAAAAGCACCTACGGGAACCGGAAAGACGTTTGCTTTCGGCATCCCGATCCTCGAATACCTCAACATGGACGTAAACTTCGTGCAGGCCCTGATCATGAGTCCGACCAGAGAGCTTGCGCTGCAGATAACAAGCGAGCTTAAAGGCCTTGCACGCAACATCAAGGGCTTCCGAATCGCATCACTGATAGGCGGACAGAGCATGAACGTCCAGAAGGAAAAGCTCGCCAAAAAGCCCCAGATCGTTGTCGCTACTCCGGGAAGACTGCTGGACATGGTCGGCAGGAAGTTCGTCGATATCTCGCAGATCTACACGCTCGTTCTCGACGAGGCTGACGAGATGCTCAAGATGGGCTTCATCAGAGACATCAGACAGATAATGGCGCTTACCCCGAAAGATAAGCAGATAGCGCTTTTCTCGGCCACGATGCCCAGGGAGATCCAGGATATCACCTGGGAATTCATGGAGGGTGCCGCCGAGATAGACGTCATGCCCAAACAGGAGGACCATCCCGATATCGACGAATATATCGTGGAGTGCCCCGAAAAGGACAAACTGAGCGCCATTATGAGGATAATGGCGAAAGAAGACCTCAAGAAGGTAATAGTTTTTTGCAATACCAAGGATCAGACATCAAAGGTAGGTGCAAGGCTTGTGGCCAACGGGCTTTCAGCTAAGGTCCTTCACGGCGATATAGGACAAGGCACCAGAAACCGCGTTATGGATGCCTACCGCGCATGCAAGTTCGATGTCCTCGTAGCCACGGACGTTATTGCCAGAGGCATAGACGTTGATGACATCGAGGCTGTATTCAATTTCGATATTCCCAAGGAAAACGAGCTGTATCTCCACCGTATCGGACGTACCGCGCGTGCCGGCAAATCCGGCATGGCATTCTCGCTGGTCGCTTTCAAGGACCGTGACAGGATGGATGAGATAATCAGATATACGAGGTCGGATCCCAAACCATACGATCTGTGATCAGTTCTGTTTCATTGAAAAGAACCCCTTAAATGAGCCCTTATAAGTCATCGGATTGAGGAAGATGATCAAGGGGAACAGCTCCAATCGTCCTGCAAGCATGTCGAAGATAAGCACCCACTTGGATAATCCTGACAGGAAAGCGTAGTTGCAGGTCGGACCTACCATCGAAAGACCCGGACCGATGTTGTTTATCGTTGCCGCGACTGAAGTAAAGGTCGTAACGAGGTCATGGCCTTCCAAGGCTACTATGCCGGCCGAAGCCGTAAATATCAGCAGATATACAAAGAAGAATACGGAAACCGAACGCTCCAGATCTGGGTCGATCGGCTTGCCGTCGATCTGGACCTTCTTGACCGCTCTCGGATTGATATAGCATGCTATCTCCCTGACGATCATCTTGGCCCTGATCTGGAAGCGTGAGACCTTGATGCCGCCACCGGTCGATCCTGCGCACGCACCGATGAACATCAGCACTACCATAATGAGCTTTGAAAGCGTCGGCCATGTATCGAAGTCCGTAGTCGCGAATCCCGTCGTCGTAATAACGGTTGCAACCTGGAAGAAAGCGTGCCTTGCGGCTTCAGCCGATCCGCCCGTTACCTTGAGTATGTTCAAAGTTATCGTAACCGTGGAGATGAGGATGATCGCGAGATAAACCTTGACCTCGCTGAGTTTTAATGCCTTTCCGGGCTGCCTGGCGATTATCAGGTAGTAGAAGTTGAAGTTGATTCCGAAAAGGATCATGAACACCGCAACGATCCACTGGATGTGGGAAGAATAGGATGCGAAACTGTCGTTCCTTATGCCGAATCCTCCGGTGCCTGCCGTTCCGAATGCGGAGCAGACGCTGTCAAAAACGGGCATTCCGGAAATTATCAGCACTAAGATCTCGATTATGGTAAGCGCCAGATAGATCGTATAAAGCGCCTTCGCGGTCGTGCGCACCTTTGGTACGAACTTGCCTACGGAAGGTCCCGGGCTCTCCGCTTTCATAAGGTTCATGTTGGAACCGCCCGACATCGGTACTACAGCCAGTAGGAATACGAGTACTCCCATACCACCGATCCAGTGTGTCAGGGATCTCCAGAGAAGAGATATGTGCGACAGTCCTTCAACATTTGTGAGAATACTTGCACCGGTTGTTGTAAATCCCGAGACGGTCTCGAACATCGCGTTTGTGAATGATGGTATCTCACCCGTCACAATGAAGGGAAGACATCCGCAGACCGACAGAACGATCCAGCTTAATGCTGTCGCTATGCAGCCGTCCTTAAGGTAGATCGTCATTTTCGCGGGCTTTTTTAATGAGACAAGGAGTCCCGCGGCGATATAACCGATCGCGAAAAGGGCATAGATGACCGAATTGCGGAGTTCACCGTATATCAGGCCGCAAAGGACCGGAAGGAGCATAAGCAGGCCTTCAATGGTCATGACCTTGCCCAAAATGTATATCTGCAGCTTTATCTTCATTTCAGTATGTCGGAAAGCTCGGTGAAGCCTTTGTTCATGGTAACTATCATGACGTTGTCTCCGATGTTGATCTGGTCGGAACCGGTAGGGATGATGATCTTCCCGTCACGGCCGATGAATGAGATGACAAGGTTCGGCTTGAGATTGAGGTCTTTGAGCATAACTCCTGTAACCCTTGAAGCTTCCTTGACCTTGAATTCGCATGCCTCGGCCCTGTCACCGAAAAGACTGTACATGACCTCGAGGTTGCTTCCTATCGTTGCCTGTCTTGACCTGGCACTTGAGATGATCCTCTCGGCTGTGATGTATTTTGGATAGATAACGCTTCCGAGATTTAAGCTTTCGATAGCTTCTGTGAAGGTGATCTTGTTGATCTTGGTGATAGCTTTTGCGTTTGAGACTACCTTGGTGTGAAGGGCAAGCATGATGTTCTCTTCATCAAGTCCCGTAAGAGCGACTACGGATTCGACATCGCGGATACCCGCCTCTTCGAGGAGGGATTCATTTGTTCCGTCACCTCTTAAGATAGTTGCTTTGGGAAGAAGATCGCAGAGCTTTTCACAGCGGGCGGCATCCTTTTCGATGATCTTGACGTCGATGCCGGATTTGATGAGAAGGTCAGCCAAATAGTAAGCGCAGGTGCCTCCGCCTACGATCATTGAACTTCTGACGGATCTTGTGTTGAATCCGATAGCTTTCAGGAAATGGAAGCTTGATTTTCTTGTAGTGACGAATGAGATGATGTCACCGGCTTTAAGCTCGAAAGAACCGTTAGGGATGGTAAGTTCCGACCCGCGCTCTACACCTACGATAAGGATATCGTTTGTGATGTTCTGGCCTAAATAGGATATCGTCTTGCCGTCAAGGATGTTGCCGTTCGGTATCTCGATCTTGACCAGTTCGGCCTGGCCGTGAGCAAACGAGTTCACTGAAATGGCGGCAGGGAGGAAGAGGAGGCGTGATGCTTCAACAGCCGCCTCATACTCCGGGTTGATGATCATCTCGATACCGAGTCTGGAACGCAGGTATGAGACGTCGCGGATATAATCGGGGTTCCTTACTCTTGCTATCGTCGCAAGCTTATTGTTGAACTGCTTGGCGATGGTGCAGCAAAGGAGATTGAGCTCGTCAGATTCGGTAACGGCAATGAACAGATCGGTCTCTGTGATGCCGGCCTCCTCGAGAACCTCGTGGCTGGCACCGTTCCCGCTTATGCACATGCAGTCGCAGAGATTTGCGAGCTGCGTAAGACGCTCTTCGTTCTTGTCTATGATCACCAGGTTGTGTCCTTCGTCAGCAAGGCGGTTGACAAGGGTGTCCCCTACCTTGCCTGCGCCTACGACGATTATCCTGAGTCCTCTCTTGGCCATTAATTGTTCCTTGTTCCCTCTATATTTTTTCTGAACGCTCCCCGGACGGTCAGATGCCGAAAAGTGCCTTTACGGCGTCTTTCTTGACCTCGGAGCCGATGACTACGATCTTGCCCGTGACATCAGATGAGCCGGTACGTACTTCTGATTCGCCCGGAACGTAATCGAAATGGATCCACTCACCGTTCTCACCGGCAACGATGCCTTTGGAACGGAGGATCAGACCATATTTAGCGTTCTCGTCAAGAGCAGTGAGAGCAGCTGTGATCTCGTCCTTGGTGAAGTGCTTTGATGTTTCAAAGCCGATGGAATCGAAGACCTCGTCAGCGTCGTGATCATGATGATGGTGGTGGTGCTCATGTTCATGCTCATCTTCATCATGATCGTGGTGGTGGTGATGATGCTCGTGCTCATCTTCGTCATCGTCATCATCGTCATCGTGGTCGTGGTGATGAGATCTGCACTCTTCGCAGTCGCAGTCCTCATCGTGATGATGGTGGTGATGATGCTCGTGCTTTTCGGCTTCAAGAAGAGCGGCAGCCATGTCGGCAGCGGTAAGAGGCTCTTCGATAGCCTTGAGGATCTGAACTCCGGAGAGATCATCCCAGGGTGTAGTGATTATCTGGGAATGATCGTTGATGGCACGGATGAGTTCGATCGCCTGGTCGAGCTTCTCCTGGGAGATGTTGCCCGTACGGCTCAATATGATCGTTCCGGCGTACTTGATCTGGTTCTCATAGAACTCCTTGAAGTTCTTGAGGTAGACCCTGCACTTGGAAGCGTCAATGACTGTAACCGTTCCGCAGATCTCAGTGCCTTCAACGCGCTTGACTGCGGCTACAACGTCAGAAAGCTTGCCTACGCCCGAAGGTTCGATGAGGATCCTGTCAGGTGAGAACTTCTCGATAACTTCCTGAAGCGCCGTTCCGAAATCGCCTACAAGGCTGCAGCAGATACAGCCTGAATTCATCTCAGTGATCTCAATGCCCGATTCCTTGAGGAAGCCGCCGTCGATACCGATCTGGCCGAATTCGTTCTCGATGAGAACGAGCTTGGCTCCGTTGTATCCGTCAGCAATGAGCTTCTTGATGAGCGTTGTCTTTCCTGCTCCTAAGAATCCTGAGAAAATGTCTACTTTTGTCATTTATATCGCCTCTTTCTTTAATTGAAATAGATTACGTCGTTATCGGGCTTGGAAGTCAGCGCGTATTCTTCTGCCTGGAGGCAGGGAACAGCGATCTTCTGTCCGTCAGGGGTCTTGTCCTCAAAATATCTGATGGTTCCGGTTACCTTAACCCACTGTCCCGCAGGGAAGCCCGGCTTGATCTGGTACAGGCACAAGATGCCCATCGGCTGAAGGTCGGCAGCGCAGCAGGTATAAGCCTGACGCTCAAGGGCAAATGCCTTCCCGCGGTATTCGGGGATCGGGATTGCCTCTCCTATCAGGCTGACACGCTTGCCTTCGTAGCGGGCTCTGTTGTCCATGGAGTCAGTATAGAAAAGACCGAAATCGTCTGCCGTGATATGGCAGGGATTCTGCTTAAGGTCGTAGGGAAGATGGTCTTCGATCCTGACGATCTCGTTGTCCTTTGAAACGAAGTTGATGCTCATACCGGGATTGACTGCTTTGACGGAGGCTCTCATCTTGGGGAGATTGTCGTTGTCAGGGTCAACGCGGTTGAAGATGACCGTATCGCCGTATCTGAAATAGTCGGCGAAGAACGTTGTCATGTTCTTGAGGGAATTGCTGTATGTGGAAGCGTCGATCACGACGACGGCTGCGGCAAGGGCCCAGCGGTCGGGCACATCGACCTTCTCGAAAAACTCGGCAGGAGAGACCGTGCCGTTCCATTCGATGAAGACTACCGAGGGAGAATACTTCTCCTCGATATCGAAAGTCATCTCCTTCGTGACCTCGTCGGTCTCGCAGTTGATGACAACGGGCTTTACGCCGCCTAAATGCTCTTCGTCATATTCCTCGTCGCCTTCTTCTGTGCAGATGACGACAGACTTGCGGTTCTTGAAATTATCGTTGGTAAGCCATGAACAGATGCAGGAAGTCTTGCCGCTGTCAAGGAAACCTGTAAAGAAATAAACCAGACAATCATCCATAATATCCACACCTCTTTTTACTCACGTGTATTATTTTGTTCTCTGTCTGTAATTATTTCAAGCAAAAAAAGGTATAAAATCAATTAACGTAATTTTCGATATTTGGGAGAAATAATGAATTCTGTCACGATAGGCGGACTTAATATATCGGGTAATGTGGTGCTTTCGCCGATGGCGGGGGTAAGCCATATCACATACCGCGGCATCTGCAGGGAACTGGGGGCTGCTTATGCGCCCACAGAGCTCGTTTCTGCCCGTTCGATAAGATATAACGGCCTTGAAAAGAGCATGCAGTACTTAAGGATCGACCCGGAAAGAGAGAAGATCACTGCGATCCAGCTTTTCGGAGCTGATCCGGAAGATTTCACGGCGGCGATCGGAAAGATCATGGAAGATCCTGTCCTTTCCAAAGTAGACATTATCGACATAAACATGGGGTGCCCCGTGCCGAAGGTCGTAAAGACCGGTGCCGGAAGCGCCCTGATGAACGAACCCGAGGCTGCCGCGGCAATCGTAAGGGCAAGCAAAAAGGCACTTGAGGGACTCGGAAAAAAGGTTCCGGTGACCGTAAAGACTAGGATCGGGTATAATGCAAGCGATGCGGGCAGACCGGATTTTGCCAAAGCCGTAGCAGATGCCGGATGCGACATGCTCTGCGTCCACGGCCGCACAAGGCCCCAGATGTATGCAGGCCTGTGCGACAGAAAAGCCATAGCCTTGATGAGAGAGGCTGTAAGGGGTTATGATATACCGTTTTTCGCTAACGGGGATGTGACAGACGGACCGTCTGCCGCGTCGCTGATGGCGGATACCGGTGCTGACGGCGTCATGATAGGAAGGGCGGCCCGCGGCAACCCGTGGATATTCGCCTCAGTTACAGCCTTCCTGGAAGGCAGGGAACTTCCGGCTGAACCGTCGGAACAGGAAAGAAAAGAAATGCTCATACGTGAGCTTGAAGGAAGATGCCGCTACTGCGATGAGGACATCGCGGTAAGGGAATTCAGGAGCGTGATGCCCTTCTATGTTAAAGGTATCCGCGGCGCGGCAAAACTGAAGGTCAGGCTGATGTCGGCTCTGACCTGTGAGGAAATAAAGGAGATATTGGAGATTTGACCGAGTTGATACTTATAGGCGCGGGAGTCCTGGTCGGAATCATCCTGTGCTTTAACGGATACAAGCTTTTCCGTTTGTGTCTTGCCGTAGTGGGCGGCGTTCTCGGATATATCGGCGGAACTTTTATAGTCAAATTCGCCGAGGCACAGGGCTCGCCCCTTTCCGAGATAGCTAAACTGTGCGTTACCGTGGTGCCTGCGATCATACTTGCGATCGCGGCGTTCGCGCTTTACATGAGGGCATTGATCGCGCTGACCGCACTGTTCTGCGCGTATTTCGTCTATACCGATTACGGACAGCTTTTCCCGGGAAAGGGAGCCGACAAAGTCCTGATCCCGCTTCTGACAGGCTTCGTTATCGGAATGATCCTGGGCGTGGTGGTCTATTTTGCCCAGAAATGGACGATCTGCTTTTTTACGGCTTTCGTGGGAGCCAGGGTAATAGCTTGGGCTTCGGCCACGTTCCTCTGGAATCTGCTCAAGGCCAATCCTTACGCGCTTTACATACAGGACAATTTCCTCGGGACAAGGGTCACGGATACGCCTGCTTTGACTGCCTGTTTTATCATTGTGGCTTTCACTGCAGCGGGTTTTGTGGTCCAGCTTAAGTCCTCGAAAAAGAAATAACTGATTTTGTCATTAAAAAATTATTTGACCAATCGCTCACATCTTGTTATTATTTGGCTGTAATGAGGCGTTTGAATAGGGGACCTCAATTACGAGGTTCTAGTTTTTAAATCACGACAGTTTTCTTAATCTATCCCTTATTCCATGTCGATGGCATCTTGTTTCGTAACAAGATGCCATCGGTATTTTCAGGGGTATTTTTGTAAATTGGCGCAAAAAATCATTCAACAAATCTTGCTATATTTTTGGCAGATTTCGGATAATGATTTCCAAAACGGTCAGGTTCAGCTAACCACGTTGACCGCTCTGCCTTTCAAAAATGCATCAAGATTTTCAGCTGCGGCATCGATCAGGCGGATCCTGGTCTCTTTTGCCGCCCAGGCGATATGGGGCGTGATCACGCAGTTGGGCGCACCGAGGAGCGGATTGCCGGGAAGCATGGGCTCGACTGAAACGACATCTGCGCCGTAGCCGCCTAAAACACCTGAATCCAAGGCTTCTCTGACTGCGTTCTCGTCAACGACGGGTCCTCTCGCGCAGTTTATCAGGAATGCGCCTTTTTTCACGGAAGCAAGGCGCTCTTTGTTAATGAGATTTTTTGTCTCGGGTGTGAGCGGGCAGTGGACGGAAATTACATCTGCGGTCTTTAATCCTTCATCAAGTGTCGTGAAAGGTATCCTGTAACCGTCAACAACGGCAGAGCCTTCGCCCTGATGATGGGGTACCGCGGATACTTTCATGCCCAGAGAGGACGCGATCGCGGCGACCCTCTGACCGATCTTGCCGAATCCGAATATCAGCATGTTCTTTCCCATAAGTTCTGTCAGGGGAGCAAGGAAATAGCTGAATTGCGGGCTTTTGCACCAGCCGCCGTCCATAACGTCGCTGCTGTGCATCCCGGGACGGCTTGCGAGTTCTAAAAGGAGGGCGATCGTCATCTGAGCGGTCGCGTAAGTTGCATATTCGGGGACATTTGTAACCGTAATGCCGAGTTTCCTGCATTCTTCAAGGTCCACAACGTTGTAGCCTGTCGCCAGAACACCGATATATTTAAGCTCCGGAAGGCTCCTTAATGTCTCGGCATCGAAAACGGTCTTGTTAGTGATGCAGACCTCGGCGCCGGAAGAACGCCCGATCACCTGATCTTTTGATGTGTAGTCGTAGGCGACCACCTCGCCGAAACGCTCAAAAGGAGCCCAGGAGATGTCACCGGGATTTGCGCCTGCACCGTCGAGGATAACTATTTTCATGAAAAACCACCTTTCTTTTTGCTCGAAACCTCAAATAATGTACCATAATGTAGACAGCAAAAAATCTGTTTATGGATTGTTAAGGAGGGAAAGACATGTATCTTCTTTGCTACGGCAGATCCGAGAATGCTAAAAAGACAGGTCAGCGTCTGATAGACGGCATCGGAGGCAGATGGATCGACGGTGATGATTTCTTAAGCGGCGGGACCGTTGTCCCTGAAGAGACCGGGGATGCCGCGATCATAATGCTCCTGCCTCTTGAAGCGGCTGTAAGGATCTCACGGGAGATGATACCCGAATCAATGAGAAAGCTACCGGTATTCTGCGTCTCCGCGGAAGGCCTTTTCGCCTGTGTCATAAGAAAAGGCGGGACTGATGAGGCATCTTCCTGCTTCGGCATTTTCGATTCCATAAAAAAGATCCTCGGCGGGAAGTGCTTTACGGAATTCGGAAGCGGGGAAGACGTCGGAGGGAGCCTTACGGAAGTGGCTTCCAGGTACGGAATGGCGGTCAGCAGCAAAGAACTCCTGGACAAGGTTGACGGAAGATTAAAGAAAGGCCTGCCCGTAAGGATCTTTACAGATCTTAAAGTGGCTTACGGCGACCCGGTCCTCGATCCGATGGTTTATGAACTGAAAAAATACCCCGCGGATATGAGGGAAGATTTTATAAAGCAGTACTACCAGTCACGTCTTGACGCACAGAAGGAAGGAGCCGCGACGGATGTCTTCATAACATGCTCAAGGCTGGAAGGGATAACCGATTCGGGCGTTCTCGGACTTACACCGAAGATAATGAGCATCGGCATGGAGCAAAGGACAAGGACCGATCCGGAGTACGCTGCGGAAGGTATAAGGGAGTCTTTGGAGAACCACATGATCGAGCCGCTCTCGGTCGGAACCATTGCGGTTCCCTATACGACCAGGGAGAATGATACGGTCAAAAGGGTTGCCGAAGAGTTCGGAGCGCAGATCGTATCCTATGAGAACTCGGAACTCTCGGCCGCGAAACCGCCGCTTAAGATGACTTTTGCGCCCGAAAAGATCAACGATACGGCTACTGCCGCATGTTATCTTGCGAGCGGAGGCGGTGACATCGTTATCAGAAGGAATTCTTCAGTAACGGGGATCGTGTTCTCCCTGGCTGTCAAAAAGGGCTCGGTCCTGCTCTCATAAATTGGCGGATTACGTCTTTAATTTCTTCAAAAATGCTATAATTATAAGGTTAGGACATATTAGAATCGAACTCTCGGAATAACGGAGGATAACATATGCATTTCAAATCGAAAGTAAGATCACGCAGGGTTTTGGCGCTCGGTATCATCCTTGCAATGCTTCTCACGCTGGTTACGGCATGCAATATCGATTACGAAGGTCTGAGCGAAGGCTTAAATGACCTTGGCAGCGCGTTCTCGGGCTATAATCCGACACCTGCTACACCGGAACCTACGGTATCTTCGGAAGAAACAACCGAAAAGACAGAGGCAACGTCTGCTTCCACTGAAGAGACGACATCGGAGATGACATCGGAGACAACAGAGACGGAAGAGACAACTTCTTCTGAGACAACTGAGTCCACAGAGACAGTTCCTACCGAGAGTTCATCAGTTACTGAGACTGCCGGTGAGGAGGCAACACCCACCCCTTCTTCGACACCTACTCCGATTCCAACACCCACACCCACACCTCATCCGACAAATGAGAGAGTCGATTTCTCTTATCTGACTTCATCAAATATCAGCGAAAACTTTGTCGTTGATTCAGAAACATTCTCTGAAAGCGTAGATACTGAAGACAACCAGCATCTGGCAGTCTTCTCGGGCAAGAGAGTGCTCGTAAGCAAGGCAGGTAGCGAGAACGTCTCCGAAGCGGTCAACCTGATCCTGGACAGCTTCTATCAGGAGGCTGTAGGCCTTTACTCCAGATATGCCGGAGAGGCTAAGGCCGCATACGGACTTTCGGGAACTGTTGATACGGTCTATAACATTGAGGTCAATTTCGATTATTCATACAACAAGAGAGTCCTTTCAGTAGTAATGAGCTACAAGGTAACTGCCGGCAATAAGGTCCTCGCAAGCAAGGAGGAGTTCTCAAGCTTCGATATGCTTACGGGCCAGTATGTCACGCTTGCTTCTGTTGCAGGTGACTTGGAAGGACTGCAGAATGCATTAAGGAGCAAGCTCGCGAAGAACGAGCCTATTGCAAGAGCATCTGCCATCACTGATCTGTATATTGCCGCACAGCAGCCCGGAGCGCAGACCGCAACGGTCGAGATCTACGGCATGTATAACGGTAAGAGAGTCCATACGACAGGCGACATGAACGAATACGCCCAGTATCTCAACCGTTACGGCAAGATAATCTTCGGAGTAAACGAGAACACCGCAGGCACCGAGACAGCCCGTTAACAGGCGGGTGGCCCTATGAAGCTGAAGAAGACCGCAGCTTTGGTGCTGTCGCTTTTCATCACTTTCAGCGCCGCAGGGTGCTCTAACAAGACTGCCGGGACGACTCCCGCAACAACTCCCGCGGTGACCGCGGAGAGTACTGATTCAAAGCCCAAAACACAGTCCGGGACCGAGACTTCCGAATCTGAACCCGCACCGGAAACATTCGCCGAGAAGCCCGCAGCTGACGTAGTTGACGCCGAGGGCGGCAAGCTTGTTATCTGGAGTTTTGATTCCAATTTTAAAAAGCTCCTTGAGAAATATTCTACGGTCAAGGACTATGAGTATGTCGTGGTCGGCCGCGATGAATATTACAGCCGCCTTGATGAAGCGTTTGAATCTGACAGCGCTCCCGATCTGTTCATCTGCGGCTTTGATCATGTAAAGGAATATGCCGATTCGGACAAGACGGCTTCGATCAACAGTATAGGAATCTCGAACAAAGCGTGCGAGACAATGTACGACTATTCCCTGAGAATGGCCTGTGACAGCTATGGCAACATAAAGGGCCTTGCGTGGGACCTTTCACCTTCGGCTGTTTTTTACCAGAGAACGCTTGCCCAGCAGTATCTCGGCTCATCTGATCCTGCCGAGGTCTCGAAAAGCTTTTCCTCGTGGGCCGCTTTCCTGACTGCCGCCAGGAAGATCAATAAGGAATCGGACGGCGCCGTAAAGATAACCGCGGGTACAGGGGAGATATTCAGGAGCTACATCGGGAACCGCAGCACTCCGTGGAAGGTCGGAGACAAGCTTCAGACTGATGCCGCTGTTGAATCCTTTTACGAATATGCAAAGACCCTCAATACCGAGAAGCTGACTTTTGGCGCTTCCACGGGCTCTGATGAATGGAAGGCCGGAATGAGGAACAAGACGGTGCTCTCGTACTGGGGACCCGTCTCGCTTGCCAGGACGGAAGCCTTTGCCCTCGATCCGGTCTATTTCAGGAAAGCCAATCCGACCTCCGGAGACTGGGGCATTGTTCAGGCTCCCGAATCTTTCACATGGGGCGGAGACTGGATCATGGTGACGTCGGCAAGCGATATGAAGAAATCCTGCGCCGATATCATGACATCTGTCTGCTGCGTTCAGGACAATCTCAAGGACATGATGGCGGGCGGAATGGCCGGTTTCGTCAACTCCAAAACCGTGATCGGAGCCGCGAAGACCGACGAAAGATACAATTTTGCATGGCTGGGCGGACAAAATCCTTATACGATTCTTGCTCCTGTTGCAGAAAGCATAAAGGCCGGTCCGGCAGACCCCGATGATGCCAGGATCAAAGAAATCTACTCACGTACCGTTAATGTCTATGCCAACGGCGGATTCGGGAGTGTTAAAGACGCGATAGCAACTTTCAGAGAACTGCTTATCGAGACGAAGATCGTCAAGGAATAATCAGTACCTTTTTACCTAATAATGGTATAAAATTATTGTACTTTTTTCGACAAAAAACCAATGAACACGGAGGCAGCCAAAATGAAATTTGGACACTTTGATGATGCGGCACGTGAATACGTGATCGAAACACCGAAAACCCCTTACCCCTGGATCAATTACCTCGGAAACACGGCATTTTTCGGCCTCATCTCTAACACAGCGGGCGGCTACGACTTCTACATGGACGCAAGGCTCCGCAGGATCACGCGTTATCGCTATAACAACGTACCTCTGGATATGGGCGGCCGTTATTTCTACATCAACGATAACGGAACTGTCTGGAATCCGGGCTGGTCACCTGTAAAGACCGAGCTTGATTATTATCAGTGCCGTCACGGTATGGGCTACACGGTCATCACCGGTAAGAAGAACGACCTGAAGGCTGAGGTCACATTCTTCGTACCCGAGCACTATGACGGTGAAGTCCAGCAGGTTGTCCTCACAAACGAAGGCAGCGCTTCCAAGGATTTCTCCATATTCTCTATGGCTGAATGGTGCCTCTGGGATGCACAGGATGACTGCACCAACTTCCAGAGGAACTTCTCCACGGGCCGCGTAGAGATCGAAGGCTCCACCATCTATCACGTTACAGAGTACAGGGACAGACGCAATCACTATGCGTTCTATTCCGTAAACGACAGCATCGACGGTTACGATACAGACCGTGACGCTTTCTTAGGCGGCATCTACAACGGCTGGGACAAGCCGGCTACCGTTTTCGAAGGCAAGGCTTCCGATTCATTTGCAGACGGCTGGTCGCCGATCGCTTCACACTATAAGAAGGTCACTCTTGCTCCGGGCGAGACAAAGACCCTCATCTACATCCTCGGTTATGCCGAGAACCCTCAGGACAAGAAGTTCGCTTCCGAGAAGCCTGCTAACCTCCTTACAAGAGAGACATGGGTCCTCAACAAGGAGAAGGCTTATGCGATGATCGACAAGTACAACACACCTGAGAAGGTTGCTGCAGGACTTGAAGAGCTCCGCACCACATGGGACAACCTCCTTTCCATCTACAAGGTTGATACACCTGATGACAAGGTCAACCGTATGGTCAACATCTGGAACCAGTATCAGTGCATGGTCACATTCAACCTTTCACGTTCCGCTTCCTACTTCGAATCAGGAATCGGCCGCGGAATGGGCTTCAGAGATTCCAACCAGGATATCCTCGGATTTGTTCATCAGATTCCTGAGCGTGCCAGAGAAAGACTCATCGATATCGCTTCAACACAGCTTTCAGACGGCGGATGCTATCACCAGTATCAGCCTCTTACAAAGAAGGGTAATGCGGATATCGGCGGCGACTTCTCCGATGACCCGCTCTGGATGATCCTTTCCGTTGCCGCTTATATCAAGGAGACAGGCGACTGGGGCATCTTAGACGCGAACGTTCCGTTCGATGACGATCCGGAAGGCAAGCATACGATGCTCGAGCACCTCAACGTTTCTTTCTATCACATCGTTAACAACCTCGGACCTCACGGACTGCCTCTTGCAATGCGTGCCGACTGGAACGACTGCATCAACCTTTCATGCTTCTCCGATACTCCGGGTGAGTCCTTCCAGACATACACCAACCCGAAGTTCAAGGCTGAAGGCGGCTACTCCAAGATCGCAGAGTCCGTATTCGTCGCTGCTCTCTTCACATACACAGGTCCTGCATATGTAGGCATCCTCGAGCACCTCGGAAAGACTGAGGAAGCTGCAAAGGCTCAGGCCGAGATCGACAAGATGAAGAAGAACACCATGGAATCCGCATTCGACGGCGAGTGGTTCCTCAGAGCTTACGACGCAAACGGCGAGAAGATGGGTTCTCACGAGTGTGAGGAAGGTAAGATCTTCATCGAACCTCAGGGCTTCGCTGTTATGTCCGAGATCGGTAAGGATGTCGGAGCTGACATCAAGACACTCAATTCCATCGACAAGTATCTCAACTGCGAGTTCGGTCTCGTTCTCAATAACCCTGCTTTCACCAAGTACTACATCCAGTACGGTGAGATCTCCACATATCCGGGCGGATACAAGGAGAACGCAGGCATCTTCACACACAATAACGCGTGGATCATCTGCGCCGAGGCTTATGCGGGAAGAGGAGACAAGGCTTTCGAGTACTATTCGAAGATCGCTCCCGCATTCACCGAAGAGACATCAGATATCCACAAGACAGAGCCTTACGTTTACGGTCAGATGATCGGCGGTAAGGATGCCAAGAACTTCGGACAGGGCAAGAACTCCTGGCTCACTGGTACTGCTGCTTGGAACATGGTAGCCATCTCCCAGTACATCCTTGGCGTTAAGCCTGAGTTCAACGGTCTTTCCATCGATCCTTCCATCCCTGCGGCATGGAGCGGCTTCAAGGCTACACGTAAGTTCCGCGGCGATGTTTACGAGATCGAAGTCAAGAACCCTGACCACGTCAACAAGGGCGTTAAGTCTCTTGCAGTTGATGGTGTTGCAGTTGACGGAACCGTTATCCCTGTTGCAGGCGACGGCAAGACACACAAGGTCGAGGTAGTTCTCGGCTGATCCGGATATCCTTTCAGCGGATATTATTTTCAAAAATCAGATACGAGACCCCGCGCTCATTTTTGGGCGCGGGGATTCCTTGTAAAATAAAAGATATTTCAATAACCCCCAACGGAGGTCATTTTTATGGGATACAGAAGCGAGAGAGCAAGACAGGAAAAGTGCACCGCGGCACAGATGCTTAGGAACAAGTTCCGTGAAGTCGGATGCAGCGGCGGAGTGTCTGCCCAGTATGTCAGGTTCGGCACGGCTCCGATAGTCATCGGTGTCAGCGGACTCAAGTTCGACAGTATGCTTATCAGCGTTATTGCCGAGGACGATGAGGTTTTTGCCAAGCTGTCCGAATGTGCTGCAAACGGATACAGCGTCATGTTCGTCAACGGCGGCGGAAAGATATCCGCAGTAGTCGAAAAGGACGGCAAAGTAAGCGCTGCCGATTTTTCCGAGAGTATCCTTGATACGGTAAAGTCTGCGGTAACCGCTTCTGAGGAATGGGGCGGCAGGCTCGATTCCAACGGCGAGCTCATCTGTGATCCCGCTACACCTTCACCCGGACCTCACTACTACACGAATATGCTCATCGGCAACCGTATCGGATTTGACCGTCCGCTTCAGTCCACTCCGAAGAGCGCTATCGACAGAATGGGCGGCGGTTCTTTCAGATCCCACGCCGACAAGCAGGTTCTCGCAACAAGATGGGATTATCTCCCTGACGAGAACGGTTTCCCTGCAAACAGACAGTTCTATCTGACCGAGAACGGAAAACAGATCTTCTGGTCCGGCGCTGCAAAAGCCGATGGAGTCAAGAAGGTAAGGACCGTTCATTCACAGAACAGGACCGTCATCAGCTATGAGCTCGATGGCGGACTTGAGGTCAAGCGTACCATCTTTATCGTTCCCCAGCACGAGGGCATGCCTCTTGCAGCCGAGGCCCAGATGATAGACATCGTCAACAAGGGCACATCCGCAAGAGATCTCAGGCTCGTATATACCGGCATGTTCGGTACGGCTGAGACCCACGCGCTCTCAGAGGACGTAATCTTCACGACGGTTGTTACCCAGTCTGAAGTATTCTTCAACGAAAATGACGAGATCAGAGCGATCTCTTTCAACCCTAACGCAAAATACAGAAAGGGCGATATCAGATTCAACGAACTGGTCGTTCACACTGATGACGGCAATGTTTTCCCTGACCAGTACGCTGCAAGATACGGCGATTTCGTCGGCGCAGGCTCTTTAGAGCACCCTGAATTCATCGATCCGCTCGCATGCAGACCTTCAAGAAAGGGTCCGGGCTTCTTTGCACTGTCCGTACCTTTTACGGTCAAGGCAGGTGGCGCCGTACGTGCAGACAACCTGACATGCATGTCCTCCGATGCGGTTAACGAGGGATTTATCCCCGACGTTACCCCGGTTGCAGAGATGGAGGCCGTATGCGCTTACATTTCATGTGCCGCAAACCTTCCCAAGGATCTCGAGGACGTCATCGCATTTACGAAGAAATATGCCGATTACATGCAGATCAGCCACAAGAACGCTGATTTCGAAGCTTACGTAAACAACAACCTTCCGTTCCAGGTCTTCTATCAGACATTTGTCTCGAGATCTCTCGACTGGACACAGAAGGGCTACCGTGAGATCGGTTTCCGCGAGATCCAGGACATCTATGCTTCCATGTACTATTTCGCAGGCATGGGCATGGAGGACTTCATAAAGAAGATGCTCGCAGGCTGGATCGAAAACGTTTACGAGGAAGGCTTCACCAACCACAATTTCTACTGGATCGGCAAAGAGCCGGGCTGGTGGTCTGACGACGGACTCTGGCTGCTGCAGGCAGTTGACCGTTATTTAGGCCTTACCGGTGATTTCGCATTCCTTGATGAGGAGTTCGTAATGGCAGGCACAAAGGAGAAGCCGACAGACGAAGGCGTTAAGAGACCTCTCAAGGACACTCTCAAGGCTATCCTCATGTACAGCGGCAGGATCTCTCTGGGTGCTCACGGCATCCCGCTCATCGACCGTGCAGACTGGAACGACTGCTTAAGAGTAGATCCCGATTCCATTTCCGGTAAGGAAAAGATCGCGCAGTACAAGGAACAGCTCGCTGCAAGCGGCAAGGCATACGGCGAAGTCCCTTATACATCGGAATATTCCGAGTCTGTAATGAACGGCTTCCTGCTCAAGGTAGCCACAGACTGCGCTTCCACCATGTTCGAAAAGATCGGCGATTCGGCTTTCGCTTCCGAGATGAAGGAGCTTTCCGCTTCTCTCGAAGCAAGACTCAGGGACAACTGCTGGAAGAATGACTTCTACTGCAGAGTTCTCTTCAACCGTTCAGACAAGCCGAACCTCAAGTACCTCGGTGCTGCAGGCGACGGCCTTGCGGTAGAGGAAGGACATCCCGGTTCTTACTTCCTCAACTCATTCTCCTGGTCACTTCTTGCTGAGGTTGCGACGGAAGAGCAGATCTCCACGATGCTCGACTCGCTCGACAAGTATCTCAAGTCACCTTACGGCTTCAGACTCTGCTCGACTGTCGATTATCCCCAGATCGCACCTAAGATCGATGTCGCTCTCTATTATCCGGGTGACCGTGAGAACGGCGGCGTCTTCAAGCACGCAAACATGATGGCCTGCTCTGCAATGCTCAAGGCAGCCAAGACTGTCAAGAACAAGGAGCTCGCAGGACGTCTTACCGATACGGCTTACTGGATCATCGACATGATCTGCCCGTTCAGGACACTCGAGGCACCTTTCACCATCTGCGGCAACCCGAGATGGTGCACACAGTACAACAACAGCGAATCAGGCGAGAACATCGGACCTACGCTTTCCGGTACTTCCACATGGCTGCTGCTCTCACTCTTCCAGTGCTTCGGCGTTGAGTTCACCGCTGAAGGCTTAAGGGTAGAACCGCTCCTCAGGAAGGATGACACGGAGCTCGATGTAAAGGTTACGATCGCCGGCACCGGATATAACATTCATATCAGCAAGCCCGAGGGCTTCTGCCGTACGATGGAGGGCGTCAAGGTCACACTCGACGGCGAGGAAACGGCAGGCACGCTGCTTCCTGTTGTCAAGGACGGCAAGGTCCACGAGGTCACAGTCAGTTTCTGATTATTGGAGGTTATGTAAATGCCTTTTTCGAGCGTTTTCCTGTCTGAGATAGTCAAGGCCTATGACCTTGAGGTCGTCTATGATTCCGGAGACATCAACGAGCGCCGCATCTGCGTCGCGGACGTAACCCGTCCCGGTCTTCAGCTGGCCGGCTATTATGACCATTTCGGCCCTGACAGAATCCAGGTTATCGGCAACATGGAACATGCCTTCCTGGATAAGATGACACCGGAAGAAAGACTTGCTTCCGTATCCGCGCTTTTCGAAAAGAACATCCCTGCGCTCGTGGTCACCCGTGACCACAAGGTGCACAAGGAGATAATGGATGCGGCAAAGCAGTACTGCACACCGGTATTAAGGACCTCGCAGGCAACCTCTGATTTTTCTTCGGAGCTCGTAAAGTTCTTAAAACTCGAGCTTGCACCGAGAGTCTCCATGCACGGCGTTCTCGTCGAGGTAAACGGTGAAGGTATCCTGATATTAGGCGAGTCCGGAGTAGGTAAGTCGGAGACTGCTCTCGAGATCGTAAAAAGAGGCCACAGGCTTATCGCCGATGACCAGATCGAGATCAGAAAGGTATCCGAGACAACTCTCCTGGGACGCGCTCCCGATGTTATCAAGCACCTTATCGAGATCAGGGGCATCGGTATCCTTGACGTTAAGGAACTCTACGGTGTATCCGCGGTCAAACCGCAGGAGAATATCGATTTCGTCATCAATCTCGAGCTCTGGGACGAGAAAAAGGTATACGACAGATTAGGTCTTAACGATGAGACGACCGAGATCCTCGGGATAAAGGTCCCTTCGGTAACTATCCCGGTAGGTCCCGGACGTAACCTCGCGATAATCGTCGAGGCTGCTGCGATCAACTACAGAGTCAAGAAGATGGGCTACAATGCAGCTCAGGATCTTGTCTCGAGAGTATTCCCGGGTAAGTCGGATGTCTGATCTTTCCGTCAGTGAGAACGTCAGTCTGAGATCTTTTTCGACTTTCCGGACCGGCGGTCCGGCTAAGTACTTTGCCGAGCCTTCAAACGAGGATGAGCTGACGCAGGCATTTGCTTTTGCCCGCGAGAAAGGCCTTGAGGTCTTTGTCCTGGGCAACGGCTCCAACTGCCTGATCTCCGACAATGGCTTTAACGGCCTGGTCATCAGGATAGGAAAGCAGATGGGACAGATCTCATCAGAGGAGGGACCGGACGGTCTCACATATGTAACCGCGGGAGCCGGATGCCTTCTTTCCAGATTCGGCAATTTCTGTGCCGACTTAGGGCTCGAAGGAGCCGAGTTCGCGTGCGGTATCCCCGGAACGGTCGGAGGCGCGGTGTTCATGAATGCGGGCGCGTACGGGCGTGAGATAAAGGATATCGCGGTAAGCGTAAGATATTGGGAAGACGGCGAAATCAAAGAGATCTCCGCTTCAGAGTGCGGTTTTGCGTACAGGACCAGCATTTTCGACAGAAAAAACGCGAACGGAAGCAATGCGGTTATCCTTTCTTTGAAGGCCGCTATGCCTAAAGGCGACAGGGAGAAGATCCTTGCATACTGTGAAGAGTTAAGGCAGAAGAGGACTGCGAGCCAGCCTCTGGATGTTCCCAGCGCAGGCTCGACGTTCAAAAGACCGGAAGACCATTTTGCCGCGAAGCTCATCGAGGATTCCGGACTCAAGGGATTTGCTCTTGATGATTCCGGTGCACAGGTATCGCCCAAACACGCGGGTTTTGTGGTCAACAACAACGGAACGGCCAAAGCGGAAGACATTTTGAAACTGATAGATTATATAAGCGGTAAGGTATATGAGGATTCCGGAGTCAGACTCGAGAAAGAAGTCAGGCTCATTGGCGAATTCGGGGGTAAACGGTAAATGGAACTTATTATTCTCACGGGAATGAGCGGCGCCGGAAAAAGTGCCGCGGTCCGTTATCTTGAAGATCAGGGATTTTTCTGCATGGACAACATGCCGCCTTATGTTCTTCCCGACCTGGTAAACGGGTTTTACAAGGGAAGGAGCGGAGAGGCGTTCACCGTCAGCAAGCTGGCATTCGTGGTCGATGTCCGTTCTCAGGAATATCTTGACGGTTTTTCGGATGCGATGGCACAGATAGACGATATGGGCCTGCCTTACAAGATAATATTCTTCGAGGCTTCGGACCACGTTCTCATCACCCGTTACCAGGAGACAAGACGCAAGCACCCTCTCGCAAAGACCATGTCTCTTACAGCGGCTATTGCTGCCGAGCGAACAAAGCTCAATAACATCCGCAGCATGGCAACCAACGTTCTCGATACGTCCAGGATGAGTGAGAACGACTTAAGGCTGAAGCTCGGCGAGATCATTGAAGCCGGCGAGAACAGCGGAATGGTCATCTTCGTCGAATCATTCGGTTTCAAGTACGGTGTATCTGTAGATTTCGATTACTGCTTTGACGCAAGATTCCTTCCGAATCCTTACTATGTCACTGAGCTTCGCAATCATACGGGCGCAGACAAGGAAGTGGCTGACTATCTTGAAGGTTTCCCCGAGACGGGCGAATTCATCGGTAAGGTCACGGACCTTATGAAGTTTACTATTCCTTTCTATATAGAAGAGGGCAAAGGAAGCCTTCACATCGGTTTCGGCTGCACGGGCGGAAGGCACAGATCCGTCTATTGCGCCGCGAAAGCTGCCAAGCTTCTTGAAGAAGCCGGATACAACTGTATCCTCCATCACAGGGATATAGACAAGGAAGCGGCACGCTACGGCAAGACGGAGAACACCTGATGGACAGCGAAAGCTTCTCGGCAACGGTAAGAGCAGAGGTCTGCCAGCTCCGCGCGAAAAGCCCGTCCAGACGTTATTTCCTGACGGGACTTCTTTGTTCACAGGCTCCTGCGGATTCCAGGGAAATGCCTGTAACGGTGCGTATTCACGGCGATAACCCCGGAAAGATCGAGAGCTATTTCGCAGAAGAAGGGTATATAACAACTTTTGACGGCCAGAATATCGCCATTTCACGTAAAGGAAGCTCTTCTGAAACGACGCTTCTGGAGGATATGGTGACCGCCTGCCTTTCGGGAGACCTTCCGGAAGAAGCAACAGAAGACGAAGACGGCACACACAGATTCGCAAGATATTTCATGAGAGGCATCTTCCTGGGCTGCGGCTATATTTCCGATCCGCATAAGACCTACAGGGCGGAATTCCATGTCGCCAACGGCGTTTGCTCGATCCTGACGGTCCAGGCTCTGTCTTCGCTCGGTATAAATGCTTCACTCACCTCCAGAGACAACTATGCACAGATCTATTTCAAGGCAGGTGACTGCGTCTCTGATTTCCTTAATTACATTGGCGCGGTCAAGGCGGTCCTTGAATTCGAGAATATCCGCGCGGCTAAAGAAGTCAACATTCAGGTCAGACGCACCGTCAATTGCGATGAGGGTAATTTCAGAAGGCAGACGGAGGCCGGTGCCACGCGCAACGAGCAGATCGAACGTCTCATGAGATCAGAACTTGCGACCATGCTTACGCCTGAACTTAAGGAGGCGGCACAGGTCAGCCTTGAAAACCCGGGATCGTCCATAGCCGAGCTCGGACAGATGATGGATCCGCCGATCAGCAAGTCCGGCATGAGCCACCGCATTTCAAAGCTTTTGGAGCTTGCCGCCGGTCTTTGACGGGACGTTTTTCAGGACTAAAAAACCCCTAAAATTTGAGATAATGATTTAGCCGTGTTAAAATATGCGTTATCTTTTCGGATGGAAGGGCAGCGGGGGGCTGCTTTACAAGTTTGAGGAAGGCATATGAACCGCGGGGATCAGTACATAGAACCCGATAACAGCTTTTATAAGCCGTCAAGGGACCCTAATGAGACGACCATGATGATGGTCGTTACGCTTACGGTGCTTTTTGTCATCCTCACATCGATCCTTGCTGCAGTCTATTTCCGCAAGTCAACGTCCACAGAGACCCTCGCAAGCATCGGTTCAGACCAGTCTATCTATATTTCCGTTGCCTCCCCCACACCTTCTCCGATCCCTCCCATGACTCCTAACCAGAATCCCGTACTCTATCCGGGACTCGCTTCAGTCAAGATCGATCCCGAGGCCAAGGTTGAGAGCTCGGCATTGCCTTCAAAGCGCGGGATCTCCGAACAGGTTTTCGTAAACAAGAAGATCGTTGATGCCAAGACCGGCTATGCAAGGCCTTCCCAGATATTCTTCAAGGATCCCGTTGATTTCGGCGCGATCCCCGGCATTTTCACGTTCCGCGGCAATAATTTCCGTAACTGCGCGTCGTTCGGATATACGAGCGTTGTTGCCGGAACCCTTAATCAGAAATGGGAATACAACAAGCTCGGCAAGCGTCTTGCTTCAACACAGAGCTTTGAATGGCAGGGCGTCAGATGGACAGGCCAGCCCTTGGTCGCAGAATGGCCTGATGCTTTGAGAATGAACATGAATATGTTCGAGAAAGCCAAGCAGCAGGCTATGCTGGTTGAAGTCATCATCGCATCGCTCGACGGTAAGATCTATTTCCTTAACATGATAAACGGAGAACCCACCAGACAGCCTATCAATGTAGGCGCGTCAATAAAGGGAACTCCCTGCCTCGATCCCAGAGGCTATCCTCTGCTCTATGTCGGACAGACGGACAACAACGGCGGCAATACGTTTGGTATGTATGTCTATTCGCTCCTCGACGGATCGCTCCTGTGGTCCTACGACGGTTCGGAGGACGGCGCATACAGGAGCAACTGGTCGGCTTTCGATTCCTCGCCGATCGTAAACGGTGACACGGATACTCTTATCTGGCCCTGTGAGAACGGTCTTATCTATACATTTGACCTTCACACCAATTACGGCCCCGGAGTTATCACGGTTACACCTGAAGTTACGCACTACAAGTATATCTTCTCCGACAATACCACGTCGCACATGGGCGTTGAGAGCTCTATCGCCTGCTACGGCAATTACGGCTATTTTGTCGACAACACAAGGAACCTGTGCTGCCTTGACCTCAATACGCTCAAGATGGTATGGACTGTCGTTTTAGGCGACGATTCCGATATCACGCCCGTGATCGACGAAGAGGACGGCGTGCCTTATGTCTATGTCGGCACCGAGGTCGACAACCAGGGCGGAACCGGCAAATACAGCGGTGCTGCTTACATCTACAAGATCAACGGTCTTACCGGCAAGGTGGAATGGCAGTCATCCGAGCCCTGCTACACATTTAACGGAGAGACGTCCGAGACCGACCAGAGCGGCGGATGCTTCGGCAACCCGATAGTCGGCAAGAAGACCATCTCGAACCTCGTTGTCTTCTCATTTAGCATGACAAATGATCTCGCTGCGGGTAACAAACTTATTGCTTATGACAAGAAGTTGGGTACCAAGGTTTGGGAATATAATATGAACATCTACTCATACAGTTCGCCGGTTGACTTTTACGATTCGGACGGAAATGCGTATATCGTCATCTGTGACTCGATAGGGCAGGTACATCTAATAAACGCCCAGACCGGAGACCGAATCAAGTATATTCAGACCGCGAAGAACCTTGGAACTCCCGAGAAGACATCTTCCGGCATCAATATAGAAGCTTCGCCTGTCGTTTACAACGGAACTATGGTAGTCGGAACGACAACAGGAAGCATTTTCGGTATCTCTATCGAATAAAGGGCTGTTAAGGACAAATGATGGAATTTGATGTTGCGTATGACAAGATCGCTGTTCTTGAAATCGGTATCACTACCTTCGGAAACGAGGGTTATGCCGTAAAGTTCGACTTTGTCAAAAAGGTGATTCAGTGGCGCGACAGCTATATGTGGAACAACAATTTCACACGTTCGCTTAATGACACAGATTACAACACCATAAAAGAGGGATTGCCGAAGAGCGGCATGCTCGAGTGGATGAAGGGCTATGAAAGCGGTCTTGCCGATGAGTACGGCGATAAGACCACGGTTCCGGGAGAATGGAAGATCACGGTAAAGTTTACGGACGATACCAAACTCACCGCAGGTGCCCAGCAGCATTTCCCGAAGAAATGGAAATACCTCAGAAATCTCATAGAAAAGACCACGGGCTGCAGCTTCGATCTCAGATAAGCGGCAGCTTTTTTAGTACCATAGAAAGTGTAATTGTTAGAGAGTAATTAACTCCGACAGTTGCACTTTTCTTATAATTAGGGGAGTAATTGGCCTGACGTGCGGCTT
>CACYMP010000007.1:0-114499 GCA_902775565.1 Oscillospiraceae bacterium
GACAAAGAGATAATCGATCTGTATTTTGAACGGGATGAGAATGCGGTCAGAGAGACAATGACAAACTACAATGGCCGGCTGTTGAGGTTTGCAATGCGCTTCCTTTCAGATGAAAGAGACGCGGAAGAGTGTGTTAATGATACATATGCCCGCGCCTGGAATACCATCCCGCCAAATCGTCCTGACAATCTGTTTGCCTATCTTGCCGCTCTTTGCCGTAATGCAGCTCTGGATGTAATAAAGAAAAACACGGCGCAGAAACGATCGGCTCAGCTCGTGGAACTGACTCAGGAAATGAATGAGTGTATTCCTGATAACAGCAACATTTCTGACGAACGCAGCGAAGAAATCGCAGAGTGCATTAACGGATTCCTTGTCACTCTCACCAAAGACAAGCGCGCAGTCTTTCTGGGGAGGTATTGGTACAACGAGCCAATCGCGGAAATCGCAAAGAGAACGGGTTTCTCTCAGAGCAAAGTTAAAACAATGCTGCACCGTATGAGAGAGGAATTGAGAAAGCACATAATCAGAAAGGAAGGATCGCTATGAACGAACAGGATTTTATGAAAATAACCGGCAGGATCGACGAGCGGTTTGTAAATGAGTATCAGGATGTTCCGAAAAGACATGTTACAAGTTTAAGAAAAAGGGTAAGTATTGGAGTCATTGTTGCAGCTGCTATGGCATTGATCATACCTGCAGGTGTTTTTGCTTATTCACTTATCACACACCGAGATAAAGTGAGTATTTACTACACTGAGGACGGCGTACAGAAACTGGAAGAGCGTCTTCTCGCGAACGGTTATACAGTCGAGAATGAAAACATCAGGTTGACTGTTGATGTTGAGATGTGTGACGGTAATTTTATACAGGGTGTTTATACACTGACTGCGTTGACTGAAGAAGCCAAAGAACATATTAGTTTCAGAGCAAGGCAGACTAAACTCGTCTATGCTGATACCGGAGAATGGATATATCCTACCGGTGGCTACAATGAATCCGCTGACGGGAAAGCTGAAAGTGACGGTGAGATCTCAATATCTTTCTCGTGTCCGTTGGATAACGCATATATCGACAGCTCCCGTCCGAAAAGAGTAGTGTTCTTTGAATATGCTGAAACGGGCGAGACTGACGGTTATGGAGATAGAGTTGTTGAGGATTACACGTATTATAAAGGCATATACTTTGATCTGATCAACAAGATAAATGTACCGACCAAAACACTTCGTGCAGAGGATGGCTCTGAAATCACGCTTACTCCTTACGGTGTGAGCCGGATGGATAAAAACTGGGCACACCCTGAAGATGAAGACTTAACCGAGACAACTATAAAAAGCTTTGTTGTAATCTCATCTGACGGTGAAAGCATTGATGTTTTGTCACTCCCGATTACCGGCCGGGTATATGGTCAATCGTCAACCGGAAGGTTTGGAAGCGGAAATTTCTCGTATAGCTTCGGAACTGTTCTTAACATAGATAACATTAGCGGTGTCAAGATCAACGGAGTGGCATTTATGAAATAACAATTTTTCACATCAAAACACACAAAAGCAAGGGAAATACAACACCGAAAAACCATTTATGGTGAATAATTGATAATAAGGTATTTCGAAGCACCCTTCGGGGTGCTTTTTATATGCCTGAAGCATGGCAAATATCACCCCTTAAAACTAATACGGATGCATTTAGTGAATTTAAGACCAGATAGTTCACTGTTCTTGATGATTACTACAAGAATGTTCAGTGAGGAATTCAGGTAAATACTTATCCGGCTCTTGATAACGTTTTCGAGAACGCATTCAGATCACAGCAGACAAATCCTTCACTCACCTGCTCTTTACAGACCAGCTCGTATTTGGTCTTCTCATTCTCTTTTATTACCTCGACTATAGCGGAATAGTAAGTCTTGTTTTCCGATTCGTCTTCATATCTGATGCAGAACCAGATATATGTCCTGCCTTCGTAGTTTTCGATCTCCAGCGAGCTTTCAGCCCAGTGATCTTTGTACTCTTTAAGCATCAGTTCAGGTATGCCGTATCCGATCCTTCCGGTCATCCAGCTGCCGCACCTTATTCCTTCGCCCGGCGCATATTCAGGAGCTATGAAAACGCTCCCATACGGATACGAAGCGGCATTGTACAGCTTCCCTTTACTGTCCTTATATATTATGCTGACTCTGTCGGAGCCAAGGATAAACGGAAGCTTCATTGATTTGTCGTATGAAGTCATAGTCTTAATCATTTCATCGTAGTCAACGAAAAGCGGAGCGCTTCTTGCCATTAGCTTACTATCAACGTTTTTCCTGATCGTTGACTCATAGATGAAGCGGTCGGTTATTACATCCTGAAGTTTTATCTCATTGCCGTTTGCGTCAAGATTGATATAGCCGTCATCAGTTGTCATGCTCAGCACACGGCTGTCGATCCTGTTAATAGTAAGACGTTCCGATCTTGCAAAAAACTTGCCGTTTATACGTATCTCTTTGTTCTCGTATGTCACGACAGGAATATCGCCTTCGACGGATTTCCCCTTGCACGCGGAAAGCGGAAAAAGAATGCATGCAATTAGTATGACGGCAAGTATCCTGCTCATGGTCTTTGCAGTTATGTAAAGCTTTTTCCGGTTCATGACTTCTCTCCAGACTATTCTTATAGTCCATACTATCGCGATAGTCTGTTTGTGTCAATAGAACCATTCAAATGTTCTCGAACACGGCTACGTCGCAGCTCATCCTTCCTTCACACACGTGATATCTGACGTTTTCTATCCCCATCTCCTTGAAAAATTCCTTATATGTTTCCTCGTCAAAGTGCCTTTTAAAATTGGCTCCGGCCTTGTTGAAAAGCATTGCAGCTTTGCTTTCCCCGAAATGGATATATGTCGGGATTATGATCAGCCCGCCCGGCTTCACTACTCTTTTGAGTTCGTCTATTGCCTTTTGGGGGTCATCGAGAAGATGTATTACGTTCGCAGCGACAACCTTATCAAAGGTGTTGTCAGCAAACCTCAGACCCGTTATGTCAGCGTTTTCGACCGTAACGTTCTCCAGATCCCTGCACTTCTTTTTTGTCTTTTTGAGCATTCCGTCCGAGAAATCCGTCGCCACAAGTTCTTTTACACGCGGCGCGATCTTTACACTGAACATGCCTGTTCCGCATGCACATTCGAGAACCAGGTCATCCTCTTCCATTAGTGAAGCAACATAATCTGTTGTCCTTCTGTTTGCCTTCCCGTTGTAAACATTTTCTACGAGGTCATAGACCCCTGCTATCCTGCTCCAAAACATATGCGCACCCCGCTTATATGAATAGTTATTCATATGAACATTTGCTCATATGTTATCAGAGAATCTGAGAATGTCAACAGGTTAAAGTCTGCTTTAATGGATCACTTCACGTAACTGTAATCACCGATAAGCTTGAGAAGTCCTGCAAGTGAATCAACTTTTACGTCCTTGTCGTTCTCTAACTGGAAAGAGCAGAAGTAACGTATGCCGTCAATCGAGAAAACGAAATCTTTTGATCTCGAGCTTGGATCTTCACGCATCTTAACACCGTCAGACTCAATCCAGTCTGTGTCATTCTTACCTTTCACAAGATAGCTGTCGTCCGCATCGGGCACGATCTGGATATTATATATCGGAGCATCATCTTTGGTGCTGAGTCTGATGTATTTACCGGATATGCCGCTGATATTGTTAAAGCCCGTGATACGCTTTCCGCCAAGGATCGGCGTGTTCACGATCTTATCGTAGATATACGGTTCGCTGCGGTCGTCTTTACTCAGGTGCTCGAAAAGGATCTTTGAATAGCGCACGAATCCTTCCCTGTCCTTATCCGTCAATTCGCGGTCGGAAGACTGCACCTTGAAAACGGTATAAAACAATCTGCCGTCTATGAGCTTTGCGTAGTATAGTGCTTCTTCATAATGAGGGAGTACTTTGACAGTAGCAAAAACATGATCATCTGTCTGCTCAACGACTGTAATCTTAGGTGCGTCCGGATCTTCCGGCGAATAATGTCCCATGTTTCCGACATAGATCCAGCCAAGTTTCTCAATGAATTCATCGAAGGAACTGCAGTCTGATTCTTTAAGGTTTGCGTAATTGACAAAGCTGTCTGTCACTTTTCCGTCTGCCCCTAGGAAATACGCGCTGTTTTCGTTCCAGAAAAGCTTATCGCCATAGTCCACGCAATAGAATTCGTGACTTATCCTGAGCTCATCGCATCTGGTATAGATCAAAGTCGAATGTCCGACAACGAAGGCATATTTCTCCTGAGCTTCTTCAAGCGTATATCTGTCCTTCAGCGCACGGGAAGGACTCCAGTATATGATGCTCTCAGGGACCTCGGGTTCTTCGGAACTGACGCGTGTTCCTGTAGGGACGACCAAATCATACGAATCAGTATTGAAAGTCTGAACAGGTTCTTTCTGCTTTTCTGTCTGACTCTGAACGGGTTCTGTCTGCGCAGCTGTCTCAACAGTGCTTTTCCCGCATCCGTTCACGCCGATGAGGACCGACAATGTCAGACCAAGTGCCACCAGAAATCTGATCTTCTTTTTCATATAGATTACCCGTTTCTCAAACATGCAAAAAATTATGACAACATTATACCATCTCATAAGAAAGCCCGATGCTTATTTAAGCACCGGGCTTATATTCATTTGTTTGTTGTCAGGCTCAGCCTCTGTGATCGTGTGCCTTTGCCGAGATGAATGTCATGTCGTCAGCTGCATGCTCCTGATAGTCGTTCCATGTGATCATGCCGTTGCTGATAACAATTTTGCCCTGGCCTTTGTCATAAGCAACATTCTTCGAGAGGACACTTCCGTTCTCATCATACTGGAAGTTGGTCTTGGTGCAGTTGGTATAGATCAATGTTCCGTTTGAAGTGTTGAACTTACCGCCCATCTTCCATACTGAAGTCTTTTTGCTGTCTTCAGAATCGTGGATCGTGACTGTGACCTTTACATTGTTAAGATTGGTTGCGTCTACAGTAGCCTGGGACCATGCGCCGTTGTAGATACCTGTAATCGAATTATCCTGCGTATTTGTATTGCTTACTGTCTTCAAAGTGTTGGTGTTTACGTTAGTAGTTGTCTTCTTAGCTGCCGGCTTGTTTGTGGGCTTCTTGGTAGGCTTCTTAGTCGGCTTCTTTGTAGGTTTAGCAGTGGGTTTCTTGGTAGGTTTTGCGGTAGGCTTATTGGTAGGCTTAGCCGTGGGCTTTGCTGTGGGCTTTGCCGTTGTAGTTGTTGCCTCGGTCTCTGTTTCTTTTGCAGTCGTCTGTGTAGGAGCTTCCTGGAAAACCGTTACGACCTTCTGAACGGTTGGCTGTGTGGCACGTGTTGCCACTGTCTGTGATGATATTACGACCGGTACCGATGTTGCGGGCATTCTCTTCTGAGCAGCGCATCCTGCCGCGAAGATCGTTGCGAATGCAGCGCCTGTTGCTATAAGTACCAGATATTTCTTGTTCATTTGTTTTTTCCTCCCGGATGTCTGTTGTGTTTTATTGACGGCTTGATTAAAGCACCCGGTTGTATCCATAACAATGAACAATTAAAACGGCTGCCGTTGATAAAGCAACAGCAGCCTTCAAATGTGTTGATTAAGTGCGAAAATGTCACGCAAAAAACATGAAAACTTTCTCCCGTCACAGGCCGATCTCTTTATAGATCTTTTCAATAAAAGGGGATTTATGTTCTATATATTTATCGATATCCAAAGGATAAAGTCGTGCCCCCTCTTCTTTCACTCTGCTGTATTCGGCTACAGCCTCGAGATGGCTTCTGAGATAATCGCGGAATGCAATATGTCTTCGAAGTTCTTCAGAATCCTGCGCGCACACATAAAGATGATGTTTTCTTAAATGTTCTTTTCCTTCGTACTTAAATGCTTCGCGGCCCGGAATACCAAGATTGCCTTCATGGTTATAACCCGTCTTTTGTAGTGCAATTACTACTTTAGGAAGTACAGATCTGTCGCGGATAACAACATCGATGTCGATCACGGGCTTTGCCGAAAGCCCTTCGACTGACGTGCTCCCGACGTGTTCGATCCTCATGGCAAGATCTCCGAGAGCAATATCAAGCTCGCTCCTGATCGCTTCGAAATCGCTTTTCCACTCTTTGTTATAAGGCTGTACAATTACCATTTTCATTACTCAGATTACCTCTTTTTTCATTATAACATTCGCTCCTGCAGTGATATAATCCTGACTATCAAAAGCATGTTATGCATGGATAAGGGAGAAGAAAATTGAATACCTCATCAATCAAAAAGACAGTTGCGGTCATAATGATATTCGTACTGACTGTTTTGTCAGGCTGCAGCTATGACGTACCCGAAGGATATAAGAAGCAGCTTCACTCATACGAGGAAGCGGTTGAATACGCAAAGAAGATCGACCCTGATGCCGCCGTCTCTCCGGAATGTGAAGAGACGGAGCTTCAGACCGTCAAATTCCGTATCTGGCCTGCAGTTATAAACGGACGCGAATGCAGCGTATGCAGCATGGGAGCCAACGTCTTTAACACCGGCATATTCGCAGGCGAATTCCCCGTCAGATACTACAGGCTTGACACCGACTACGATTACTACATCATCAGAGAAACGCTCAAGTCCCACCCTGATCTCGAACCAAAGGATGATGATGAAGTCACGCTTTGGAGACGTTTTGAACAGAACAACCTGATAACGGTCAAGATCAACTTGGATCAGATTACTTCAGAATCGTTCGATGCCCTGTGGAAGGAATACCTTCAGGTGAATAAAGAGATAGAAGAATATCCCGTTCACAAGCGCTTCGGATTATATGTATACCTGCCCGGCAACTATTTCAAGTTCGAAAAAGGCACTGATGAGGAATACGATCAGATGCGTGAGAAAATGGTCAAGGCAGGATTTCTGGAAGATTAAGGCTTAAACTTTATCTTAGCGATGAATTCACCTGAAGCAGATGACAGTTCAAGTTTATAACCCAGCATTGCAAGATTGTTATCCGCGATAGCCAGACCTACCCCTGAGCCTTTATTGCCTCTGTGATCATCGCCTTTGACAAACGGTTTCTTCAGCGATTCCGCATCATCGTAGGTTCTGTCACTCTTATTGATGACCGTCAATATATCCTTTGCGATCGCTATGTCAACGGTACTTCCCTTCTTGCCGTATCTGTCGCAGTTCGACAGAAGGTTCATTATAACCTGTGAAAAGACCTTTCTGTCTGTATCAATGGTAATGTCTTCACCTTTGATTTCAGTCTTAAGTTCAGGAAACTCCTTCATGCATTCTGCGACGACTTCCTTTACACTTACTTTCTCTTTGGAGAGTTCCACTTTCCCCGATTCGCTTTTCGAGAGCAGCAGGATATCACCTATCATGTGATCCATCGTTACGACTTTATCGTTGATGTTATTCTTGTACTCGAGAACTTTCGCGGGATCTTTGGAATCCTGCTCGAGGTTTTCAAGATAGAACATTATCGTTGAAAGCGGAGTCTTTAAGTCATGAGCCATTGCTTCCGTTGTCTTGACCCTGTAATCGAAGATCTCCCAGACGGTCCTGTCTCTCTGGTATTTGACTACCGAAAGGACCAGTGCGGCCATTGCAGCTGCTGCCAGATCAGTGATGAATATCAGTGCGCTGGAAAGAGGAGCGATCACAAAGACGCTGTCTTTTCTGTAATCACTGAATCCGACATGCCACGATTTATCGATCTCGTAGCCGCCATCCTCAATGATCCAATAAGTTTTGTCGTCATAGGAGATCTGGCCTCCGCCGACTACCGGTACCGTATGATCATAAATGTCCTTTCCGGAAAGGCCTGGCGCGACCCTGTAAGCAGTCACAAGTTGCCTTTCGTCCTCTTGATCGTATTCTACAAGTTCATAACCTTTCGTATCTGCAGGCGTGCAATCAACCAGATATTCTTTTTCTATTTCATTTTTAACAACGACAATCTTTATGACACCGGGAATAAAAGTGTGTTCTTTACGGTTTACATAAACACTTTTGATACTGTAGAAATTGACATCGTGATCAGGAAAGAGCATCTCATATAACGGATCTCTTTCATAACGGTACCAATGATCAGTGATCTGCCTTTCATCTTTCATCCCGTTATTCTTCAGGCATTCTTCTATCGGCTTCAGATAAGATATGTCTTCTATAAAGAAATATTCCAGAACGTCTTTCTTGTCATCACGTGTTTTCCAGAAAAAAGCCGTATCTTTATCCGTGGCAAGTTTAAGACCGCCGACCTCAACTTCCGCGTAGTTATAGCCAACTATCTGGTAAAAGGTAAGTCTGCAAATGAGATCATTCAACGTATACTTGTATTCATCACTGCCGGGTTCAGCTTTAGAAAGTGCCTCTGCAGATTCTCTGATCTTATCGCGGTATGAGCTTGTGGATTCATATACTTCACTTTTAAGCACATGATCGTATAATTCGCTCAACGCGTTTCCAGCTGCAACAGAAAAGATAACAGCAAATATAAGAAATCTGACTATAAATATCTTCCTGAATTCGGGCTTTGTTATAGCTTTTTTACGCATAATAATTCTCCTTGAATCACGGTCAGCAGATCTTGTAACCGCCGCCGATCACAGTCTTGATGGCGCTTCCATAGCTGCCCAGACTTTTTCTAAGCTTCTTGATATGGCTGTCGACTGTTCTGTCGGTGCCGTCAAAACCGACACCCCACACAAGATCCAAGAGTCTGTCTCTGTCAAGAACGATGCCTTTGTTCTCCATGAGAACCTTAAGGAGAAAGTATTCCTTTGGTGCAAGCTTTATCTTCTGACCGCCTGCCTCAACATCCATGCGCAGCGGATAAAGTCTGATGCCGCTACACTCAATGACAACTTCCTTTGTAAGCTCTGCCTCAGTCCTGCTAAGGAGCGCCAAGCTCTTGGCATATAAGACCTTGGGCGAGAATGGTTTTACCATATACTCATCAGCGCCGATCTCATAGCCTTTCAGGATGTTGTCTTCATTTCCGAGTGCAGTCAGGAATACGATGGGACACCTGCTCTTACCCCGCAACGCCTTGCAGATCTCAAATCCGTCAGGCCCGGGAAGCATGATGTCCAGTATCGCGATGTCGAAATCTTTTTCGTCTACGAGTTTAAGCGCGGCATTGCCGTCTGCTGCGGTAAAAACATCAAAAGAGCCCTTGCTCTTGAAATATCCGGCAACAAGGTCAAGCAGCTCTTCGTTATCCTCAACGATCAAGATCTTTACCATCACGATCTCCTCCCTGATGCAATACTACAATACGCATGTGACCTTTGTATGACCATACAACACCTTTTTCATACTGCCGTGATATTCGCATTATAGAACTCACGGCGGTACTCTCTTGGCGTGAACCCGGTAAGCTTACGGAACGAGGCGCAGAAATGGCTCTGGGAACAAAAGCCCAAAGAATATGCGATCTTCGAAAACGAATATGTGGTCCTTGTAAGCAAAGCTTTGGCAGTAGCGATACGCAGGTTCATGAGGTACGTGCCGAATGTGACATTCATCTCCTTGCGGAAAATTTCGGACAGATAGCACGGATTAAGTCCCGTCAGATTTCCCAGGTCCTCTAACGTGAGCTTCTCATTGAAGTGTGAATCAATATATTCAAGGCATCTGTAAATCGGCCCTGAATGCTGTTCCCTTTTCTTGTAATCCCTGACCGTCTGTACAAAGACTGTCCACACCTCGCGGTTGAGTTCACGGATCTGCTTGACAGTTGATGCAGTGTCCGCCTTCTGGATATATACATCACTAATGGAAAAGACCGTCTCCTGGGACAAGCCTGATTCGATCATGTACCTGGTCGCAAGACCGGTGTTGATTATGAAAAGATAGCGCATGTTGCGGACGGGATCGGAAGATAATGTTCCCTGGATCGAAGCATTGAGCTTCTTCTCAGACTCGTTCACCGCGCGCATATCGCCGTTCATCAGAAGATGAAAGCGTAAGGATTCGTCATCGTATGTCGTATGGACAAACCCTGTCTCCGCATGCTGATGCACGAGCATGCGTATCTCGCTGATATCTATCTTTTCCTTCTCTTTAGTCATGAGAATACTATAGCATTGATATAAAGATTTTGATACAACTCCGTATATTTTGATATTACTGCAAACGGATCTTCCTCTATCATGAACGCATAAGGAAAAGGAGATCAGACATGTCTCAGCAAAGATCAAAACGGATACAGGGCTTATTTGCCGTGATCATCATATTCCACCATTTATCCCAAATGGTATCTGCAACTTGGCTTCCCGATTCGATCAGGCGTCCGGGGCTTGAGTTCTTTGTGCCTGTCGGATATCTGATGGTATCTTTCTTTTTCTTCTGTTCGGGATATGGCCTGACCAAGAGCATGCGAAGCAAAGAAGACTATTTCGACGGTTTCTTTGTGCGCAGATTGAACCGTGTGCTTTTCGTAACCATAATCGTTGATATCGCATACATAGTCCTGCGCATATACAAGGGAATACTTGCCTTCCCTCCGAACCCGTTCTCGTGGTACGTATATACGCTCATCATCCTCTATACAGGATTCTTCATCGCATACAGAAAAAAGACTAAAGCATCTTTTGCAATCATGTGCGGCATCGTCATCTTATACTGCGCGGCATGCCATGTCCTGGCACTGGGCAACTGGTGGTTCAATTCCGTTCCTGCATTTCTCGCGGGCATATTCATCGCGGAACGTAAGAGCGAAAAGTCTGACATCAAGCGTATCTTCATTTCAGCGGCCATTTTCGCAGCTGCTTTTTTCATGGGCGAAAACATCAAGACGTTCGCCGTATCCGCACACTACGTAAACTACGGGGTGATCAACGGAGCAGTCGTTCTCTTTCAGATGCTGGCATCTATAGCTTTCCCTCTCCTTTGCTATTACATATCCTTCAAAACGCCCGCCGAAGATAAAGGCGGCAAGGCACTCTTTATCATCAGGAAGATACTGTCTTTTTTAGGCGGATTCACATTGGAGATCTATTTGGTACACGGGATATTCGTAAATATTTTCGGTCCGTATTTCATTAGCAGCGACGTGAAGTCTTACTGCTACATCAAGAACATCCCGCTCTATGTTCTACTGGTCATCGTTATTACACTGCCTTTGGCATTCGGAATCAAAAAGCTCTTTGATGTTCTTGAAGAAAACTACGAAAGCCTTAAGGTCTTGAACAGGTTCATGAAAGACCTTAAGAAGATCGTTATCGTTGTCCTTGTTATTGCAGTCGTAGCTACTGCAGGCCTCGGCTTCAGGCACTCTTCTGATGCGAAGGAAGCAAGAAAGCAGGCTGAAGAATACAAAGATTCCAACATAACTATGGTAGATTCCGCCGGTGAGCAGATCGCTGTCTATACAGCAGGCAAGGGCCGGAATACGGCAGTACTTGTAAGCTCGGGCTTCATTCCGGGTTCGACTATCAATCTCCGCCCTCTTGCCGACAAACTGGCGGAAGACTACCGCGTTGTCATAATAGACCTGCCGGGTACGGGTTTCAGCCCTTATAAAGGCAATGAACCCACTGCCGATCACTACGCGGATGTCATCAAAGGAACACTCGATGCTCTGGGTATCCAAGACAACATCATCCTCATGCCTCACTATTTCGCAGGCGTCTACTGCTATAAGTACATCTCCAAATATCCTCAGGGCCTCAGCGGCGCCGTATTCATCAACTCCATTCCTGTCGAGATCGCTCCGCGCCTTACCGACGGAACAGCAAAGACAAAGGAAGAATACGAATGGACCATGTCGCGCGCCTTAAGGAGCGGCCGCATCATGGACAGGTTTAAGGTCATGGCAGGTTTTGCTGACTTCGACCTTGTTTTCTTCGAGGATCTTTTTGCCGGCACCGACGTGAAGAAATACGTTCCCGCGATGAAGGAGTTTGTCCGTGAGAACAGCATGAACGAGGCTCACTGTACCGAGGTCGTCAAGCTGTACGCCAACTGTGAAGAGCAAAAAGATTTCACTCTCCCTGACAATATCCCTGTCTTGTTTCTTATGAGTTCCGACATAAAGTATGACGATCCTTACAGAATCGACTGGACCAAATGCTATGAGCGCATGATCACAAACAAGGACCGTCAGAGCGTTACCGTTATCGACAATCCATACACCATCTACCGTGAGACCAAGACAGTGAAAAAACTTATCGACGGCATTACAGGCATTTAATCCCGCAAAGCCTTATTTTTCAGCATTACTCACTCTGTGTCCTGTAAAAAACCCACCCTCTTTTCCGAAATACTCGGTGTATGACGTATACCCGGGTAGTGTAAGATGTTAGTATCCGCTCGTAAGGAGGTACAGGTAATGGATCCTATCAGGATTGGAGCTTTTCTAAAACAATTAAGAAAAGAACGTAATTTAACTCAGGAAGCGCTCGCCGGCAAATTCGGCGTTACGCAGAGATCTGTATCGCGTTGGGAAAACGGAACTACGATGCCGGATATCAGTGTATTAATAGAACTGGCCGATTATTACGACGTCGACATCCGTGAACTCCTCCGCGGAGAAAGGAAAGTCGAAAACATGGACACAGACATGAAAGAAACGTTGGAAATGGTAGCCGAATACACTGAGGCAGACAAGGCTAAGATATTAAAAAGAGTCTATATCTGCGGTCAATGCACGCTTATCGCTTCGATACTTTTATTTATACTGCATTTCATTTCATATTATACAAATGACCTTGTACTTACACCCATAATCCTGATAATCACCTGCGGTATCTTAGGTCTCAACACCATGCTCGCAGGTCTTCAGCTCAAGGGCAAGATGAGCAAGGAAAGGAACAAAAAGCTCCTTCGCATCACCATTATCATATGGGTAGTGATTGCTGTTCTCCTCATTATCTTCATGACATTCATACTGCCCAAGATATTGGTTGACGTGCTTGGCATGGGAACGCCTGCTCCTTGACCGTCTACGATCTTTGTTTCCTGATGAATGAGATCAGCATCAGAACATAACAGACTGTTTTCGGGAGCATTAGCATTCCGAGCATCGGAAGGAGCGGCGCAAATACCGCGACAGGAATATAGAACAGGAACGACAGCGATGTATAAAGCCACAGCCTGTTCAGATACATATCTTCCCTGCGGACTTTGAAATAAAGGAAGACGATGATCGCGCCGATCACTATGAACGGCAGATTGCGCAAGACACCCCAAAGCACTGTGCCTTCTCCCGTGAACCAGTTGTTGCCGGGCAGAAGGCATATTGCGATCCTTAAAGCTGCGAGGATATAGAGAATGATGCCTGTAGTCTTTGTTGATTTGTCATCTTTTTTATAGATGCTCTTATAAAGCAGGAACACAAGGATATAGAAGACTGTCATGGTAATGGAAGTAACCAGCTTGCCGAATCCCAGGAACCATGTGAGATCTCTGCCGATAAAGTAATTTAACACCCTGGGCACAAGATGGAAAGCATCTCCAATGCCAAGCACAAGCGCAGCCGTTCCCATGAGCACGTCATTTCTGTTTTTGCGCCTGATAAGTATCACGATACCTGTCAGGACCGCGAAAACAAGATACAGGACATCAAATGTGCTCTCACCGTATTTCATACCCCGATTATATACCAGACGATTTATTCAAAGTTTATTAATTGTCAAACAATAGATAATTCTTTATAAAGGTCTATAATCTTGTTATGAATATGGATTACACATGGTTTTATGTTGAAGCAAATATAGTAAGCATCATTATCTTTTTGATGATGCTCCTTAGAGAAATGGGTACTGTCGGCCGACAGTCAAAGCAGGTCATCCTCATCAACATTTTCTTCGCACATATCATGTATTTCTTAAACGATATATGCTGGGCACTGATACTCGGTAAGTATCTGCCCAGTATTCCTTTTCTGGTAGCCTTTGTTAATGTCATGAACGCCTTGATCCTGAGTGCGATCACAGGTTTCTGGTTCGTATATGTCGAGCTCTCCCAGGGGGAGAAGTATATAACGAGGTTCAAGATCAGGCTCTGTGTCCTGAGTCCCGCGATGCTTTCCACTCTGATAATAATCTTCATGTTCGTCTTTTTCCCGAAGACAATGGTCAACGGATCTGAGCTGTCGCTGGCCTATTTCCTTTTATTCCTGAGCATGCCGGTCTTTTACATTATCATCAGTACAATAAGGTCTTTGATCAGGGCATATAAAAAAGAGAACTATGCCGTAAGATCCACATATATTGCAAGTGCAATATATCCTGCCACTCTCGCGGTCATCGGTGTCATCCAGACACTTTGGCTTAGGATTCCTATGTTCTGTTTCGGATGCGCTGTTATGATGCTCTACGTTTACATCACTTCCCTGAATGACCAGGTCTCGCTCGATGAACTCACAAAGCTCAATAACAGGACACAGCTCAAGAAATACATCGCAAGTGATTCTTCCAAGCAGAGTTCAGACAAACCGAGCCGCTTTGTTCTCATGATCGATCTTAACAAGTTCAAGCAGATCAATGACCAGTACGGTCACGTGGAAGGTGACTTTGCACTGAGAAGAACCGCCGATGCACTAAGGATGGCTTGCTCAGGAAATACATTGAAGACTTTCATCGCAAGATACGGCGGCGATGAGTTCATAATTATTGCCAAGACAGACAGTAAAGAACAGATCGAAAGCCTCTGCAGCGATATTAAAGAGACCCTCATCCGTCTCAATAATGAATCCGGAGCTGAGTATGAGCTAACCGCCAGCATCGGTTACGCATGCTATTCCGGTGACATACAAGGGTTCCAGACCGCATTGAGCAAAGCCGACGAAGCACTGTACAGTGAAAAGGTTTCATTGAAAAGGTGATCTGTCAGATCCCCTGTCCCACGACAACTGTTCCGACTAGCAGAAATGTTTTTTGAGTTTCTTGTTGTCATCGAACAACAGGTTGTACTGTATCATCTCAAGAGTTGCCAGCTGTTCAGAGTATGGCGCAACATCAGGTGTCGGATAGTACTTTCCTTCCGTATCCCAGATACCGAGAGCGGTTATGGAAGGCAGACGCTCGTGCAGATCGAGAAGATAGTTATCGTAATCCGAAAGTTTAATACCCGCATACTTAAAGACCGTGCTGGCAAAATAATTAGTTGACAGAGTATCGAGCTTGCCGGATGTGTCTTCTTCCCCGATATCATAATTGGCCCAGATAACGTAAGGAACATAGTACTTGTATATGATCCCGGCTTCTCCGCTTTTCTGATGGGGTGCAAGGACCTCAAGCGCTTCATTGTCAAATGACGGCTGATGGTCGCCGTACATCGCGATTATCGTAGGCTCATCGCAATTGGAGAAATATTCAATAAGTTCTTTGAAGGCATTGTCGCTGACCTTTATCAAAGACAGATATCTGTTAATGGAATCCGTTGCCTTAAAGTTCGTTACATAAACACTGTCAGCTGCGGAAGGAGTGTATTCCGGAAGATATCCACCGTGATTCTGAATGGTTACGTTAAAGCAGAACCAGGGATCGTCAGACTTCTTTCTATAATCCTCATACATTGCCTCAAGGCACTTGTAATCGGCAGAGTCGCTGAGCATTTCACGGATCAGATCACTTGACGGATGAGCTGTCTTGAAGTTATCATCGAAAACCTTCTCATCAAAACCAAAATGGCTGTATACCTCCGAACGCCTGTATCCGGAAGTATAGTAAGGATGGTATGCGACAGTATGGTAAGGCTTCGGCTGGTTCTTCAGCACCTGCGGAACGGAAGGCAGATCGCTGTCAACGTACTGGGTGTAAGGCACGGAACCGTACGGCAGAAATTTCAGCGTAGATCTGGTCAGGATCTCGAATTCAGTATTTGCCGTCGGACCGCCTGTTACGGACATGCCGAGATATCCTTTCCGGGTGTTCTTCGTAAGGCTGCGGATAAACGGCATATAATCCTGGTTTGTCTTGATATCGTAAGGCAAAGACAGATCGGCGAATGCCTCGTTTTGTATGATGATTATATTAGGCGAAGAATAAGAAGATTTCTCACTCTTTGCTTTTGCAAGAGCATTCTCTGCAAGCTCGACATTATATCCTTCAAGCTCGACCTTCTTGATGGAGTTCATGTTGCTCATGAAATAAGGAATATATCCCGTGTGTTGAACATTGATGTTATAGTCCCACCCTACACCGAATACTCTGTGATACAAAAGCCCGTTCCGGAACGTGATGACGACACCTGCAGCCAGGGCTACTGTGATGCCTGCCCTGACGGCAATCTCTTTCACACTTATCTTTCCGTGCTTCGGGAACTTAAGAATTATGGTCAATGTAACGCAGAGGATAAGTATCGCCAAAGCTATCCAGAACCAGCCGTCCGGCTTGTATGTGTATCTGTCTGCGACTTCCAGCGCGGTCCTGATGACCGTAAGGTCACCATACATAACATAATTACCGCGGAACTGGAAAACGACATCGTTAACGATTCCTATCAGATAGGACAACGCAAGACTTACAAAGGCTCCGATCTTGACATTGCGTGCGATGACGTCAATAAATACCTGGAGTATTAGCCAGTACAAGATGTTGAAGAACAGCATGTACGTTACCATGCTCATCTTTGATCTGATCTGGAATTCAACAAGCATGCATGAACAAACTGATATGAACAAAACAAATAAGATCTTCAAAAGCACGGGGTGTGCCGAAGGAAAGCTTTTAACTGCTTCTATAAAGACCGGCCAGTCTATAACAGTTGCCGCCAGAACGATAAATGCCGCAACAATCCTGAATAAATATCTCCAGCTTCCGAACGAATAGTAATTGGTAAACGGTTCATGAAGGAACTGCGTTTGTATTGTAAGAATGTAGTAGAAAAGGAGTAATCCGAAGACCGGTCTGAAATATGTGATAAGAGTTTCTATCCTGGATGCGTCCTTCTTTTTGAAGGATATCATGTAACGGAAAGCGCAGAAAACAATCGGGAAAAGGACAATGACCATGATAACCAAACGGGAAGCAAGCGTCTCCTTCATGTTGGCAAGAACTGCAGGTGCCGTATTTGACGTAAAATGATCTATCGTATTACTTTGGAGAACGGGATCGAAAATAGTGGAGCTGCCGCTGCCGTCATTTGCCTTGATAAATGTGACCGTATTTCTAATAATCCCGTATCCGTCAATGAGGATATAGGCTAATACCGCAAGTATGGACAGCAATACGCATATCAGATTCTTTTTTGTATTTTTTCTCACAACTCGGCAACTTCCTGTTCTCAAGTTCTCTGATTGTAGAATTATAAACTTTTTTTGAAAGGCACGCCATTACCGCACGGCAGTGTTTATAAAACCGTTAAGAATTATTAATTACAGTCTTAATAATGTCTGTTAGCATTAAACTATCAAATCATGAGAGGAAACGGATATGGTATACGGATTGAGCTACGCGAATCTGATCAATATCGTCTTTATTGCGCTCGGTTTGGGAATCTGTTCCACAAGCATCATGGTGCTGGGAGCCGGAATGCATATCGCAAAGGATGCTAAAGTGATATTCCAGCAGTTCTTCACTCTGATCAACACCTACATCACGATGCATCTCATCCGCATGATCTGTGAAGGACATACAGGCTTTGGCTTCCTTATCGGCGCCCGTGCCGCCACGTTCATAGAATTCTTTGTATCAGGTCTGATGATATATATGCTCTCGCTCCTGATACTTTATGTGGCAAGTCCCGGGAAGGTCGGACATACCATAAACAAAGTATTCATGGTACTCCTGGCGATACACACGATCGGCCTTATCGTAAACCTTTTCACCAATTTCTACTATGTTTTCGATGAAGCCAACATGTATCACCGCGCAAGAGGTTACGGATACTCTAATATAATGCATATCCTTATGCTGTTTCAGAGTATATTCCTGCTCATAAAATACCGCAAGAAATTTGACAAAAGGCTCAAGATTGCGCTTTGGGTATTTCTTATCTCTCCCCTTGTTGCTTTGGCGCTCCAGTTCTTTTTCCAGCAGGTCCAGTTCGTTATCCTCGCTACCGTTATCTCGGCAGGACACCTCAACCTTGCGGTCATCATGATCCAGGGCGAAAGATATGAGAAGCAGCGCAAGGAAAAGGCGCGTCTCGATACCGAACTGACAATGGCCACAAGGATCCAGGCAGAGACTTTGCCCAACATCTTCCCTGCATTCCCCGACAGAGAAGATTTCAACGTTTTCGCTTCGATGAATCCGGCTAAGGAAGTCGGCGGCGATTTCTACGATTTCTTCCTTATCGATGAGTCCCATTTGGGAATAGTCATAGCTGACGTTTCCGGAAAAGGCATTCCCGCCGCGCTCTTCATGATGGTATCGAAGATCATGATCCAGAACGTCGCCATGATGGGCAGCAGCCCAGCTGAAGTACTCAGATTCGTAAATAACCAGCTGTGTTCCAACAATCCCGAAGAAATGTTCGTCAGCGTCTGGTACGGCAGTCTCGACCTTGAGACCGGTATATTAACGGCCGCAAATGCGGGACATGAGTATCCCTTCCTGAAAGAACCTGACGGAAGCTTCAAGATGGTAAAGGACAGACACGGTCTGGTAATAGGCGGCATGGAAGGAGTCAGGTACTCCGAGTATGAGCTTCAGTTGGATCCCGGTGCAAAGCTCTTCATCTATACTGACGGAATCCCCGAAGCGACAGATGCCGACAACAAGTTCTACGGCACAGACAGACTCCTGCAGTCCCTCATTGCAAGCGAGTCGGGCACACCTACAGAGATCATCCATTCCGTTGATGCTTCAGTCAAAGCCTTCGTAAAAGAGGCTCCGCAGTTCGACGACCTTACGATGCTCTGTCTTGAATATGTCGGCAAGAAAATCTGAACGCAAAACATATAAACTCTTTGAGCCGGCCGGATTTATTTCCGGCCGTTTTCATGTGTACATAAAGATTACACAACGTTGCTATATACTCAAATCATCAAAGCCGGCTGAGTATAATCCCAAACTCTTTTTGGAGGAGACCCGAAATGAAGAAAACATATATTAAGATCACTTCATTGATCTTAGTCCTTATTACGGCAGTAGTGCTTTTGGGAGCAACCCTTTTCACTTACATTCAGGTAAGCTCGATCAATACGCTTTACATAAGCGATCTGCACAACAACCATCAGCTCCCTGCATATAATTACGACATCGATTCCGAACCTGCGGAAACTTATATGATCTCCCATATGGGAAGCAAATATATACCCACCATGAGCAATCCGGGGATCGGTTATTACGGAGAGATCGACTGGAGATGGAAAGCAGCAAATGCAGCTCATCACATTGAATCAAGCGATTACAAACGGGCAATTGTTTCAGTGGTAAAAACAGCTCCGAATACTACCACTGTTTATTTCACCACGGAAAAGAATTCCAATTCAGGCAATGCAGTCTACTTTAACGGTGAGTCGGAATGGAGGGTCGCACTCGTATATGCCGACGATTTGAAAACAACTGTTAACGGCAATGTCGGCCTTTCAGAGTTTTTGGTCAGCGCCGAAGAACAAAACGAAGATCCTTATATATCGAAGCTCGATCAGGAAGCCAAGGTAAAATATGCCGAGATCAAAGGATCTCTTAATCCTGAAATGACAAGGTCCGGGTGGCTTACATCATTTGTTGTCTATACCTCGGATACTTCAGTAGCAAACGACCAGATAAAGATAAAAGAATGCGACGTATATCTGTTCCATCCTCTTGAACTGGTCGTTAAGAGTTACTCATATGTTTATATCCTATTCCTTGTCGTACTTATCGTTCTTTTGTTCCTGACCATATTCCTGATGCGCAGGATGTACAAGAGCAGGGTAAGCTATGAAGCTAGGACAAAGAATCTCACAAGGAGCTTTGCTCACGAGCTCAAGACTCCCCTTGCGGTAACCAAGTCCTATATCGAGAACTGGGATATCATCGATGAGAAAGAGCGCCCCGAAGTCGCTTCCAAGATCAATTCCGAGGTCGACCATATGACAAAGATGGTTAATACTTTATTAGACCTTTCGAAAATGGACACGGGCGATGTGAAGCTCAACCTCGAAGAAGTAGATCTTTATGCGCTTGCCAAGGTCTGCTACAAGCATGTGGAAGAACTCGCAAAAGAACGCAATATCACAGTCGGCATCAAGAAGGAAAAAGAAGACGGCGAGTATATCGTATCAGCCGATCTCGACATGATGAGAATGTGTATATCTAACTTCCTGTCCAATGCGATAAAATACGGTAAGACAAAGGCTGATATCCTTCTTGTCAGTGGGAGTAACAATGTTACATTCAGGATAACCAACGACGGAGAGCCTATCAGCAAAAAAGATCAGAAGAAGATCTGGGACCTGTTCTACAAAAAGGATAAGTCCGGTACCGACCGTCTGGGCAGCACCGGTGTAGGACTCGCCGTAAACAAGAGCATCCTTGAGCTTCACAAGGCAAAGACCGGACTGGACAGCAATGCCGAAGGCACCACCTTCTGGTTTGAGATGAAGAAAGCAAAGTAATGGCTGATTGCAAATACAGACTTTTGATCGCAGAAGACGATGTGTCCCTGAGGCACATCGTATCTGCGTATTTCATAAAGAACGGTTTTGAGGTCGATCAGGCAGAAGACGGGACCGAAGCCTGCAGTCTGGTAATGAACAACCGTTACGATGCGATAATCCTCGATATCATGATGCCCGGCAAAGACGGCATAGAAGTGTGCAAGTTCATAAGGACCAGATATGACGTCCCGGTTATCTTCCTTACCGCACTGGGCAGCGAGAGTGATATCCTGGACGGGTATGAGGCAGGCGCAGACGAGTATGTTACCAAACCCTTCTCGACCAAGCTCCTGCTCGTTAAAGTCAATGCACTTATCAACCGGTACAAGGGACTGCTCGTAAAAGACGGACTCGTAGTAGTCGGTGAGATCGTTATCGTACCTTCCAAAAGACAAGTCAGCATAAGCGGCAGTCCGGTCGAGATATCGCCCCGTGAATATGATCTTCTTCTCTACTTTATCGAGAACAGGGAACAGGTCTTAACTCGCGACCGCATCCTCGATGCCGTCTGGGGCAGCGATTTTGAAGGATACGACCGTGCCGTTGACACCTATGTCAAAAAACTGAGAGCCACATTGGGAAGTGCAGGCCGCCACATCACGACAGTGATAAAGAGCGGCTATATGTGGAAGGATTAGCAAGCACATTAACTCATGCTATAATTATCTTACTTACTGAAGATTTGAGAATTTGGAAACAAGGGAGTAAGAATATGAGTTATGGTTATACACCGCCTCCGGTGGTCTTCAACGAACGTACAAACGAAGGTCTGACCGATGCCAATGCACGCATCGGAAAGATGAGCAACACTGTCGCGGAATTGGAAGTCAAGCTCGAGGCAATGTACCGGGTAATGATAGACCAGGGTATCGACCCTGCACTTTTCGAAGCAAAGATCGAAGAGATAATGAAGGAGAGAGAGATACCACAGCCTCCCGTCATCGAATCAAAGCCCTGTCCGAAATGCGGAATGGCAGTCAAGAATACAGCGATCATGCCTTTATTCGGAAAGTGTATGTATTGCGGGACAAAGGTTCCATTCACCCCTTCTTTCATAAAGAACGAAGAGAAAACCGATTCCTGATCAGTCCCAGTTATTCTTTTCCCACGAGTGGAAACGGTCTAGGATCATCATCATTATCATCTCTCTCATAGGAGCCGGAAATACGTTCAGCTCGTTGTTAAGCTGAGCCCTGAAGTTGTTGAAATCATCCATCAGCGCTCTTATGACCGTCCCTTCCCTCTGCTTTGAGTCAGACATCTTGAAATTACTAATGGTCTTACGGAGGATCCTGGGCTCCGTATCCTCGACCGCGGCGGGCTCATCGTCTATCTCGGATTCATCCGTCAGTTCGAACCCCCAGTCAGAAAGAACGGAAGCTGCTACCATGTTAATGACTGCATGGCTGGGATCTTCATCCTGCTTAAGCTTTTTAACTGTAATATCTTCGGCTTTGACTCCATTCAGCAGAAGATCCACCATGTCGGATCTTATCCTTACACCTAACAGAAAGAGCTTCTGATCATCAATCTTTTTCGTATCATCAAAATATACGATAGGCTCATCAATATATCTCTCAAGGTCAAATACCATAACAGTCTCCCCTTTATTCATCAATTTGCATTGCAGATACAATAGTGCTTTGTTTTATCCTACACTCCCATGATTTCGCCGGTATTTAGCCTTTGTTAATAAACAGAAAAACAGTTTTGAATAAACATTGTCAGAAAGAAACAGCAGACAAAAAACTCCCCACCGCTTAATGCAGTGGGGAGCGTTGGTTTTTACTTAACGGGTAAGATTATTTAACCTTAACCTTTACAGTAACAATCTGCCAGCTGGTATTGGCAGTAGTCTGGTCACCTGTTGCCATGACCATGACCTTGACTGTGTATGTGCCCTTCTTGAGGCCCTTCTTAACGGTGATGACACCGTTGCCTGATACTGTGATCTTCTTGTTGCCGGAAGATTTAGCAAACAGGTGAGTACCGACTCCGGGATTAGAGAAGCTGTAAAGCTTTGAAGCAGAGATCTTCTGAGCCTTCTTCCTTACTTTGCTTGCCTTGACAGTTGCAGTCTTGCCGGAAACTGTCATGGTATTCTCTGCAAAACTCGGCCATGAGAAAGATGCACCTAACCATGCATTGCTGTTGAGAGTCTTTACACGGTCTGTAGTTCTTACCGCAATCGTACCTACATCTCCGAAAATGTATTCACCAAGAGAAGTAATACTGTTCGGAAGTGTAATGGCCTTGATTGCAGTACTATAAAATGCCGCATCACTAATTGACTTGATACCATAGTTAAGCTTAACGCTTGAAAGCTTTGAGCAACCGGCGAATGCTTCTACACCGATCGAAGCTACGCTGGCAGGGATATCAACACCGGTAAGAGCAGTATTACAGAAAGCTCCTGCAGAGATTGTCTTTATTCCGCTGCATAACGTAACACTGCTGAGTTTTGAGCAGTTATAGAAAGCATCCGCGCCGATCGTCTTAACACTTCCGGGTATCCTTACACTTGTAAGGCCAGAAGCGGAAAATGCACTGTTACTGATTGACGTAACCGTACCGGGGATAGCAATACTCTGCAAGTTCGAGCAGTATAAGAAAGCCGCTGTACCGATTGCCTTAAGTTTGCTCGGAAGCTTAACTGTCTTCAGGCTTGTGCAATAATCAAACGTATAGGCACTTATTGCCTTTACCTTAGCAGGGAGCACAACATTTTCGAGTGACAGACAATAATAGAATGCATATTGACCGATCGAGCTTACGTTTTTGCCGAAAGTGACGGCCTTAAGGTATTCGTTTCCGGCAAAAGCCCACTGACCGATGGATTTGACCTGCTTAGGGATCGTAACTCCTGTTAATGTGCAGGCATAGAAACAATAATTTGGAATCGACTTGATCTTGCTGTTGAGAGCAACTTTGGTCATAGGGTTTTCTGCAAAGGCATAAACACCAAGGCTCTTGCAATTCTTAGGAATAGTTATTGTGCCAACCAGTCCGGATCTCATGAAAGCACGGGCTCCGATCTTGGATACGGTCTTGAAAGCCGGGATGCCTCCGAGATTTGTGTTATTAAATGCGTAATTGCCGATAGACTTTAACTTCCACTTACCTCTTGTATAGGACCAGATCGTACCGCCTTCGAGATTTTTAAGATTCGAGAAAGCAAAATTACCGATCGTTGTAACACCTGATCTGACATAGATGTGCTTGATCTGATCTCTGTATCTGTGCCACGGTACTGATGCCTCTGACTTCCAGGCAGGCATTGCGCCCTTTCCGTAAACCGTAAGAACTGTTCCTGAGAATACCCAGTAAACTTTGGACTTGCCGATACGGCCGTTCACAGCTGATCTGGATGTGCTTACTGTCTGATCCTGTGACTGCGAAGGAGCTGCTCCGACAACATCGTTTGCTTCTTCAGGTACGTTCAGATCAGGATCTTCTTCGTCTGCATCTTTATCTTCGGCATCGGAAGCTTCTTCCTTATCCTCGGCTTCATCAGACTCCTCATCCTTTTCTTCCTCTTCTTTCTCTTCCTCAGCTTCAGCAGCCTCTGTTGTCTCGGGCTCATCTGCTTCGAGATCGAGCTCTTTCGCGAATACGAAAGTCGGCACCATACCAACGATCATTGCTACGCTGATAACGAATGCCAGTAAACGCTTGATTTTCATCTTTTTCCTCCCCTATTTATTATTCTGATAAATAATTATCAACAGTTTTTAATTATTACAGATTTATTACAAAAAATAAAGATAAATAATATGACAATTTACAGGTCAAATTACAGTTCCGGGCCGGTCAGATTACTTTTCTGATGACCTTCTCATCAGAATCAAAGTGCTTCATGATCTGACGTACGATCTTTTTACGGGAATCCTCAGGCAGATCCTTATAGCTTTTGGTGACGAACTTATACCCCCAAAGATACTCCGGAAGCGTGTAGATCGCGACGGACCAGCCGAACGGCTCGCCCTTCTTGTTGAGGCGCGGTCTGAAATCCTTAACTGTAAGATAAGCAGACATCTGAAGCTTTGCGCAGGTGCCCTCAAAGCCCTTTTCGCCGCCCTTGCCGAAGCCGGCCTTCTCTTTTACTTCATTGGAATACAGACTGACATCATCAGTTGCATCCCAGAGCTCGCCTTCCTTTGGCCAGAACAGATCCATTATGAGCTTTTCCCTGCGGCCGGCCTTACCGTCTTCATACCTGGAATCGAAATCGTATCCGTCCCTTCTGTAGTTTGCGAAATCGGGAAACCACTTCTTGGAGACATACCCTGCTTTGTTATTGAAAAACTTGCCGTAAGCAACTTTTCCCGTACGGGCAAGAATGCTGCGCCACTCCCACGGGTCGGTTTCAGGATCTCCGCACCACCAGCATGAAGGATCAGTCATGTTTTCAACCGAGAACCCGGGAACATCATTTGAAAACAACGGCAGAAAACCAACCTTCTCGATTACTTCGAGAAGCCCGTCTGAAGTATGTATGCATGAAGGGTCAGTGCTGTCGACACCTTCCATGAACCATTGACCGTCGATCACTTCCATAGTTAGCCGCCGGTGTTTTCTGTCTTATGAGAAGCCCTGCATACCATAACGAAAATATAGACCGGAACGATAAGGGCTATCAGACTGCCTACGATGTTAATTATGAGAAATATCAGCTCGTTATAATGCGCGTATTCGAGCCGGAAAGGATCCGGTCTTGTTTGTTTTATCAAAGCAGCGCGCAGCGTATACACATAGTACAATGTCCTGTTTATAAACGTTAATACTGACCAGACATATACAATGAGCCTCATTTTCCACAATGAAGGAACGATATCCTCTTTCTTCCTGTTCAGATACAAAACAACAATAACTGCAACGGAAGCAACTGTCGCCGTAATAAAACTGTTTATCTCTTTTGTAAGAGCGATCCATATCGGAAGGAGACGGTTAGGATTACCGGTTCTGTTGAGCAGTAAAGCAACGGCGGCGCTTGCAAACATTCCGACTACGGGTACTGCCATGACCGGAATGTAGATGAGCTTTTTGCCGTAACGTTTGTGAATATAAAGACAGATGCAAAGAGAAAACGCCAAAGAGCATATGTAACCAGTCCATGACAGCGCAATGCTCAGTCTTGCAAACACGGCGGCACCGACAAAGCGTGAGATAAACTGTGGCAGACTTCCTGTCAGGATAGGCACGGAAGCAAAAATGTATCCGATGCCCAATATCCTTGTCGGCTTAACTTTATTCGCAGCGATCAATATTCCAAGTACCAGCCCGGCAAGGAATGCTCCTATCGGCATTATGGTGCTTGCATAAACAATTAATTGGTAAAACATAAAAGACATCTGATCTACCCCCTTAAGAATTCCGATTCCAATACATTATAGCAATTTTATCTTAAATCCGTCCGCTGACTTCGAATGGCAAAAAGAAAAACTTTCGAGACTTTTTGTCGTATATACTTGACATTATGTAAAGAGCGTATTACGATATGCTCATCAAAGGGGGATACGACCATGAAAAAGAAATTAGCGATAATTACCATAATCATAGCAGGCTCCATTCTCTGGGTGCTTACGGCCCTGGCAGTATGTCTCAGAGGTACACAGACCCTTGCATTTACAGACACTGTACAAGAAGCCGGAAGCGGCGTCACATACGTAAAACGCAGCAGAACGCCCGTTGACTTTTTACCCGTAGGCAATGAGTGCGAGTTTGAGATTACAGTTGACGGTCCGGAAGAAATAGTTCCAACGATAAGCATCTCGCTTGAGTCCTCCAAAGCGGAACCGATCTTCACAAAGACCGCGAAAAACGGTACTTTCAAGACAGGCAAGCTTAATGTCGGCAACAAAAAGATCTTTCTTAATTTCGATTATGAACCATTGCCCGAATTGGACGAGAATAAAGATTACTCCGTCAGATATACGATCGAACTTACTTCAGGCAACTATGCTCTCTATAACAGCATAATGCTCACTCTTGCTGCAGTCTGCATTCTGCCTTTAGCGCTTAGCATTGCTTACCTGATCAGCTTAAACGAGAACAACAAAAAGGCATTCGATGAGCGTCAGATGAAGATGCGAGGCAAAGCAGCAATGACCACGATGATAGTTGTCATCGCCACTGCTCTCGGTCTGGGGTGGTTCAGTCTGATCTATAACGATTTTCCGCTGTCAGCATACGAATGCCTGATGATCATCGCATTTATCGGAATCGCAACGTTTGCAATTACCGCAGACAGATATGATGCATACATGGGCTTAAGCAATAAGCGCAATGTGATTGCAGTTATGTTCAGCATTATTGGTATACTCGATCTGGTAATATTCTTTTCCACGCTCAGGCTGATCAGAAACGGTGCCGAAGTCAATAACAGGATCGACTCACTTGTACAGGGAATCTGCTGTCTCTCAATAGGCGTTGAAGTTTTCATAAAGAACATCCAGAACAAAAAGGAGGCGCTGGAGGATGAAGAATCTTAAACTCAAAGCCGCCCGCGCCGCGCTGGATCTATCACAGCAGGACCTGGCCGATAAGGTCGGCGTGTCACGCCAGACGATCAACGCGATCGAAAAGGGAGACTACAACCCGACCATCAAGCTTTGCCTCGCAATCTGCAAAGCGCTCGGCAAGACACTGGATGAATTGTTCTGGGAAGATGAATAAATAAAAAGGCAGCCCGACGGCTGCCTTTTCATTTGAATTGATTAACTGATTACCAGCGGCGCTCTTCTTCCCTGGAAGACTCGTAGATCTCCTTGCATGCCTTGAAGTAATCGTATGTGATGCTTCTGAGGCGGAAAGAAAGGCTCTTGAGAATGAGGTTGATCTTCTCGGGGCTTGTCTTGAAGAGGTTCTCAAGATCCTCGGGACGTACGATCTCAACCTGTGTATCGTCTTCTTCTGCGACTGCTGTTGAATCACGCGGATCATCGGAGAGCATTCCCATCTCACCGAAGCATGCAACAGGAGTAACATCTGAAAGCTTGAGCTCATCGGTTGCACCATAGTTGCTGAATGTGCCGACTCTGCCGTTTCTTAAGATGTACATGCATCTTCCGACTTCGCCCTGCTTAAAGATGATGGTGTTGTAGCTGTATGTCTCGATGTTGTCGGAAGCCTGCTTTGATACTGCCTCTGCTGCTTCACGGAGTGCCTCTGCACTGGGCTGCTCAAGTCTGAGATTCTTTGCCGCAAGATAGATGGACTGCTTTCTCATCATGTTGAAGAAACCGTCGTACTTGCTGCTGGAATGTGATTTACGTGCATCGTCGAGCATCTTCTTGGCTTCGTTGCAGTCCTCGATCATTGTCGAGATCCTGTTGCCGAGCAGCTTCATGATAGCAAGGATCTTATCAGGATTCTGTGTGAGATAATCGTTGAGCTCTTCAGCTGCGATCTCAACTACCTTTGCCTCGCCTTCTGCTACGACTGATGTGCTTCTGGGATAACCCTCGATAACAGCCATCTCGCCGAAATACTGACCGGCTTCAAGAACCGTGAGCTTTACCTGATCGTCATGGTCATAGTTCTTATATACAGCGGCTTTACCCTCTATAAGCTGGAAGAAAGTATTACCCTTGTCTCCCTCTTTGATGATGATATCGCCATCTAAAAATGTCTTCTCGATCGTACTCATGTTATGACCCCTTTCTGTCATTCGGTTTACGTTTATACCGATTTTATTTTTTTAAATTATATTTGTCAATTAGAAAGCTTTTTCGGCACGTTCGGCAGTTGCCTTTCTTTTCTCCAGCGTTTGCTCGAAAAGGAGATCCGCCACTTGAGGGAAACCTTCATATACCACTTTGGTCCCTTCTTCCGTGATTCCACCCTTTGTAGCTACCCTGTCCACGACCTCTTCGAAAGTCATGTTCTTTTGCAGCATAAGGTCACCCGTCGCGCTCATCGTCGAAAGCACCATGCGGACTATCTGCTCTTTCGGTAGCAACGTGTGTCCCTTTGCGGATGTGCAGATGACGTCAAAGATGGAAGCGATAAAACCCGGCATGCAGCTGACGAGCTCAGACCCCATTCCCATCTCGTTTTCGGGCAGTTCGATCACATCGCCGATGCATTTCAAAAGTTCTGTAAGTGCGGTCTTCTGTTCATCTGATACGTTCCCGTCAAAGCAGACTAAAGTCTGAGAGCGCCCTATCTCGGCGGTCAGGCTCGGTATTACTTTTGCGATCCTTTGGGCTGTCACTTTGTGCAGCGTCTCAAAGGAAACACTTCCGTTCAAAGATACGAGTAGCGCATCAGGATTTATATCTTCCCTGATCTCTTCTATCACGTTCTTGAGATCCGAAGGACGCACGCAGACAAACACGATATCGGAACGTTTTGCAACTCCCTTGTTGTCCGTTATCACGGCAATTTCTTCTGCATCAGAAAGCTTTTCTAAAGTGCGGTTGGATACGGACAGGTCTTCCCTGCCGATGCCGCTTTCAGAGAACTTTGCAAGCAGCATCTTACCCATGCTGCCGTATCCGATTATTCCGACTCTCATTGATTATTCTCCTTGTTTTCGGCATCGTTCATTTTTTTCTTTTTCTTGAGAAGGACCGCAAGAACGACCGTGCTTGCGACTGCGACCAGTACGACTATCACTCCGACTATCAGGAACAGGATCGCAAACCCGACGAGCAGATAACCTACACCAGGACCGAATGCATCGAAATTGAAAAGGTTCATATCACTTTTCCTCCCTTTCAGGTTTTAATATGTACAGTGCCATCAGGAAACAGACAGCAGAAGATATCACGATGATAAAAATGTTGGTTACGATGTTTGTGCTTTTCGTAAACAGAGCGATTGTCGAGCCTGCAAATATCGCGGCAGTCGTAACTCCGAAGGCTGCGCCCGGAGCGATCTTCATGACCGAGATGACCATGCCTAAAGTGACCGCCATCGTCATGGAAAAGAACATTATCCCGATGAGCGATATGGCCATAATCTGATTGCCCAAGATAAGGAACGGCAAAGCACCGATTATGCTGATGAACGCGGTCTTCCTGATGCCTATCTTATCGCACAGGAAACCTCCCGCCGCCTTGCCGATGCCCATGAATACGAAGAGCATAACAGATTCTGTCAGAGTGTCCTTCCACTCCAGAGGTATCTCATATCCGACATAGGATCTGACTGCGACAATGAAGAAAGCGGCAACCGCGACAACGGCGACCTTCCTTCCAGTTATGACGAAGTTAAAGTCTTTGCACTCGTCGCAATCTTTCGGATTGCCTTTGTACAAAGTTTCACCGATCAATACAAGCGGGAACATGAGAGCGCAAAGGAGCGCGATCCACCAGAAAGACATCTTTGTCGATGCCAGGACCTGGCCTAAGATAACACCGAACGCGCCGCCGCTGACGAACACCGCAACAGGTGTAAGCTTGCCTCCTGATACCCTTATCGTAAGCTCTGCGCCGGATATATGGATGAGCGCGTTTCCTATGGACAGGAGCGTGAGCGAAATCCAGAAAAGCACACCTTTCGCATCAAAGATGAAGAAGATAAGGAAACCCGACAAAAGTAACGGAACGGATAATATGCCCGGTTTGAACTTCTCCGTAAGGTCACGGAGAGCACCCCAGAAGAACTGCGGAACAAAAGCGACGCAATTGTAGATCATGGCAACCATGACAATGAATACCGGATCTTTGAAGATACGGTAAAGCATGAAATAGCAGACGACTTCGTTCATCAGATGAAGAACGAAATACAGTATCGCTGCTCTTGCCGATCTTTGATTTACGGTCATTTAGTTCCTTTCTAGATCAGATTCTTAAGTATCAGTGTTGCCAGTGTTGTTCCGATAAAAAACGAGGTGGCGTTCAGTATGAGAGACAGTATGAAAGGCGACGGTTTTCTGCAGTACAGGAGTTTCTTGTATATCAGTGCTTCAACTACGTAAACCGTGATCTCCAAAACGGTGATATACAATGCGCGCGGTACTGCCGTATAAGTCGACAACAGTATGCCCGTGAATACCACTACAGGATTTGTAAGTGTATTCGTAAAAAGGATAACCGCAAGGTCAAATCCTTTTCGGACGCCAACCAGAAGCGCCATAGCCTCTTCGAGAACCATCGTCAGAAGAAGGCAGATAACAAGTGTGAGAATGATCTGTTTCATACCGCGTTGCTCAATGCTCTGAACTTCAGCCAAACAGGAACAGGTAAAGGGCTGCGATAACTATGGGGAAATAAAAGATAGAATTGCAGATGAGAGAGACGATAAAACCGTTCAGCTTCCTGTCTTTGAGGAATAACTGCCAGATCAGGCCTTCAACTCCGACAAGTATGCAGAATAATGACACGAGAAACAGGACCAGGTTATTGACAACAAGGAATAACAAAAAACATAATATCGCGCCGACCGAACTTGCTGATGTATGCAGTAAGACCACGATCCACCAGTCGAGTTTTTTCTTAAGTCCGAAAAGCCTGGATATAAGCAGTCCGTAAATAAACGGGAACACGATGATCCACAGGATCACTGAATTAACAATCAAACTTTTACCCACCGCAATCACCCTTCCTTTCGCGATTTATAACGTAATTATACAATAAAGCCTGAACAATGACCGTCAAATGATATAATCGCGTTTATAAAGACACTGAAATAAGGAGAGACTGTTATGCCGCCGGGAGGAAGAATGGGAGGCCCTATGGGCCAGTTCCTGACTGAAGAAGAGAAAAAGAACCAGCCAAAGGTAACACCTGCTTTGCTCAAGAGAGTTTTCTCTTACTTAAAGCCTTACACCAAGCAGCTTATCCTTGTGCTTCTCTGCATAATCGTCTCATCTTTCTTTACGCTCTTACCGTCGATCATTTCGGGCAAGATCTTAGACGAAGGTCTTATGAAAAAAGACTTTAAAGCCCTCGTCTATTACATCGCTTTATCTCTCATCGTTACTCTTCTCGCAAGCCTGATAGGTGTCGCCGAGACATACATCAACACCTGGATCGCGCAGCACATAACTTTCGATATGCGCAACCAGATGTATTCTCACCTTCAGAAGATGTCGCAGAAGTTCTTCACATCCAATAACCAGGGCGACATCATCACCAGAATGACGAGCGACATAGACGGAGTAAAAGCTGTCATCACCAATACGTTCAGCAGCATCCTGTCAAACTCGATCACGCTCATTATCGCCATGATCGCCATGTTCCAGAAGAACTGGATACTGGCATTGGTCGGCATCGTCATCGTTCCCTTATTCACGATCCCCACAAGAAGTGCAGGAAAGCAAAGATGGAAGCTCACAAACGAATCTCAGCAGGTCAACGATGAAGTCAACGGCATCCTGAATGAGACCTTATCTGTAAGCGGTCAGCTCCTGGTCAAGCTTTTCGGGAAAGAGAGATACGAGTACGAAAGATATGAGAAAGCCAACCGCAAGATGATCGGCCTCAACATCAAAGAGAGCATGGCGGGCCGCTGGTTCAGAGTCGTCCTCACCACGTTCACGAGCGTCGGTCCTATGCTTATATATCTTGCAGGCGGCATCCTCATGATGAAGTACGATTCAGATCTCACGATCGGTGACATCACAGTGCTCGTCTCGCTCCTCGGAAGGATGTATATGCCGGTCAACAGCCTGCTCAACATTCAGGTCGAATGGATAAGATCGATGGCCTTGTTCAAGCGAATCTTCGACTACTTCGACATCCCTGTTGACATAAAGAATGCCGATGATGCGGTAAAGCCGGATAAGGTCACGGGCGACGTCGTTTTCGAGCACGTGGAATTCTCATATGACCCTTCCAAGAAGATCTTAAAGGACATCAACTTCACTCTTAACGCAGGCAAGAGCATCGCCATTGTCGGACCTTCAGGCTCAGGCAAGAGTACGATAGTAAATCTTATCCCGCGTCTATACGATGTCGATTCCGGCTCCGTCACTTTTGACGGAATAGACGTCAGAAAGTTAGATCTCGAATTCTTAAGAAATCAGGTCGGCGTAGTCTCCCAGGAGACTTATCTTTTCAACGGAACGATAAGGGATAATCTCCTTTACGCAAAGCCTGACGCTACTGAAGAAGACATGATCGAGGCATTGAAAAAGGCCAATATCTGGGACTTCGTAGACAAGCAGCCAAAGGGCATCGACACGGAAGTCGGAAACAGAGGCTTAAAGCTGTCCGGCGGTGAGAAACAGCGTATCTCCATTGCGAGGATAATCTTAAAAGATCCGACGATATTCATTTTCGACGAGGCAACTTCAGCTCTCGATTCCATTTCCGAAAAGAAGATCCAGGACGCGATAGATCCCATTATCAAGAGCAAGACGAGCATACTTATCGCACACAGATTATCGACCATTCTCGCAGCTGACGAGATCCTTGTAGTCAAGGACGGAACGATCGCCGAAAGAGGAAGCCACAAGGAACTTTTGTCCAAAGAAGGCGTTTACAGGGAGCTTTACGAGACGCAGTTTAGTAAGGCTCTCATGGAAGAAGACGGAGTATCGGAGCTCGAACAGTATATCTGGGGCGTTCAGCCGGGCGACGAGCCTCACGACGAGGAGTGAAGCTTTCCCGTCTCCGGATCGACTGTAAAATCAGCACGCGGCGCGTTTTTTCCGCTCCTTTTCTGCGGCTTCTTAATATCAACAAAATAGTAAATGCCTATGATGAGCAATATTCCCGCAACGATGAGCGGGATGTTATAGCTTTTGTCCGCAGGAAGATAATCTTTTACGAGCCAGTCGTAACGCGCAAGGTAAACATCTTTGGGATTGCTGCCGTCGTATTTGTAATAGACTCTGAGACGGGTGCCGGTATATAAGAATCCGTATGAGAAATCAGTGCCTATGTATTCTCTTTTTCTTTCTTCTTCCTTGGGCGTATACCTTACGGTTATCCAGGTGTCAGAAGTTCTCCTGCGTCCGATATAAGAATACTTCTCTTCCCTTTTGACAATAACGCCTTCCACATATTCGAAGCTGTCGCCCTTACGTGCATCAGTAAATCTGAAATAAAGGTTTGTACCGGCAATGATCAGGACAATGACAATGTGTATGATGCCCAGCACCACATTGATCTTCTTTTCGGATACGTCTTTTATCTGTGTATTGTTCTGCGTGCTCATGTGCCTGTTTTTCAAACCTTTCAACAGGCATTATAACATGAGTCTTTAAATCAGGCTTTTGCGTTTACAATATCCTGAGCCCTTGCAAGAGCATCGTCTATATGCGCGCAGAAATTCTCCTCGCCGACCTTGCCGTAGAAGCCAGCCTTCTGAATGACCTTCATGGGCTGCTCATTTACGTGTGACATGATGAGCTTAACGTCCCTGTTCTTGCAGTTCTCGAAAAGGATCTCAAGATTGCGCATAGCGGTCGCATCAATGGTGCTTACACTCCTCATACGAAGGACCAGAGCCTTCGTGTCTTCCTTCGGTGAGATCTGAAGGATCTTATCGGCCGTTGCAAAGAACATAGGTCCGCTGATCTCATAAACGATAGTGTGCTTGGGAAGAACTCTAAGATCGATACTGTCGGGATCGTTCTCGGGATCAACATCCTTCCAGCCTGCGATCTGTGTAACGTCACTCATCCTTTTCATGAAAAGGACTGCGGAAAGGATGACGCCAACCTCTATAGCTACAACAAGATCGAAAATGACAGTAAGTGCAAACGTGAGCAGCAGCACAATTATGTCGCTCTTCGGTGCGCTCTTGACCTGGTTAACGAATCTTCTCCATCCGCTCATGTTATATGCGACCTGGAAAAGGATAGCCGCGATGCAGGGCATCGGAATAAGCTTTGCGTAAGGCATAAGGAAAACAACTACGAGAAGCAGTGTTACGGAATGGACCATGCCTGCAATAGGAGTCCTTGCTCCGTTCTTGATATTGGCTGCGGTCCTTGCGATGGCACCCGTTGCGGGAATGCCTCCGAGGCATGCCGAAGCGATATTGCCCACACCCTGGGCAACAAGCTCTGCATTGGGTCTGTGCTTGGAACCGATCATGGAATCGGCAACGACTGCGGAAAGGAGTGATTCAACACCCGCGAGGAACGCAATGGTAACAGCATTGGTTATCTGCGCGCTGATGGTCTCAAAATTAAACATCGAAGCGTTGATCGATATCGGCGGAAGGCCGGCTTTGATGTTCTCGAACTGGGTGCCGATCGTGTTAACGTTGAGATGGAAGATCTCTACAACCGCAGCGGTCACGACGACTGCAATAAATGAACCCGGGATCTTCTTGAGGAACATCTGGCTCAAGATAAGGATAACGAGCGCCAAGGCACCGATACCTACCGCCTGCCAGTTAATTGTAGTTGCATTCATGACGAGGGCCTTGAGCTTCTCGGCTGTCTCGATCGGCTTTTCGCCGTGCTGGTAAACAATGCCCGTGAAATCCTTGATCTGTCCGACGAGGAGCGTTACGGCAATACCTGCGGTAAATCCTGTCGTGATCGGGTCGGGGATGTACTTAAGAAGGCTTCCGAATCTGCAGAGTCCCATGACAATGAGGATGATACCCGCCATTATGGTAGCAACGATAAGACCCTGTGTGCCGTCCTTGAGTACGATGCCCGCAACGATGGTCGCAAAAGCAGCCGTAGGGCCTGCGATCTGAACGCGGCTTCCACCTAAGAAAGCAACGATGAATCCCGCAACGATCGCGGTGTAGATACCCGCTTCAGGTGTGACGCCGGACGCGATGGCAAGAGCAATGGACAAAGGCAGCGCGATTATCGCTACGATTATTCCGGCTACGATATCTTTGACGAGCTGAGAACCAGAATAGTTCTTCAGAACAGAAAACAGCTTCGGCTTAAATTCTTTCATGAGTACCCCTCTTATGACCGCTTTAATCAAACTCCCGAATTATAAGGATCTTAGGGATATAGTATCAATTAATAAAATGCACTAATGTATTACTGCTTCAGGCCTTTGGAGTAAACGGTTTGTTCAACCCCATGCTCCATTCTTCGTAAAATATCCGTTCGGAACCCCGGGATCGGAGCGTTTGATTTCACATAAAAAAGGATCCCGCTTTTACGGGATCCCCAAGTTGATGTTATTGAAAGTTATCACTCTACGTATTTGTATAATACAGCTCATCTGTACTGTCTATATAGAAATAGGCAGAGCCATCTTGCATAGATACACTATGGCGCAACCGTTGCCAGCTGCCGTTATGGTAGCCATAGTATACTCCTCCGCCATCACTACAAATAAATACCCTATGGCCGTTATAAGATTTATCCCAGCCGCCTGGCACCTCACTACAACCACTCGGCAATGCGGGGGTAGTACTCGGTGTCGGCCTTGTGGTAGTAGTCGTTGTTGTAGGTTTAGTAGTTGTTGTAGTAGTTGTCTCCTCTGACTTCGGGGTCGATTCAGTAGGAGCGCTGGTTGTTGCCGGCGGAATAAGTGATTCAGTCGCATCCACTTCAGTATAGTAGGTAGAACCGTCTGTTCTCAAAAATTTATAAATTCTTGTAATTCCGGAAGATTCATTTTTCCGTGTTAATTCTATCCAACCACCATCATCATATCCTAAGTAGGAAGCACCTTTGCGGCATATAAAACTATTGCCTGAGCCGCTCTCTTTTCCCCAGACATTACTATATTTTGAGTAACCTGCAGGCATCTCAGGACCGTATGATGTCGGCTTTGTAGTTTCAGATGCAGATTCCGGAGTAGATTCGGCAGATGATTCCGTCACCTTGGGAGTCGGCTTCTTTGTCGGTGTAGGCTTAGGTGTTGATGTAGCCTTAGGCTTCGGAGTCGGCGTAGATGTCGGCTTGACAGTAGTCGACTCAGTTGTTTCCGTAGTGGTCGTTGTAGCCTCCGTAGTTGTTGTGGTGGTTGCCTCAGTAGTGGTAGTTGTAGCCTCAGTAGTTGGTGCAGCCGTTGTAGTTGCAGCCGTCGTTGCTTCCGTCTCGGGAGCGGCCGCTTTCTTATTTACTGCCTCACCTTTCCAGTTGTTGGCATCGCAGACACGCTTGGAAAGAGCCTTGTCCTCTGCGATCCTGTTTGCTGCAAATTTAGGGAGCTGTTCCTCTGTAACTGTGTTGAGCGAGAATGCTACGCTGTCTTCTTTTCTGTCGAAATACAGATAGACCTTGATCTCCTGTCCCGATTCGACCATGGCAGTCTTGGTCTCGCCAGTCTCAGGGTTTGTAGCAGACACTTCGACTTTTCCGTCAGTAATAATGAGCGCTTCCCTGCCGTCTGCCGCATCATAGTAGACCATGCCGGATGTACCTCTGATACCTGCGGTCATGGTGGATGTCTTTATCTCGAATTTCTCGTCGGACTTAAGCTTCTCGGTTACATTGAAAAACACTGCGCCCTTGGTCAGCTTGAGTTCTAACTGCTTGTTCTTTTTCATGAACTCGGCGCGGCTCTCGTTCTGGAGCGTGATTATCTTCGTGTTGTCCAGACCGACTGATGCAAGCCCGTCAGCACCGGTACTCAGTGCATCACCGGACTGGAACCTGAGGTTGTTCGAAACAGGTTTAACAGAGCCCTTTGAATCCTCGAGGTTGACCACGCCTTCAATGCGCAGCAGTCTCATGGTCGTTGCCGTATAACCTTTTCCGGCAAACACGATACAGAGCACGGCGGCAACAATAACAGCCAACGCACCTGCAACGATAATGATCTTAGTTGTTTTGGAAAACTTCTTAAAAACATCTGTTAGAGCCATATAGATCCCCCTCTGGTTTGTGTACTCCAACAAACCATATTAGAATATCATAATGAGAATCTGAATGGTAGATGTTTTTGAAAATTTATGTATTTTTTGTTTTGCTTACGCAGCTCTGGGGCCGGTTAAGGCCCACTTGAGCTTTTTGTAAGCACTGTGGAGGATTGAATTTACATGCTGTCTGCTGTTAAGGCCAATAATGGAGGCAACTTCATCATCTGAATGGAACTCACCATCCTTGAGGCCATACTTGCACTTGATGACAGCAGCCTCTCTTTCTGAAAGGCTTGTCTCTATCAAGTGAAGCAGTACTTCCATGTTGTACTGGCTTTCAATGAGCTCTTCAAAAGCTGCACCTTCATCAACAACCATCTCAATGAAATCAGAGTCTTCATCAACTGTTGATCTGTTGAGTGACAAAACACTTGTTGTTGCCTTGTCAGTATCAAGGTAGCTTTTAACATCTTCAGCATCCATATCACACTTCTTAGCAAGCTCTTCAATAGATGCCTGGTCTTCTCCACCAAACCTGCCAAGGTCAGACTTCTGGATCTTCTTTATCTTGGCAATCTTTGCCTTGGTGTCTGAAGACAGATGGAATAAGCTCCTGCAATCATTTACATAATCATGGAGTTCATGAGAGAGGATGGTTGAGATGTAGTTGACAAAATCTGCCTTTGCAGGGTCATAATTACCCATGTTCCTGAGGATGACAGCCCAGGCTTCATCAAAGAGGTCATCTTCATTGAAAACAGCATTTGAGAATTTTCTGTATTTTCCAACAAAGATGCTTACAACTCTGTTGACCTGATCAAGCCATTCCTTGAAAAGATCTTCAGTCTCTTCTTCTGTAAGCTGAGCATCACTGGAGATGAAATTTGAAGTGTGCATTAACCTGACCTGCTCGCGCAGGCTGAAATCAGAGTATCTAATTGTCATTCAGATTCCTTTCCCCGATACCCGGGTCACCAAAAACTAATCTTCCAAACACTTAATGGTGTGGTCTGAGCCGTTTGTCAACAAAATCCCTTAAATTTGCGGCGATCACTTCTTGAGGGCATAATATCCCCACAATTTAATTTGATTGTGAGAGGAATAATAGCAAACCGCGCATCCGTTTGTAAAGAATTTTTATGTTACAAAACCGGGATGTACAAAAACTGTCCTATTAATCGATCTGAAAGCCTATTCTAATCAGAATTGTAATATCTTTTCCGTTTATTCAGAATCCCTCAAATCTTCTTTGGTGTAATATTGAATTATCAGTTTTAACCAGGCCGCATCAACGGAGGTAACCTCAATGAACGCCGCAAAAACTCCCGCTCCGAGAAAACAGAACTACGTCTACTATGTCTGACGGCAAGATCTCTTTAACATGGCTCGGACAGATGGGTCTTCTGATAAAGACCGATAGCACAAGCCTTTGTGTTGATTATTTCGCGAGTCCGATGGAAGGAAGGCTCATTGCTCCTCCGGTTCCTGCCGGCGGACTAAAGGGCATTGACGCTTTCGTCGGAACTCACGATCACATCGACCACATCGATCATGATGCGTGGAAGATATGGGCAAAGAACAATCCCGATGCTAAGTTCATCTTCCCCCGCAAACACATGGAATCAGTGCTTAAAGACGGTATCACAAAAGAAAACGCGATAGGTCTAAACGACGGTGAATCTTATCAGATCGGCGACGTAACGATACACGCCATTCCCGCATCACACGAGTTTCTTGACCGTGATGAAAACGGCTTATTCCCTTACCTGCAGTACGTGATCGAAGCAGGCGGGATAAGGATACATCACGCGGGCGATACAGTAAGATATGAAGGAATGCTCGGCAAGATAAAGCAATTCGGAAAGATCGATGTGCAGCTGCTGCCTATAAACGGACGCGATGCCAAACGCTACAGGCAGAACTGGATTGGCAACATGACTTATCAGGAAGCTGCCGACCTTGCAGGCGATGTCATGCCTTCGCTGGTCATCCCGGGGCACTGGGATATGTTTGAGATCAACGGTGAGGACCCTGTTCTTTTCGCTGATTATATCGAAGCGAAATACGGCAAAAAGATCGAATGCAGAATACCAAAGATAATGGAAGAAATAATCATAGAAAAGAGGAACGGCAATGGATAAGAAACTCAAAGTGCTGCTTCTGAACGGAAGCCCGAGGAAAGACGGAAACACCGCTCTTGCTCTTCACGAAATGGAAAAGATCTTCGAGCAGTCGGGTGTTGAATATGAGACTGTCCAGATCGGGAAAATGGACGTCAGAGGCTGTGTTGCCTGCGGATCATGCTCGCAGACAGGCAAGTGCGTTTTTAATGATATCGTAAACGAGATCGCCGTCAAATTCGAAGAGGCCGACGGCCTCGTGATAGGATCTCCCGTCTATTACGGTTCTGCCAACGGCACGCTCATGTCCGCTCTTCAGAGGCTCTTCTACAGCACGCATTTCGATAAGAGCTTCAAGGTCGGAGCAAGCGTAGCCAGCGCCAGAAGATCAGGATGCACCGCTACCTTCGATGAGCTGAACAAGTTCTTCACCATCAGCAATATGCCCGTTGCCTCAAGCCAGTACTGGAACAACTTCTACGGAAGAGAACCCGTCGAAGGCAGGCCGGATGAAGAAGGTCTTCAGGTAATGCGAGTACTTGCAAGGAATATGGTGTTCCTTATGAGGAGCATCGCATCAGGCAAAGAGCAGGCGGGCCTTCCCGGCGGCGAAGAGGACCGCGTCTGGACAAATTTCATGAAATAACTGAACAAAATGAAGATAGTCGTATTAACAAAAGGATTGAAAGAAAGACACAGGAAGCTGATCTGCGATACCGCCAAAAAAGCAAATGCCGAGGTGTGTTATGCAGAGTCTGAAGACGCTTTTCCCGAAGGGTTTGAAAGCCCTGACATCATATACGGATTCGGCGTTAAGACAGCGAAAACGGACCCGGCTCTCAAGTGGCTGTGCGTACCTTCCGCAGGCGTCGATTATCTTATGGGTCCTGATTCGTTCGCAAATCCCGAATGCATACTGACCAATTCCGCCGGCGCATACGGCGTATCAATAGCAGAACACATCATCGCGGTCTCACTCATGATGATGAGACGCATAACCGAATTCTATCTGAGTTCGAGCAACGGCGAATGGGACTCTCCAAAGGCCCAGAAGTCCTTGAAAAACAGCAGGATAACGGTCTTAGGGACCGGTGATATCGGATGCACTTTCGCAAGGAGAGCCAAGTCATTTGAGCCGTCTTCCCTCATCGGTATATGCAGGAGCGGAGTATGCAGCGAATCTGTTTTCGACAGGATATATAAGATCGAGGATCTCGAAAAGATCCTCCCTTCAACTGACCTTCTGGTAATGAGTCTTCCGGCAACCTCCGAGACCTTGAATATCCTTTCGCGAGAGAGGATCGGGCTTCTCCCCGAAGGCGCTTATATCGTCAATGTCGGAAGGGGTTCCGCGATCGACGAGGACGCACTGGCAGACAGCCTTGAAAGCGGCAGATTAGGCGGCGCCGCGCTCGATGTTTTCAAGACCGAACCGCTTCCTTCTGACAGCAGGCTCTGGCATACGAAGGGGCTTCTCATCACGCCGCATGTTGCCGGAAATCTCACGGTCGAATATACGATGGATAAGAATGTGGAGATGTTCTGCGAAGACCTTGCAGCCTATGCTCAGGGACTTCCCATGAAGCATGTCGTCGACAGAAAAAGAGGATACTGATATGGCAAACGTAATGGTTACCGGAACGTGAATATCTTTGCCGTACACCCGGGATGGATAAGAACAGATTACCCGTTCTGATAACCGCTTGCACTTCAAATTCCGAACATTTTCCTGATTTTTATTGTATTATCAAAGGCTGACAGACAGTTCCGATGACGGAGGCAATATGGATCACAAAGAGAGAATGCTGGCAAATCTTCCCTACAAAGCCTGGCTTGACGGCCTGAGCGAGGAGCGCCTCGAAAACAAAAAGAAGATATTTGAATATAACCATTTAGAGCCCGGTAATAACGAAAAGAAGGACAGACTCATCAAGTCCATTCTCGGTAAGACCGGCGAATATATTAATATCGAACAGCCTTTCTACTGCGATTACGGATACAACATCGAGATCGGAGAGAACTTTTTCGCGAACTACAATTTCACTGTTCTTGATGTCGGCAAAGTCAGGATAGGCGCAAATGCCCAGTTCGGTCCGGGCGTATCCATCTATACCGCAGGCCATCCTCTCCATCCTGATTCGCGCAATTCAGGTTATGAATACGGCATAGACATAACGATCGGCGACAACGTATGGATCGGCGGCAGCACCTGCATCATGCCGGGAGTAACCATCGGCAACAACGTCGTTATCGGTGCCGGGAGCGTGGTAACCAAGGACATTCCCGATGATGTCATCGCAGCCGGCAATCCGGCAAGAGTAATCAGAAAGATCACCGAAGAAGACAGGGATTACTATTATAAAGACAGAAAGTTTGACGTTGACGACTATAAGTAATATTTGAGGTCAGTAATGAATAAGAAAGCTATCGTAAAAGATCTGGCAGCGGCCGTTATGGCATCATGCTGCATCTTCTCTCTTTGCTCATGCAGCTTCTCACCGGCAACGGAATCAAGCGTCAAAGCGAGCGTGGCAAGAGCAAGGATCGACGTCAGGATCCATAACCAGATAAAGGATATGATCGGTATCGACATAGATGACGAATACATCGAAAGTGCCGAAACTATATCCGATTTCTACAGCGAGGCCGCTTTGGGAAAGATCAAGATTACCGTAAACAGCGGCAAGGAAACGGATCTGCAGAAATATCTTGAGGGAAAGCTCGGATATTTTCAAAACATAAGTGCCGGTTATATCCCTGTCACCCAGCAGCATCAGTATGCTGATGAACTGAGGCAGATGACTTCGATAAAATACACGCAGACGGTTAAAACAAGTACGGACGGCTCCTCTGTAACCATCTACATTTATATGGGAATGACGGGCACCAAAACTTATCTGTACATTTTCGGATAAAACATGAACCGCTTAAAGATAAGAGTCATTGCAATACTGGCAGCAGCATGCATCATTCCGGGCATTGCTTCATGCAGCGCGACAAAACCCTCCGTCCCGTCTGACACTGGCGAGACTTTTACCGCATCGGAAAGCAGCGCAGCGTCTTCAATTGAAACTGAAACAGAAACGGAAACTGAAACTGAAACGGAGACAGAGGCCATGACCGAGACAGAGACTGAGACTACTCCGGAAGAGACAACGACGGCAGAGACAGAAACTACAGCCAAGGCAACCGCGACACCCAAGCCCACAACCAAGGCAACCTCAAAAGCAACGGTCAAGAATCAGTCTCCCAAGTGGGTTCGTTCCCTTTCGCAGGCGAAGAACACCAATAACAAACAGCTTATCATCGTCGCCGCAACAGGCATGAACAGCACGACCGCTAAGGTCTCCATGCACGAGCGCGACTCAAAAGGCAACTGGATCCAGATCCTCTCGGTCAACGGTTATGTCGGCAAATACGGGCTGGTCAAGGACAGCGAACGCAAAGAGGGCTGCAACAGAACACCTATAGGCGCTTACGTTATCGATAAAGCCTTCGGCATTGCATCAGATCCCGGATGTGCCATCCCCTACACAAAAGTAACCAAAGATCTTTACTGGTCAGGTGACCAGCGCAAAGGTATGCACTACAACAAGATGGTAAGCATCAAAGACCTGCCCGGCCTCGACAAGAAAAACAGCGAACACCTTATCGATTACAAACAGGCTTATCAGTACTGCCTCAACATCGGTTTCAACAAAAAGTGCGTGACAGGCAAAGGCTCTGCTATCTTCCTTCACTGCAACAGTTCAAGGAAATACACGGCAGGCTGCGTCTCGATCCCGAAGAGCAGCATGCTCAAGATAATGAAGCGCGTCAAACCGAACTGCGTAGTCGTGATAAACACGAAGGCAAAACTCGGAGCATAAAAAAAGGCCCGGAACCGGGCCTTCCTTTTGATTTTTCTTCTTACAGCAACGGTGTCTGGTTGTGCTGGATTCTTTCGCACTTGTCAACGTGGATGAACACGTTGTGCAGCAAGTTGACACTCGTCAGGATTACTTCACCCTGATTCAGCTTACGGACATGCTTGATTGCATAATCGTCGAGGTGGCTCTCAACAGCCTTGATCTCATCGTTGAGCATGAGTCTGTGGATCAGGAGAGTACCGATCTGACCGAACAGGATAGGAGAAACGTCCTTCGGGTTCTGTGTTGTCAGGTAAAGGAAGATACCCTTCTTACGTCCTTCTCTTGCAACAAGGGTCAGACCGCCGTGGAATTCTCTCTCGGAATACTGTGACTTGGAATATCTGTGAACCTCATCGATGAAGAAGATGAAGGGGCAGATGTTATCCTGCTGGATAACGAAGTTGCATACGAGGTCGATGACCATGCCGCCGATACCTTCTGCAGCACCGAGCATGGATGTATCGATATAAAGGCTGACCTCAGGCATATGGATGAAGTCATCGATTGCCTCGAGGAGGTTGTACATTGACGGGTCGTTCGAGAAGAACTTGAGCAGCCTTGTGTTTGTCATCTGATACTGGATCTTCTGGATGAGCGGGTTGTTCGCGTTCGCCTTGAGCATGTCGTAGCTGTACTTGAAGTTGTAGTTATCGTCTCTTGCAGGCTCTGAAACGGACTCTGCCTGGATCTGCTCAGGAAGGAGCGAGATGTCGAATTCCGTATCGTTAGCGCCGACTGAAGCAAGAGCTTCCTGGACTTCCTCGATGTCCTCACCGACCTTGTAGAAGCACTTGTCCTGACCGGTCTTGTGCATGTAACGGAGCGATGTGATGGCCTCTGCGAGGATAGCGCCCTGGCTGTTGGAAGTGGTCTCGAAAAGTCTCTCCCACTCCTGCATCGTAACCTTACCTGGGGAGATCGTTGTGTCTACACCGAGGGTGAGCTTTGTGATCTCGTCGTCAGCGAAAGCATCCCTGTACTCGCCCGTAGGGTCAATGATCAGGGCCTTGCGCTTTGTGGATACGACCTTATCAAGGATTGAAAGTGCTGTGGTGGATTTACCTGAGTTAGTAGCACCGATGCACATAAGGTGACGGTTGAACAGTGTGCTGGGCTTCAGAGTAACGGGAGCTGCTGTCCTGTTCAGATATCTTGCGAAAGAAGGAAGTCTCTCTTCGGGATCGTGAGAGAACTCAAGTGAATGCAGGAAGATCTGGTATGCTGCGTCAGGTGCGAGATAGACCTTATCGAGGATACCGAGTGTCTGGAAACCTGCGAGATTGAACTGGGTGCCGTCAGGTCTCATAACGGCCAGCGTGTCGATATTGAGTTCCTGATAGTCAGATGACTTCTGATCAGCGGTCGATGACATCTCAAAGATGCTCTTTCTTGATGCCTTGTTCTCGAAGACCTCTCCGAGGAACAGACCCAAAGTGGACTGGATAATTACGAAATAGTTGATCGTGTTAGGAAGAAATGAATTGGAAAACTTCTCTCTGTTTGCCATAAGCTGAACATTATCAACCTGTGCAACGCAGCAGCTTCTGTAAACCTGTGTGATCTTTCCAATGTAGTAATCTTCTACGTTCTGTCCGCCGTACAGCTCCTCAAGTGTCATACGTGTCTCCTCAAACTGATGATTAGTTAAAAACGAGCGACGGGAATGCACCCTCCCCAGACTCTTAACCTCGGAAAAAATTATAACACATTTTTAGACGTATGATTTACTGAATAATGAATTACGTGAAAACGAATTCAAAACAGGTTATGTCCCGAACACGTGAAAATGCGATATTCCAAGCCATTCGCGGACCCAATAGGCGGGTAAAAGATTTATATCCGTGAAGGACGGGGCCGAGGTGACCTCGCCGGCACCCTGGGCCTTCGCCATGAGGGATGCCCTGTAAACGTGGTACTCGGATGTGGCTATCGTGATATCTCTGGACAGCCCCATCTTATCGGTGATATCGAAGGCGTTCCTGATATTCTCGTAAGTCGAGGTCGATTTGTCCTCGACAATGATCCTGTCCTCGGAGATTCCCCTTTTGACCAGATATCTCTTCATGCCCTCGCCCTCCGAGATGATCTCGTCATCACCCTGGCCGCCGGTAACCACCACCGGGATATCCGGGTAGCGGACAAGGAGCTCATATGCCTTATCAAGCCTTTTCTTGAGCATTGGGGACGGATCCTCTCCCCAGAGCTGGCACCCCAGGACTACAACCATGTTGGGTTTTTCCGGACGGTTAAGGCAGGCTCTTACCATATTGAAAGAAAGGAAACCGGCAAAGCCAAAGCCCAGAATATAGAAAGCAGCAACGGCTGCCGTCACGGCCTTGCCTGCCCTGCTGCGCCTGAACTTTGCGGTCTTATTCCAGAAAAGGGTTATCAGAAAGATAGATCCGGTTACTGCCGCTCCTGCGATATTACCGGAATTGAAGACCGGAACCGAACCGAAAAGGAACAGCAGGACCGCCAGTATCTCAATGACGATCAGTATTATCCGTGCTTTCTTATGTTTTGCGGTATCAGCCAAGTCTCACCCTCCTTGTCTTCCGGTAAAGTTTATCATTACGGACTCTTCTAAAAACCCGTATTTTGTGGCAAAAATGCAAGTACAGTATGTTTTCGGGCACATTGTTTCGAAAATGTCATAAAATCCCCGTTTATATTCCTCACTAAAAATTAACATTTTATTTTCGTAAAAAGTTGTTAATGATGACAAATCTGATGTAACCTACAAATAAGGGAAATTGTCTTATGAGAAAAAAGATTGCTGTATTTGTGAACGGTTACGGAATGGAAGCCCTGAACGCCACGCTCAAGGGTATAAAGCAGTCTGAGACTTTTTCCAACTACGACTTTTTCATTTTCGTGAGCTACGCCTCCTACGATACCCAGGAGAACTATAACCGCGGCGAGCTCAATATCTATAATCTTCCGAAGTTCAAAGATTACGACGGTGCCATCGTTTACACAAATGCGCTCAACAGTGTCGAGACGGGTATTGAACTCGTCAAATCAGCTATCCGTGCGGGTATTCCCGTGATCAGCATCGGTATTGACGTTGAAGGCAGCGTCTGCATCGACATCGACAACATCACCGGTATGAGAGAGATAGCAGAGCACCTGATAACAGTCCACAATGTAAAAAGAGCGGCTTTCATCGGCGGTTATATCGACCATCCCGAGAGTATCTGCAGACTTGAGACCGTAAAGAGGGTATTCAGGGAACATAACCTCTCGATCGACGAGAACGACATCTACTACGGCAATTGGGGCAACGTGCTGACAACGGAAGCCACCAACAGGATCGTAAACGACCCGAGCGGACTGCCCGACGCGATAATCTGCGCAAACGACATCATGGCTCTTGCCTGCTCCACCGAGCTGACAAGACTCGGATATGATCTGCCCAAAGACATCATCGTAACAGGCTACGATTTTATCAGCGCAGGTCAGGCCTTCTACCCTGTCCTCACCACCGTCACTTCCGATTACGAAAGTATCGGAAATAAATGCATCAAAGTGTTTGACGCGATCTTTGCCGAACATGAAGTGCCGCGTAAGATCCTGATGAAGTCCAAGCTCGTTGTCGGCGAGAGCTGCAGATGCCACGCCGATGCATCTTTCGACATCATTCGCCGTGAATTCGGCCGCAAGACATACTCCGAGAGCCTTGACCGTACCTATCTCGAGACGAGCGAGCGTACCCTGACTAACATCATTACCGACTCTCCGGATTACGATGCGCTCAGGCATAACCTCATGCAGCACTATGCCTCCGAGCATTCGCTGATCGGCGACGATTTCTATATCGTCATGCATAATCTTTATATGAATAATGTAATGGCTACCGACGAGGAAGTTCACGAGGACGGCGTCACCGGAACCGTCTGTCCTATCGTCGCGATCAAGGACGGCAAGATATCAAGCCAGGCGGTCTCCGACAGGAAACGTATCGTTCCAGGTTACGAGCCTGATTCCGAGAAGAACCATATTTTCTATATCATGCCGCTTCACACCGGAAAATATAATTACGGTTATATCGTCACATCCGACAACACAAGGATCATGCGCGAGCACCTCGATCTCAACGCCTATCTCGAAAAGCTGATGCTTGCGCTGAGGATCCAGAGATCCAACATCCAGCTCCATATCTACAACGACAGCCTGAAGAGGATCTCCGAGATCGATACCATGACCGGCCTTTACAACCGTTTCGGTTATGAGAACAAGGCTATCCCCATCTATGAGGACAGCGTCAGGGGCGAGACGATGCTCATGGTCATGTTCATCGATATCAACCTGATGAAGCGTATCAACGATGTTTTCGGTCACATGAACGGTGACGCGGCGATCAGGCTTACCGCAAGCGCGATCAAGTCGAATCTCAAAGGCGACTGGATCGGCGTCAGATTCGGCGGCGACGAGTTCCTTGTCATCGGAAGCGTCAAGACTCCGGAAGAAGCCGAGGAACTTAAGAACGCCATCAACAGCAATATCGACAAGGTCAACAAAGACGGAGTCTGGCCTTTCAGACTCTCTATCAGTTCGGGTTACATCTTAAGCGATAAAGAGACCAAGAAAACACTCAGCGAATACATCAAAGACGCTGACAATCTCATGTATGAGACAAAGAAAAAGCTCCATGCGGAGCAGGGTGATCAAAGATAACAGAAAGGAATGCCTATGGACTACTGGAACGGACTGAAGATCGCAGAAGAGTTTTTCAATGAGTACGGCAAGCCGATGCTTGACGAAAAGTTTCCCGAATACAAGGACAAGATCGCTGCCGGTCTGGCAGGACAGGGCTCCGAATGTTTCGGTTACGATGACGTGGTATCACGTGACCACGACTACGCACCGGGTTTCTGCCTCTGGATCCCGGAATTCCTTAACAAGAAGATCGGTGATGATCTCCAGAAGGCATACGATGAGCTCCCCGTGGACGACTTTCTGTTAAAACATAAAGAAGACATCGGAATGGAACCGGGCGCAAGTCTCATGACAGGTGCCAGGAAGCACAGGGTCGGAGTTCACAGCATCGAGGAATTCTATACCGAGCGCACAGGCATTGACGGGTTCCCGGAAAAGACCGAGGACTGGATCGAGACACCCATGATGTATCTGGCCGAAGCCGTAAACGGCAAAGTCTTTACAGATCCCCTCGGTAAGTTCACCGCTATCCGCGAAGCCTGGAAGGGTTTCTATCCCGACAGCCTTCTCAAGAAAAAGGTTGCCGCCAACTGTGGCATGGCCGGCAAAACGGGCCAGTTCAATTACGAGCGTTCTATCAAGAGAGGTGACATCCAGGCCGCACACGACTGCTGCGAGGAGTTCATCCACAAGGCTTCCGCGGCCATCTTCCTGCTCAACCGCACCTACATGCCTTACTACAAGTGGCGTGCGAGAGCCATGAAGGATCTTACCGTCTGCACCGAAGCCGTAAAGCTCATGGAGAAGCTCACACAGCTTAACGAATCCAAGCACGAAAAGAAGACCGAGCTCATCGAGAAGATCAGCATGGACATTATCAATGAACTTACTTCGCGCACATGGTCATGGGGTTACAGCGACTATCTGCTCGACCACGCGAAGAACATAATGACGATAATACCCGACCGCGAGATCGCATCGTGGAATGTTTTCGTAGGAGAAGACTAAGTTTCAGTTATTATTCCATTCCCGCCTGATCGTCGTTGACCGCGGCGCCTTTCATTCTGCCCTGCCACACCAGTGACAGTATCGAAAGCACGAACGGGATCGTAGAGACAAGCACGGCCATTATTATGGCTACGCCGAACGCGCCGTTGTAGATCGCGATTATCACGAGTATCACAGCACCGACCATCAGGAATGAATGGAAAACGAGTCTTACGATATCCGCTGTCCTGACGATCTTTACGGACTTCGAAGGCTCCTCGCATCTGCTCGCGCGCCTTACCGAAACGAAGCCGAACACTGCGGGGATTATGAGGTTAACGGCGATCATCAGCACAACGATGCCTATCACGATAAGAACAAAAGATAAAAGCCCCGTTGCCACGATGCCGCCGGCTTTCATGATAGAAAGCATAATGTTGACGGCTTCATCCTTATGTTCGATGTTTGTCGAATTTATCTTATCGATTCCTTTGGTGACCGCATTGCCCCATATGATGAACTTGATGCCGAGCCAGGTCGAAGCGCCGGCACTTATGGTGTCGATCAGCGATGAAATGAGATTGAATCTTCTTATGGTCTCAAGCCTGGTCATTACCGTTGTCCCCTTTTCCATTATTTAATACATTATAAATCACAAGGCGGGATGCCGCACTAAAAACTGAACCGGGCAGCTGCTGTAACATTGTTACACAGGAAGAGGCGAACACTGTTAAAGCCCCTTTTGCAAAAGTTATCCTTGACAAACCGGACACGGAATAATATCTTTTACGCAATAGACAAACCGTAGAGTCGGAAGTAAAGGTGATCCGTGCACCCACAGAGAGTCCCGTAAGCTGAGATTGGGGCGGAACGCAGTTCATCATAATGGTCCGATGAGGGCACAGCCAAAGGAAGCCTTAAGGCGACCGAGTATTCTGTGACGGGTGGCACCGTTAAAAGGCCCGGGGTATGTTAGTACCCAAGTAAGTGCACAAGAGATTGTGAATCAAGGTGGCACCGCGGATTAGACTAATTCGTCCTTGGCAAAGAAGAAGGTTCTTTGCGCAGGGACTTTTTTATTGCCCAAAGAACCTCCGTTAAGGAAAACAAAGGAGGTATGCAGTATGAATTTCTATCCGGATATGGACGGGATGAGAACGCTGCTTTCGGGAACCGCTTATAAGTGTGCGCCGGTAAGATGCGAGATCATGTCCGACACCAGGACCCCTATCGAAGTGCTGAAGATAATAAAAGGTTTATCTAAGCACGCGTATATTCTCGAATCGGTCGAGAATCAGGAACGATGGGGACGCTATACTTTCCTAGGTTACGATCCGACTCTTGATATAACTTATATGAACGGCACCCTCAACATCTCGGGTGAAGGCCGTAACGACACCATTGAGACAGACGATCCCGGAAAATACATGAGAGATATCCTCTCTGAATACAAGTCACCCGTGATCGACGGAATGCCTTCATTTACCGGCGGTCTTGTCGGATATTTCGCTTACGATTACATCAAGCACGTTGAGAAGTCACTTGACCTCGAATGCGAGGACGAGGGCAATTTCAAAGACTGCGACCTGATGCTCTTCGATAAGGTCATTGCTTTCGATAACTTAAGACAGAAGATCGTGCTTGTCGGCAACGTCAGAGCAGACGACCTGGATAACAGCTACGTCAAGACATGCAAAGAGCTCGAAAAGATCGCAGAGATCATCATCGGCGGCACTCCCGCAGACGAGCCTTCTGGAAGGCTTCTTTCCGAAGTAAAGCCTCTTTTCGACAAAGAAAGATACTGCGAGATGGTTGAGAAAGCCAAGCATCACATCAAGGAAGGTGACATTTTCCAGATCGTTTTGTCCAACCGCTTAGAAGCAGACTACGAGGGCTCGATGCTCAACGTTTACAGAGTCCTGCGCACACTCAATCCTTCGCCTTACATGTTCTATTTTTCGGGCACGGATGTTGAGGTCGCGGGTGCATCACCCGAGACGCTCGTCAAGCTCGAGGACGGAAAGCTCTACACCTTCCCTCTCGCAGGCACACGTCCCAGAGGAAAGACTGACGAGGAAGACAAGGCTCTTGAAGCTGACCTTCTCGCTGACGAGAAAGAACTCGCAGAGCACAACATGCTCGTTGACCTTGGCCGTAACGACATCGGCAAGATAGCTAAGTTCGGAACCGTAGAGGTCATGAAATATCATTCGATCGAGCGTTTCTCACATGTAATGCATATCGGCTCGACAGTAAGAGGCGAGATCAGGGACGACAAAGACGCATTTGATGCGATCGATGCCATCCTCCCTGCCGGCACTCTTTCGGGAGCTCCCAAGATCAAGGCATGCCAGCTCATCAACGAGCTCGAAAGGAACAAGCGCGGCATCTACGGCGGCGCGATCGGTTACATCGATTTCGGCGGTAACCTTGATACATGTATCGCTATCAGACTTGCTTACAAGAAGAACGGCAAGATCTACGTAAGATCAGGCGCCGGCATCGTATACGACTCGGTACCCGAGAAGGAATATCAGGAATGCATCAACAAAGCCGCTGCGGTCGTTAAGGCGATCGAAAGCGCGAACGAGCTTTAAGGAGGGCAAATAAATGATACTCATCATCGATAACTACGACAGCTTCTCCTACAATCTCTACCAGTTGATTGGTTCCATCGATCCTGACATAAAGGTCATCAGAAACGACGCGATGACGGCAGATGAGGTGCTCGCACTTAATCCTAAAGCGATCATCCTTTCACCCGGTCCGGGACGCCCGGCTGACGCGGGTATCTGTGAAGACCTCGCTGTCAAAGCGGCAGGAAAAGTCCCCCTCCTCGGTGTGTGCTTAGGACATCAGGCGATCACTGAAGCATACGGCGGAGTGGTCGGATATGCCAAGCAGCTCATGCACGGCAAACAGTCAAGAGCCGAGATCGATGTCAGCTGCGAGCTTTTCAAAGGCCTGTTCATCGAGATCGATGTCGCGAGATATCACTCGCTCGCCGCGGAAGAAGCATCGCTCCCCGACGTTCTCAAAGTCATATCAAGAACGAAGGACGGCGAGATAATGGCGATAAAGCACAGGGATTACGACATTTACGGACTTCAGTTCCATCCGGAATCGATACTTACACCTGAAGGAAAAACGATACTTAAAAATTTTATTGAAATAGCTGAGAGGAGAACAACAAAATGATCAAAGAAGCAATCGAAAAGATCGTAATGAAGCAGGACCTCACATACGAAGAGGCATACACAGTCATGAACGAGATCATGAACGGCGAGACAACGCCTACACAGAACGCCGCATTCCTTGCCGCCCTTTCAACAAAGAGCGCAAAAGCTGAGACGATCGATGAAATCACGGGCTGCGCTAAGGCTATGAGAGAGCATGCCACTCCTCTCGATCACCCCGGCATCAAGACGCTTGAGATCGTGGGAACCGGCGGAGACCGCGCAGGAAGCTTCAACATCTCCACCACTTCCGCATTCATCGCTGCAGCAGCAGGCGCAAAGGTAACCAAGCATGGCAACCGCGCGGCATCCTCCAAATCAGGCACTGCCGACTGCTTGGAAGCCCTCGGCGCAAACATCGCCCTCGAGCCCGAGAAGTGCTCGGAGCTTCTTAAAGATGCCGGCTTCTGCTTCCTTTTCGCTCAGAAGTATCACTCATCCATGAAGTATGTCGGAGCCATCAGAAGAGAGCTCGGCTTCCGTACGGTATTCAACATCTTAGGACCCATCACGAACCCTGCACATCCCGAAGGATATCTGCTCGGCGTTTACGATGAATATCTCGTCGAAGTAATTGCGGAAGTTCTTAAGAACCTCGGTGCCGAAAGAGCAATGGTCGTTTACGGACAGGATAAGTTAGACGAGATCTCCATCTCAGCTCCCACGACAGTAGCAGAACTCAAAGACGGCAAGATAACAAAATACGTTATCTCCCCCGAGCAGTTCGGCATTCCGTTCGGAACGAAGGATGAAGTTGCAGGCGGAACTCCCGAGGAGAATGCGCAGACAACGAGAAAGATCCTTTCAGGCGAGATCAAGGGCACAAAGCGCAACGTCGTACTTCTCAACGCAGGCTGTGCAATCTACGTTGCAGGTCTTGCAGATTCCATCGGAGATGGTATAAAGAAGGCCGGTGAAATGATCGATTCCGGCAAAGCGCTGGAGACTTTAGACAAATTCGTTGAACTTTCAAACAAGGCGTGAGGAAAAAAGATGGGCGATATTCTGGTTACGATCGCAGAGAGCACAAGAAAAAGAGTTGAAGCTGCAAAGCTTTTAACTCCCGAAAACGTTATCCGCGAGCAGGCTCTGGCACTTTATATGGAACGGGGCAGAAACTGCTCCGTATCCTTTAAGGAAGCGCTTGCCAAAAGCGGTATGAGCTTCATCTGCGAGTGCAAGAAAGCATCGCCTTCCAAAGGGATCATCGCAGAAGATTTCCCTTACCTCGAGATCGCAAAAGACTACGAGGCAGCGGGAGCTTCGGCGATATCCGTACTCACGGAACCGGAATGGTTCAAAGGTGATCTGAAATATCTGAAAGAGATATCGTCTGCCGTTAATATCCCTGTTCTAAGAAAAGACTTCACCATCTCACCTTACATGATCTATGAGGCATATATAAACGGTGCTTCAGCAGTCCTCCTCATATGTTCGCTCCTGGACAGGGAAACGCTTAAACAATATCTGGAGATCGCCAAGAGCCTGGGACTCGATGCTCTTGTTGAAGCTCATGACAGCAATGAAGTGAAGACGGCAGCCGATTGTGGCGCTGAGATCATAGGCGTAAACAACCGCAATCTGAGAACTTTTGAAGTCAATGCATCCAACTGCTTAAGGCTCAGAAATGAGATTCCGGAAGGCGTCCTTTTCGTTGCCGAGAGCGGTATCAAGAGCAGAGACGACATCAGAATACTTGAAGAAAACAAAGTCGACGCTGTTCTTATCGGCGAGGCGCTCATGAGATCTGCTGACAAGAAAGCTTATCTGAACGGACTTAAGTATGACTGATACAAAGATCAAATTCTGCGGTCTTCGTCTGGAAGAAGACGTTAAGCTCGCGGCATCGCTTGATGCCGACTTCATGGGCTTCATCTTGTCCGAAAGGTTCAGGCGCTATGTATCGCCTGACGAAGTATCGCGCCTCAAGCAGTTTGTGCCTTCCAGGACAAAGACGGTAGGCGTTTTCGTTGACGAGCCAGAAGACTACGTTATAGCCTGCGCAAAGCAAGCTGATCTCGACATGATCCAGCTTCACGGCTGCGAGGACGACGCTTATATTGCGGATATTAAAGAAAAAACAGGTCTTCCGGTAATAAAAATGATTAAGCCCGTATCTATTGATGATATAATAACTGCTCGGCAGAGTATGGCAGACCTTATCCTGCTCGACTCGGGCGCAGGCGGGACCGGCAGGGTCTTCGACTGGTCGCTCGCGGAGAACTTAGGCAGGGATTATATCCTGGCAGGCGGACTGACACCGGATAACGTCGGTGACGCTGTGAAAAGATTAAAGCCTTTCGCAGTTGATGTCAGTTCCGGAGTCGAGACAGACGGATCGAAAGACTCTTCTAAAATGAAAGCATTTGCCGCGGAGGTAAGAAAGATATGACAAATCCTGAAGGCAGGTTCGGAATACACGGCGGACAGTATATCCCCGAGACACTGATGAATGCCGTGATCGAGCTTGAGGAAGCATATAACCGTTACAAGAACGACCCGGAGTTCAACAAGGAACTGACCGGACTTTTCAATAACTACGCAGGGCGCCCCTCCCTTCTGTACTACGCCGATAAGATGACAAAAGACTTAGGCGGCGCTAAGGTCTATCTCAAGCGAGAAGACTTGAATCACACGGGTTCACACAAGATAAACAATGTTCTGGGTCAGGCCCTGCTTGCAAAGAAAATGGGCAAGACACGTCTTATCGCCGAGACCGGCGCAGGCCAGCACGGCGTTGCAACTGCAACGGCAGCGGCACTTCTCGGAATGGAATGCGTTGTCTTCATGGGTGAGGAAGACACAAAGCGTCAGGCATTAAACGTATACAGGATGAGGCTTCTTGGCGCTGACGTTATTCCCGTAAAGACCGGCACTGCAACGCTTAAGGATGCCGTTTCCGAAGCCATGCGCGAATGGACTTCACGCATTACCGATACGCACTACTGCTTAGGTTCAGTCATGGGGCCTCACCCCTTCCCCACCATCGTCAGGGACTTCCAGGCAGTCATCTCACGCGAGATAAAGCAGCAGATGATGGAAGCCGAAGGACGTCTTCCCGACGTCGTTATGGCATGCTGCGGAGGCGGTTCAAACGCTATTGGTTCCTTCTATCATTTCATCGAAGACAAGAGCGTACGTCTCATCGGATGCGAAGCGGCAGGCAGAGGCATCGATACTTTCGAGACTGCGGCAACGATCAACACGGGCCGTCTGGGTATCTTCCACGGCATGAAGTCTTATTTCTGCCAGGATGAATTCGGCCAGATCGCTCCCGTTTACTCGATCTCGGCAGGTCTCGACTATCCGGGGATCGGACCTGAACATGCACATCTCCATGACATCGGCAGAGCCGAATATGTCCCCGTAACAGACGATGAAGCAGTCAATGCATTCGAGTATCTGTCACGCACCGAGGGCATCATTCCCGCTATCGAGTCAGCTCACGCTGTAGCCCACGCGCTCAAGATCGTTCCCGGAATGCCCAAGGACAAGACGGTGGTAATCACCATCTCCGGCAGAGGCGACAAGGACTGCGCGGCTATCGCAAGATACAGAGGAGAAGATATCAATGAGTAATATAAGCAAAGCTTTTGAAAACGGGAAAGCATTCATCCCCTTCATCACATGCGGAGACCCTGATCTCGAGACAACGGCCAGGGTCGTAAAAGAAGCCGTAAGAGCAGGCGCAGACCTGATCGAACTCGGCATTCCCTTTTCCGATCCCACCGCCGAAGGTCCTGTTATCCAGGCCGCAAGTGAAAGAGCTTTGAAGGCAGGAACAACAACGGATAAGATCTTTGAAATGGTTGCAGAACTCCGCAGGGAAGTCGCCATTCCGCTTACATTCATGACATACGCGAACGTCGTTTTCTCATACGGTGCAGACCGTTTCATGTCCAGGTGCAGCGAAGTTGGTATCGACGGTCTTGTCCTTCCTGACATTCCTTTCGAGGAGAAAGAGGAATTCCTTCCTTTCGCGAAAAAATACGGCATCGATCTCGTAAGCCTTATCGCTCCAACATCCGAAGACCGCATCTCCATGATCGCGGAAGAAGCGGAAGGTTACATCTACATCGTTTCAAGCCTCGGTGTTACCGGCGTAAGGAACAAGATCACGACTGATATCGCAAGCCTCACATCGAAGGTAAAAGAAGCTTCGCATGTTCCCTGCGCGATCGGATTCGGCATTTCGACACCCGAACAGGCTAAGAACATGGCGCAGTACGCTGACGGCGTCATCGTCGGCTCCGCTATCGTCAAGATAATCGCAGAATACGGCAAGGACGCCCCTTCTCATGTATATGAATACGTTAAGTCGATGAAGGATGCCATCAGGTAAATATGCAGCAACAGTCACTCGTTGAACGTTTCTTAAGATACGTCAGGATCGATACACAGTCTGACGAAGAGTCTGGCAGGCATCCTTCCACAGACAAGCAGCGCGATCTTGCAGACCTCCTGGTCACTGAATTGAAGGACCTTGGACTCGATGTCGATTACGACGAGAAGAACTGTTATGTCTACGCATATCTTCCTCCGAAAGATTCTGATACAGACCTGGGATTTATCGCCCATATGGATACTTCCCCGGCTGTTTCGGGCAAAGACGTAAAGCCACACATCATCCATTCCTATGACGGCAACGATGATATCCTGGACCGCAATGATTTTCCTGAGCTCAATGAACACATCGGCGAAGATCTCATAAGGACTGACGGCACAACTCTTCTCGGCGCTGACGACAAAGCAGGCATCGCCGAGATAATGGAAATGCTCTGCTACTTCAGGTCAAATCCGGAAATCAGCCATCACGGAATAGCAGTCGCCTTCACTCCCGACGAAGAGATCGGCGAAGGAACTTTGAATTTTGACTTAACGAGATTTCATGCAAGACAGGCTTATACCGTTGACGGCGGCAAGTTCGGGATACTCGAATACGAGTGCTTCAACGCTGCCGTTGCGACTGTTGAGATAAAAGGCAAAAGCGTTCACACGGGATCTGCCAAAGGCATCATGATCAACGCTTCCCTTGTCGCCAATGAATTCATCAATCTCATGCCTGAAGATGAGACACCCGAGACGACAGAAGGCTACGAGGGATTCTATTATCTCGACAGCATCCGTTCCGAGTGCGAGAGAGCGCGCATGCAGTTTCTGATAAGAGACCACGATCTTGAAAAGTTTGCCGCGCGCAAGGAATTCATGAAAGATGCCGCGTTCACCATTAACGAACGCTACGGAACGGAAATCTGCAAGATCACGATCGAGGACCAGTATCCGAACATGGCCATGTTCCTGAAAGATCACATGGACCTCATAGAACGCGCTCAGAAAGCCGTCAAAAAAGCAGGAGGCAATCCGTCATCAGAACCCGTAAGAGGCGGCACGGACGGTGCCATACTGAGTTCCAGAGGCCTTCCCTGCCCTAACCTTTCCACTGGCGGATATAACTATCACAGCCGCTACGAATTCGCATCCGTCCCGGAGATGCAAAGATCCCTTCAGGTGCTTATCTGTCTTGCGATGCCTGATAATTAAAAAGGCAGTATGTGATAGAATTAGGTAATTCAATTTCAGGAAGTAAGAAAAGCTTGGTATGAGTCAGATCAAATTTGTTAAAGTAGCTTATGTCCACGACTGGTTATATGCGAACCGCGACAGAAGAGAAGTCGACGTTGCCGCAGCTCTCGGCTGGGACGTCACTGTCGTCAAGCCCGACAACGGCAAGGACGACGTACCTGACAGATACAAGCTCCTGAAGTTTACGACAAGGCCACACAAGCACTTCCCCAAAAAGCTCAACCAGATCTCTGCCGGCATCAGATGGGCCAAGGAGATCGCCAAGCTCGAGCCCGATATAATCAGCGGACACAACCTGACCGGCATGTATATCGCCATGCTTTCCAACAAGCACAGGAAAGACAAAAAGAAGGCCCGTCTCGTATATGACGCGCATGAATATCTGATGGGTCAGCTTGTGAGAGCCAACGCGCTGAAGCGCAAGTTTAACGGTGCGATTGAGAAGTATGTCATCAGGCATTCAGACCTGCCCATGTTCGTAAACGATTCCATAGCCGACGCGGTTCAGAAAGACTACAAGTTGGACCAAAGGCCGCTCTGCGTCAGGAACTTCCCTAACCGCGCACCCGAAGTCTCTTCCGAAGAGAAAGCTGCCGCGAGAAAAGAACTTGAAGATCTTTTCGAGGATAAGTGCGAGAAGTTCATCGTCATGTTCCACGGACAGTTCCGCTCGGGATGCAGCATGGAAAAGCTGATCAAAGCCGCTGAAGCGATCCCTTCAATGTATCTGGTATTCCTCGGCTATGCGGTAAATCTCGATTACTACACCGGCCTGATCAACTCATCTTCTGCAAAGAACAGGATCGCGATACACGATGCCGTTCCCCAGAAAGAGCTGTGGAAATATATTTCCGCCGCCGACCTCGAGGCCGTCATCATCGAGAATAAAAATGCAAGCTACTACTATTCGCTTCCCAACAAACTTTTAGAAAGCATCCAGGGTTTAACACCCGTCATAGGCTCGGTCTATCCCGAGATCAAAGCCATAATCGATAAGTACAAGGTCGGTATCACATGCGTTCCGGAGGATCAGTCTTCCATCAACAAGTCGATCGAATACATGATCGCAAACAAAGAGTTCTTAGCTGAATGCAGGAACAACTGCATCAGCGCAAGAGAAGAACTTTGCTGGGAAAAGGAAAGCAAGACTTTGGAAGCCGCTTTCCGCAAGCTCGCTCAGTAAGTCTTTCCTTTGGTCCTTGGCCGCCGGCCGTCTTCGACAGCCGGTTCCCGAAAATGACGCAATAAAAAACGGCTGAACCGGAGTTTTCCGGGATTTCAGCCGTAATTAATTCATTTCAAAAGCAGATCAGACCAGCCTGCCGTTCTCGATCTTGAACTGACGTCCGCAGTCGGGGCACTTGAGATCAGGATCTAATACCTGACCGCACTCGCATACCCAGCCGATCTGCCTGGCGGGAACGCCTGCCATGAGCGCATGCGGGATTACATTCTTTGTTACGACTGCGCCTGCGGCGATAGTCGCAAATTCACCTATCTCGTGATTGCATACGATCGTTGCGTTAGCGCCGATCGTAGCGTCGTGGTGAACGACCGTCTTCTTATAGCCGGCACTTCCCTTGGGGTAGCGTGCTCTCGGTGTAAGGTCATTTGTGAAGACACATGAAGGACCGCAGAAAACACAGTCTTCAAGCGTAACGCCCTCATAAACGGAAACGTTGTTCTGTATCTTTACGCCATTGCCGATCGTAACATCCTTGGAGATGTTTACGTTCTGGCCGAGCGAGCACTTCTCGCCGATAACTGCGCCGGACTGGATGTGGCAGAAGTGCCATACCTTTGTGCCGCTGCCGATCTTGACGTTATCGTCTACGTAGGCTGATTCATGAACGAAATAGTTTTTTTCTTCCATAAGCAATTCTCATTTCGGAGCTTTTGCATTCCTGTAAGCGGAAAGCAGAGGTGTTTTTACGATCTTCGGCTTAACGTTGACACCCGGAGCCGTGGTTACGTTGAATGTCCAGGTTACGGTCTTGCCTGCCTTTATCCAGAAACAGTCAGGGTTGTAATAGAGCTGCAGACCCTGATATGTGGTCGATTTGAACTTCAGCTTGCTGTTGTTCTTGAAACTCGTGATCTTTCCGCCCTTAGGTGCGGTAAAGATGACGAGTGAACGCATGTCAGGTCCGTACTTGCTCGTAAGATACGGGTTTTTGCCGCCCTTCTTGATTGAGGTCTTGTCGATGTTGTCCTTGATCTTGACTGTTACGGGATATGTAACGGAGCCGTCCTTGTTGACCTTCTCTTTACCGTACTTGACGTTGATGTCAACATAGATACCCATCTTATTTGCAAGCCTTACGCTGAAGAAGACGCCGAGTTCAGGAGCCTTCTCATCGTAGTTCAGAGCACCGGAGAAACCGAGATCCTTTACCTGCTGCTCAGCTGCCTTGTCAGCCATCCACATCATGAAGATCCTGTCATTGCCGGCCTTCTCGATTATTTCGAGGAGCTTTAAGATCGTCTTGACGTTGAGCTCGGACATGACGCTGCCGATTGTCTTTTTCGCTGCCTCGGCGAAAAGTCCGTTAGCCTTGTCGTCAGCCTTTCTTCTGAGCTTACCGTCCTTGATGGTCTTCTTTGTGTAGTACTGGAAATAGATATCTCTCTGCAGATACTTGACCGCATACTTCTCGTCTAGCTTAACGCCGTTGGAGAGCTTGATCTGGCCCGTGACGGGAACAAGTCTTCCGACGATCTCAGGAGTCATTGAGATAATTCCGTCGAGTCTCTTCTTATTCTGCTTCTTATAACCGGTTGAGATGAGCTCGGCTATTCTCGGGAAATGAGGGTTAACGGTGCAGGCTGTAAGCTTCTCGCCGTACCATGAATCCTGGAAAACCTCTTTCTCGAGCTTTGATATCTTATTGACGCCCTTGTTCTTCCACGGAACCACGTCCAGAACAGGCTTAAAATCGCCAATGTGAAGGATTCCGTTCTTTATCGTGATTACGCCCATGGAAGCCGGAAGTCCGCCGCAGGAACGCATCTCAGCGCTGTTCTGTGCCATGAGCAGATATGTCTTGTCGGAACCGTCACCCAGGACGACATTGATAAGAGGCACATAGCGGTTGTACTTCTCCATCAGGTCGAGTGCGGAATCGATCTTGGATGTGATCTTCGCAGTCTGCTTTGGGTGATCCTTCAGGAGCTTGTTCGTCTTGAAGATGTCGTTTGCCCTGTTGAGATAAGGCTTTACGGTATCAACAAGAGCGAGGTAATCCCTGATGACCTTTGTATCGATATCGCCTTCCTTTGTCTTAAGGTTAGACATGGGCGATCTCTTCATGACATCAGCCGCAGGACGGATAACGCCGGAGGAGATCTCCTTTACGAACTTGGTGAGGCTTAAGATATCAGCTTCATTATCCTTGGCAAGCTTTCTGTACTTGCTGATCTTTTTCTCTATCTTCTCGATCTTGAATTCGGGAAGTGTGTTGACTTCCTTGAGGGTATTCTCCGCGATGGGTACGAGCTGGTCGATACCGTCAGCGAAAACAAGAATCTGCGATGCCATTTCAGGGCCGACCTTGTCGATGGAGAAATCGAGCTTAAGGGAGTTGCCGTTCTCTATAAGGAACTTGGCAGCAGGTCTTAAGAATTCATCCGATGTCTTCTTTGCAAACTTGAGATATGTGAGGATCTCAGGTGTATTGTCTCTTGCAAGAACTCTGTATTTGCTGACCTTGGACTCAAGCTTCTCCATCTCGAACTGAGGGAGCGCGTTGAAGTCGTTTAAGACCTTCTCCACAGCCGGGCAGAGCTCATCGATGAGATCTGCATATTCGATCAGTGTATTTCCGAGCTGGGGATTGATCTTGGTAAAAGTATCCTTTGAAGGAAGACCCTTCTCACGAAGATACTTGATCGCGGGTTTGATCAGCGTATTTGAAGCTTCGTCAACAACATCGAGGAACTTCTGTGCCGTCTTGAGGTCATCTCCGTACTTGGGAGCCTTCTCCTCGATAAGCTTCCAGCGCTCATCGTTGATGATCTGGCGCATCTCCGCAGAAAGTGTATCCACCTTCTGGACGGAGAGGTTAGCAGCCTCATAATTGCCCTTCTCTACATGTGTAACAAGAGCCTTAAGCTCAGCTTTAAGACCCTCTGCGTGATCTACAAGAACATTCGCGTCCTGATAGTATCTGTATGCTTCCCGACCGGCAAAAACAAGTCCGGTCAAAAGCAAAGCAACAATGACCAGTATGATCGTGATCTTTACCGGACTGTGCTTTTTGACCTTGGTCTCGTGTGCGTTTTTCATCATCAGATGCCGACACTCCTGTTTTTTATTATTTATTTAAGATAACGGCATATTCTAACACTTGAAAACACATCCTTCAACCAAAGCCGAAGGTACGCCTGTGGCAATATGAAGGTAAAATCAGCCCTGTCCGAGCTGTTCCATCATCTGAAGATACTTTCTGCCGATCTGCGGATAATCGTAATCGGAACTGATGACCGCCTGGGCTTTTGCTTTGAGCTCTTCACGCTCTTTTTCAGTCAAGCCCTTGACCTTTAATACAGCCTCGGCAAATCTCTCCTTATCGCCCGTGGGGATGGCAAAATGGCCGGCCTGCTTTACGACGCTGTCAACGCTGCAAGCGAAGATGGTCGGGATGCCTGAAGCCAGATAATCGTTAAGTTTGTTCATGCTCAGGCCGTACCGGTAGATCGGGATATCGACCAGAGCAGCGATGCTGAACTGCGCTTTTTGAAGGACCTTGGGAATGAGGCTCTTGTCTATGGCATCGAAAAACTTTACGCGGTCCAGGCCCAGGTCAGATGCGAGCTTTTGCAGGCTCTCTTTCTCTTTGCCCTCGCCTATTATCGCAAAATAAACGTCAGGGTCCTTGATCTGCGCTATTGCATTCAGCATATAATCGATGCATTCGCACTTTGCAATGCTTCCCACATACACGCCGCACCAGTGGTTTGTCAGGTATTCGTCGAGATCTGCGGGGAGTGCCATATCACTTGCAAGGCACGCCTCTGCTTCGGCGACATTGATACCGTTGGCCATCCAGTGGATCTTCTCCCTGGGTACGTCAGCGACCTCCATTACATGCTTCCAGGCATGTGGCATGGTGGATACGATAGCGTCCGCGCGCTTATACGCACGCTTCTCGATGATGGAAAAAAGCGTAACGAGCGGATGATGCGGGTTTACGCCCTGTACATCAACAAGCGAGAGCGGCCAGATATCCCTGAACTCAACAATGAATTTAGCCTTGAACTTTTTAGCGCAGGAATAGCCTGCCTCCCAAACGAAAGGCGGAGCGGATGATGCGATGACGTATGAAGGAACGCCGGTCTTTTCGGCAATAACCTTCTTTAAACGGCGGAACATTCCGCAGAAACCGATCATGTTGAGGATGCGCTTGCCGCCGTTGGTATAGTACGGAGGACCCGAATGCAGGTAAACATAAGTCACACCCGGCATACGCTCGACGAACTTCATCTTCTCGTCGTACATATATTCTCTTTTTCCGTGATGGAAAGAAGACGTTATTACCGCGACTTTATAACCCTGTTCGGAAAAGGATCTCGCGAGTTCCAGGTGCCTTGTCTCGAGGTGCGAAGCATACTGATTGAGGATCCAGATAGTCTTAGTCATTTGAATCCTTCTGATCTTTCTCGTCTTCAGGAGTGCCCGTGACCATCGCCGTAGTCTGGCCCTGAGCGATACCCTCTGTGCTCTCGGGAGTAAAGAGGATCCTGATGGTCGCAAAGCAGATCCTTAAGTCTTCAGCAAAGCTCGGATGAGCGATATACATAAGGTCCATCTGGAGCTTGTCGTAAGGTGTCGTGTTGTATTTGCCGTAAACCTGGGCATATCCCGTAAGACCGGCCTTGCACTGAAGTCTGAGCTGGAATTCGGGCATTTCCTTCATGTATTCTTCGGCGATCTGGGGACGTTCGGGGCGGGGACCTACGACGGAGAGATTGCCTGAGAGGATGTCGATCAGCTGGGGAAGTTCATCGATCCTGCACTTGCGGATAAATCTTCCGACCGGAGTGATACGGTCATCGTTGGCACCTGTCGAAAGCCTTGCAACACCGTCTTTCTCGGCATCAACTCTCATGCTCCTGAACTTGTGGATCATGAAGCGCTTGCCGTCTTTTGTGAGACGCTCCTGCTTATAGAAGACAGGGCCCTTATCGGTTGCCTTGATCGCGATCGCAGTGACCAGGAAAACAGGTGACAGAACGATCAGGGCAAGGAGCGAAGTAACAATATCGAATAATCTCTTTGCGAAAACATATTCGGGACTCGGTCTGTATCTTCCCGCTCTCATCATGGGCAGATGGAAAAGGTGCACCTGCTGTGCTCCGCTCATGATTACGTCTCCGACTCTCGGGATCATGTAGACCTGTTTGTCATTATAGATGCAGTACTTCAGGATGACATTACGCTCATGGCTCGGAACTCCGCTTAAGAAAACGACTTCCATGTCTTCAAGCATGTCAATGTTATCAAGGCATTCCTCAGGCGTAACGGTCTTCTCAACTTTGAACTTTCGGTTCATGTGGTACTCATGGATTATCTCTTCCATGCCCTGACGCAAAGATGTGCAGACGATTATCGTCTTCTTTGCAGGAATCAGGTGATAGTAGATGAGGTTTGCAAACCATGCCCACAATACAGCGAGCGAGAGCTGAACGGCGAATGCGGCCATGAGAGGCAGCGGGTTAGGCATCCTCTTGTAAAGGAGAATGGTGACCAGATACAGCGCAACATCGGCCAAAGTGACTGCAAGAGCCTGACTGATCGCGGTCTCACTGATCCTGTTATGTGAAATGATGAAAGCGTCATATGCCTTGCCGAGATAGAAATACAGGAAAACATACAGTGCGACGAGTACACAGTTACCCCAGAAATAGAACGGCTCGGATGTTCTCGCATTGTAATATTGGAACCATACGACCATGATCGGGAATGGGATCAATAATACGTTGAAGATCTTGAGCAATCTCAAACCGATATCATTCTTGTAAGATCTCATCTGTGTAATCCTTTTCGAACATTAATGCGGCAAGCCGCACACTATTATATATTAAAAAATAGAAAAACGAAATCGGAAAGTAAGATCAGCCTTCAGACGGCTTGATGCCGAAATCCTTATCCCCGTCCCTGCTCAGGAAAGCCATGACCGGGAGTTCAATGGGCTTGCCGGAAGCATCCTCCGCCTTCATGAAGAACGTCATTCCCGGGTGCGGAGCGCTCTCGATGGGCTTCAACGCGTGATCATAGAGCTCGGCGACCCTGACCGGTTCCATATATCCTCGCGGCATCAGGACGTTTAATACATCGCCCTTATAAAGCTTGTTCTTCTGCATTACACGGCAAAGACCGGTTGCGGGATCAAAGGATTCCACTTCGCCAACAACGAATGCGGGTTTATTGTATGTCTTGCCGTAATCGATCTTGGCATCATCCATCGGGTTATCAAAGAAAAATCCCGTATCGTAATCGCGGTGTACGACCTTGTCTAAGATCACCAGATGTCTTGGATCTGCCTTATAGTTCTCAGGATCCGCGCAGTATGCGTCAACGGCTTCTTTATAGACCTTTGTGGTAGCCGCGGCATAGTATTCGCCCTTGATGCGGCCTTCGATCTTGAGTGAATTGACTCCCGCCTCGATGAGTTCGGGAATATGTCCGATCATGCAGAGATCGCGCGAACCGAAGATATAAGTTCCCCTGTCGTCCTGCTCAACGGGGAGCGGCATGTCGGGACGTTTCTCTTCAACGACGGAATAGCTCCAGCGGCAGGGCTGGGCACATGCGCCGCCATTTGAACGGCGGCCGGTGAAATAGTTGGAAAGAAGACATCTGCCCGAATAAGAGACGCACATCGCGCCGTGCACGAAAGCCTCAAGCTCAAGGTCAGCAGGGATCGCGGCCCTGATAGCTTTTATCTGCGCAAGGCTTACTTCTCTTGCGAGAACTATTCTTTTCGCGCCCTGTTCAGCCCAGAATCTGCAGGCTGCACTGTTTGTAACGGATGCCTGCGTCGAGATATGGATATCCAGACCGGAACATAGCTTTCTTACCTTTGCGAAAATACCGGGATCGGAAACAAGGACCGCATCCGCACCAGACTCGTTGCCGACGAATCTTATCGCGTCATCGAGCCCGGCAAGATCGTCTTCGGTGGGCATGACGTTCATTGTGACATAGCACTTAACGCCGTGCGAATGGGCATACGCTATGCCCTCTTTCATCTCTTCCCTTGTGAAGTTGCCCGACGAAGCGCGCAGACCGTATGAAGTACCCGACAGATACACGGCGTCAGCGCCGTAGTTTACGGAAGTCCGGAGCTTTGAAAGGTCTCCTGCCGGAGACAGTACCTCGACCTTGCTGCGGTCGATCCTTCTGTTGTTCTTGTCCGAGCTTTCCATAACCGCTAATTCTTCTTGGTGGTCTCGGCCGGAGTCGTCTCATCCCCGATGTGCTTGCCGATATTCTCGTCATCTAAGTCTTCGCCGTGAGGCTCTTCCTCAGTGACATCCTCGTGCTTTGTCCAGTTGCTCTTATACTTGGCGATATTTTTGTTATGCTGCTTGAGATTTGTGGCAAAAGCAGTTCCGCCGTCACCGGTAGCACAGAAATACAGATAGCCGCAGCCGGGCTCCGGATAAAGCGCAGCGGAAATAGCGTCAAGACCTGGCATGCAGATAGGTCCCGGCGGCAGTCCTTCGTGTGTATACGTGTTGTAAGGGCTGTCTATCTTAAGCTGTTCGTCAGTATGAAGAAGCGTTGTCTTTTCGCCCCTCTGCTCGATCAGGTAATTGATCGACGCGCTGGAACCGAACTTTCTCAAGGACTTGTCCTTGGATTTAAGTCTGTTGTGGAATACAGCGGAAATATACATCATGTCAAGAGGCTTACCCGTCTCCATCTGGATCACGGAAGCCAGCGTGATGACCTGATCCATCGACATTCCCAGGCCTTTAGCCCTGGTGTAGTATTCATCATAAAGCTTGGACTTCATGTTGTTTAAGAACTTGCGGATGATGGTCTCAGGCTTGGAATTAACGTCAAACATGTAGGTATCGGGATAGAGATAACCTGCAAGGATGAAGTCGCGCTCATCATTGATCTCGATCTTTGAAACAAAGTCGTAGTCGACGAACATGTCGGGTGAATTCATGCACATGTCGAATTCCGCGTCGTCGAAAGTAAGGCCGGCCTTGTGAAGGATCTTCTTGAGCTTGTAATAAGTCGTGCCTTCCGGGATCGTTACCGCCACAGTCGCGGATTCGAGCGTAAGGAAGAACATCAGTTCATCGTAAGAATATGAATCGAGAAGGTAGTGAGTACCTGCGACATATGCGCCGTCAAAGCCGTTGATCTTGCTCATGAGCGAGAAAACGAGCTTGTTCTTGATAAGTCCCTTCTCAAGGAGTTTATCGGCAATATCCGATGTTGAATCGCCGGTCTCGACCACGAGCGTAACTGCGCCCGGCGTATCGGCCTGAACTTTATACTTGCCCTCTGCGAGTCCCTTCTTGAGATTATCGAAACGTGTGTCCTGCGAAAGGACATAGTTAAATCCTCCGAAAACGCCGAGAACGGCGAAACCGAACAAGAGGAGAATAATTACAAGTACGCGCAGAGCAACCCAAATCTTCTTTGAAAGCATGAGATAAGTCCTAGGGCGTCCTCCGAAAAGCCTTTATTTTATGCTCTCCGCAGGATTATCCGTCCTGCGGGGTATCAGTCTTCTTTCTTTAATTTTGCTACGGTCTTCGCACGGAGATCATTGTTGAGGATCTTCTTCCTCAGACGGATGTTCTTCGGCGTTACCTCGCAAAGCTCGTCGTCTTCGACGAATTCAAGGCACTGCTCCAGCGAGAAGTTGAGCGGAGGCGTAAGACGCATCGCGTCATCTGCTCCGGCTGAACGCATGTTGGTTACATGCTTCTTCTTGCAGACGTTTACCGTTATGTCCTCAGGCTTGGGATTGACGCCGACGATCATGCCCTCATAGACAGGAGTACCTGCTCCGATAAAGAGCGCTCCTCTGTCCTGGGCATTGAACAATCCGTAGGTAACTGCGGTGCCTGTCTCGAATGCTACGAGAACTCCCTGACCGCGTGTCTCGATGTCACCTGCGAAGGGCTCAAACCCGCTGATAACGCTGTTCATTATACCATTGCCCTTAGTGTCGGTCAAAAACTCGGTACGGTATCCGAGCAGTCCTCTGGACGGGATCCTGAATTCGAGCCTCGTATAGCCCTTGGTCGGAGGAAGCATATTGAGGAGCTCGCCGCGGCGTCTGCCGACCTTTTCCATAACGGGGCCGACGAAGTCTTCAGGGACGTCGATGACAAGGTCTTCGACAGGCTCCTGGAGTACGCCGTCGATCTCCTTCATGATGACCTTCGGCTTGCTGACCTGGAACTCATATCCCTCACGGCGCATTGTCTCGATGAGGACTGAAAGGTGGAGTTCTCCTCTGCCCTTAACGATGAACGCCTCGGTCGTATCGGTTTCTTCGACTCTCATGGAAACGTTTGTCTCGATCTCCTTGAAAAGTCTTTCTCTAAGGTGACGTGATGTAACGAACTTTCCGTCCTGACCTGCGAAGGGGCTGTCATTGACGGAGAATGTCATGGCAATGGTAGGCTCGTCGATCTTGACGAAAGGAAGTGCCTCGGGATTTGCCGCATCGCAGAGAGTGTCGCCGATATTGATGTCAGCGATACCTGCAACGCAGACGATCTCACCGATAGAAGCGGAAGCAACCTCCTCGCGGCCCAGATTGTGGAATCTGAGGAGCTTTACGACACGAGCGGTCCTCTTGCCTTCCTGCTCAAATGTAACGAGAGCAACGGTCTCGCCCTGCTTGATGGTACCTCTCTCAACTCTTCCGATACCGATCCTTCCGATGTAAGGATCAGAGTCGATGTTGGAAACGAGGAGCTGCATGGGACCTTCGGGATCTCCCTCAGGGCAGGGTGTATATTCGACAACAGTGTCAAGGAGCGGTGTGAAGTCGAGCTGCTTGCCCTCTTCATATTCCTTGAGGTCGAGGGTTGCGATTCCGGTCTTGCCGGATGTATATACGATGGGGAATTCAAGCTGGTCATCATCTGCGCCGAGCTCGATGAAAAGATCTAAGACCATGTCGACGACTTCCTTCGGACGTGCGTCGGGACGGTCGATCTTGTTGATGCAGACGATAGGCTTAAGACCAAGTTCAAGTGCCTTGTGAAGAACGAATCTTGTCTGGGGCATAGGTCCGTCAAACGCGTCAACAACGAGGAGAACCGCGTCTACCATCTTGAGTACTCGCTCAACCTCGCCTCCGAAGTCTGCGTGGCCGGGAGTGTCAACGACGTTGATTCGGATGCCCTTGTAATCGATGGCGGTGTTCTTTGCGAGGATCGTAATGCCTCTTTCGCGCTCCAAGTCATTGGAGTCCATTACCTGCTCAACTACAGCCTCGTTCTCACGGTATACGCCTGCCTGCTTGAGCATTGAATCTACGATTGTTGTCTTGCCGTGGTCAACGTGTGCGATGATGGCAATGTTTCTTAAGTTCTCGATCTTCTGTAAAGCCATGTGTTATTCCTCGTGACAGTGATTGAAAATTCTCATTATTAAACCGCCTAATATTTTGCTACTCGCGCGCGTATATTAGGCACTGTAATTTTTCACAAATATATGGGGATATCAGTCCTCTGTGCCGTTCTTATTGCGCAAAAGCAGACGTATGGGAACGCCTTCGAAGCCGAAATTGCGCCTGAGCTGGTTCTCTAAGTATCTCTCGTAAGAGAAATGGGAAAGATTCTTGTCGTTTACGAAAAGCGCGATCGTAGGGGGCTTTACCGCCACCTGCGTACCATAATAGATCTTGAGATGTCTGCCCTTGTCCTGAGGCGTGGGAACCTGTGTTACCGCCTCGGAGATCATCTGGTTCAGGACCGATGTCGAAAGGCGCTTGTTCGCGTTCTCGTTGACGGTCTTGATAAGATCGAAGAGCTTGTCGACCCTCTGTCCGTTCTTTGCTGAAATGAACAGTACGGGGGCATAAGTCATGAAGCCGAGCCTGTCGCGGATGACTTTGGTAGCCCACTCCGCAGTACCCGTCTCCTTGGGAGCGATGTCCCACTTGTTGACACAGATAACCGATGCTTTTCCCGAATCGTGCGCAAGGCCCGCAATACGAGTATCCTGCTCGGTTACACCCGTTGTCGCGTCGATCATGATAACGCAGACATCCGCACGGTCGATCGCGGACAACGCGCGGATCATGGAGTAACGCTCGATAACGTCCTCGATCTTGCCCTTCTTGCGCATTCCTGCCGTATCAACGATCGTGAAGCGCCCCTTCTCGTTAATTACTTCCGAGTCGATCGCGTCTCTTGTAGTGCCGGCGATATCGGAGACGATGCTTCTGTCCTCTCCGGTCATCTTATTCGTAAGTGAGGATTTACCGACGTTCGGACGGCCGATGATGGCCACCCTGACAGATTCTTCAGCGCCTTCATTCTCATCAACGGGCGGGAATTTCGCATAAAGAAGATCGAGCATCTCGCCGAGGCCCAGCCTGTGAGCGGCTGAGATCGCGCAAACGTCCTCTAATCCGAGGTTATAGAATTCATAAAATTCTGCCGGGGCATCGCCTACATCGTCAGCCTTGTTGACGGCTACGACGACCGGACGGCCGGCTTTGCGGAGCATTATGGCAATCTCCTCATCGGCAGCCGTAAGGCCCGCCTTGAGGTCGCACATGAAAAGTATGACGTCGGCCGTCTCGATGGCGATCTCGGCCTGCAGACGCATCTGCTTGAGGATGATGTCCTCGTCATTGCCGGGTTCGATACCGCCGGTGTCGATCATGAGAAATTCGCGGTCCCTCCAGGAGGTCTCCGCGTAGATCCTGTCTCTTGTAACACCCGGTGTGTCCGCAACGATCGACAGACGCTCGCCGTATAGGGTGTTGAACAGGCTCGATTTACCCACGTTCGGGCGCCCTACTATCGCGACTACTGGTTTGCTCATACTGATCCTTTCATGGCTCTTGTCATAAAAAAAGGCAGTGCCTTATGTTAAAACACTGCCTTGATTTACTATTAAGTCTTGTTCAGGCCTCTTCGCCGACTTTGATAACCTGTTTTCCATCCAGGTAACCGCAGTTCTTGCAGACCGTGCGGCGAAGCATCTTAGCATGACACTGGGGACATTCAACGAAACCCGGCATGTTAAGCTTGAACAAGCTTCTGTGGCGGGCTGTTCTTGCCTTCGACCATTTACGCTTGGGATGTGCCATTTATCTTCACCTCCAATTCCTTTCTCAAACAATGCTTGAAGATAATACATTATTCTTCAGACTTTTGCAAGAGCCTCTTTATCGAAAAAACATTTTTTATCGGCTCACCGCTGTCCGGGTCCATAGTATAACCGAATTCCAGCGTTTCGTTAAGGGCTGAAGGAAAATTTACATATTCCGTATGAATATTGACCTCAATGACCCCGAACATCGTGTTAAGCGAGCCTTTTGTGCGGTTTCCGGGCTCGAAAGTCATTTTCGATGACACATCGCCGTCCCTTACGACCGTGATCTGTTTGCCCCCGAAGTCGCAGACCAGTTCAAAAGAAGACGGTATTCTCTCGTTCGGGTGCTTCTCGGTCCATGAATATTTCAAAAGTCCTTTTTCCTCGGAATAACTTCCGTCAGCAAAGAACGGCTCGGCATACATTCCGGACTTGATCTGCAGTACGCACTTTTCCATTATTTCCTGCCTCTCTTGAGCATTACGCAATAATCAGGCTCTATTCTAAATGATTTTCCGGACACATCAAAGTGAATGTTGTCCTTCGGGATCTTGCCCAGGGTGATCCTGCACGCGAAAAGCTGCTGGTATCTGACTTTACCCCCGTCAACCGCGGTAAAGAAGGAATTCTGCTTCGCCCTTCCGTAATTGCCGTCACCTATTATCGGATATCCCAGATGCGCGAACTGCGCCCTTATCTGGTGCGTTCTTCCCGTCACCAGCTCGCACTCTATATCAGAGACGTCGGTCCTGTCGGGGCCTGCCGCCCTGTAAGTCTCAAGCACCCTGTATCTCGTAGCGATGGCGAGATCCTTGGGCTGTTTGGTGTCATGGATATAGACTTTGCCGTCTTTGGTCTTCTCAAGGAAGCCCGTAACCTCATACATAAGGGTGCCGTCGTCGCACACGGTTCCCTCTCCCACATTGGGCGAGCCCAGTACAAGCGCCCTGTAGCGCTTAGTGACGAGTCCGTCTTTAAAGAGCTTGACCGCGTCGGCAAGCGCCTTCTTGTCCTTGGCGACCATAACGAGTCCGCCGGTATTCATGTCGATTCGGTGGCAGAGCTCTGCATCCTTGAAATGGGTTTTGCTGCGTATCAGGTCGATCAGGGTCTCTTCCCCTGTGCTCTTGCCCGAATGCACCGCAATGCCCTGAGCCTTGTTGACGATGATGAGTCCTTTAGTCTCGGCAAGGATCTTAAAAGGCTCCTTCGCGTTCCCGGGTTCAGCCTTTATGGCCTCGCCTTCGAAAAGCTCGTCCGGCAGCCAGACCTCGACCGTCTGTCCTTCCTTCACCGCAACGTCCTGAGCCGTGCGCTTGCCGTCGATCTTTATATCCTTGCGCTTGAGCGCATGGAAAAGATCAGCCTGCTTCAATCCGGGAAAAGCCTCCGAGGAAGCCTTTACGACATGCTTGCCGTCCTGTGCCGCTGTAACTTTGAAACTTTTCAATTCTCTAATCTCCTCAATTAACCGTCAACAAACTTCGCTATCTCTTCGTCCAGGAGCTTATACACCTTTGCAACTAGATAGCCGTCAGCTATCGCATGATTCATCCTTACGGTCAGGGGCAGCATCAGCCTGCCGTTCTCCTCCCTGTATTTGCCCCAGTTGATAATGGGCAGGAAATAAAGATACCCGTCAGGAAGCTCAACATTGAGCGAATCGTAGGACAGCCATGAGATATAGGAAGCATCGAACCAGTTCGGGTGATTGGCCGAATCAAGTCCGTACTCTCTAGTAAGCTTGGCCTTTTCTACATCGGCCAGAGCGTTATCGTAGAACGTCTTGTAGTCCGGATCGTAATTGCTGTAGACCGGAGTGCAGGTCTCTGTATCCTCATGGAAGACATACTGCGTTGGGTTGATCACGTCATAGCAAATGATCTCGTTTGTCTGCCAGAGATACGCCATCTTATAGTCGTCCCTGGAGTTTAAGACCTTTGTCAAAAGATAAAGGAAGTTAATATAAAACTTCGTTCCCGATCTTTTCGAGTATCTTACAAGTTCCGTAACATCGACCCTGGCGGTCATGGAGACAGAGCACTTGCAGTCCTCCGAGAAATGACGGAAAACGCCTTTACGATAGTATGTTTCTTTATCTATTACTTTATAGTTCATTTTACAGCCTTAGATTTTCTGTATCTTATGAATTCCCAAACACCGCAGAATACACACCCGACAAAGTAACATAATATATCTCTTATATCAAATGAAGTGCCTATAACGGTGCTCAGAAACGCGTTATCCTGAAAACCCAGCACCTCCACTATTCTAAGATACTGCAGCAGCTCGACTAACACCGAGAAGATGAAAACATAAAGCGGAAGGAGTCTCATCTTTTCGGGAATAAATATCCTAATAAACGTATATATAAGGATGACCACGAGCACATCGCCGATAAAAGGCCTGACGAACCCGTCGTGAACGAACAGACCGATACAGACTTCCGTCGCCAGAAGCACCAGTGTCGCGATCAGGTAAGGTAAACGTTTGCGCATAGATACTTTAAAGAAAAATAAAACCCTCGCGGCAAGTACCGGAGGGTTATATCGTTTTGGCAGCCGAACTAGGATTCGAACCTAGACAAACGGTGTCAGAGACCGGTGTGCTACCGTTACACAATTCGGCTGTGTCGATTAACGACCAACGAAGTATAGCAAATCACGATTCGAAAATCAATATGGGAACGGAGAAATATTATTCTTTAGGAAAACGTCTGATTAGCCGCCTACAGATCAAAAATACATTCTCACTTATTTCATCTGTAGATTTTTCGAAAAATCGCCGGCAAACTGCCGCTACATACAGATAAAAATGCCATTTTTGCGATTTTCATCTGTAGGTCAAAGCAAATTTGGGGCCTATGTAACAAAAACCTACAGATGAAAATGAAATAATCTCGTTTTTAATCTGTAGGTGCCATTTTCACAAAATTCAGATCGAAGGCAGAGGAGGCATCGCGCCAATCTCGGTGAGCTTGGCTCTCACCTTCCCCATGTCCTCGTAGATCGGGAGCTTGTTGCGCGGATTCCTCAAAGCGAACGCCGGATGGTACGTAGTCATGATGTAAAACCCGTTCTTCTCGATGAAGAACCCCCTGACGTCCCTCATTACCGGCTTTTCACCGAAAAACGCCTCATACGCCGTTGATCCGCAAAGGAGTATCACCTTTGGGCGCACCAACCTGAACTGTTCGGCGAGCAGCGGCTTGCACGCATGGATCTCGGAAGGAGTCGGGCGCCTGTTCTGGGGCGGACGGCATTTAGCGATATTGCAGATGTGATAGTCCTCTTCGGTAAAACCGTATGAGTCAATGAGATTCTGAAGGAGCTGGCCTGACCTGCCAACGAACGGAAGTCCCTGAAGGTCCTCCTGCTCGCCCGGTGCCTCACCGATTATCATGAGCGGGGCGTGACGGCCGCCTCTGGAGATAACGACATTGGTGGCTCCGGCTCTTAACCCGCAGTTATTGCAGGCGCGGCATTTAGCCTCGAATGCTTCCCACTTTGCTTCAAAATCATCTGCCATAACGTTTACCTGAAGTTCCCTTCGCGCGTAATAAGAGAATTATACTACATGATATAATCGTATTTATGAGATTGGACAAAGCACTTGCAAATACAGGCATAGGCACGAGATCCGCCGTGCGTTCGCTCATCGCCTCGGGCGGTGTGACGGTCAACGGTGTCACGGCAAAAGACCCCGGAATGCATGTCACTGACAACGATAAGATCGCCGTGAACGGCAATGAGACAGGCATCAAAGAGAACCTTTATTTCCTTTTGGATAAGCCCGACAGCGTGCTTACGGCGATGGAAGATCCGCGTCTTCCCTGCGTCGGCGACTATATCCCTGCAGAACTTTCTGGCAAGAAGCTCGCGCCTGTAGGCCGCCTGGACTACCATACGACGGGCCTTCTTATAATCACCAACGACGGCGAGCTCTCGCACAGGCTCCAGTCTCCCAAATACCACATCGCGAAAAAATATCTCGTGACCTTCAAAGGTCCCGGCTGGAGCGACGGTGAGATCAGCCAAGTTGCTGAAGGAATAACTCTCACCGACATGGACACGCCTGTAAAGACTGCGCCTGCCGAGCTTTCCGTGATCAGCCCGGACAAGGCCGAGATAACTCTCTACGAAGGGAAGACACACGAGGTCAGAAGGATCTTCGCCCACTTCGGCAAAGAAGTCACCGCATTAAGAAGAGTCACTCTTGCAGGGCTTGAGATAGATGCGTCTTGTGAGAATACGGGCAGTATCCGCGAGCTTACGGACGGGGAGATCAGTCTCCTTAAATCATCCGTCAGCCTTTAACATCTTCAAGATAAGGATATGAAGGTATCGCGCCTTTGCGCGTGACTGAAAGAGCACTGCAGTTATTTGCAAACTCAAGATATTCTTTCATTCTGCCGGCAGGGATCTTATCTAAATCCGCCCTCTTAACGCCATTCATATCAAGGCATCTCAGGAAAGAACCGATGAAGCAGTCACCCGCTCCCGTGGTATCGGTCACCTCCGCCTTTTTACCGGGCACGAAAACAGTTCCCATAGCATTTGCAGCATATGCGCCGTCCGCGCCGCAGGTCAGTATCACGAGCTTAACGTTTCCGCGCATAAGCAGCGGCAGCGCGTCTTCGAGCGTATTCTCACCCGTTATGAATTCCAGTTCCTCATCAGAGATCTTGAGGATATCCGCTTCGGGAATGAATTCCGTTACTACCTGTTTGAGCGCATCGGGATCGTCCCAGAGCATAAATCTTAAATTCGGGTCAAAGCTAATGACCGCGCCGTTTTTGCGTGCCAGAACGATCGCCGTTCTGTGCGCGTCTTTCATCGGAAAATCACCTAAGGATACGCTGCAGAAATGGAGAAAACTGCACCCGTCAAACATATCGGGCCTTACCTGCTCGGGCCTTAAGAGCATGTCCGCAGACGGGTTTCTGTAGAACGAATAAGTGCTCTTTCCTGAACGGCTCAGGCTTACGAAAGCAAGCGCGGTATTGGCTTCATCCGTGCGGCTGACCGCTGATGTGTCGACTCCGGAATCCTCCAAAGTCTTGATTATCATGTCTCCGAAAGGATCGTTGCCAAGCTGGGTTATCATCCTGGAATTGCCGCCGAGCTTCGAAAATGCAGCGCAGACGTTTGCCGGTGCGCCGCCCGGCGCAGGCGCAAAAGAAGACACCTCGTCAAATTCGCATCCCTTTCTGTCAGGAATGAAATCTATGAGAGCCTCGCCTATTGCGACGAGTGTATTTCTGATGTCGAGCGCATATATCTTAGCGTCAGCGCAGCTGCAGTTAACAGAGACGGGAACCTCGGGATATTCGGGATAGAACCTTGTACCCATCACATATCTTCCGCCGTTTATAAAGATCTCAAGGCTTGATCTGTCGGCCACTATGCGCATGTCTGAAAGCGCACCGCACTTTACTTTTCGCGACGTTCTTCCGCCTGATACCGGGCCGTCTTCAAAGCTTAATTCAACATAGCCTTCACTGTGCCAGGAAAGCTTTGCCTTGCCTATCTCCATCTCAAAGCAGGAAGCCGTGCTGATGCCGTCAACGGTAATGTCAAACGGAAGCTTATGCCAGGTCTGACCGTTTTCGAGAGATGAAGAAGAGGTTCTGATCGTTTCCAATTCTCTTATCGGATTCTGAAGGAGAGCGCCGTCCGGATCCGCAGTCAGTTCGCGCGGTATCGTCAGGCAGTGCTGCCAGCCTGTCAAAACGGTGGGATTGGTATATCCGGAATCTCCGCCGATGCCCATCCAGCCTATGAGGATTCGTCTTCCGTCAGGCGCTTTGAACGTCTGCGGAGCATAGAAATCAAAGCCGTGATCGAACTCTTCGAAGTTCGACAAAGCATCGCCTTCCACTTTGAAATAACCGCTCGAGAAAACATTCTGGTATCTGAATTCTTCATGCTCTAAGCCCTGCGGAGATAAAGACAGATATGTATTCCCGTCAAGCTCAAACATATCGGGGCATTCCCACATGTATCCGAAATCCGGAACTGAGAGCTTCTTTACGAATCTGAATTCATCGGGCGATATGCCTTCATAGACCAGGACGCAGCCTTCGTCATCCAGAGTGCGGGCGCCTAATACCATGCGCCAGATGCCGTTCTCATATGTGACCTTGGGATCCCTTACATGGCAAGAGCAGTACTCCGGATAGTCGCTGTTACGCAGTATTACTTTCTTTGCGCCCATCTGACGGCCATCTGTTGTCGTAACATGTATCTGATTAGCTTCGCGCCCTTCGGTAACGTAATCAAAGTTACCTTCATGCTCCACGTTGCCTGTATAGAAAAGCTCGAGTGCTTCACCATTTACGACCGCTGAGCCTGAGAACACTCCGGTCTTATCTGCTTCGGTATCGGGATAAAGCGATGTTCCCGCGAATTTCCAGGAAAGCATATCCAAGCTTTCGTAGTGGCCCCAGCAGCGAAGTCCTGCCCCATCCGCGGAGCCTTCCGTGTACTGGAACCAGACATGATATTTACCCTTGAAAAAGCAAAGCCCGTTCGGGTCGTTAAGCCAACCCCTGGGCGGTTCGATATGAAGCTTCTGTCTCCACTTCCCGACCATGCTATCCGCCGACTCGTCCGCGCGACATCGAGATGTTCAGGATGATGCCGAAAGCCATGAAGTTGATCAGCTGAGCCGTACCTCCGAGGCTTATGAAAGGAAGCGGTATGCCCGTGATAGGCAGAAGACCTACGGACATTCCGAGATTCTCGATATAGTGGAACGCAAAGTATCCGGCAAGACCCGTAAGACAGTAAGACGCCGCCTTTGAAGGGACCTTGGAAGCAACATAAAGACACCTGCATATGAAGAAGAACGCGAGTATGATAACCGCCGTTGTTCCTATGAATCCCAAGTGCTCTGATACCGCCGCGAAAATGAAGTCGCTCTCTTTAACGGGCACGGTTACGTATATACCGGTCTTGTTGCCCGTAAGGCCACCCGAAGCTATCGCATACTGCGACTGCAGAAGGTTATACTCCGCCTTAGGGTCGGAGCCTTTGAATACCAGCGAGAGGATACGTTCTTTCTGATACTGCTCGAGATAGAACGTCCACATGGCGGGAACGATGATGACGACCGCTGAAGAGAACGCGAGCAGGAAGTATCTGTATTTAACGCCCCATGCGAAAAGCATGCAGACGAACGTGAACAATATAACCATCGCCGTTCCGAAGTCAGGCTGCGTAAGAATCAGAAGGAGCGGCGGCGCATATACTGCACCCATTATTCCGAAACCCTTGATGATGGTCAGCTGCTTCTTGGACATCGCCTCGAAGATCTCTGAAGCGAGCAGGATAAGACCGATCTTTGCAAGTTCGGAAGGCTGGAAGTTACCGATTACAGGGAGCTTGAGCCATGAGTCGGCGCCCCAGTATCCCGCGAGCGAATAGCCGTCGATAGGGACCAGTATGAGCAGCAGGAGCGACACAACGTAAGTAACGCGGCCGACTGCCTTGAGCATGTGCATATCAAGAAGGCTTATGACCAGCGCAACGAAAATACCTGCAGCGGTCGCGGCTATCTGTCTGTAGTAGTTACCGGGGTAAGCGACATAACCCTTCGAAAGAACCTTCTGGAGGACATACAATCCAATGATGGTAAGGAGCATGATAGGCACGACAAGGTAATAGTCTACCGTCTTTAAGACGGCACCGGCACGCATCCTTACAAGACCGGAGTTGTTGGTGTTATCCATCAGTCTTCTGCTTTCGAATCCTTTGTCTTGGTCTTTTCATCCTCAGACTCTTCTTCGTCATCGGATGCTTCCTCAGCGGGCTTTTCAGCCTCATCTTTTTCCTCAGCCTCAGGCTCTTTTTCTGCCTTTTCGGTTAAAGCCTTGGGCTCATCCTCAGACTCTTCTTCATCTTTAGCTTCAGTCTCAGCCTCAGAATCGGCCTTCTCAGAATCTTCAGACTCTTCTTCGCCTTCTTCCTCCTCTTCCTTTTCAGGAACGACATAGAGCTTCTCGGGGAAAGGCTTTCTCTCGAAATTCTTCAGATGTGCATAAGCGATAGCGAAAAGACCGAAGAAAACCAGGAAGAGCGAGAGAGCCTGCGAAACGCGGATCTCTGTTCCTGCGATGTAGAGCGAATCAGTCCTCAAACCTTCAATAAAGAAACGCGCTGCTCCGTAAAGCACAAAATATGCGCTTGTCGTCTCAAAAGCGTGTGTGCTCTTCTTCCTGACATTAAGGAGGACGAAGAAGATGATGAGATCAGCAATCGATTCATAAAGGAACGTCGGGTGAACCGGCGACAGAGCTACCAGCTCGGGGCAGAATCTTGTGAGATAGGCTCTGGTGGATTCACTCCACATACCCCAGGGCATCGTTGTCGTGGTTCCGAATGCTTCCTGGTTGAAGAAGTTGCCCCAGCGACCGATTGCCTGGCCCAAAGGCAGATATACGACGCAGTAATCTGCAAGAGACGTGAAAGGAATCTTACGGATCTTACACATTATCAGAAGGCCAAGGAGACATGCGATGATGCCGCCGTATACGGCAAGGCCGCCTGCCCTTGTATCGAAAATGCTCTGAATGTTGCCTGCATAAGTGCTCCAGTTGAAGATAACGTAGTAAGCACGTGCGCCGATTATCGCACAGGGTATGGTAACGAGCATTGTGTCGTAAATGAGTGTATCAGGGAAATTGTTCTTTTTCGCCTGCTTAAGTGCAAGAATGATGCACAGGACCAGAGCCAGAGCGATTAGGATCCCGTACCAGTAGATCTCGAAATTTCCGATACTGAATGCGACCGGATTAACATTAAACTTTATTCCGAGGCCCGGAAACTGCACTTCTTCATGATTGATAAGATTCATATTGCGCTCCCTTGCGTGAAAGGATTAGAATAACATTTGCATATATTACCACAAAAGAAAAAATAAAATAGGGGAATAAAAAGGTTTATGGCAAAAGTTGCAATCTTCATAGCTGACGGATCCGAAGAAGTTGAGGCTATAACGCCCGCTGACATCTTAAGACGCGCAAACATCGACTGTGACCTCATCTCGGTAATGCCCGTAAAGACGATCAACGCTTCAAGAGGCGTAGTCATCACGGCCGACAGGCAGATAGATGAGATAGATTTCGATGATTATGATATGCTGGTCCTCCCCGGCGGGATCAAGGGGACCGAGAATCTCGGCAATACAAAGAAGCTCACTGACGCAGTCGTTAAGTTTAACGGCGAAGGCAAAGGAATTGCAGCTATCTGCGCGGCTCCCACCATTTTTGCCAAGCTCGGGCTGCTAAACGGCAAGCATTCGACATGCAACCCCGGCTTCTGGGAAGTCCTCTCTTCAAACGGGGCCGATCTCGACAGGGATTCCAAGGCAGTCATCTGCGAAAACATCATCACCAGCCAGGCTATGGGCACCTCCGTCAACTTCGGTCTTGCCATCGTGGAATACTTCCAGGGCAAGGAATCCGCTGATGAAATGAAGGGCAAGATCTGTTTTTGACACCCTTTTAAAAGTTGCTATAATATAACGGCTACGGAGACGTATCGAAGTGGTCATAACGGGGCGCACTCGAAATGTGATTGCCTCTTTTTGGCTTAAAGAACATGGCTCAATAAAATAAGCACTTTGCGAGATTGTTGCGGCTTCGTTCTTATGAATATCGCTCCAATAACGCTCCATATCGCTCCGGTTGACGGATCGGATGGCGTTCAGTATTATGCGATCGTAGCTTGCTTTTTGGCAGGGAGATGTATCGAAGTGGTCATAACGGGGCGCACTCGAAATGCGTTTATCGGGCAACCGATACGTGGGTTCGAATCCCACCATCTCCGCCACAGATGCCTGTAAACATTGCGTTTGCAGGCATTTTTATTTCTTGGAGAATGCCGATTTTTCATTCTTCTCGTTTCATGAAAAACGGGCAAGGCAAGTGATTTTGTAACCCTCTCCCGTTCAAACCCTCGTCTTTATTATCTTTCCGGGTTTGAACGTTCAGAAACCGAAACACCGGAATATCGCTCCAAAAATTAAATCTATGCAAGACATTTCGCGTTTCCTGCTTCTCCAGAGTCCTTGTGTTTATTGACTTTCCAGGGACTCGAGAAGTCTGTGTCAGGCAGTGCCAGAGTTCGCTCCATAGCCATGGAAGACGCTATCTTTGCAGAGAAGTCAAGATGTGTGTATATGTTGGCCGTAGTGCTGAAATCACTGTGGCCCAGCCATTCCTGCACACTCTTAAGCGGTACTCCGCTCGCTACCAACAGGCTTGCACAACTGTGCCTGAGATCGTGAAAACGTATCTTCTCAAGACCATGCTTGGCCAGAAACTTCGGAAACTGACAGCTAAGATAATCCGGACGAATCAGATTTCCCATTTCATCCACGAAAATATACCCGTCAAAATCGTAGTTGTAGCAACTGCCACAGATGCGTTTATTCTCTTCCTGCGCACGCTTTACTTCTGCGAAATACTCACGGAACTTCCCGACAAGCGGAAGGGTTCTGGAACTTGACTTAGTCTTGCCTGAATCCTGGCGGATCAATACATTTTTCCCGTCAATGTTCGTTTCTACAATCGTATGTTTAACTGTCAAGGTGCAATTGTCAAAGTCTACAGCGTCCCATTTGAGCCCTAAGACCTCTCCCCGCCTCAATCCATAGAAAGCTGCGGTAAGGACAGGCAGCTCGAATTTGGTGCCTCTGACGGCCTCAAAAACGCATTCCAGTTTTTCTCCGTTGAGAAAGTTATGTTCGTATGCGTTCTTTCGGGGTCTGTCGACTCTGGCTGCCGGATTGTCATTTACGAGTCCTATCTTGTAGGCATACTTCAAAGCTTCATGGATAATAGCATGCTCCCTTATTACAGAGTTAGGCTTTATCCTCTTAAGCTCTTCAATGTAAAATGCCTGTATGTCGGCCGGTTTCACATCCATAAGTGTTCTTTGAAACTTCACAAAATAAGGAATGATCTTCTTTTCAACGACGCTCTTATAAGATGCAAACGTTGTTGGTTTTATCCTTATCCTGACTATCTCAAGCCACTTGCTCAGGTAATCTGTAAAAAGCATATCGGAATGCATCGAGTTTACGCATGTGGGTGTGAAGAACTCTGCACGGTATTTCTGCAGCATCTCTTCTGCCTTACGCAGATTGCCCGATACAACCTTAAGTCCGGTCGAAAAGGTCTTGAAGTGCCTCTTTCCATCAGGGTCGTAATAGCTCAATACGACATAATAATATCCGTTTCTCTTTGTCAGGTGTCCTGCTACCATTGTTTTTCCTCCTTGTAGTTGGTTGTAAGCAGAACAACCCGTCCTTGAGATTAAGTATAAGAGCATTTCATAGCGAAATACAATAACGAAAACTCAAAGGACGGGCCGGCCTTCATGCGGCGTTAAGCATATACCCGATAACGCTGACCTTCGGGATCCTGTATGAATTCCCAACCTTTACCGCTTTGATCGAACCGTTGTTTATCAGCTCATAGGCAAGTTGCCTGCTGATTTTAAGCATCTTCTGAAGCTGGAAAACTGATACGATATCAGGATAATCCGTAAACATTACCTGGTAGCATACAAGCAGACTGTCAGGCAGAAAGGTTATTTCAGAGGATTTCATAAGGAACATCCTCCTCTTCGTTCGTATCTGCAGACACAAGAAACACTCTGCCATCTTCGATCTTTTTGTACTCCAACAGAACGTTTTCTCCTGGAGCCCGCTCGTAGAATCCGAGATACTTTTGCCACCAATAAACAGGCGCTAATATCTTTCTTCCATCAGAGAAAGTCAGGAATACCCTAAGTGTTCCTTTTTTCCTTGATTCAGCCATGAGATCGATAACAGCTTTATAGATACCAGGAACTCTGTTGTACTCATAAAAGCTCGTGTCGATGCCTCGTTCTCTCATTTCATCGCAGCCGATAATACATGTGTTAGACATAAAAATGCCTCCTAAATTAATATTCATGCCGGGCTAAGAAGAGTAATCTTCAAAACTGCAGTCATGTAAATGAGAACAAATCCCCTATATAGCGATGCAGTTCGGATGAAATAAGCGGTATAGATTGTCAAAGGTCGTGGCTTTTGTTAACGCCTGTTCCCTGCAGCTAAGCAGGGATACTGTTCTTTATCCGAACGGAATACCGTGACGGATCCTGACATATAATCCAATCGGAAGCCCGAATGAATTAACTCTTTATTTCTTTGTGTACTTTTAATCTTTGCTTACCTGTTTAATTATTTCTCTTTTTAGCTTAGCTAATAATTAAATAATTACTTATATGTGCGGCAAGTTTGCAGATAACGCACACTGACTTATTCCTTTCACGAATTTACATTAAAAATGATAAAAGGCAAACAATCGTTTGTCAAACGATAATAGTCCCATTAATGTGCCTGATAAGCTAACCCGCCTAAATTCTACTAAAAACCTAATTGATCTTCGGAACGGAGTAGCAAGCAACGTATTCGTGTACCACAAATACGGAAACTTGTCAGGGCGACCCTGAACCCCAAATAAAAACCCGAGATTACTCTCGGGCTTTAGTCGGTTTTATTCCTGATATAACACGCCAACTTCAGCCCGACAAACCCGAATTTGTCTACATCTTAACTTTCTCATATACTGTTTGAATATCTTCCTTCGCCCCTTCAAATCTCGGTCATGCGTCTATTCCGATTTGCTTATTGGTCATCCTGTATCCTAAGGTGTCCCGTGTAGTACAATACGCTTGAACCATATCTGTTTCCATCGTACCAACCGTAACCAAGGTCTTTACCGACATTTTTATCGAGCCATTCCACGATTGCTTTTTCTGTTTCGTTCGTGTATCTTACTTCTCCTCCATACGAAGGAAATCCGTCGGTATAAAGGATCTGGCAGGGCATATCGGGAATTTCAGCACGAACTTCTTTGCCTGTCGAAGCCTCACAGTTTAAGCGAACAGTTCCGTATCCTTCGACCCATGCATTCAAATGCTTGTGCGGAGTAGTGTAATAGTCCGGAAGTTCCAGCCACATGGCCGGACGTACTCCACTGTTGCCGAGTTCTTCCATACTTGTACATCCTTTGACACGGTCAACAAAGATACCGTAGTTGCTGACAGGAGTGTCTCCACAGTAATAAGTGATGCATAAAGCATGCTTGGGAGAAAAACCGGTTGTCCTGAGCCACCATACGAAAGTGGTGGCGTTTGTTTCCTTATCTTGCGCCTGACAGAATAGTGTTCCGTCACAGCTGACGTTTTTTGTTGAAGTAAAGTACTTATTAAATTCTGCTATGCTGAGAAGGAATACGTTGTCCGTAGTCGGGTTGCCCTGTGACGTTTCGTATTCCGGATTTTTATCGGCCGTAACGTTTGTCTTTACGATGCAGCTTTTATCTTCTTCATCAAATGCAGACTCAAAAAAGTCTTCGTTAAGCCACTTGCGCAAGGAACAGGTTTCCCAGGTAACATCTGCTTTTTTATTGTTATATGGTTTACATGCAAGTGCGTATCTGCTGAGAACAAGGACTTTGTTTCCTTCTCTGGCAAGAACGATCCATTCGATATCCTCTTTGCCGTTGGATTCTTTATTGTCCTGCTCATACTTTCCAAACTCGATGATGTCGCCGGGACGGTATTTGAAGCCCTGATTCTCCACCTTCATGGAAGTTCCTTCGGTCGCCGTGACGGCTTCTGCAGTCACATCAGTTGCGGCGGTTATCACCGGCTTTGCAGTTGTAGTCTCTGATTCGGATTGTGTTGTTCCGGACTGACTGCCATTGCATCCGACAGCACAAACGATCAGCGAAAAGCCGATCAAAGAGCTAAGAATTCTATGAATTGATCTTTTCATACAGATCTCCCCTGATGCAAAAAAGCTCCTAATCAGATAAATATTATCAGACAGGCACAATCTTCGAAATCTCCAAGACAGGTATTTTTGTATGAAAGAGTTAACCTCAGAAGATCGGAATAGCGGTCTTCACAACCCTTTTTCCCGCTGATTACTTTTTCTCTCGTGGTTCTCTTTTTTCATGATTTTGTTGTCTATACTGCTTATTTTATGTTCCATCATATATTATCTATGTACCAATCAATATCCAATTCAGCCCTGACTTTCGAGCAAAAGTCGATTACTTTCATCGAAGGTGATATACAAGGTTTTTCATGCTCACAACAAATGCTGGGTACAACTTCCAAAGTAAAAGTCACTTCAAAACGTTCACGTATCTCATTAAGCAGATCGATCCTCGGAATCAGTGGTTCTATAGTTTTTTCCATCTGATTGCTGATGATCACGTCATATTCTTCGCAACGACATCCATCCCAGCAAGAACATGAATACTTATATCCTGTATCGACCTTCAGGCCGTCTTTCAGATAATATCTGGGTTCGCCGGAGCGAAATGTTTTTACCGGTTGAATGCCAAGTATTGATGTGATCTCATCCGGATCAAACTCCCCTGTGATAGAGAAATATGTATAGCATGTTGTTTTCTTCATTTTTATTATTTTCCCGTTTATAATCCTGCTGATTTCATAAACTAAACGTCAATTGTTTACTCAAAAAACTTCTCTTGTTCTTCAGCCGTCTTTTTGCCAAACCAGTACAGTTCAACTACACTTATCAGGTTATCATCGAGTTTTCTCGCATAGTAGCAAATTGTCTGAACACCCTCGTTTCCTGACAGCGTAAAGGTGTCTCTCAAATATTCTTTGCCACATATAACTGTCTTGGCCCTTCCATGATATTCGACGGTAATGGGGAAACTCTTGTATTTCCCTTTGATAAAGCCGATATTTCCATCCAAATACTTGGTTTCGTCATACCCTGGATCTCCGGGTGATGCAAATCTCGTGTTAACAAAAGAAAATTTCATCCCCAACATCTGACTGTCAAAAGCCATATCGTAGATAGTCGCATTTTCACGGGCCTTATCTTCTGCAGTCGTGCATTTTGAGACAAGATAAACCTTGTCCTCTGCCATCTCGTCATCTGAGATCTGATGTAAATCTTCCCGGATCTTAACCTTAAGTCCTGCATATTCATTCACATACACACCATCATTGAAAGTGCCCTTTGAATATTTAGTTCCGGACATCAACTCGGCTAGTGTATATGACGCGGATTTGTCAGATGCTGACCCTATATGCTCCAACGAGATCACATAGATGTGTCCGAACTTTTCAGATTCAATAATCTTGTTATTACCGGAACAAGTGTATGATGCTCCGTTATGGGAATAACCTTCAGCTGTCTTATTAAGTCCCATACAATAACCGGATTCTTCTTTTAAAAGTATTTCCATGGATTTTTTGGAAAGGAGCTTTCCTCCGAACAGAGCCCTGTCAAAAGCCAGGACATCAGTAAGGCAGGAATGTATTCCCCCGTCACCTCTTGTATTGTTAGGACAATTAATATATCCGTTCTTATCGGTAAAATCGTATTTCACAAGGATATCGTAATCAAAAGGAACATAGGTCAGATCATCTGTCGCCATGGAAGTAGTCTTCGTCATACCGCATACATCAAAGATCTTCTTTTTAGCATAATCGCAGTACTTAACACCGGCAGTTTTTTCGATGATGAATGCAAGAAGACGGTAATTGGTATTGCTGTATGAAAACTGCGTCCCGGGCTCAAACTCCAAAGGAGCCTGATATAAAGCCTTAAGAAACTCCTCATCAGTTACCCTGTCATTCAGGATATCCGAGATCTTCTTGTTGGCAGCATCGGCACCTGAGATATTCCAGAAAGGATCGTTATTATTAATATAATCGGAAATTCCGGAATTCATGTGAAGGAGGTTATATATCTTTATGTTCTTCCCTGCTTCATATTCAGGAAAGTACTTGTCCAATGTATCCTCAATATTAAGCTTGCCTTCCTCCTGAAGCTTCAATATCAGGACTGCCGTGAAAGTCTTGCTCATGGAGGCCAGGTCGAAGATCGTATCCTGTGATACCAAAGTCTTCCCGTCCTTCTCCACTGCATCTTCGCCATAAAGATAAACTACATCTTTATCAGTGGCTACTACCACAGCGCCGTTACAGGTATATGATCCGTACTCATCCAGAAGTTCTTTATATTGAGAGCCGGGATTTGACCAGGATCTCACGTCCTTTGTAAGACTGATCGAAGCAAGCGAATTCCCGGTATCTGTCTTACAGGATACGCAGGTTATTACAAAAGCCATCGATAGTATCAGTGCGGTTATCTTCTTCATTATTGATAAATACTCCATTCCTTATGCCTGCAAACTGATGATTATCTTGTCTAAAGGGTCCCCCAGACAAGGTCATTATAACACGCTAATCAATAATGCTTGATAACATGTCACGTGTATCAGCGAGCATCGCGTTTGTGTACCACAAACACTATTACTGCGGTTGGGGTGGCCCCAATTCCCATTAATAATTGACATTAATCTACCGTTATTTGGCAAGGAAGGTTTTGTCAATATCCGGATGGATCATAGGGTTTCAGGGGCACCCTGACAAGAAATCTTGACGTTTGTATATACAAACGCGTTGCTTGCTAAACCGTTCCGAAGTCACTCCGCATATTTTAACGATTATCAGCCGTACCTTCAGTAATTGCATTTTGCCTCAATAATTCTATCTGCTTCAGATGCCAATCGGACTTTCTGTAGATCTTATCGAATCTTTCACTGCTCATGAAATCTATCAGACTCTCTTTGGAAGTTTGTTTTGCATTTCGAATGACAACATATATCAGATATCCGGATTGGAACCAGTTGTTTACGGCCGTTTTTCCATAGCCGGTGATCCTGCATATATCTGAAGCATTCAAAATGTCCTTTTCAGAGATCAGAAGATTTGAGTAGTATTCGCGCATAAAAGACTCAACAGCACCTGTTAACGGGCTTTTGCAGAAAGCCGTTTTGCAGCAGCGAAAAGCGGGAATCCGTTTTGGTCTCCTTTTTCGCTCCGGTGTTCGCTCCAAAAAATCGATAATATCTGCCTTTGCTATGGCATAACGGTGTGTCGTTTTGCCGTTATCCGCACACGGAACATCGGTACCGAGATACAGACTTGCAGTCCTCTTGCTCATGTGGCAGATCTTGCAGAAACTGTTTTTCGAAATGGTGTCAGGAATGTTCTTCCAGTCAATAGAATCAGGCTTCATATGGTTTTCTCCTTTGTGAAAATATCGGACGGGTCGTTCTCGATCCAGGTTAGTTTTCTTCTGATTTGAATGTTTCCATTCGATTTACCGAACGTCCTCAGGCCGTTTTTCACCGAAGCGATGATCCGGACAGAAATAACAGATGCTGACAACAAAGTGACAGTATCCTCCAAAGACTTATTTTATTTGCTTCAAGATATCTTAGCTTGGCAGAGAATCTCATTATCTGACGGCAAAAAACTCTTGGTTTAAATGCTCGAAATGCGTTTACCGGGTAACCGGTACGTGGGTTCGAATCCCACCGTCTCCGCCAAATTTGAAACGGGCGTCGTAAAAAGTCAATAAATGTAGCGGTTTGCAGTTATGCGCTCTTAAGCAAACGGGTAGTTTACTACAGACTTACTACATGAGTTACGACAATTTAGAAAAGTATGCCCAACAAAACAGCGATCGGACAAAAATCCGGTCGCTGTTTTTATCTATACACAGTAAAGGTTGAGCCTTGAGAAGTATCATATCTCGGATTTATTATTTTTAAGACTAGATAGGCATTTGGCATGCATTTTTGCCCATTTTCCCTACGAAGGTGGTTTACATCGATAAGGCTGTATATTTCACCAAAGGGTGCATATCGGAATCGAGGTTCACTCCATAAGTTGAACGATGCATCAGTTTTGGAATTTCATTCAGGCATCAATGATCAGATTTGCAGTGTGACGAATAATTTATTAAGATGAACATATGAAAGGATTGTTTAGGGAGGAGAGGTATATGGGCAAAATTCTAGATCGATGGTATATAAACATAGCGTTTGGTCTTCCGCCGGCCATCGTTTATCTGACTAGTTTTTTTACCGAGGGTTCAAGATACGATTATAACCCGATATTCTGGCCTGCCAACAAACTTTTTCCGATATTTGCAATCTCGCTGGCTATTACCGCAATCTATATTCAGATCAACTTTTTCAGAAAAGCAAAAAGAACGCTTAAAATATGTAAGATTGTTTTTCTTGCAATAATGTTATGTACCGTGCCGTTGTTTTATCTCGCATTTACCAAAGGCGGTTCTGCCAGATTTACCATATTAATCATTTTAGTCTTAGTTCTCCTACAGGTGTCTTTTGTTTTTAATGTCATGACAAAAGGCGCCAGGGCTACGAATCTGACACTTGTTATTTCCTCAGTTGTTGCTTTTATTATCAAGACGATCATCTCGAATATGAATTTGTTTCTTAATGTTGGCAATATGGGAATTGATGTCATAGTGACTATTTCAATAGCTGTAATAGTGATCCCTGTAGGTATGTTTTTGTTGGGTATTTTATTAGATTCAAGCAAATCTACGTCCTCAAGATCAAACGTCTATTCTCCTAATTCACGTAGTTATTCCAATAGCAGTTATTCTTCTGTCAGCGCAACAAACCGGTCGATCAGTTATAGCTCAGCAAGAACTGTTGACAGTAACGAAATCAGTGAATTAAAGGAGGAATTGAGAAGATCAAAGGATCACCAGTATGATCTGGAAAAAAAGGAGCTGAGAGATGTAGAAAAGTACCGCAGAGAATGGCAGGAGACTTTGACCAGAGTTAATAGAGGTGATGTTCCAATGCAGTTTGTAAATGCTGATGTGGCACGGAAAGCATGTATCAGGAATATAGAAGAAGCAAACCAGAAAATAAAGAAAATAGAAGCAGAAATAGAATACGAGAAAAAATTACAAAAAGATATAGAATCAAAACTAGGCAATCCTTAATTCAGGGTTACTATTGATGTAAATGCTTGTATTCATTGATAAGTGAGAGGCGCAATTAACAATTAAGGACATAAATGAGATTGCTTCATGAATCAACTCACAACGTCCTGTAACCATGGAGCAGCTAACATGTCTGGGAAATGATGCAGTTAGTTGAACGATGCACCATTTTTTGAGTATCATTCAGGACAGCAGTATTTTAAGGCTTTTCAGCACCTCACCCATTTATCATCATATTATAATTTGCAATTCGTGCCAACGGTTTGTTCCTGATAATCTGGTCCGCCGGTTATCATGGTGATTTTGTCGTATTGTTTTTCGGTGAGTCTGAGCATTCTGACAACGACAATTTAGAAAAGTATGCCCAACAAAACAGCGATCGGACAAAAATCCGGTCGCTGTTTTTATCTATACACATTAAAGGTTGAGCCTTGAAGAAGTATCACATCTCGGATTTATTTATCATTTTTAAGACTAGATAGGCGTTTGGCATGCATTTTTGCCCATTTTCCCTACGTATAAGTAGAAGAGTATTTACTTTCCCATCGACTTCAACCTGTATTCTACCGGTGTCATGTAATTCAAGGATCTCTTGATTCTTTTGGTATTGTAATACTTAATATATTTGTGGATCTCACGTCTTAGTGTTTTGAAATCCGTCCACTCATTAGGGTAGATCAGTTCCTTTTTCAGAAGTGCAAAAAATGTTTCTGCAGCGGCATTATCAAGACAATTTCCGGTTGAGGACATACTGCGAAGATAGCCTAATGAGTTCAGTAACTTAATGTAGTAAGTCGCACAATAGAACCATCCACGATCGGAATGAAGAATCGGCCGGCAATCAGGCTGCTTATAATGTGCGAATCTTACTGTTTTCAAAACTGCTTTAAGATCTGCTTCTTCGGATATGTTATAACCCACGACTTCGCCATTGAACATGTCTATTATCACGGTCAGGTAAACCGTAATATCACCGGATTTGATACGTGTCATGTCGGTAACCCAAATCTCACCGAATCTATCAGTGTGGAAATTTCTCTTAAGAAGGTCTTCACCCTTCTCTCCAAATCGTGGGCTATATGTCATAAACGGCTTATCCGATTCAGCTTCGCCCTTGGTTTTACGTTCGCATTTCAGGCCCTCTTCATTCATCAAGCGCTGAACAAGTTTATGGTTAACGTGATAGCCTCTTGCATCCAGTTCGGCGGTAATGCGTCGGTAACCATAGCTTCGGTAGTTTTCCTCGAAAATAGCATGAATTTCCTTGCGGATGATCTCGTAATCATTCTTAGCAATACCTTTTGTTCTTTTCATACGGTTCACCTCTATAAAAATATAACAACAAGGGGGTCATATCGGCAAGGGGGTCACAACGAATGCTGCTGGCAGATCAAGTTTGCATCGGAAAGGTGTATGCCTAGAAAAAAAGCCTTCTCGGTGGTTTACATCGAGAAGGCTATATATTTCACCAAAGGGTGCATATCGGAATCGGGGTTCACTCCATAAATAAGAGGGTTAGTTAGTAAATTTGACTATTTCAACTACCTTAGAAGAATAATTCTGGAGATTATCTCCATACTTATTTCTAAGCTTTTCACCAATAGCCTTACCATCATATTTATAACTTGAAAGAGTCTTTGTATGCCACTTAGAAGTTGTAGCTTCAACTTCAAAGTAGTCAACATGCTTCTCAACTTCATCAGATTCATCATCAACATATACATGAGAAGTTACCTTAACCTTAACAATTGCAGTACCCTTAGAAGGTACAGGTGTTGCTGTAGGCTTAGGTTTCTCAGTAGGCTTAGGTGTATTTGTAGGAGCCTTTGTGGTTGATTTAGCAGGTGCTTTTGTAGCACTTTTCGAAGCAGGTTTAGTGGTCTTTTTCTCCTGAGTTTTTGTCGGAGTCTTATTAGTAGCTTTTGTTGTTCCTTTAGTTGCAGAGCTTTCTTCTGATGTCGTAGTGTTTTCTGTTGTTTCTTCTGAAACTGTGGTTTCAGCTGTTGTCTCATAAGTTTCTACTGTTGTTTCAGTTGTAGTTTCAGCAGACGTTATTTCTGTAGTTGTTTCTTCTGTTGTAGTAATACTTTCAGTATGAACAAGTTTTCTTGAATTTGTTCCAAAAAAACAGCCGGATAAAAAGATCGAACTTAATGCGATTACAGGAAAAACTAACTTTCTTTTCATTGCTCATACCCCTCAAAATCAGATCCCCTTATTTGGGATTATACCACCACGTATGAGATTATGGGGCATGAATCAGACAAACTGAAGATTACTTAATACAGATAACTTCTGTGCCACCGGCACAGAAGTTTTTAAGCTGCCCGGACCAACATCTGATTCGATCATTTTCAGGGGTTTCAGGGGCCTCCCTGACAAGCTGATTTTGCGTTTGTGTGTACAAACGCGTTGCTTGTTAATACACGGGACAGATTACAAACAATCATTACATACCCTCATGGGTAAATACAAATCAAGGAGGTCTTCACTATGAAGAACAACACATTATCAATTTCAGAGAAGTCACTTCTCACACTGGAAGAAGCAGCCGAGTATTTCAACATTGGTGTAAAAAAGCTTCGCTTACTGACTGCCGGCGATAACTGCCCGTTCGTTTTATGGAATGGAAGCAAACGGTTAATTAAGCGGATTCCTTTTGAAAAGTTCCTGCACAGTCAGTTCTCTATCTGAGAAATACTTGTCCTGTAAGTTTAGTATGCCCGGGTCTATAATGAACTCGGGCATACTTTTTTGACACAAATGGAGGTTCAAAAAAGATGCAAAACAAAAGATATACAACAGACAAGATCAAATTGAAGAAAGGAGAGTATCAGCGAGGAAATAACGCTTTTGCGTACTGGTGGATCGACAATCACGGAAAAAGAAAGTTCGTTTACGCCAAATCGCTCCCCGAACTGCGTCAGAAGGAAGAAAACATTCTCAGAGACACGCTGGACGGAATCAACTACAGCAAACTTGATTCGACCGTCAACTCATATTTCGAGTTATGGAAAGATATCAAGAGCGGTATCAGGAATACAACCTTCGTGTCTTATGTCAGATACTACAAGCGGTATGTCGAACCTGAATTCGGCAAGCAGAAACTGAAAAACATAACTTACAGCAAGGTTGTGGGGTTTCTGAAAACGCTGGCAGTTGAGAAAGGATTAGCTTTTGGGACTATCAGGAACATTAAAGTAGTCCTTTCAATGGTATTCGATATTGCAGTCAGGGATGATGTAATGAGGAAGAATCCGTGCAGAGGAAGTTTGCGTGAGCTTCAAAGGGAATATGAAAATACTTCCAAAGAAGTAAGAGCACTGACTCTGGATGAGCAGAGACGGTTTGAGTCCTTCCTAGCAAGGCCGGGACACTATCACCAATACTACGCGGTATTCACTACCATGTTGTGGACCGGAATGCGTGTCGGAGAGGTTTTAGGACTGAGATGGGAAGATATCGATTTCGAGAATAACGAGATAGATGTTAACCATATCCTTATCAACTACGACAAGGGCAAAGGTGAAGGAAATGTTTTCACAGTCAATCCACCCAAGACAAAGTGCAGTATCCGTACTGTGCCTATGCTACCAAAAGTGAAAGAAGCACTGCTGGAAGAAAAGGAAAAACAGGAACAACTAGGTATCCATTGTCTTTCAGAAATCGACGGCTACACAAACTTTATCTTTCTTAACAGTAAGGGTAAAGTATTGGACCACAAGAAGTTGAACAACAGACTCTCGCAGATCTGCAAGAAGATCAACGAAAGTAATCCGACAGCTCCGGAGTTCCCACATGTACACAACCACATGCTGAGACACACATTCGCTACAAGGATGAGAGAGGCCGGAGCAGACATTAAAGCCACGTCAGAGATGATGGGACACGAAGGCATCCTGATTACCCTTAAAACTTACACAGATGCTTCACGTGAGTTTAAGAGCAGAGAGATTGCAGTTCTCCAGAATTACTACGAGAATGCAAAGTGATTTACTACAAAATTTACTACAATTATTGACCGAGTTATACCGATTCAGGGAACAGCTTATAAAGAGTGTGATTCCCGAAAGCCCTGAATTTATTATGTTTTTGAATTCGGTGAAGAGAGGTGAAAAGTATGGCAATTATGCCCACCGTCTCCGCCACCAACAAAACAGCGATCGGACAAAAATCCGGTCGCTGTTTTTTCTATGCATGAATTTTCATAGTTAAGTCTGCATGAACCTGATGGTAATACCTGAAGCTGTATATAATACTATGGCATACATTAGCATCAGGACATAAACGGAACATAATGCCGCAAATACTCCGGGATGCATTTTGAACTTGTTTGCGGTTATGCAGATTATCAGGAAAAGGGTCGAAAACAAGGCCGCCCCAATTACGCTTGTCAGTATATACGGCGTCAGCTGTTTCCTCCATTCGTTCTTTGCCTCTTTTACTTTCTGATTGTATTCGGATATGATTTCTTCAAAATTTGCAATTTTCTTATATGATATATGGTATTCATCCAATTGTGATTCCGGTCCGGTCTGTATGGAAACATTGTCATCTGAAAACCACGCCCTAAAACCGTAAACATCTGTTTCGGGATTTTCAATATATGAAAAACGACGCCCATAAAGGATAAATGCCGTTCCTTCTGAGCCTGCCGGAATCACCGTGTGATCATAGGATTCTCCATCCATAGCAGCATCGATCTCTCTTCCTACGTCAACATAGCTTACATCTTCCTTAAGTGTGATATTCTTGTAAAAACCCGGGGACGCAGTGCGGCCCTCTATATAATTGACGGCTGTGGCATATCCGATATAGACCCAGATCAGCACCAGGACTACACTTACGATTATCGGAACCATTTTGCTTATTTTCATTTTAGCTTTCCCACAAACAGTACCACCTGCAACCGTTTACTGTCTTCAGTGTGTCATTTATCTCATCAAAAACAAAGCACCACCTGCGATTTTTGACGCACCGCAACGGCACCATGCCTATTTTGATGGCTTTTGAGGCGTTTTAAGACATTTTATCGCTAACAATGAGTTACTTTCTCACAAACCTGAACACATTGCCCTTGTCTTCCGGCGACATGTTTCTGATGTAATCTGCATACATGTCCGTCACATAGTCATTGCGGCCTTCCGAAGCTATCTTCTCCAAGGCTTTAAGTGCATCGTCGTGACGTCCTAACTGGAACAGTCTCAATGCTTCGCGGAAATCTTTTGCATTGTCTGAACGGATGCTCTTTACATCGTCCTTAAGACAATCAAGGACTTCGTATACTGCCTTGACTTCGTTGACACCCGCAACCTGTATCATGCCGAGATAACGCAGCGACAGAGCCTCGGGCGATGTCAGACGGTCAACCGTATCCTTGGATACCAGCATCGCAGTCTTATACTGTTTCGTCAGCGACTCGAGCCTCGAAGAGAGATTAACGGTATCTGAAATGACCGTACCTGACAGGCGCTCGCTCTCACCTACGATTCCGATCATGGCCATGCCGGTGTGGATTCCGATGCCGATATTAATGTCGCTTACTTTCAGTTCGCGCGCTGTCTCGGGATCATGAACGATCGCCTTGTAAAGGTCGATTCCCGCAGCCACCGCATCGTCAGGCTTTTCGAAAAGCGCCATGACCGCATCACCAATATACTTGTCGATGAAGCCGTTATGCTCGCGGACAATTGGTCCGGCCTTGCCGTAGATAGTGTTTGCGAATGCAAAGTTTTCCTTTGCGGTCATCATCTCGGAGTTGATCGAGAAGGAGCGTATGTCGCAGAAAAGGACCGTCAGCTCGCGGTTGCTCGCGTCACCGAGCGACAGATCGGTGAGGGTTTTCTTTCCGAGATATTCGCGGAACTTCTCGGGAACGAACTTATAGTAGAACTTTTCGGTACGGTCTTTCTCCTTAAAGGATGTCTCAAGACTTGAAGCCATCTCGTTTACCTGGGAACATATCTGGCCCAGCTCATCTTTTGAACGGTAATTGACTCTTGCCGTGAGATCACCTTTGCTGATGCTCTTAACGGTAACTGTAGCCTTCTTGATAACCCTCAGCATACGTATCGTGGAAAGAATGTAGATAAGCGTGATGGCCGCCATGATAAGGATACCGAAACCGAAGATCTGGGCAACGAGAACTATTCTGTCTGACAACAGGCTGCCGAAATCCTCCTCAACCATGAGATAGTAGTTACCGCTTGAAGCCGCATCATTTATCTTTCCGAAAGCCTTTATTCTGGTGACTTCCGTTGAAGCTATCGTATTGATAATGGATCTCACGTTCTTATCGACATACACATCTGTTTTGGCTGCTTCTTCGGGGAATGTACCTTCCTCCGATCCCCACCTGATCATGGGAGAACCGACAGCACCATAAGGCACAAGATAATACGGGGTGCCGTCATCAGCTCTGTATATCACGGAGAACCTGTAATTAGCATTGTAAGAACTTAAGTCTTTAAGTTTGTCGCGGAGTGCTTTGTAAGCCGCTCCTGTCCCTCTGTCCGGCTGAGCAAACCCGGAGAAATCATATCCGTCAAAAGTCTTGGCGGAAACGCCGCATACCAGGTTAACATCCCTGCCGACTCCTTCGATCTTACCCTGGTCCGCATAAGAATACACAACAGTTGCGATGATGCCGCACAGGATTATGAATACCGGGACCGTTACGATCAGCTGCTTATACAGAAGCGTCTTCTTGCGGATTATGAGATTGATGACAAGGCCCGCTGCGATCAGGATGTACAAAAAACCGATGAGAGGTTCGATGTACATCGCCGGATTTATCTGCGGTCTTACCGTGATCGTTTTTATTTGCGGGGCACCTCCCGAATACGTTATGAGTGCTTTTTCCGTCAACATAACGATAGTGTCACGCGATGCTCCGTCAGGACGGTATGCTTCAAGCTGCCACAGATCGCCGGGGTCTTTGATCACTCCTCCGATATCGAACTCCTTCGTGAGCTTGCCATCCTCTAATACGTATACGGTGTACGGATAGGCATCAACGGCCAGATACAGTTTTCCGTCAGCTATGGTCCCGGTCTTGAATAGCGCGACCTTATCGTCTTCGAAATCGGTGAACCTGTAAATGCTCTCACCGATCGGTTTTCCGAATTCAACTTTATAGACGTTTCCGTCACTTCTGACAAAGAAAAACACACCGTCACCGGGTATAACTCTCGCCGTATAAGTGCCGTCCGGATCTGTTGGATAGATGTCGCTCTCACTTATCACACGTGACTTGGTATCTATCGAATAAAGCTTGACACCTGACATGTCGCTCACTGAAAAATACACTTTGCCGTTATAGTAATGCGGAGGGCCTATCTTTGTTCCTTTTTCTAAGCCGTCTTTGCCGATATCGAGTCTGAAGACCTCCGTAGTCGTTCTGTAATCAGGTGAAATGCGGAAGATCGAATACTGCTCTGTCAACAGACTGCTGTTGGCGCCAAACGTGTCACGGTATGCATAGAATTCTCCGTCATCGGTCATGGTCATGCTGCTCGGCATAAAGATCGCTTCCTTATCCCCGTCTTTGACCACCGCATAAGCTGTGCCGCAATACTCCTGAACACCGGTATCCAGATTGATACGGGCAACTATACCGTTTGCCGTCTCTCTGCTCATGACGGCCATCTTCCCGCCGTCATTTATCGAGAAGCACCATATCTGCGAGATCTGATGTTCGGTTATAGGCAAACCGCCAAGATCGCATACTCCATTAATATCGTGATACCAGCTATAGTTGGAGTCGATCAGAAAATACACTATAAACAGCAAGACAGCAGCTAATAAGAGCCATCTCGCTTTGCCGCAAAGCTTCTTAATAATATTGATAAACGCCTTGATAAATTTCATAATCCCTGCCTCATATAGGTATGTGAATCAGGAACTATTATATCAGTTATTTCTTTAGAACAGTGCCTCGATGCGTCCTATCACATCATCCCAGCCGTTCTGCTTACTGATATCCTCTTTCACAGCATTTGCCCGTTCCTTGTATGCTCCGTCACTATATACTTCACAGACCGCCTTGAATAACTCTTTCCCCCTGCTTGGAAAAGAACGGACTCTTTTGCCCAGACCGAGTCTGACGATCTGATCCGCATTTGTGATCTGGTCATTTACAAACGGCATCGCCACCATCGGAACTCCAAGAGTCAAAGCTTCATTCACACTGTTCATGCCGCAATGCGTCAGGAAAACATCGGCATGAGACAGCACTTCGATCTGAGGGACAAATGAATACGCGAAGATATTTCCTGGGATGTTTCCAAGAGACTCAACAGGTATCTTTCCGGTATTGAGGATTACCGAGAGTTCCTTATTGCCGAAAGCTCTTATGCATTCTTTGCAAAAACCCCTGTTGCTGATTATGCTCCCGAGAGATATATAGACCAGCGGATGCTTCATGTCTTCATAAGGGATCATTATATTAGCCGAAGGCGGATCTGCGACGGGGATCTTAAATACATAATCGTCCCCGAAAGTTTCTCTTTTTAACTGAAACTGTTCCGGTACATATACGATATTCAGATCCGGCTTCGGCCTTATTATGCCGTCTTTGAGGCACCGGTTCTCAAATCCGAGTTCTTTCGCAGTATGCTTCGGAAAGACCTGCACATCGATCAGCCTTGCCGATGTCCTGAACATCAGCGGTGCATCTTTCCATGTTTGTCCGTTCCACGCCGGCTGTGAAAACTGTCTTACGCAAGGGATCCCTTTCCTCTTTGCTATCTCGGCTCCCGGATAGAAGAACATCTCATAAATTAGCAGGTCAAAAGACCCGTTTATGTTCATGATCGTATCATATAATGCGCGAAAGCTCTTCTGCTTTTTATCATTCTCAGTCGGTCTTTCCGGATAGTTAATATACGGAACGAATTTTGCCCCGCAGGATTCTATCCTTGTACGGAATTCCTCTGTATTGATATAGGTAACTTCGTGTCCTCTTCTGACCAGTTCTCTGGTCAGCGGCAATGTAGGATTTGTATGTCCCGCAAAAGGAAGATTTATCATCAGGATCTTCATGATATGCTGCTTCCTCTCAAAACAAGATCAATATATTCCTTAAGACATGCCTTCTTCTTTTTCATGCTCATCTTCTCAAAAGTCTTGGTGTGTATCGTGCCTGAGATCCCGTAGACCAGCTGCCCGGCCGCAACATCAGACTTTATTCCATATGGCAGCTTCCAGGAATCAAGCAGCGCGATAACAGAAGGTAATAACGACTGTATCGTCTTTGCAGACATCGCATACCGGATAGTCCAATGCATGTTGTTTTCAATCTTTCCGAATTGCTGCATCGCTCTCGTATAGCTTGGCAGAAATGCATCGACCAGGCTGTCCGGATCGCTGCACGAACTTATTATCGTGTCTGCTTCTTTACGGTAATCGGCAAAGAACTTTTCCACAACGCAGTCAAACAAAACATCTTTTGATCTGAAGTAGTGATAGAACATTCCTATTTCGCCGCCAACCTGATCCATGATCATGCGTACTGAAGTCGGCTCATACCCGTTCTCGAAAAACAACTTCATTGCCACAGATATGATCTCATCCCTTCTACCGCCGGTAATTACTGCTTTTCTTGACATTTCCGCTTCCTCTCCATAAACCGAATATCGTTCTGTTTATAATCATATCATCTTATCCGGGAATAACAAGTACCGGCAGGGAATCGTCACTAACGCACACAAAAAAGCCTCAGATACTGTATCTGAGGCAAAAATGATCTTATTCAGGAACTGCGTCGCTTTTCTCACTTGCAGAGAGCGCTGCCGCTTCTCGTTTTACGCAGCGTTTCTTTTAACTTATTGAAATTGTATTCCAGGTCCTTTTTCCTGCTGACATACGGCTGAAGCTCGTCCTGGACATGCCACTTCTCCCTGTAATTTGCAGCATTGATGCCGTACTCATCAGAAGAGAAAATGCGGCCCTTGGCGTCAAGTTCTTCAAGCTTTCTTCCGGCTGACTTTTCCTTATAATCGATCATATAGAGTTCTTCGAGCAGTGACAGAAGCTTCGTAAGATCTTCGAAAAATCCTTTATCGCTTTCGCCGGCTGCACCTGCCGCTTCAGTTGCCATGACCTGAAGGTTCTTGTAAGTGACCGGCCTTAAGCAGTCAGAAACACAGATACTGCTTACGTTATTCCACTTGCCTGTACAAAGTATGCGCCCGAGAAGCCCGTCGAAATCAGAAGGATCAACCATGAGCAGATTAGAAAATCTCTTTTCCGCGTCTTCATACAGACCCATATTCATTGCATTTAAGGCCTTCTCAAGAGGCATGCCAAAGAAGAGCGATACACCATAAGCCACACCGCAGGACCCGCACTCATAGACCCTCTTCTCTTTGTTGAGCGAAAGCCTTGCAGCACACTTTTCGCAAATAATAACCTTGTCGCTGTTCTCATCAATCGAAGCATCAAGTAAAGCTCCCGAAGGTCTCACAGGTGCTTTCGAAGCGGTGTCTGCGTCCGCCTCGGCATTTGTCTTCAGCTCCGGCAATCCGGCATATTCGTCAGCGTATTTTGCTCTGATGCCGTCTGCTTTTGCCTTCGTTTCATACGATTCATTTTTTGCATTCACAACGATATTGTGTAATGCGAATACCTTTTTATTTTTGTTATCGACGCAAAGAGTCAGGATAACGAACCCTCCGATGATGAGCCCGACATAAAGGATCAGACCGATAAGCACCGGCCAGTAGTCGCTTCCCCATATGTCCGCGCCAAATGCGATAATGATCATGCCGGCTATGACGGCAAAAGCAACGCCTGCCATTATGATCGTATTCTTAATTGATCTTTGCTCAACATCAACGATCGCATGAGAAAGCTTCAATGCTTCAGGCGTGAGCTCTTTGTTGACGATCTTCAGTTCTTCATCGAGCGGTACCAGCTTCTCTTCCAGAGAGACGAGAGACGCGATCTTCCCGAAAAGCAGCACCGCCTGTCCGCTTGCTCTTTTGGCAGCAATATCAACAGCTGTTCTCACGCCCCTGATATCGCACCTTGTGTAGAAGTCCGGATCTTTAAGTCCTTCGATCGAAGGGACCCTTGCTTCGCAAAGGACCATTCCGAGAAGAGCCCGGCAATTATCCGGTTCATTATCAAGGATCTTTCCGTATTTATCTTTGGCAGTGTTGAAATCATGCTGCGCCACGCATTCATCAGCCTGCTTCAGCAGTTCGTCCGCGTGAAAATCAACAACATTAAATGCGGTTCCGCAGAACGGGCATTCGAAAAAAACCTGATCCGAATCAAACATCAGGACTCCGGCACACTTTGAGCATGTGTAACTCTTGAGCTTTGCCATAGATCTGTCCCCCTGTTCCTGCAAGTTACCCGTGTTTATAAACCCTTGTCATTTCAGGCTCGCCATCACCCTGTGCCATGCACAGAAATTCCCATCCGTACCGTTCATAAAATCCGGTATGGTCAGTAACCAGATAAAGCGGTGTTATTCCCTTTGACCGCATGTCTTCCACGACCAGATCCAGAAGATTGCCTGCAATCCCCCGGTTACGGTATTCTTCATCAGTCCAGACAGCACAGACATTGGGTTTCAGATCTTTCCTGTCGTGGAAATCATTCTCGATAACACCTAATCCGGCGACTATCTTCCCGCCATTAAGGCAAAGATACCATCCGTATTCGGTATCTTTGTTCAGGTAAGCATCCATGCATTCCAGATATGCTTCTTTGGGCACACCCCAATTGTTATGAAACCACTCTGCGGCAGTCTCTTTCAATTCAGGTCTTTCTCTTAATGTGATATATGTAAACGAATCCATAAACCGGTTACTTTACCTTGATCTTAAATGTCACGGTCCTGGTAAGAGACTTATAGTCATCGGTTCCCGCATCACTCACTTTGCACTTGATCGTATAGGTTCCCTTCTTAAGCTTCTTCTTTACGGTAACGACGCCGTTAGATGCGATCTTGAAATATTTCTTGAACTTTTTCTTGGATACGCTTACCAGCTTGTATGTAACCTTGCCCTTGGCATGGCTGAGATTAATAACACCGGAACGGCTCAGCTTCTGATTCTTTTTTCTGAGCTTTTTATACTTCACCTTGGCGGTCTTTCCGGAAGCGGCCATGGGGTTTGTGCTCTTGACGCCGTAGTTGATGGTAAGTCTGGTAATGTCCTGGTTGCCGCTTTTTTCGATCGTCAGATCTCCCTCTGCTCCGCCATAGTTAACTTCTTCAAGCGATGAACAGCCTGAAAATGCACGTACATATACAGCTTTTACATTTTTCGGTATATCGACCTTTTTGAGGCTTTTGCATTCCGCGAATGTATCGGCAGAGATATGATCGATTCCGGCAGGAAGCGTTATGCTCTCGAGTGATACGCAATACTCAAAAGCACCCTGTTCAATAGAGTTTATACTGTCAGGGAGATAGATATTCTTAAGGGCTGCACAGTGAGTAAAAGCATTTCTGCCTATTAAAGTCACAGTATCGGGGATGCTGACACTTGTAAGCTTTTCGCAGTCATAAAAAGTATTGAAGCCAATTGTCTTGATACCGCTTGGAATACTGATCTTAGTCAAAGCCGAACAACCGGTGAACACTCCCCCTCCATTAAGGTCAGCATTTTTGGATAACTTAACGCTTGTAAGTTTCTTGCATTCGTAGAAAGCATAGCCGTCTATAAATGTTACGCTGTCGGGAATAGAAATGCTCTTAAGACTTACACAACTTTCAAAAGCACTGTATCCGATGCTTTGAATGCCGTTGGCAAGCTCTACTGTCTCAAGGCTTTCACAATATCTGAAAGCATAATTGCCTATTGACTTAATATAGCCGGGTATCTTGATGCTCTTCAGGTTTTTGAACTCATAGAAACATTCATTGGCAAGTCCGGTCAGTTTACTGCTGGCGAAAACTATGGATTTTACTTGATCCACATATGTTTCGTCACCAAACAGATTCCTCGGAACAACACCTTCTCCTTTTAATGTCAGCTTCCCCTTGTCGTCCAATTCATAAATAACTGCAATGCCGCCGTAGGTATTTATACCTGAATAAATGATCTTATCAGCAGCTTTCCTGTTATCTTCTTCCGTTTGGGGCGCAGTCTCTTCAGGTGCAGCCGCTTCCTCCGGCTCCTCTGTTTGCGCAGATTCCTCAGTCTCTTCTGAAGGCTTCGTCTCCGAGGGTTCCTTAGCTTCCGGCTCAGACTCTGAAGGCTCTGTCTCTGCCGGCTCAGCTGTCTGTTCAGGCTCTTTCTTTTCTTCCGCTTCGGGTTCTTCCTTCACGGTTTCTTCAGGTTCTTCTTTCTTAGTCTCCTTGGGGGCAGGCTTCTCTGTTGCTTCCGGCTCCTGCTTCTCGGCCGCTTCAGTCTGCGTCTCCGGGTCAGCGGGCGTTTCATCCGCGAAAACGCTGACCGGTGTTGCGAACATCGATACACACATTACGGCAGATAACATAACCGACGTAATCTTCAAATGCTTCATAGATACCTCCCCCGAATTTCTAAAAAAACTTTTCCTATTTTATCAGCTTTTTGCCGAAGATGCTTTCCCGATCAAAAGCACAGTCAGCATCACCATTCCGAAAACAAAAGCAACCGCAGCATTTTTAATGTCCGTTTCGGCTTTAACGGCACCCTCTTCCCAGAATGGCAGTTCAAAACCTTCCGGGCTCTCGGACTTTAATGTGTTGAACACGTTATACCTGCCCGTAACTCTGACAACGCGGAAAGAAGGCGAAGAATTACTATAGCCGGGAACGGCACCGGCAAGGTCGAATTTGGCGGACTTGGATGACTGTTCCGGCAGTATCGCCTCATAAGACATAACCGCCGGGACCACCGGATGATCAAGACCTGAACAATATTCTTTCAGGCAATCGAAAGAGATGTAGACTCTGGCCTTTTTATCCTCGTGTTCCCTGACCACTCCAATGACCGTGTAGTCTTTACCCAGTATCCCTATCCTCTTTCCTATGACATCGTAGGATCTGAACATGCTCCATGAAGCTACATCATTCAAGACCACCTGATACTTATCAGTAGTATCGGAAGTAATAAATCCTCCGGCCATGAATTCAAAAGGATGCATAGATGTAAACGAACCGCCTACGGCATAGATATCGGCTTCGTATGTTTTCCCCGAACCGGGACTGCCTGGATTGACAGTGCCTGAAAGACATGAGCTGTAGCAGTCGGTCCATGCAATAGTCTTGACCGTCTTGTCTTTTGATCCTTTCTTCGGTTTGGAAGCCGTATCGATCATACCCTGCAAAGACGCATGGATATCTTCTATGTCAGAAAGCGAAAGTGATGAATTGTTATCAACATAGGACAAAGGTGAAGAAGTTCCGTTTGCTCTTGCACCTTTTGCATACACCGCCACATGCGCATATGAGGTCTTGCCGCCGCCCTTCCAAATGGAAGCTGTCTTGCGCTCGGGACGCGATCTGTATATGGCGATCCCGGCAATGACACATGCAGCCATCAAAACAACGGACGCACAGGTCAGGATAATAAACAGATATTTTGTGACCGTTTTGAACTTTGACATGTCACTTTTTACCATAGTCTTCGAGTCTGACTCTCTGACCGTCCTCAAGAGCCGCCTCACTTCTTATCAGTATGGTCTTTGACTTAAGATCCTCGCCCGATATCGCAGTATAAACGCCGTCTGTCGCAAGCACGGAAACATCAACTCTTCTTACCTTATATGTGTTTCCGAAAGGAGATTTTGTCTCATCGATAACATAAATAAAACTGCCGTTGTTATCTTTGAATACGGCACCTGAAGAGACGAGATAATCGTAACTACTGCCCGTTCTTCCGACATAACCCGTAACCTTCTCTCCCGGAAAGAACATCTGTGCTTTGACACTGCACTTGACAAGCTTCGTGTTTCTGGGATCTTTCGGATCGGGCTTGATATTCTGGACCGTGCATTCTTCGACCCAGTATGAATCCGTGGATATCTCCGTTCCGGGATCGAGCTTTTCGACCGAAGATGCAGGGAACTTGAACGTGATTTCGTATTCGGTATTGTCGGGAATGACGATCATGAGAACAGTTTCATTGTCCGTATCATCACCCTTGACTGCCTCAACAGCGTATACCATTCCGTCAACGGGAGATCTGACTTCTTCGATCTCGTAATGATTCTCCATTTCCTCGATCAGCTTTTTGACTTCATTGATCCTGTTCTGCCTGTTCTTGGTAGCGCCCCTGTAACCGGTTACGTCATTAAGCATTTTCTGTGCAAGTTTCAGGCTCGACGCAGCATCATTTACCTCTGCTTTTGCCGCTGCATTCTTCTTGTTTTTCTTCAGAACGGCTTTTGCTTTTTTTAGTCTTGTTTTCGCTTGCGATACTCTTGCGGCGTAGTACTTTTCTTTCTCGAGATTATTAAGTTCGTTCTTAAGATCTGTCAGAACGCTCTGGTCTTCAACAGACCTGTATCTGAGCTTTAACAGCACCTCGTCTTTCTTGACATTCTCATAATCTTCGACCAGGACCTGCTCGATCTTCCTGCCCGCAACGCCCTTGATCTTGTAGCTGGTAGCGGGCTCTACTTCCGCAGTGGTCTTGTCGGTAAACGAGAGCGTTCCGCCTCCGATCCTCTTTCCCGCGACCTTCGGAATAAAGAAATTCATTATCGTGTTCGAAAAGAATGTCAGCAGCATAAGAAACGCCACGAAAGCGATTATGACCTTGGTAACCCATTTTCTGTTCTTAGTGTTTTCGCTCATAACAAAATCCTCTACTTTATTCCCGACTGTGATATTCCTTCGACAAGCTGATCCTCTCCTCTGAGGAAGATCAGGAGCGGCGGTATCATGTAAAGCGCACACGCCGCAAAAGCCAATCCGATATTTTCCACATTAACCTTGGACAGGAAAACCGATAAAGGCTGCATTCCTTCATCCTGGATCATTACCAGAGGCTGCTCGACCATGTTCCAGTAATCAATGAACAAAAGGATCGCCATCGCGGCAACAGGTGCTTTGCAGTTGGGCATTACGACCTTGGTAAATATCTGCCACTCACTGGCACCGTCTATTATCGCCGCTTCGATATAAGCTTTCGGAATACGGCGCATATACTTGGTAAGGATATAGACGGAGAACGTCGAGAATATACCGGGGAGGATCACAGCCAACGGCGTGTCCAGGATATTCAGCGCCTCGTTCATGATGTAATTCGGAACGAGCGTTACCTGGAACGGCATGAGCATCAGGATGATGTAAAGGAAGAACAATACTTCCCTTCTCTTCTTCCTGTACCGCATGAAGCTGTAGGAAGCCATGCAGGCAACGGCAAGCTGGCCTATAACGATGGGTACCGTAAGCAGAAAGGAATTCCAGTATCTGAACAGATAAGAAGGACTCTTGAAAAGGACTTCGGAATACTGGTCCGCACTTACCTCCTGAGGTATAAGCTGCAGCTGAGGTGCCTCATCCATAAAACGGCTCGCCTCGTTCGATCCTCCGGGAAGGCTCTTGAAAACAACACCGTAGTTGCCTTCTATCTCTGCCGAAGACATAAACGAATTGAGGAACGTGAAAAAGATCGGCAGTATCGCAATGATCGCAGCAACCGAAAGGAATGCCGTTCCGAACACTGTTGCAACTCCGGATCTTCTCTTCCTTTTTCTCAGGAGTACTTTATTGGCAGCTCTCGCATCCTCCATGAACTTTTCTCTCTCATCCGGAGAAAGACTCGATACGTAAGACTGCGGCTGGACTTTTTCAGAGTAGATATGGTGTCTTGCAAGTATAGCCTGCTTTCTTCTCTGCTCGCGGATCTTCTCGTCCATGGTCATTCCTCCACACCCTTATCGATGCGTGATTCGATCAGGAAAAGAATTCCGACGATAATCATCATGGCTATACTCAATATCACGGCGGCAACAGACAGCTGCGTATAATCAAGACGCGTGAATTTGTTGTTCATGAAATGCTGTAATGTATAGAGCTTGCCGTACGGATAATTACCGGTGAGCAGATACACTTCCCTGAATATCTTGAACGAGTTTATGAGCGACATTATGCCTACGAAAAATATCGTAGGACCGAGGTAATAAAGTCTGATGGAGAAAAATCTTCTTAAGGGGCCGCATCCGTCCATCATAGAAGATTCGACGACTTCCTGCGGAATGTTATTGAGTGCCGATAGGAACAATATGATATTAAGTCCGAGGTTCTTCCAAAGGAATAACAGCATGGTCAGCATCTGCCCGTGATCCTTCATCCAGTCAATACGTTCCAGGCCGAAAAGCTGATAAGTCCAGCCGTTAAGGACGCCGTTAAAACTGAACATGACCTGCCATATGAGAACTATGGATGCTACAGGCACCATCATAGGTGTAAGGAGAATACTTCTGAACGTACTTTTTCCCGGAAGCTGAGTGTTGAGGACGAGCGCTAAGAGCAGTGATATCACGATAGCCGCCGGAACCGTAACCGCAGTGAATAATGCGGTATTGCCGCACGCCTGCAAAAAAGCTTCATTCGTCAAGACCGCCTTGTAATTTGCAAGTCCTGCGAAATCGCCGATCGTCGCAGACTTCTGGAAAGACATCTTCACGAGCATCAGAAAAGGGATAAAGAAAAACAGGAAAACGCCGGCGACGGAAGGAAGGAGAAAACCTGTTCCGGCTCCCCATTCCTTCATTTTGAATAAGACGCGACGTAGACGTTCCAAAGCAGATCACCCCTTGGCTTAAAAACTGTCTTCATAATCCGTTTATAGCAAAATCCGACAATACAATTATCTGATGAATTACCGAAATCATCAATAGCAAAAACCCAATTCACTATGTTTTACCGCGTTTTTCACAAGGTTTCGGTTGTAGAATGCACAAAACGACAGTACAAATTTTGTCATCTTTTTTCGTGTCCGCACTGCAAAATATAAGTGGGTTATCAGATACCGCGGGGTGGTCTATATGAAAATAACAAAAACACTTGCAACAGCTATGGTCATCATAATGCTGATGCCGCTGCTCATGTCCTGCTCTTCACCATTCAAAAGACAGAGCACCGTGGTGAAGACGGACGACCCCTGGTATGAATCGACCATGTTCAAGATCGACAAGCAGATCCGCGCGAACGAGACATTGGAAGACACATGTTTGTGCGCAAGCGACGAAAAGATCTTTGCGGTCTACACTTTATCCTCCGGTCAGTGGTCATCCTCCCGTACAGTCATCGACACGTATGATCTGTACGGTAACAGGATGAGCCGCAAAGATATCTCCTGCCCCGAAGACAAAAACATCCTCCGTATTTACAGCATACGTTCCGATCCGAAGGGAACAGCTATAGATGCAGCTGTTGTTTATCTCGGAGTCGGCGACGACGGCCCCATGTTCACCAGCATAGATCCTGAGACAGGAAAAATGACTAACGTAAAGAGTCTGTACAGCAAAAAAGCGAAAAGGATAATAAGAAAAGATGCATCTATCAGTGATGTATCCTTTATCGGAGAATATACGGTCGTAAAGATGATGTGCACTTCTCCGAGCACCCGCGATATGGACTGGCAGCTTATACTGTACAAGAACAACGAATTTGTCGCCGAGCTTGATCTGTCGTCTTTGGATATCATAACCTTCATGTCGGGATTTACCATAGATTATTCCACGGATACGCTGTATGCCGCAGGTTATTCTTCGGCTGCCATAGTCACGATGGAATTCGATATAAAGAACGGAAAACTTAAGGACGCAAAGGAATACGGAGAGACTGAAAGCGGCAAGATCAACTTTGCCGAATACGGTGCCACAGACACCGGCGATATGTGCAAGATAGACTCGCTCGGAAATATCGTAATGATCGATATGGACGAGATGACACCCAAGACCATAGTCGATACAAACTGGTATAATCCTTTCTTCCATCCGGCCATGTCTTCAAACGCACTTTATAGTTCGACCATCTTAAGCTGCAGCGAAGAAAGAACGGTATTATTGGAAACAGAATCGATCCTATACACTTCAGACTATGCAGTTAACACCAATTACATCCGAGTGCTGAACAAGGCGGATAAAAATCCCAACGCCGGCAAGAAAGTCATAAAGCTTGCATTGCCTCCTAATTCGGGTGTATCGGATTACATCGCAAGATCCATATATGAATTCAACAGAACAAACACCGAATACCTCATAAGGATGTGGGACAAGTATAAGTCGGGATACAATCTTTACAGGTACAGCGAATCCCCCGATGCAGAGAAACAGATCTACACGATGATCCAGGACTTAAAGGGCGGCGATGCTCCCGACCTCGTTATCGGCATCCAGAAAAAGTACGCGATGCGTGACGACATCTTCATGGATCTTACAGGCATGCTCGATCCGGAAGTAATGGAGAAGCAATACAAAAATGTTTTCGAAGCAGCCAAGGTCGGCGGCAAGCAGTTCTTCCTTCCCGTAACACTGGAAATAGAAGGTCTTGTCACAAATAAAGAACTGCTTAAAGAAGGAGCCGTCGGAATTACTTTCGAAGAATACGACAAGATCATAAAAGAAAAAATGGACGGCTTCTCACCTTATGATTATCCGGGTTCATTCGAATTCAACAAGCGTTCTTTTGTCCTGTCATGCATAGATACCAAAAGCACCATCGAAGGCGAAAAGATAGACTTCGGAACAGACCAGTTCCGCGCTGCTGTCAAATACGCAAAAGACAACATAATATATGATGACATCCTGAGCTTTCCGCCCGATTATGACATCAGTGACTTTAACCGTTACAGAGGCGAATGCTACTATACAAAGATCAAAGACTACCTTGATTATGTACACTCATGCTTCAAGGGAAAAGGACAATATAACATTATCGGCACGCCTTCGGTAAATGCGGCAGGCCCGAGATTCAAAGCCTCTGAGACCATCTCGGTATCAGCATCCACAAGTGAGAAAGACGGCTGCAAAAAGTTTTTGAATTATCTTTTCTCAGGAAGCGCATACAGCTCCGAAAACCCTTCTTTCAGACTGATCGTAACCAACAGGGAGATCATGGACAAAAATACTGACACAACCGGGAGTATCAACAACAAAGCGTTTGAGGCCTACACTAAACAGGTTGAAAGCGGCGTGTTCATACCGGCCGTCGGTCTGGATAAAGCGACCGGAGACAAGATGGCAACCGGTGAGATGAAGGCGGTATTCCTTAAGTGTCTGGGAGACCTTGCGATATACTACTACGAAGACGGCGAGATCACAAAGTTCGTTTTCGAGGAATTAGAACCTTATTTCAAGGGTGATCATACACTGGATGAAGCAATAACCGTCCTGAACGACAGAACAACAAAATACGTCAGGGAGCTGTAAGAACAGCTTACTTCTTTGTCCCTGCGTTTGAACGGTTGTATTTGACCCCTGTTACGATAAACCTGATGACCGTGATCATGAAGAATACAAAAAAGACCATCATGACAGGTGATGTCGCCAAGCTTATGGCCAGTGTAAGAATGCTTGCATTGCCTGACAGAGAAGGATCGTTCAAGAGCTTATCTCCGCCCGCGAACACATATACGGAACCGAATACCGGAGCGATCGCGTATACGATAAACAGCGGTATGGCTTTCTTCGGCTTGCCTATGTTGGCCTTATTGGATATGACGAATACCGTAAGGAAAAAGCAAAGCAGCGACATGAACATGCAAAAGAACATATAGTAAGGGATAACGGTTCCCGAGCCAAATTTCAAACCCTGCCTGATCGCTTCAAAATATAAGCCGTTGCGCTTCATATAATCAACTGCCGCATCGATGATATTCTTCTGGAAGAACGTCATGATGTTCGTTATGAGGATAGCGATAACGAGTGTGACCGCCATACCGGTTACCGATTTCCTGTATGTCTTATCCATATCTTCATTCCTCAATTCCGCGTAAATTCAGATAATTATATCATGACAGTAAAACGTGATAAAATTATGCATGTGGCTTAAAGCCAAATCTGATCTTCAGGAAAGTGACACTATGAAAGCCGGCAAAGAGACCATCTCTTCCAACCGTAACGGAGCAATCGATTTCTTAAGATTTGCGGCTTCGTTCATCCTGGTTCTGCATCACTATCAGCAGGTCCACAACGTTTTCATAGACAACGGCATCAACTTCTACAGCGGTCACTTTTACTGGGGACTTTTAGTCGATCTCTTCTTCGTGATCTCAGGTTATTTCCTGCTCGGTGCAGTTACCAAGATCCATGACGGAGATCTTAAGTTCAAGGACTACTATCTTCACCGCTGCGTAAGGCTCCTGCCGCTTGTCGGCGTGACCGCGATAATCTATTTCTTCGTCAACAACTACGTTTATTTCAACGTCATGGGCGAGTACTGCAAGGCTAGATCTACCGGTTCCGAACTTATCTTATCCATCCTCGGAATGCAGGTCGGCTGGGCTAATCTCGAAGGCTCTCACTTAAACCCTCCGATGTGGTATATCAGCGCGCTCCTGATCGCATTTGTCGTCTTGTATCTGATAGTTTCCATAAGCGGTAAGCTTAAGAAAAATTACATCATCCCGGTCATCGGACTGATCCTTATCTCCATGGCAGGAGAGCTTTTTGAATTTAATCTGCCGTTCTTCCAGGGCGATGCAAGAAGAGCTTATGTGGATGTCTCTGTCGGACTTTTACTCGCAGTCATACTCAGAAAGCACGAGATAAAAGGCTTGAAGTATCTCATCACCATACCGCTCCTGATCGGCGGCGGCGCCCTCTATCTTGCGGCAAACAATGCGCAAAGACAGCTTTTCCAGCAGTACGCTCTTGTCTTCCTTTTCTTCCCCGCCATCATGATCCTTTTCACGTCAGAGACCGCAAAGAAGATATTCTCAGGAAAGATCTGGAATCTGCTGGGCGGAGCGTCGTTTGACACCTATGTACTGCATTACCTTCTTCTTATCCTCGAAAGATGCGCAAACAAGCATTTCGGCCTCGGACTTAATTTCGGGAACTGGTGCATCGAATACCTGACAGCCATAATAATCTTCGGCTTTGGAATCCTCAGTTACCTTTTCGTCAGTCCGAAGCTCAAGAAAGCTGCCGAAAAAGCCGTATCTTTCCTTTAAAACAACGCTTTTGCGTTTATTTTGCACAGCTTTTCGCAAATTTGCATATTTTGTTGTATAATATCTGCCGCTTATAATAGATATAAATTTCAAGTATATATATGGAGGCCCGATATGAACGAATACATCAAGCAGATATCCGAGAGGATCAGAGAACTTCGTGACATACTCGAATTCGACGCGGAGGACGTTGCGCGCGAGATAGGTGTCAGCAAGGACGAGTATCTTGCATATGAGACCGGCGCGAAAGAGATCCCGATCAGCCTTCTTTACAAAGTCGCCGAGCTTTTCAGAGTAGACCCCACAGTCCTCATGACAGGCGATGTCCCGAGAATGGACGATTACACTGTGGTAAGAGGCGGCAACGGCGTCAAGGTCGAACGTTATCCCGGTTATTCCTTCAGCGCTCTTGCCTTCAACTACAAGCACAGACAGATGGACCCCATGATCGTTACCCTTTCGAAGTCCGAGACTGCAGAGCTCGTTAAGCACGGCGGCCAGGAATTCAACTACGTCATCGAGGGCACGATCAAGGTAGTCGTAGGCGACCGCGAGTTCACGCTCAACGCAGGCGATTCCATCTACTTCAACCCCGAGAAGCCTCACGGCCAGAGGGCAGTCACGGACAACGCAAAGTTCCTGACGATAATCAACGGTTAATACCTCAAGGAGAAACACACACATATGAGCTTACTGGAAAGATTTGTCGAAAGAGTTGATTTCGAAAGCTATGAAGATTTCAAGCAGAACTTCAAGCTTAAGGTCCCCAAGGACTTTAACTTCGGATTCGACGTCGTCGACGTGTATGCTGACACGGAACCCGAGCGTGAAGCACTTATCTGGTGCGACGATGAAGGCAACGAAAAGCACTTTACCTTTAGTGACATCAAAGAGAAGAGCAACCGCGTAGCAAACATGTTCAAGGGCTTAGGCATCAAAAAGGGCGACAGGGTCCTCATGATCCTCCGTCAGCGTCCTGAAGTCTGGTTCACAATGGTCGGTCTTCACAAGCTCGGTGCGGTCGTTATCCCCGCCACTTTCCAGCTCGAGTATCACGATATCGTATACCGCTGCAATGCTGCTAACGTTAAGATGATCGTCTGCGCAGATGACCAGTGGATCATCGACAATGTCAACAGCGCACGTCCCGACTGCAAGACTGTTCAGATCTGCAGCGTTATCGGCAAAGCACCCGAGGGCTGGCGTTCTCTTACCGATGACATCGATGCGGCTTCTCCCGTTTTCGACAGGCCCACAGGTGATGAAGCGACACATAACGAAGATCCTATGATCATCTACTTCTCTTCAGGCACGACCGGCGAGCCCAAGATGATCCTTCACGACTATCTCCTGCCCTTAGGACACATCGTCACGGCTAAATACTGGCAGCAGGTCTACGACGGCTGCAGACACCTCACACAGGCCGATTCAGGCTGGGCAAAATTCGCATGGGGCAAGATCTACGGTCAGTGGATCGCAGGCGCTGTCAACGTCACATTTGATACACAGGGCAAGTTCAGCGCCCAGAGGATGCTTGAGATTATCGAGAAGCTCAAGCTCAACTCCTTCTGCGGACCTTCCACGATCTACCGTTATCTGATCCAGGAAGACCTTTCAAAGTATGATTTCTCCTCCATCAAGCACTGCTCGATGGCAGGCGAGCCTCTTAACCCTGAAGTATTCTACAAGTGGAAGGATGCAACGGGCCTCGAGATCAGAGAGGGCTTCGGGCAGACAGAGGGAAGCGTACTTTTTGCCAACTTCCCCTGGATCGACGTAAAGCCCGGTTCAACCGGAATGCCCACTCCCCTTTATGAGATCGAGCTCTTGGATGACGACGGCAACCCCGTTGAGGACGGTATCGTAGGCAACGTCATAATCAAGAACGCGTCTTCCCACCCGACAGGACTTTTCAAGGAATACTACCAGAACCCTGAGGCAATGGCAGACCAGTGGCCGGGTGCCGACTACAACACAGGCGACACCGCATGGAGAGATCCGGACGGCTACATCTGGTTCGTAGGAAGAAACGATGACGTTATCAAGTGCTCAGGCTACCGTATCGGACCCTTCGAGGTTGAGAGCGCTCTTATGACCCACCCTGCGGTCCTCGAGTGCGCTGTTACATCAGTACCCGATCCGATGAGAGGACAGGCTGTAAAGGCCACCATCGTCCTCACAAAGCAGTATAAGGGCAAGGGCACACCCGAGCTCGTCAAGGAGCTTCAGAACCACGTCAAGCACGCAACCGCTCCCTACAAGTATCCGAGAGTCATCGAGTTCGTTGAGGAGCTCCCCAAGACTCCGAGCGGCAAGATAATGCGTAAGGCGATCAAGAAAGCCGACGAGGAAAAGTACAAAGCAGCTCAGGCTGCAGCACAGCAGCAGTAATAAAAAGGGGGGCTTTATGATATGTACCCTCTTTGCTGGACAACAGCAAGGAGGGTATTTTTATGCGTTACAGTAAAGAATTCAAGTTGAAATGTGTGAAACTATATCGGCAAGGG
>CACYMP010000007.1:114582-115283 GCA_902775565.1 Oscillospiraceae bacterium
TGGTTTGGAGTCGTTAGAACGTAAATCACAGAACAAAAAATGGAGTTTGGAAGAAAAGATCGCCTTGGTTCATGAAGTGTTGAACGGACAGTCTTGCTTTTCTGTTGCTATAAATAATGGTATCAATTCCGGAATGTTGTATAGCTGGTTAAGAAAATATAGACTCTATGGAAGTGAAGGATTAACACGCAAACCTGGAAGACAACCCAAGGAGTCTGTTGTGAACGAATACAAAAACGACAAGCCATTGAATGAGTCTGAACGAGAAGAACTTGTCAGGCTAAGAGCTGAAACGGCCAGAATGAGAACTGAGATTGCAGCAATAAAAAAAGAGATAGCCTTGAGAGAAGAACAGGAAAAAGCGCGACTCAAGGCGAAAAAGCAGCGCTTATCAAAGAACTCAAAGAAGCCGGACACGAACTGACGATACTTCTAAACGTACTGGAATTGCCTAAATCTACATACTATTTTGAACTCAACAAGACAGATGTTGATAAGGCCAAAAACCAAGGCGTAATGGACGAGATCAGAAAAGTCTTTGAGTCCAACAAAGGACGATATGGAGTTCGGCGAGTACACCAAGTGCTGATTTCAAAAGGTTTTCAGATCAACCATAAGAAAGTGCAACGCCTTATGCATAAGATGTCTTTAAAAGGACACCGCCCGAAGGAAAAGTACCATTCTTATCAAGGTGAGGTTGG
>CACYMP010000008.1 GCA_902775565.1 Oscillospiraceae bacterium
TCCTTGGATGTGTAGAAACCTGTGCACTCGAGAACTACGTCTACACCGAGCTCACCCCAAGGGCAATTGTTAGCGTCAGACTCTTTGTAGATCTTGAGGGTCTTGCCGTCAACTGTGATTGTGTTAGCTTCGTCATCAGAAGTAACTGTGTGCTTGTTCTCGCCGAATACGCCAGCGTATCCGCCCTGAGCTGTGTCATACTTGAGAAGGTGAGCGAGCATTGAAGGCTTTGTGAGGTCGTTGATAGCAACTACTTCATAACCCTCAGCGCCGAACATCTGTCTGAAAGCGAGACGTCCGATACGACCGAAACCGTTAATCGCAACTTTTACTGCCATATTGAATTTCCTCCTAAATTCCCTTGCGGGATTAATTAACTTATTGTGCTAAAAATGCACCGTCAAAATTCTACTCCATCAAGTAGTCATTTTCTATATGTTTTTTGTCACAAGATTGTAAATTAAGAGGATTTTTGGCTGATTTCGGTCCGGAAAGCCAAAACGATTTTTATTTCACTTTCTGGCGCCGGCCGTAAGTTCCTTCAGCTTGCTCTCGGCTTCCTTTTTGTCAAACGTCGAAAAGAACCTTCTGTCCTCGGCATCAAGTATCCGGAAGTGGCGGGAAATTATATTCTGCTGGATCCTGTAACCCTTGGTTTCCTTGATATCCTGCCACCAGATGCGTCCCCCCATGGTCTTGTCGGGAAGCTTGGCATCCAGCCCCTGAAGCGCAATGACCTTAACGAGATCAGATGTCTCGCCTCCGAAGGCGTCAGACAGGATCGTACTGTCCGAAAAGATAACGGCAGCCGTAACTGCAGCGGACCAGGACAGGGAATTTCTCCCTTTCTCGATCTCGACTAGTGTCTTCTTGGATAATCCGATGGCCTCTGCCATCTTCTCCTGGGTAAGGTCATACTCAGTCCTTATGAGCTTGATCTTGCTGTTCATTAACGAAATAAACTCCGCTCTATCCATAAAGATCCCCTCCAAAACGATATATCAGAACACTACAGGCATAAAGAACGGGAACGGCATCGTCACGATGGCCATGAGGAGCGCGACCTTCTTTTCAGGTGTGTAACACTTTACTGTTAGTGTAATTTTACACCTTTTTGAGACGTTGTCAATCAGGACGTTATTTAAGCTTTGCTATAACTTTCTTGATGTTGATGCCCTGATCTGCGAAATGCTGCTCGAATTCGGTACGGATATTGTCCTTATCGTACTCGCTGTTATGAAGGTCCCTCGTAAGTCCTGAGAGCTCAAATCCGCTCTCTTCAAATTCTTTCAGCGAGAAATCGAAAAGCTCATCGTTGTCGGTCTTGAAAGAGATTGAAGCTCCGGTCTTGAGAAAGCCCTTATACTTATCCAGGAAAGCCCTGTATGTAAGCCTTCTCTTGGGCTTGTTCTGCCTTGTCCATGGATCGCAGAAATTGATGAACATGTGATCGACCTCATCCTTATCGAAATAGTTTTCGATTAGGTTAGCGTCGCCCTTAATGAAGAACAGGTTCGGAAGCTCCATCTCATGGGCTTTCTCGATGGCGGCAAGGATGACGGAAGGTTCCTTTTCCATGGCGATGTAAAGGACCTCGGGATGAGCTTCGGCCATCTGCGTGCAGAATTTTCCTTTGCCGCAGCCTATCTCAAGCCAGACGGGAATGTCGTCACCGAACCCACAGGCCTGTCTCCAGTGTCCTTTATTGAGCATCGGATCTTCAAACCAACGCTCATGGCATCTTTCCATACGTATAGGGATGTTGCGCTTAGCCCGCATCCTGCCCATTGCAATATTTCTCCTAACAGATCAGAGTATTTTTTCGTTCAGCTTAACGCCGCCGATGACGTGGAAATGCGCATGCATTACAGTCTGGCCGCCGTCAGCGCCGCAGTTGTTGATGACGCGGAATCCGGTGCCCAGATCCTTGATCTTTGCGACCTCATCAATAGCCTCCGCTACATATCCCAGGTACTCTTTGCCTTCAGCCGAAGAAGCCATGTCGCGTATATCGTCGAAATGCTTCTTGGGAACAACGAGAACATGTACCGGAGCTGCCGGATTGATGTCGTTGAAGCACAGGACCTTATCGTTCTCGTAAACCTTTGTTGACGGGATCTTGCCTTCGACTATGTCACAGAATAAGCACATATGAACACCTCTTATTTGATCTGGGAAGAGATTATCTCTTCTGCCTTGGCGAGAGCGTCAGAGAGCTTGCTTACGTCCTTGCCGCCTGCCTGAGCCATGTCGGGACGTCCGCCGCCGCCACCGCCTGCGACCTTGGCAGCTTCCTTGATGATGTTGCCGCAGTGAACGCCTGCCTTGACGGCTGATTCGGTTGCCATAGCTGTAAAGATGAGCTTGTCGCCGGATGTTGCGGCAAGGAATACGACACCTGTCTCAAGCTTGTCGCGGATCTTGTCGGCAGTATCTCTGAGAGCAGCAGCGTCAGCCGCATCGCAGGAAGCGACAACAGCCTTGACGGAACCGTATTCCTTGGCTGCCTTGACTGCGTCATCAGCGAAAGAACCTGCCTTCGCCTTCTGGATCTCTGCGATCTCCTTTTCAAGAGATTTAACATCAGCATGGAGAGCGTTTATCTTCTCAACGATCTTATCCTTGGGGGTCTTGAGAGCAGATGCAGCCTCATTGATGAGTACTCTGTCCTCTTTGTTCATCTCGTAGCATCTTGCACCGGTAACAGCTTCGATCCTTCTGATGCCTGCCGCGATGCCTGCCTCGGAAACGATCCTGAACTGGCCGATCTGAGCGCTGTTGGAGAGGTGTGTACCGCCGCAGAACTCAAGATCGAAAGGATCACTGAAATCGCCTACGGCAACGACTCTTACGACCTCACCGTACTTCTCTCCGAAGATGGCGGTAGCGCCGAGCTTCTTGGCATCTTCAATGTTAAGGACTTTTGTCTCAACGGGAAGAGCCTGAAGGACTACATCGTTGACCATTTCCTCGACCTTTGCGAGTTCTTCCGCAGTCATTGCCTGATGGTGGTTGAAGTCAAATCTCAGACGGTCGGAACCGACATAAGAACCTGCCTGCTCAACCTGAGGACCCAATACCTTCTGAAGAGCTGAGAGCAGGATATGTGTAGCTGTATGGTTCCTTGCGATGGAAAGCCTTGTCTTCTTATCGACTTCGATAGTGACGACAGAGCCGCTTGCAAGTGAGCCCTTAACAGCTTTGAGCGTGTGCAGATACTTGCCTGCAGCATCCTTATCGACGGAGATTACCTCCGCCTCGAAGTCACCGGTATAGATCTTACCTTCATCGTGGATCTGACCACCCATCGTAGCGTAAAGAACGGTCTTGTCAGTAATGACGATGATGTCATCTCCTGCGGAAGCGCTGTCAACTTTCTGAAGGTTGCCGTTTGCGTCAGCCTTAAGGATATAGATGACCTTGGCATCACATTTGAGGTTATCGTAACCGTCGTATTCTGTTGCGTTTGAATCCTTTGCGACTTCGTCGGGAATTGTATTTACGGCGAGGGCAAGATCATCCTTGGACTTTGTTGCGGCTCTTGCGGTCTCCTTCTGCTTTTCCATAGCAGTCTTGAAGCCTTCCTCGTCGACCTTGAGACCCTCTTCGGAAGCCATCTCGACCGTAAGCTCGATAGGGAATCCGAATGTATCGTAGAGATAGAATGCGGAATCTCCGTCGATTTCTGAAGATCCTGCAGCCTTCTTCTCGTCAAGGATCTTCTTGAATTCCTTGATACCGTTCTCGAGAGTGCTCTCGAATCTTGCAATCTCCTTGTCGAGCTCGTTAAGGATGAACTCACGGTTCTTTGCAAGGAGCGGATAGCTGTCATCGTAAACGCTGTCGATATAGATCTTGGCAAGACCAAGGATATTCTCAGTCGACATTCCGAGAGTTCTTGCGTGTCTTACGGCACGTCTGATAAGACGTCTTAAGACATAGCCTGCACCGGCGTTTGAAGGAACGAGCTTTGCTGCGTCTCCGATGAGCATAACGCTTGTACGGATATGGTCTGCAAGGACTCTCATGGACCTTGTAAGCTTCTCGTCGGAATCGTACTTAACACCGGAAGACTTCTCGATATATGCGATGGCATCAGTGAAAAGGTCTGTCTTATAGACATCCTTTGAGCCGTTAAGGAACGCAAGGATCCTCTCGAGACCCCAGCCTGTATCTACGTTCTTCTGCTTGAGCGGTGTGAGATGTCCGTCCTGATGCTTCTCATACTGCATGAAAACATCGTTGCCGATCTCCGTGTACTTGCCGCATGAGCATCCGGGACCGCAGTCAGGGCCGCAGTCGGGAACGTCTGCGATATAGAACATCTCGCTGTCAGGACCGCAGGGACCGTACTCTAAGCCCCACCAGTTATCGTCAGCACCGAGATAGTAGATGTTCTCAGGCTTAAATCCGGAAGCGATCCTGAACTTTGCGCCTTCCTCATCCCTGGGTGCATTCTCGTCTCCCGCGAAAACGGTTGATGCAAGGTGATCCCTGTCAAAACCGAACACGTCGGTAAGGAGCTCATAGCTCCACTTGCATCTCTCTTCCTTGAAGTAATCACCAAGGCTCCAGCTTCCCATCATCTCGAAGAACGTGACGTGGCTCCTGTCGCCTACTGAATCGATATCGTTTGTACGCACACAGCCCTGCACATTGCAAAGCCTTGTTCCCAGAGGGTGCTTCTCTCCGAGAAGATAAGGCATCAGCGGCTGCATTCCCGCAACGTTGAACAAAACTCCCGTTGAACCGTCAGATACCAGTGATACGGCACCTACATCAACGTGACCTCTCTGTATGTAAAATTCCTTCCAGGTCTTCCTGAGCTCTTTTGAAGTGAACTGTCTCATCGGTGATACTCCTAAATAAAAATAAAACTTAGAAATTATAAATCGAATAATTTCTCTTTGCAATCAGAGCTTATCAAGTTTTGCCGCCCTGGCTGCTTTACTGATGTATTCCGCGAATTTGCGGCATATTTCGTCATTATCGATCTCGATCTCAACGTCATCGAAGATCATTAACTCAAACAGATCGGCACAAAGCGTGGGCGCATAGCCGGTCATCACGCTTATCGTCAGGATACCCTTGTCGAGCTTGGTATCATTTACGATCTTTATCTTGTCGCTCACCTTGGAAGCAAATGCCGAATAAGCTTTGAGCGTATCTTTTCTGGTCTTGCCTTTTAAAGTGATGCCGATATTGGTCAGACCGCTTCCCGAGAAAGCCGAGATGGAGTTTTCGATAAAAGCGCCAAGCTCCTGTTCTCTCTGCCTTTCGGTCTTGAAATCAAAATACTTGTCATTAACAAAGACTATGCTGGCCATGCGGTCGACTCTGTATCTTTTGAGTGCCTGGGACAGAGGTTTGCCTTCATCGATCAATTTCTGCGCCTTTACGTTGTCGATCGCTATCAGGTAATAGCAGTTATTCTCCCAGTCCAGAGTCATGGCGGATACTATCTTGTCGCTCTTCTCGGTCAGTTCATTTCCGAGCTTATAGCCGTAAGATATCTTGATCGTCCTCTTCTCATCGATCGCGAGCCTTATGTTGTTGAGTTTTGAGATGCACCTTCTGTCAACCTTCTCATAGTGCGGATAAAGGATCCTTTTACGGTAACCTTCAGTGAAATAAGTCGGGAACATATTCACTATCTTTTCGCAGAGATCCGAATCAACGAAAGGTGTCGTGGATATCGCATCAACGATGAGTCTTGCCTCGTCGATCAGTATCTCGCCGGTCAGATTGGAACGCCTGTATTTCTTGCCTTCAGAGTAGATCCATTCCGTATCTTTCGTTTGTTTTGACATCCTGACATATTCATTGATCTTATCTATGTCAGCATAGATGGATTTGCGCTCGAAAGTGGTGCCGGTACAGTCCTCGAGATAAGCTATCAGCTCGCTTACCGAGACTGCCTCCTTGCCGCCGGAAGAACTGATACGGTTCTTGAAATAATCATAGATAAAAAGGATCTTGATCTTGGATAATTCGCTGTTAGCCATATTCGTTCCTCCCGAATGTCAGATAAGATAATAGTACCATTAAATGTACTTGCAGTTAACGGAAAAATCGAAATCTCTTTATTTTATAGAAATACGATTTTTATTCCCAAAACAGACCCCGGCCGTGATAAAATGGTAGGCACTTTTATCGGATAAAGCGGGGTGACTTCAATTGAGAACCATCAGTGAATTAGGCTTTGCGGTGCCGGATATACTTATTCCGCAAAAGGGCACGGATCTTGAGAAATGGGCGGTGATCGCCTGCGACCAGTACACATCCGAGCCGGAATACTGGAAAAAGGCAGAAGAAAAAGCCGGAGATGCCCCTTCGGCATTGAATCTCGTACTTCCCGAAGTCTATCTCGGAAAAGCCGAAGAGGCTGAAAAGCTCGAGTCGATCGCTAAGACCGCTCCCGAATACCTGAACAGCGGTATCCTTCAGAGCCTCGGTACAGGCTTCATCCTCACAGACAGAGCAACTTCGCTTCACCCTTCAAGGAAAGGCCTTATGGCGGCTATAGATCTTGAAGGATACAGTTTTGAACCCGGAAACAAGAATATCTGCAGGGCAACCGAGGGAACGGTCCTTTCGAGGATCCCTCCGAGGATCAGGATCAGGGCCAACTCTCCCTTGGAGCTCCCTCATATCATGATCCTTATCGATGACCCCAAGGGTCTTACGATCGAGAAAGCATTTGAAATGGCCAAAGCCGAAGGCATCGAGCCTTTATACGATACGGATCTCATGCTCGGTTCAGGTCACATAAAGGGCACATTCATTCCCGACGGCTCGGCCATCGCGGAATCAATCATCAACGGACTTGCATCTCTCAAGGCTGCAAACAGCGACGGTCTTCTGTTCCTTGTAGGCGACGGCAACCACTCGCTCGCTTCGGCTAAGGCTCACTGGGAGAACATCAGAGAAGGTCTTTCCGAGGATGAAAGGAAGGATCACCCCGCAAGATTTGCTCTCGCTGAGATCGTCAACATCCACGACAAGGGCCTTGATTTCGAGCCTATCCACAGAATCATCTTCAATATCTCCGGCGAAGAATTCATTGCAAAGGCAAAAGAGTACTTCAAGGATTCCGGGATCGAGATAAACGGCGTTGCAGACGGCAGACAGAGCTTCACCGTAGTATGCGAAGGCAATGCGGATGTTACCGTTTCGCTTTCGAACCCTCCTCACACGCTCGCAGTCGGATCTGTTCAGATGATGATCGATTCTTTAGGTCTTGAGTGCGATTACATCCACGGTGAGGATTCTGTAAGAAGCCTCGCAACCGCAGGTAATACGGGCGTTCTCGTGCCTGCCATCAGCAAGGATACCTTCTTCGGCACTGTCGAAAAGGAAGGCGTATTCCCCAGAAAGACATTCTCAATGGGAGAAGCGTTCGAGAAGCGTTTCTACCTTGAAGCGAAAAAGATTGTTAAGTAATCATGGAAGAAACAGATAACAGGAAAAGTGTCTGCATAATCGGGGCCGGGCTGTCCGGGCTCACATGCGGAATGCGTCTGGCCAGGGCCGGTTTCACAGTCACGGTCGTAGAAGAGCTCGCCTCCCCGGGCGGCCTTTTGGCTTATACGAGGATCGGCAGAGAATATTTGGAACTCACTCCGCATCACCTGAGAAAGAGCGACAGATCTCTTCTCGCTCTCATCAAGGAAATGGGCGTTGAAGATAAGATCTCGTGGTTCGACTCGACATGGCAGGGACGCGCATCCCACCGCAAAGTCGGTTATTTCGACGGCGGTTTCTCATGCCTGATCTCAAGCCTTGCGCAGGAGATCACCGACCATGGCGGAAGGATCTGCTTTTCGACAACAGTCGCCGAGATCTCGAGACTCGGAAACGGCGACTACCGCACCGTCTGCGTTCTCCCGAACTCCACAAGATTCGTTATCGACAGTAAGTATGTCATCTTTACCGGTTCCTGCCGAACATTCGTAAATGTAAGCCACGGTCTTCCCATTCCGATGGATAACCGCGACATCATGATGAACGTCACCTACAGCGCGAAGATATCCGCGTTCATGGTCCTCAAGCACGAGAATTCCCAGATGTTCTACCAGCAGATAACGACAGGATCCGATATTCCTTTCGACAGGATAATCAATCACACAAGCTGCTTCGGTCAGCGCGGTTACGGCGGAAGCGTCGTATATCTCGTCGGCTCATGCCAGGTCGCTGATCCCATCTGGATCGCGTCCGACTCTGACATAATGCTGAAGTTCTTCACAGCATACAAGAAGCTTTACAGGTCTATCCGCAAGTCCGACGTCAAATCATGGCGTGTAACCAAGATCCGCTATGCCCAGTCAGAGCACTATCCGGGGATCGATCTGACAAACCCCTGCGAAAATCTATATGTCTGCTCGACCGGACTTGCCAAATACAATAACTCAGAAACACCGGAAAACAGGATGGAACTTGCCGTATCATTGGCAGGAAAGATCTGTTCGACAATAAGTGCAAAAGAAGCACAGTCCGCAAACGAAGAATTATCGGTGACCGAGGTGACATCGCTTGCCAGGGAGATCGCCGATCTGTCGAGGAGCTGATAACTTAACATGGGAAAGAAATCCGTAAAAAAGAACCTCTCGCTCAAAAACGATTTTATACCCGCGAAATTTATCCTTTTCGTATTTCCGTTCATCATCGAAACGGTGATCGGACTGCTGACAATGGGCTCGGGCGACACATTAAACGTTGTGTGGTGGAGCATGCTGGTATTCCTTTTCGGCATCGGAGTATTCCCTCTTACTGCCAGGATATTTGGCAAATTCGGAACAGGCGGATTCATAATATCCCAGGCTCTCGGAATAATCCTCACGAGCCTTGTGATCTGGACTTTCACATACATGCAGATAACAAGGTTCAACCTTCCCTGCGTCATAGGTGTTTACGCCGTTATCGCGGCAGCCTGCTGGGGAATAAAGCCTCTGAGGAAAGCCGCGCTGGCAAAGCTTTCCGAACCTGTATTCGTTGAACGCGCCGTGCTGGAAGAGACCGCTTTCGTGGTCATCTTCTGCCTGATGTGCTATTTCAAAGGCTTCCTTTCCGAGATCAACGGACAGGAAAAATACATGGATTACGGCTTTATCCTGTCGATGCTCAGGAACGACACGCTTCCGGCCAAAGACATGTGGCTCTCCGGCAACAGTATCAATTACTACTATTTCGGTCAGTTCCTGTGGGCGCTGGTCATCAAGTGCTCCATGATCAAGCCTGCAATAGCCTATAACATCGCAATGTGCACGGCGACCGCACTGCCTTTCGCAATGGCTTTCAGCTTTGGAACAATGCTTATCGAGACCGCCATCCAGCACGGTTTCCACGATTCACCGATCCCGAAATATCTGGGCGGAACTCTCACGGCATTCGCCGTTTCGATCTGGGGCAATTCTCACTCTTTCTTCTATGATCCTGATTCTATCGGAAACAATATCGTTCCGGTTTTCGCAAAGCTCGGATGTGAGGTCGGCGACTATAAGAATTTCTTCTACCCCGACAGCACGAGATATATCGGCTACAACCCCAAGATAACCAATGCCGGCGGAGATTTCACGATCGAGGAATTTCCCTTCTATTCTTACCTTATAGGTGACCTTCACGCTCACGTTATCTCCATGATGATCGTCCTGGTAATAGCGTGCCTGATGCTTGCGTTCATCAATTCCGCAGCTTATCCGAACGGAGCGGAAATGAAGCTGAAAAGGACTCTGGCTAATCTCAAGGCGGGCGGAAGACTTGCAGAAGAATTCAAGGTTACGCTTACTCTTCCGTTTATTCTGAGTGCCGTTCTCCTGGGCGTCGCCCAGATGACAAACTACTGGGATTTCCTTTTCTATTTCATATTCATATCCATGGCTTCACTGATAGTAAATGTCCGTATCTCAAAGGTCTTCACAGACCTTTGGGGCGCTATCTATTTCGTGATGAACACGGCTTTCATACTGTCGTTCTATCTGCTCGGCGGAAGCGATCCTCTTCTCCTGATCTCTCTGGAAGCGATCCTCATGGTATTTGCCTATCTGTTCTCGGTTCTTGATCCGTGTGCGCTTACAAGGACTTCTTTCCAGATGAGCTTTATGTTCACAATAGCCCATGTGGCGGCACTGCCTTTCAATCTGAAATTCGACATGATATCAAACTCATTGAGCAGAGTCATAAACAATTCCACGGTCTATCAGCTCTTCATTCTCTGGGGTACGCACGTGATAATCGGCGTCGTATTTTTTGTATGGGTGCTTGTCACCAAAAACTACCGTCTTTCCGGCGGAAAAGGCAAAGCCGCACCTTCAGGAGACGTGGTCACTGAAGATATGAACCATAACGGCTGGGCGAATCCCGTGCAGAAGTTTTTCGGGACCAGGAACATCGCGGATGTCTTTGTCTGCGGTATCGTTGTCGTAGGCATAATGTTCATCATCGCACCTGAGATATTCTATGTTAAAGACATCTATACCGACGGATATCTGCGTTCGAACACGATGTTCAAGTTCACATTCGCGGCTTTCATAATGCTGTCTGAAGCTATGTGTTATGCCGCCACCCGCTTGATCTGGTTCGTCAACAAAAAAGGTCTTTATTCCACTCCGGCTCTTATCACCGGTTTTGTCTCGATAATCCTTATGGTCATTCCGGGTCACTACCCGCTTGCAGCTCTCCAGCAGCGCAACGACGGCCTTTCTTATACGGGACTTGACGGAACAACATATATCGAGACTCATCAGAGTCCTGATTTTTACGAAGAATACGGCGGCAACCTTACAAGCTATCTGAAAGCCGCAGAGTGGTTCAATGAGAACGTCAAAGGTTCTCCTGTCATCTGTGAAGGCTATGGTGACAGCTATACCGACCGCTGCATCATCTCGGCATACACGGGACTTCCTACAGTCTTCGGCTGGCAGACTCACGAATGGCTGTGGCGCTACGGCAGTATTGTTGACAAGGAAACGGCCAAGACCGTTGAAGATCCTGAAGATCTTGTCCTTCACAAGCTTATCTATCCCCGCCAGGGTGATATCGATACCATCTATGAGAGCGAAGATCCCGAACTGATCCGTTCAGTCATTAATAAATATGATATCCGCTATATCGTATTGGGCGGTTTGGAATTCTCGCAGTTTGACGGCGACAATACAGATCTTTTCTATGACATGTTCGGCGAACCGGTATTTACCTACGAAGATCTTCTTATCTTTAAGGTAACTCCGCAGCAGACAGAGTGATCAGGCCAGCATATAACCGCTGTCCGTATCACCTGTTATCGTGCAGAGCGCGCCTACGGCAAGGAGCTTGTTCCTGAGATAACTGATATACATCTCAACGACTTTCGGTGAGGTGCCGGGCTCATCGCTCCATATCTTTCCGAAAAGCTCATCACCTGTATACGATCTTCCCTGATTTGACGCAAGAAGCTCAAACAGCTTCATTTCCTTGGCTGCAAGGCTAATCGAATTTACCGCCGAAAGCTCGGCGCTGGCCTTATTCAGGCTGACATTGGATACCGTGATGACGGCAGGTACCTGTGGCTGCGTCTGCGCACCGCGTCTTGCGGCAGCCCTGATCCTTGCCAGGAGTTCGCCCATCGAAAAGGGCTTTGTCAGGTAATCGTCAGCTCCCGCGTCAAGTCCGGTGATACGGTCTTCCACATCGCCTTTTGCTGTGCTGAGGATCACCGGAGTAAGTATTCCCTTTTCCCTAATCTCTTTTAACGCTTCAACACCGTCTTTGTTTGGCATCATGATGTCGAACACCATCACGTCGAATGTGTCTTCAGATGCGGCTTTTACGGCCTCTTCGCCGTCAGATACTGCCGTTACTTCATATCCCGCGTGCTTCAGATGAGCAACGAGCATCGTTCTAAGATTTAGTTCATCGTCTGCTATTAAGATCTTCACTATTTGTTGTCCTCTGTTTACTGGTTATTTATCATGTCACTTATCGTCTGCATGGAGACATCGCATGCTGCAAGTTCGTCAGCACATCTGCGAAGTTCCGCAACGATAAGGTCATTGTCGGAAACGGTCTTCTTGTATTTCATCTGATGCTCCAAAGCAGCCCAGGAATCCATTGCGATGGTCCTCAGCTGTATCTCCGCGTACCATATTCCCGGAGTGTTGCCTTTGGCATCCTCATAAGGCTCCTCCACGGAGATTATCATGTGATAGCTCCTGTAACCGTTGGGTTTGGCGTTCGTCAGGTAATCTTTTTCGCGGATCACCTTAACTCCCGGGAGGTTCCTTATCCTGCTTATGTTCTCGTATATATCCTTAATGAAACAGCATACGATCCTTATACCGCAGGCATCGTGGACAGAGCCCGAAAGCGCTTCTTCGGGCGTGTGGGCAAGACCGCGGGCATCTAACTTGGCGGTCATGCTCTCTTCACTCTTTATCCTGGTTATGAGGTGATAATAAAGCGGTTCATTGCCCGCTTCGATATTCTCTTTGTTATATCCCTCTATCCGTTTTGTAAGATCTTCAAGTGTCCTGACCAAGCCGTCACGATACTTACCGTAAACTGTTTCCATGCAAAAAAGATAAAGGTTTTGTGAGTTCTGCTCAAGGGATTAATGAGGTAAATCAACGGCATCGAAAAGATTCCAGGGATATTCCGTCTTGCGGTCTGATCTGACAGTCTTCGCCTCCGAATCAGCATCCGCTCTATATGTAAGTTCGCCGCAAGTGAGTGCCACAGGACATTTGATCCTGCTTCCGTATTTGCCGTCGCCTGCCAGGGGATGGCGTCTTGATGCAAACTGTGCCCTTATCTGGTGGGTCCTTCCGGTATCCAGAACGGCACTGACAAAAGAAAGATCCTCTTTGGCATCGTAGCCTAAGACCTCATAAGAAAGCTTTGCTTCCTTAACGCCTTTTCTCATCTTCTTAACTGGGAAAGTACGGTTGCTCCTCGGGTCGTGATAGAGGAAATCCTCCATCGTTCCGGTATTGTTTTCAAGCTTTCCGGCACATATAAGAAAGTATCTCTTGGATAAGATCTCAAATTCCGAACCGCTTTTAGCAGCAGCGATCAGTCCAGCAACAGGCATATCGAGCCTGTAGAGCACGCCCATTCCGGAAGGCGCAGTCTTCTCGCTGTCCTCCCCTGCTTCTTTATAAAGGATCACAAAATCCCTGCCCTGCTCGAGAATCTTTGCCATATCAACCTTCAGCAGATAAACATGCTAATATTTTCTTTTCCGCCGTCAATAAACAGCTCGACCATTCCGACGTCTTCTAATACCCTGTATTCAGGCTCTGCCGCATATGCCTTGGAAAACAGTGTCTTTCCATCAAACCTCACGTTAAGCCTGCCGTTGTCATAAGTGACAAACCTGCTTTCTTTTACCATGCAGTCCCTTAAGTCTCTGACCGGATACATGACGAGCCTGTCGGCCAGGTCGAAGTATATCTCCCTGGGCACCGAGAACGCGGAAGAACCGGACATCTTCGTGCTGTAGAGCCACGATATCAATACTCTTCTTCCGTCCCTGTCTTCAAACGTAAGAGGACTCAAAAACTCATCGCTCGTATCGATCGGGAAGAACGGATCGAACTCATCGTCAAAGACGAATCTCTCACCGTCAAATTCCCCGCCTGCAAAAAGGACTTTCGTAGGCATATGCTTTTCGGACTGTATCATGAAGACCCATCTTCCGTCAGTCTCGAAAAGCTCGGGAGTCTCAATGACGCTTCCGTATTTCGCCTCGGAGAGCAGCTCGCCCCTGTAATCCCACGAGACCAGATCTTCGGATGAAAATAAAAGCACCTTGGCTATGTTGGAAGAGCCCGCTCCCACAACCATCCTGTAAGATCCGCCGTATCTGAACACAAAGGGATCACGCAGCTTTACGGACGAGCCTTCAAAAGGTGCTCTTATCACCGGGTTCATATCAGCCTTAATGAAATTTATACCGTCTTCAGACCACGCAACCGATACCGTCTCTTCAGAAGAAGAGACCGAGTTATAGAAGATCCATATCCTGCCCTGGGCTTCTATCGCGGAGCCTGACATACAGCCGCTCCCGTTCTCATAGGGCATGTCGGGAGCGATCGCCAAAGGCAGATCTTCCCAGTTGATCAGATCGTCTGATACCGCATGTCCCCAGTGCATCGGACCGAACCTTCTGCTTAAGGGGTTGCACTGGAAAAACAGATGGTATCTGTTTTTGAACAAAACAAGACCGCAAGGATTTCCAAGCCAGCCTTTTGTGTATACGAAATGGTATTTCACCTGACAAACCCCTGCGGTCTTAATGTTAGTTATCTGTTGTTATCCCGGTATTACTCGAGCTCGAGGAGAGATACTCTCAGTACTCCTTCCGCTGATGCAAGCTCATCAAGGATCTTCTTGGATACAGGCTGCTCGATCGCAACGAAAGCCTGAGCGTGAGGGTTGTCGGAACCGTCCTGGTTCTTTCTTCCCCAGTGCAGTGAAGCAATGTTGATGTTGTGCTTGCCGAGGATAGTGGTGATGCGTCCGATAACGCCCGGAACGTCATTGTTCTTGATAGCGAGAACCGTGGAAGACAGCGGGCAGTTCATCTCGTAACCGAAGAAGGATACGATTACTTCCGTGTCAGGTCCGAAGACGGTACCGTTGATCTTGAGCTCACGTCCGTCCTCTGTGCAGAACTTGACGTTAATGAGGTTGTTGTATCTCTGGATGGTCTCTGTCTTTGTCTCGACCACTTCGATACCGCACTCGTCCATGCACTCTTTTGCGTTAACGTAAGATACATGATCGTTGCCCATACCCTTGAGCAGACCCATCATGAGGGAAAGTGTGATGATGCCTGTGCCTGTGCTCTCTGCGAGCTCGCCTCTGTAACGTACTTCAACTCTCTTGATCGGAGTAGCTTCAGCCTGGAAATACATAAGACCGATCTTCTGTGCGAGTGAGCAGTAAGGCTTGATATCGTCCATATTGCCGGAGAACTGGGGCATGTTGATAGCTGCAACGAGCTCGCCCTTGAGTGCACCGTCGATGAGTTCTACGATACCCTGACCGACCTTTGCGGTAGCCTCAACAGTGGAAGCTCCGAGGTGAGGTGTGATGTAGCAGTGAGGTGCGTGGAGAAGAACGTTGTCGTACTCCTGCTCGCCGGGTGCCTTATTGTAAGAAGGCTCCTTATCGAAAACATCGATAGCAGCTGCAGCAACCTGGCCTTCAGCCAGTGCATCAGCGAGATCCTGCTCGTTTACGAGACCGCCTCTTGCAGCATTAACGATCCTGACACCTCTCTTGCACTTATAGAGCTGCTCCTTGGAAAGGATGCCGTATGTCTCTTTTGTCTTAGGTGTGTGGAGTGTGATGAGGTCACAGATGGGAAGGAGATCATCAAGAGTCTTGCATCTTGTTACTCCGAGCTTGTCAAACTTCTCCTGAGGAACATAAGGATCGTAAGCAACGACGTTCATGCCGACGCCCTTGAGCTTTCTGGATACGATGGAACCGATACGGCCGAGACCGATAACGCCGGCTGTCTTGCCTTCGAGCTCTACGCCAACCCAGTTTCCGCGTCTGAAGTCGCCGTTGTGAACGCCTTCATTAGCTGTGCAGAGATTACGGAAGATGGAGAAAGCATGACCGACAGCGAGCTCGCCTGCTGCCATGTTGTTGGCTGTAGGAGTGTTAAGAGCGATAACGCCGTGCTCTGTGCATGCATTTACGTCGATGTTGTCGATTCCCGTTCCTGCTCTGCCGACTGCCTTGAGACAATCAGCGTTGTTCAGGAGGGCCTCATTGATCTTGGTTGCGGATCTTACGATGATCGCATCAAAACCTTTGATGTGCTTTTCGATCTCTTCCTGGGAATGACCGAGGTATTCCTCTACCTCATATCCCTGTGCTCTCAAATACTGTACAGACTCTTCAGCAATGCTTTCTGTGATCAGGATCTTCATGATTATCTTCCTCTCTGTATATTTCGATTTATATTTTAAGCTTCAATAACTTCGGTCAGATCATTGAGATACTGCTGAAGTTCTTCAATTGAAAGGTCACCCATGTGAGCGATTCTGAATGTGACGTCCTTGAGCGGGCCGTAACCGTTGCTCATGAGGTATCCCCTCTCGCCCATTGCCTTGCTGATCTCGGAGAAAGGCTTTCCGGTCGTGTTCTTGACACATGTTACGGTAACGGAAAGGTTATCCGGATCGCTGTAGAGCTCACAGTGCTCCCTTGCCCAGTCCTGAGCGAGCTTAGCCATCTCGCAGTGACGCTTATAACGGTTCTCGATGCCTTCTTCAAGGATCTTGTCGAGCTGGTAATCAAGAGCGAACATATGGGACTCGGAAGGTGTTGAAGGATACTGGTAAGGCTTCTCCTTAACGAACTTAACGAGTTCGAGATAGTCGAAATAGAGACCTCTGTTCTCTACTGTCTCAGCCTTCTTGATTGCCTTCTCGGAAACGGAAGCGATAGCCATTCCCGGAGGCAGGCCCAAACACTTCTGTGTGGATGTGATGCAGACGTCGATACCGAGCTCATCAACAGGGATAAGATCTCCTGCCATTGAAGAGACAGCGTCAACGCAGACGATGACATCCGGATATTTCTTATAGACTTCAGCGAGCCTTGCCATAGGATTATGGATGCCTGTGGAGGTCTCGTTCTGTGTGATGGTGATAAGATCATACTTACCTGTGGAAAGAGCTGCTTCGAGCATCTCGGGTGTTGTGATCTGTCCGAGCTCAGACTCGAAAAGATCTGCAGCAATGCCGTTTGATGTACACATCTTGTACCATCTCTTACCGAATGCTCCGATAGAGAAAACTGCAGCGCGTGTCTTGGTAAAACTCCTTACGGCGCCTTCCATCAGACCGCTTCCTGATGATGTTGAAAGAACGATGGTGTTATTAGTCATCATGACTTTCTGAAGCTTCTTTGAGATAGCTTCCTGAAGGGCTGAAGCGTCCTTGGTCCTGTGGCCGATCATGGGTGTGGCCATCTTCTCAAGAACATCCGGATACACTTCCGTAGGGCCGGGTATGAAGAGTTTCTTGTGCATGGGATTACTTCCTCGTTTCCACATATTTTAAAGCACTTGCATTATATACTTGCAGGATATCTTTTTGTAGTTAAAAAGGATGGTGGGAATATACAAAAAAGAATGCCCTCCGGCCCGATTTTTGGAGACGGAGGGCATATGTTGCTCTAATGATTTTCGCTTCAGTTGATCTTGATCGATCCTTCGGTAGCCTGAGTGGTCTCACCTGCACCTGTATCTGCGCCGGCAGCCGCTTCAGTGTTCTGGGTTCCGCCCGGTTTGAACGTTACGGGGATCGTTCCGGCAATAACTCCGAGAGGAGGCAGGAGCAGTCTGTCGCCGCTGTGAGGAGTATAAGTTGCAGGATCCTGAGCATTATACTTGATGATGGTCTGGATACGGGGATCCTGCTCGTTGTCGAGGTCGATCTTGTAAACATAATGGAAGAGATCCCACCAAGTCCTGAATCCGACGCTGTCAGAGAATACGAAGTAACCGATAGGAGCCGACTTGTCTTCGATCGTCGCCTTCGTTGATTCTGTTGTAGGCACGAAATCCGAAGTCTCAAATGTAGGTACCGTGGTCTCTGCAGGCTTCTTGCTGCATCCTCTTGCGATAAGAGCGATAACGATTATGATGCAGATGATAAGGATAGCCACGAACGCAAGGAACATATATCCGTTACGGTTGAGCTTCATCTTTCTTCCACCGCCGCCGCTTCTGCCGCTGCCGCCGACTACAGGTGACTTGCGGGCGCCTGCAGGTCTGCCGCCTACGCTGCTCGGACCTGTACCTGCGGGTCTGTAGGAATTCTGTCCGGGATTGCCGTACTGGGCCTGCTGACGTGCGGAAGGAGCTGCCTGCTGCGGAGCAGGTGCCTGAGGTGCGGAGAAACCGAACTGGCCGCCGTCATCAACTACTTCACCGGCACCGTCAACACCAAGGATGTTGTTGAACCATTCGTCATCAAGTGATGCGGAAGAAGAAGCGGAAGCTGCCTGTTCCTGGCCGGGTGTTCCGAATGCCTGGCCCGAATAATCCTGCTGATCCTGGTATCCCTGAGCCTGATAGCCCTGGTCCTGATAACCCTGTGCATCGTAACCCTGCTGATATCCCTGAGGCTCATAGCCCTGCTGGCTCTGATATCCGGGCTGGTATCCCTGCTGGCTCTGGCCTTGATAACCGGGCTGATATCCCTGAGTATCGTAACCCTGCTGACTCTGGTATCCCGGCTGATAACCCTGTGCATCATAGCCCTGGTTCTGATAATCCTGGTTCTGATAACCCTGGCCGTATCCGTAAGGATCCTGATATCCCTGCTGACCCTGAGCTCCGTAGTTCATATTCGGATCGTAAGAACCACCGTTCTGCTGACCATTTCCATAGCCGCCTGCAAAACCGTTGTTATCACTCATCGGAACACCTCCCTGTCCATATGCAGTCTGTTGTGTATTATAAGTGCCATAGTTAGCCTGATCGCTTGTAGGGAAAGCCTCTCCGCCGTAGGGCTGGTACGGGGGAGCTGCGGCAGCAATGTCAGGAGCAACATCCTGTGCGCCGTAATCGCCATAAGCGGAAACGTCATTTGCAGGCTGGTTGATCTTCTCTTCCGAACCTACCGCATTGACGGGTGTATCGAAATTGCCGCCGTCATACAGGGGCATCTGGGGAATATCGTCACTCTTCTGCTTCTCACCGAGATCGACAGTGGTAACCATATTGCCGAAAGGAAGGATTATATCGTCCTCATTGTTCTCGGCAGGTGCAGGTGCGGGTTCAGGTGCCGGAGCGCTCTGCTGTACAGGTGCGGGTGCCGGAGCAGGAGCCACAAATGTAACCGGAGTAGGTGTAGCGGCCTGAGGCGCGCTGGTAAGGTTCTCTGATTCGGGAAGCTGCTCTTCCACTACCGTTTCAACCGGGACTTCAGGAACAGCAGGTGCTGCGGGTGCAGCAGGAGTCTCCGTCTCGGGGAAATCAACGGAAAGCTTGTCTTCTTCCTTGAGCTCGGGCTTCTTTTCATTAAGCTCGAAATCCGGAACCGGAATAGACTGTGCGCCCTCGGGTTCTGTCTGTACCGGCTTGTCTGCAGCAGAGAGATCATCTCCGAATACAAGCGGAGGTGCATTCTTCAGTTCATCTGAAGAAGCCTTGCCATACGGATCAAAAGGCTCGCCTGCAGGCTGGAGGATATTGCCGCCGTTGCCTGCCGTAAATACGATCTCTGCAGGAGCACTTGTTGCAGCGGGTGCAGCAGGCTCTGCACTTGCTGCGGGTGCCGCAGCAGCTGTCGGATTGAAAGGTGTTGACAGATCAGGGAACACGGGAGCTGCCGGCTCGGCAGGTTTTGCTTCCGGAGCGGTGCCTGCAAGGCCAGCAACCGCGCCTGCGATAGCTGCGCCGTTCTCAGACTGATGCAGTACAGCGGTTATGTCATCAACAGGCTTGGTAGGCTCATCGTCAACATCGGGGACGTACTCGATGCTCGAAACCGTCTTCATCTTTGCGGGAACTGCCTCAGCAGCTTTTGCAGCTTCTTCCGGGTGTTCTCCGACCTTGGCTACAAAAGGTGATGAAGGAATGTCAACGGCCGGTACCTCAGGTACGACAGGTGCTGCCGGGATGACCGGAGCTGCGGGTACCACGGGTGCTGCTGCCGGAGCGGCAGGAGCCGAAGGCATAGCGAAATCGAAAGCGATAGTGGAACCGGGAGCCGACTCGGTCTTTGCCGCTTCAGCCGCAGCCTGTGCGGCATCGGCATCGCTCTTTGCGGATTCCTTCATCTCTCCGAAGATGTTCTTTAAGACTTCCTCGGCTGATGCTTCCTTTGCAGGTTCATTCTTGTCGGGGAATTCGAGAAGCGCATCTGTCTTAGCGGCAGGAGCAGCTTCACCGGCATTCTCGCCGAAAACGATCGGACCATCAGAAGGCTTGCCGTCAAGTCCTGCCTCGGCAGCGACAGTAGCAGCAGCTACTTCCGGCTCAGGATCGAGGTTGACGAAGCCCGCGTCAGCGATTGCTTTTGCGGCTGCACCTACCTCACCGCCTTCAACGGTGGATTCTGTGATCTCATGAGGCTCGTCCTCGTAAGACTTCTCCTTCTTTCTGCGTCCGAAAAGTCCGCGCTTCTCTTCCTTGGAAACGCTCTCAACGAACGAGATGGAGATCTGCATAGGAGTATTGGGCATCCTTGCAGAAGCCTGTGTAAGGATAAGGCCTGCAGCATCGCACTGGTCCTCGGCATCCGTGAGGATCCTGAGGATCTCGCGCTGTCCAAGTGCATCGTAAACAGCCTTGTTGCAGAGGATGATGCAATCATTGGGTGTCAGTGTGAAGAAGTTGGACCAGAGCGCGTTGGCGGTCTTGGAAGAGCAGTAGTACTGGAAGTCTCCTACCCTGTTGCCGTACGCGTCGATCGGTTCCATAGGGATCCCCGCGTCAGTAAGTGGGAATACCGTGTCGTCCCTGTAAAGGAAAGCGAGGCCGTTGCCGATCGTAACGGCGAACGCCTCGGAATCTCTGACGATAACGCCTGAGAAGTAAGGATTTCTTGTCTGGTTGTCAGTAAGCTTGAGAGCTCCCGCAACTTCTACGGCGGTCGAAAGGAACTTCTCGATCATGCCGTCGATCTCTTTGTGGCCGTTCTTTACGTCATTGCAAAGTTCTCTGAGCTGGGGTTCGAACGGAGGGAGCGAACCGGGCTCAAAACCCTGGATCGTCGGGTGTGTGAAAACAGAAAGGAAAAAACCTCTTTCGTCTTTGTCTATCGTAATATCAGCGGAACGTGTCTCTCTTTTGCCGCAGAGTCTTCCGTCAAGATAAAAGGCATCTGTTAAGGACTGCGACGGGTAAAATCTCGCCGTCAGCGTTGTTGCAAGCCTTGTCAGGGTAGCCATTAAGCCAATCCTCCATATAAATATTCAGGATAATTATAGCACAACGGCCCGTGTGACAAAGTTTTTTTGATTTTTTTCTTCTAATTGTAATAAGGGATGCCTCATTTTCAAGACATCCCTTCATCATTTCTTGCTATTTGAGAAGCTTTTTCATGTTCTCTTCGATCTGCTCGAACGTTCCCGTCAGCGAATCGAGGTACGCCGTGTGGATCTGCTTGTCCGTAGCTTTGGGGAACTGCTTCCTCATGTTATCCATCGTATTCTGCGTCCACACATAACCCATGCCGTACTTGGCATAATAGCAGGGATCGGTCACGAGCAGCGTGTAGAACTTGGAGAAGCTTGACTTCGTAACAAAGAAACCGTGTCCGTTCAGATAGCTTACGCTTTCTTCCAACGACCAGCCCTCATAGTGAATGCCGTAGTCAACCCTTGTGGAAAGAAGCAGAGACAGCCTGTCATCAGCTCTTGCGTACTTGACCGCATCAGATTCGCCGTTGCCGCTGAAATACTTCATAGAGTAGTACTCAGTGTATGTAGCCCAGCCTTCCTTGTATCCTGTGGATCCGGAAACATACATATAGACGTGTTTTGTCTTGCTGCGCGTATAAAGTGACTGGAACATGTGTCCGGGATATCCTTCGTGTGCGCAGGTTATGCCGAAATTCTTATCTACGCTCCTGTTATTTACGATGATGACATTCGAATTGAAGTTATCAAGATGGAATCCCAGATAAGCCGCGGGCGAGAAGCTCTCCTGGAATACCTTCGGAACTTCCATGAGATAGTACTCGTGCGACGGGATCTTCGGGAAATCGGGCTTTACGGCTTCCCTTAAGAAATCGAGATTCTTATCGACTGATCCCTTGGAATAAGCGCGTGCATTATACTCGTCCTTCCATTCGGATCTGCGGGACATGAGTTCCGACATCTCCTTTTCGGTCTTCTTGATCTCCTTGTCAAGGAGCTTGATAGTCTCATCGATGGTAGCGCCGTTATTAGTCTGTGTTCTGTTAAGGATGGCGTAATATGCTTCTCCTCCCCTGTATTCGGTGAGGCCTGCATCCCTGCCGCCTGCAGACTTGAGGGCGCGCATACGCTTGGCGCATTCTTCGAATTCGGGGAATACGATATTCTTCATCGCATCCTCGTTCTCCCTGATAAGGCGTGCACGGTCGGAAGATGACAGACCCTTTATCTTGTCGAGTCTTTCCTCGAAAGACTGGTAAAGGAAGCAGTCATCCTTCTGCTGAACGAGATTGTCGAACGTAACGGCTGCAGCTTCATAGCTCTCGGGAGAGGAAGCAAATCCGTACTTAGCCCTTGTCTCCTCGTATTCGCACATCTGGTCATAGTACCTGTCGATGTCCTTGAGTACGAGAATATAGTTTTCTGCATCCTTAAGGTTCTCGAATGTGAAAACATCAAGAAGGAAAAGGACTTCACTCTGGGGACCTACCAGAGAATTAAAGATCATGGTGTAGTACTCGAATGCCGTATAAGAATAAGCGTAGATATCTTCTTCGATATCGTAAAGGAGCTTGTCGAAGCAGATCCTGTCATCACCTGAAAGAGTCTCGAAATCGATCTCAAGAAGGAGATCTCTCTGCTTCTCATAGAACGCCTTCTTCTCCGGATACTTGGATGCAGGCGTTGTCACATCGCCCCAGGCCTTAGTGGGATCGATGCCCGTAATTCCGACCTTCTCGGGATTCTCGAAAAGGATATCGGCATCAACATAGCAGCTGACGGCATTCTTAAGAATTACCTGCTCAACTTCATTGAGCCTGTTTACGGCATCCTGGCCTTTGAGGCTGCCGGGTTTGTGCTTGGGATGGACCTCATCAAATGAAGCAACGTGATCAGGATAGGTCAGTTCCCTGGAAGTGTTGATATACTTGCCGTCATCAGGAGCCTGTGTAGGAGCGGGCTTCTTTGAAGCTTCCGTCTCATCGGTCTCGGTGGGCTCTGTCTCTTCGGTCTCGGTAGGCTCTGTCTCTTCGGTCTCGGTAGGTTCTTCGCCCCATTCGGGCTTATGGTCACCCGCATAATGACGCTCGGTGGGCTCGGCCAGCATCTCTTTGAGTGCTGAACAACCCTGCAGCGAGATCATCATGGATACCGCTAAAAGAAGGCAAAGTATCTTTCTGGCATAATGCTTCATATTGATTACCTCTCAAAAACCTTATTCCGTTGAATTTTTATTTCAAGTGAAGATAATACCACATTTGTGCAATTAATTCCCCGCAAAACCTCGGCCGCTTTCAAGTCTTTCCAAAAGTGCATCATAATCCTTGTTTCCGGCTGAATCCTTGGGCAGATTTATAAAGAACTCCACTTTGGAAGGACACATTGCCTCGTGGAGCACCATAAGGCACTCGTCCGTAATCCTTTGCTTGAGATCCGCAAGAAGATCATTGTCAAAAAGGAGCTGCTCTGCCGGAACGACCGCCGCAACGAGCTTAGGACCGGATACATCCTCAACAACGACCGAAGCGGCATCAACAACGCCTGCGACCATGGAGATAACCCTGTCCACCTGTGTCGGATAAACAGGGAAACTGTTGATCTTATAAACACTTCCGGGCCGGCTTATCAGCGAGAAGAATCCTTTCTCATCCATCTTGCCTATCATGCCCGTAAAGAACCAGTCTCTTCCGTCAGGCAGATGTCTTAAAGCGCCGGGCACAGTTTTCTCATCCTTCACCAGTCCCAGACAGCTGACAGGCGAACAGACCGCTATCTCGCCTGTCCTTCCCTGAGGCATATCCTCTCCGGTCTCACTGTCCGCTATCTTCATGAAAACGCCCGGCATCGGAATGCCGATCATCCTGTCGCTTGTCGTTCCTTTGGGAGTATAAGCAAAAGCCAGCGTCTCATCGCAGCCGGTTACAGAACATATCCGGAGTTCATCCTCATTCTTTCCGGACTTGTTGAACAAAGCCGATTTTTGGGTACTCGTCAAAAGTCCGCTTCCGCATACGATCATCGAAACGGATCTCATTACGTTCCTGTTGATACCGTTCTCGTTGAGCCTGGCGACAGTGCCGTTGTACCCGATTATAGTGTCGGGACGGTATCTCATTATCGGGAAAGAAGTCCATTCCGCATCGAACCAGGTGAAGATTATAAGTGTCTGTCCCGAAAGCAGGACATCGTTCATGCCCACGCTGAAACCGAATGCAAAGCATATCTCGTTCAGGCACAGCACTCTCGAAGGCCGTGAAAGTCTCGAATCGGACTCCTTCTCGAGGAACATCGCAATATTGGCCGAGGTGTTGAGCGCTCCGGCGCTGTAAGCGCATGTCACGCCGCCGTCCGAAGCGTTGTCGGTCTCGAGCATTACGCAGATACGTTTGTAATTGTTGTCAGGTCTGAATTCACCTTCGTTCTCGCTCTCCGTCATGGCTTCACGCCACGTTACGATCTTAGCTTCAGCCTTATCCCTGTTCTTGAAGGCCGGAACAACGGCATCGTAGGTAGACAGCGGATAGAACCTGAACATGCTTTTGGAAATGCCGGTAATGTAATCCGAGTACTTGCCGATTATGACCGTTTTTATCTTGGTCTTTGCTATCGACTCTGCGTAATTCTCATATTGATTGAACGACATCAGACAGTATTTTGCGCCGCTGTCGTTCGCTATCTCCTCAAAATGCTCGGAACTGCTGTTCGGGATCATCAGGACCGAAGCTGCCCCCAGACTGTCCAGGGCATAGACAGAAAGAATTATGTCGGGGCACTCGCCCATGCACAAAAGGACACGGTCACCCATGGAGACACCGAGTTTTCTCCACATGACTGCTGTGCGGTTAACGTTTTTGGCAAGAGAGGCATAGCTCATTTTCGAGCCCATGTATTCACAGGCGGTCCTGTTCTGGTAGATACCGCAGACACGCATAAGCCTGCCGTAGAGAGTGTAATCGCTCTTCAGGTTAGCAGGCGATATGGTATTAGAGTAATAGATGCTCCATTTGCTTTCCATTGGAGAATCCTCCGCCCGTATAACAAAAATCCCCGACGGCATAATGCCTTCGGGGAAAAGGTGGAGCGGGATACGAGATTCGGACTCGCGACTTTCACCTTGGCAAGGTGACACTCTACCACTGAGTTAATCCCGCGTGCCCGATTATTATATGGTCGAAGGTCTTGTTTGTCAACAACTATTTTTCAACTCTTAATCACTTATGTCGTAATCAAGCTGAATATGGACTTCAAAGCCAGGCGCTGCCTCCTTTACATCGGCCATTATATGGTTATACAGACCCTCTATATCCTTCTCATCGAAGTCAATTATGATATCGAAAGTTATTCTCTTTTTCTCTCCGTCAATATAAAAGCCGTGCATCTGGATCACGTTTTCGTGGCTCATTACAAGGCGGGTGATCTCGGAACGCATAGCCATGAATTCGTCATCACCCGTATTTCTGGAGTAGATACCGACTGCGGTCAGTATTACGCCCGTGCAGAGATACACCTGCTGCTCGATCTCACGCGTAAGCGCATCGATCCTGTCAGCGGTCATGGTGTCATCCACCTCGATATGGAGCGAACCCAGATACTTGTCGGGGCCGTAATTGTGCAGAACAACGTCATACACGCCGTAAACGCCGCCGATAGACGCGACTGTCCTCTTGACCTTGCCGGTCACGTCTTTTTCGACCCTGTGGCCGAGCATGTCATCGACGGCTTCGCGGATTATGTCAAAGCCCGCCTTGAGGATGAACAGCGAGATCAGGATACTGACATAAGCTTCTATATTGATCCTGAAGATCAGATAGATGACTGCGGAAATGAGGACCGCCGTGGACAAGACCGCATCAAACAGCGCATCGGTACCGGATGCAGTCAGAAGTTCGGATCTCGCCTTTTTGCCGTTCGAACGGAAATAAAGGCCGAGACCGATCTTCGCAAAGATAGCCACGGAAATTACGATCAGCGAGATTGCCTTGAAATCCGCTTCGGAAGGCTCGATTATCTTCTTGATCGACTCGATCAGGGCGGTAATACCCGCATAGAGTATGATCCCCGCGATTATGATCTGGGTCAGGTATTCGATCCTGCCGTGTCCCAGCGGATGTTTCTTGTCAGGCTTCCTGTTCGCAAGCTTCGTGCCGATTATCGTTATGACCGACGAGAGGCTGTCGCTGGTGTTGTTTACGGCGTCAAGGACCATTGCGATGGATCCTGCTGCCAGTCCGGCTGCTGCCTTGGCTGAAGCCAGCAGCAGATTTGCGACTATTCCGATTATTCCCGTACGGACTATCAGCCTTTCACGGCTGTCCGTTCTGTCTTTGCCTACTCCCAATTATCTGATCTCCTGTTTCTTTGCTCAATCAACAGGACTGAACATGTCTTTGCCTACTCCGCAGATGGGGCATGTCCAATCATCCGGAAGGTCTTCAAATGCAGTTCCCGGAGCAATTCCGTTATCAGGATCACCGATCTCGGGGTCGTAAATGTAGCCGCATACGCACTGATACTTTTTCATGGTAAATACCTCCCTGAAATGTTGATAATGATATTTTACTATTCAGGCCGGTTTTTGTAATCGCTATTTGTAAGTTTATTTTTATCCGCTAAAATACAATCATGAATAATGAATCCGAACTTAAGCTTAAAAAGACGACCAAGACCGATCCTTCGGCCGTTTTTGTCATTGCGGCTGCACTTCTCATCTTCAGTCCTTTCGCATCCATGAACCACTTAAGCGGCTGGGTGCTCGACTGTTCGGTACAGATAAAGCTCGGTCTTGACGCTATCTCATCGGGACATTTCATAACCGACGAGATATACAGCTGGCATGAAGGCCTTGTTTTTACGGCGCATGAGACCGGCTGGTATCTGATATTAGGACTCGTATATAAATTGTTCAGGTTTTACGGTGTTTTGGCAGTCAGCACGCTTTTTTCCTTTGGTACCGCGTTCATTATCGCGAATTACATCAGAAAGACCGCCCATCCGCTTATGTGTCTGGCCGTCATGGTTTTAGGCTGTGTTTTCAAAGGTTTTCCCGATTACAATGCAAGACCTTCGACTGCTTCAACATTCATCGTCATCTTAACCATTGTCATCCTGATGAGCGAAAAGAAACCGGTTTTCAAAGCCGCAGTATTTGCAGCGGGAGCCTTCCTTCTCGCATGGCTCCACGGCGGAATGCTTCCGCTTTATTTCGCCATTCTTGCGGTATTCATCGTTATCGAGCTCATCTTTAAGCAGTGGCGCACCGCCGTCACGCTCATCATCGGCGCAGCAGCAGGCTTTATAGTTTCGATCGCCAACCCCATCGGCATCAGGCTTTGGACTTACGCATTAAGCCAGTCCGGCGCTAAAGGCGTATGGGCAGAGATCGATGAATGGAATCCCGTAACATTTACCATAATCCAGATCTTCCTTATCCTTCTGGTCTTTGTAGGCTTCATGTGCGGCAAAGGCATCAGGGAATTCGAGAAAGACGCGATCACCAAGCTCGCTCTTTTATGCATGTTCCTTGTGATCTCATGTGTCTACAGAAGATTCATGCTGCATTTCTCCCTTATGTTCATCCTTTTCGCGCCGAAAGCGTATCAGGATGTCATCACCTGGCTCATTACGAATCTGATCCCGAAGCTCTCCGGCAAAAAAGCGGAGCTTTCAAAGGCTTTCTACCTCTTGCTGGCAGGTATATGCGCAGGCATGTTCCTCATGGCAGGAGTACTCAACATCCGTACATACCTGCCTACGGGAACCATGGCCGATATCGAGAAGATGGCTGCATACGATGACAACGCGGTCACATTCGTAAAGGAAAAAGGCTACAAGAAGCTGTTCAACGATTTCAACAGCGGTTCATGGCTCGTTTTCAAAGGCGTAAAGGTTCATATCGACAACCGCGTGGATCCTTTCATCAGCGAATTCTCCGAAGTCGATCACATGACCGGGAAAATGACCGTTTCCACTCTTTTCGAACTCGACAATTTCAGGAACGAATATGACAACGACGCATTCATCCTCACAACGAACGTGGGATTCAGCCCGCTGATCTACGAGATAGAGCATTACGCGTCTGACCGCTACAAAGTGGTTTATGACAACACGTTAACTTCAAACGTCAGGAACGGCGAGACGCTCCGCTGGATCGTAATAGAGTGCCTTCCGGCCAAATAAAGCCATTACCTGACCTTCATTTACTGTCCCCAAAAACGGGACTTTATGACCTCGAAAGAGACTTTAAGTTTGTTATACTTTGAGTATAAAGATCAACCCGGGGTGAATGCTCGTTATGGCAAAGAAGAACGTTACTTTTTTCTGCAAGGAATGCGGATACGAGGCAATGGGATGGATGGGCAAATGTCCTTCCTGCGGAATGTTCAACACTTTCGTTGAAGCGCCCGCTGAAGAATCCCGCAAAGCGGCAAAGACCGATTCCCCCGCCCTTTCCGCCAACACATATTCCTGGACCGATTCCTCGGTCACGGTCAGACTTGCCGAAGCCGGCAAGGAGAATTACAAGAGGATCTCCAGCGGCATAGGCAGCCTGGACTCGCTTTTCGGAGGCGGTATCACCGAAGGCTCAGTAACCCTGGTATGCGGTGAACCGGGTATCGGTAAGTCCACGATCCTCATGCAGATCGCCAATTCCTACAAGGGCACCGGAGAAGTCCTCTACGTATCGGGAGAAGAATCTCCGGCACAGATCGGCATGCGTGCCGAGCGTCTCGGTATCAAGCGCAATATCCTTATCTGCAGCGAGACCAGGTTCGAGAAGGTCGCCGAACAGATCAAGAACAACAAGCCCTGCCTTTGCATAATCGACTCAATCCAGACGCTTTATTCCGAACAGGTCGCGGGCACTCCGGGCGGTGTCGCACAGACACGCGAAGTTACCGCAGGCCTTATAAGGATCGCCAAGACCAACGGTATTACGATCATCATGGTAGGCCACATCACCAAGGACGGTACGATCGCAGGTCCGAAGACGATCGAGCATATGGTCGATACCGTGCTTGTTTTCGAAGGTGACGCTACAGGAGGTTACAGGATCATCCGTTCAGCCAAGAACCGATTCGGCAGGAGCAACGAGATCGCGTTCTTCGAGATGGCCGAGAAAGGCCTCATGCCTGTTGAAAGTTCGCAGGCACTGCTTGTCGCGGGACGTCCCATAGACAGTCCCGGATCGGTCCTCACATCCACCATCGAAGGCAATGACGCGCTTACGGTCGAAGTTCAGGCGCTGGTCACGGAAAGCGTTTATCCCACTCCCCAGCGTATGACCGCAGGTCCCGACCGCAACCGCATCATGATGCTCCTTGCCGTATGCGAGAAAATGATCGGATTAGGGCTGGGCACGAAGGATTGTTTTATCAACGTTATCGGAGGACTCAAGGTCAGCGATCCGGCTACGGATCTTGCAATATGCGCGGCGCTCGTGTCATCCGCCAGAGGCATAGCCGTACGCAAAGATACTCTTATCCTCGGAGAGGTCGGCCTGTCAGGCGAGATCAGACCTGTTACCCGCATCCTGAAAAGGTGCCTCACCGCAGCCAAGATCGGAATAACGACAGTCGTCCTGCCCGGAAGCTGCAGACAGGCGGTCGAGAAGGAAGAGACCGGAACCAACGGCGGCAAACTTCCCGAATTCATATACGCAGATAACCTTAAGGAAGCGATCGATATCCTGTTCTCATGATCAAAGGAGGTGCGCGTCATGAATAGAAAGTGTTATTTTCTCATCCCGGCAGCAGGCAGCGGCAAGCGAATGGGCGGACCCGTACCGAAGCTCATGATCGATGTACTGGGGCTCCCGGTCATCGCAAGGACTTTAGGAGCGATCGACGATTATGCATCGTCTTATCCGGATATCGACTGCAGGATAATCCTCATAACAACGGAAGATCTGAAGCCGAAGCTTATGAGTATCGTGACGGACTATTTCCCCGGACTCGACATCAGTTATGCGGAAGGCGGCGCTACAAGATCCGCTTCAGTTCTCAACGGAATACGCGCCATCGAAGACGCAGATGACGATGACCTTGTACTGATCCACGACGGAGCCAGATGTCTGGTGACCAAAGAAGAGATAAAGGCCGTATACGAAGGCCTTGAGACTTCTCCCGTATGCGCGAGCGCAGTTGCCGTAAAAGACACGCTCAAGAAAACATCGGTATCCAAAGACGGAAAGGTAATCGTGGAATCAACCCCCAACAGAAGCGATTATTACGCCGTCAGGACTCCTCAGGGATTCAGGTTCTCCGAACTTATGAAATGCGTTGATTACTACGCTTCCGAAGAAGGCATCACCGCAACAGACGATACGCTGATTGCCGAGAGATGCGGACTTACCGTCACGCTCGTTGAAGGAAGCTATGCGAACATCAAGATAACCACGCCTGAAGATGTCGCCGTTGCGCGCGAGATCGTCAGGGCAAGATGGCAGAAGCAGCCCTTTGAGGATTAAGCTTCTTTTCTGAATGACAGAATAACGAAGGCCTGGATACCCTCGCCCTTTCCGAAGGATGTAAGTCCTTCACCTGTCGTTGCCGTTAATCCGACTGAAGATACAGGCAGGTCAAGGAGTTCCGCTATCTTAGAGCGGATGCTGTCAAGATGAGGCTTGAGCTTCGGGACAAGACACTCCACGCTTACGGAACAGTGTATTATCTTTGCGCCCTGAATATCTTCAACTGCTTTCTTAAGGAATACAGAACTGTCTTTGATACCGTCTTCAAGACAGAGCTTATCCGCTATGCCGCCCAAAACGATCTTACCTGTATATCCTGATATCGCGTTAGTGACCGCATGAAGGATCACATCGCCGTCACTGTTTGCGATGACAGGCCTGTCCGAAGGAATGCTCACCCCTCCGAGCATTATTCTGCAGTCACCGCAGGGATCTCCGAACCTGTGGCTGTCTTGTCCGATAGTGCTGACATAAACATATTCGGGCATGAGTCTTAACCTCCGTTTATGCTGTAACCGTTTTCGGCCAGCCAGTCTACCACTTCCTGCATCGTCCAGGATTGCTTTTCAGTGGTACCGAACACTTTAGATTCCCTGCCGTATCCGCATAGGACGAATTCCGGCAGCATCGTTATCTGGTATTTTCCTGCAAGGTCTTTGAACTCAGCGGCATCAAGCGATACGACAACAAGCTTTCCGGCAAGGCGCTCGGCTATCTCTTCAACAAGCGCGGTAATGCCGTGATCATCCCCGTAGACCGAGCTGTGGAAATAGATCAGGAATACGGCGTCAGTCGATGCAAGGAGCTTATCTAAATCCTTGATCTCCCTGTACTGGATGCCGTAAACAGGGTTTCCGCTCTCATCGGTCTCGCCTTCCACAGGTTCCCAGACCATGCACACCGCGGGAAGATCATAGGCAAATTCGCCCAGACACTCACGGTAGCCCGTTCCTGACGAAGCAGAGCTCTGAACCGTTCCTCCCTTTTTCCCGCATGAGGCTGGCCCAAGCAGGAACGCAATCAGGAGTATTATGGCGGCGATCCGTCTTGTTACTGAGCCAGAAGCTTTTTGCACATTGAGACCGTGCCTTCCAGAATGTCTTCCGCAACCGATTCGGCATTGCCGGAATCGACGAGCTTGGTAACCTCGGGATCGAGCGGAAGCTTGTCCAGAACAGTTGAGCCTATCTCAGCTGCAGACTTCTCTATTGCCTTTCCGTCACCGTAGAGTTCGATCCTGTCACCGCAGTGAGGGCACTTAACGTAGCTCATGTTCTCGACCATACCGAGTACGGGCACTTTCATCATGGAGGCCATGTTGCGCGCCTTGTTGACTATCATCGAGACAAGATCCTGTGCCGTTGCGACAAGAAGGATACCGTCGATCGGGATCGACTGGAAAACGGTAAGCGGAACATCACCCGTTCCCGGAGGCATATCGATAAGAAGGACGTCGAGAGGGCCCCAGTTGACCTGTCCCCAGAACTGCTTTACGAGTGAATTAAGGACAGGACCGCGCCAGATTACCGGAGCTTCCTTGTCAGCAAGAACAAGGTTTACGCTGACAGCCTTGATACCGGTCTTTGTCTCAGCCGGTACGATAAGCTGGTCATCGGTTGCAAGAAGATTATCTTCGAGTCCGAATGACTGAGGAATAGACGGACCTGTAATATCTGCATCCATTATTCCGACCTTGTAGCCCTGTCTTGCGAGCTGAACTGCAAGAACAGAGGTTACGAATGACTTACCTACACCGCCCTTACCGCTTGCAACACCGATGACTTTCTTTACGGAAGATCCTGCTGCGAGCTGGTCTTTCTGCTGAAGCGAAGGACATGAATCCTGAGAAGTGCATCCGTTTTTCGACGGACATGAATCACATGCTGATGACATATTAATTCTCCTGCTCTGTGTTTATTTTCGTGGCTATTATATCAAATGTTTCCGCCGTCTTCGTCGGCTTCTGTTTCGGCCTCATCGTTCTGGTCATCCGGGTCGTTTGAAGCTCCCCGTCTGACTAACGCAAGAACGGTCTTCCTGGAGGCACCGTATCCGACCGTTACGATTCCCGCAAGACGGCGCTCGCCTGCCTTGAGCGTTGACATAAAGGATTTGACGGAATCCCCTGCTGCCTGCTTGGCAAGTTTTAAGCTCTCTTTCTCGGCATCGGTAAACTGCTCTGCAAAAGCCTTCTCTGCGGCACGGTGCGCAGCCGCCATTTCCTTTTCAAGGCGGCGGTTCTCGGCTATGAGCTTTCTGTATTCATCGTAATGCTTCTTGGTGGGCTCGCTGACCGTTACTATCGTATCGACCGTTCCGTAGATACCCGAACCGATCTTGTCGGATACGATCTTCATGCCGGAAGACAGCTTTGTAAAGGCTTTGACCTTCTTCTGGAATCCGATGATGGTCGCAATGGTAACGATGATATCGGTGACCATCATGATCGTAAACGCGACCAGAAGAACGGCTTTGACCGGAAGAGTGATGTGCCTTACGAGCATGAGCACTGCCGGATGGAGCACATAGATACCGAGAGAAGCCGCGATACCCCAGTAAATGAAGAATCTCAGGCAGATGTAGCCTTTGTAGTTAAGCTTGTAATCGGAATAATCCCACCAGCGCATGTGGAACGTGTGATAGAGTATCTCGCCTGCTATCAGTTCGACTACCGTGCAGGACGCTGCCATTCCGAAAAAGATTATGAAAAAGTTGCTCGAAAGAGGCGCGAAGATCCATACCGCCGCATAGAAAGCAAGTCCGTAAACCGGGCAAATAGGCCCCGACAGGAATCCGCGGTTGATGAAACGTTCTTCAGTAACACCGTAATAGATGACTTCAAGTATCCAGCCGAGAAAACTGTATATGAAGAACATGCAGTAGGATTCAATAAACGGATATGGAAGGAAACCGTCAACGATGGCAAGAATATCAGGCATTTGTCTTCTGTGACCTCATTACTCTGTATCCGCCGTCTATCGTAAGAGTCTCGCAGTTGCCGAAAAGCTCTTCAAGCTTCGCGGCAGTCGAAGGTGCGCCCTGTTTTCTCTGAAGTACGACATAGAGATACGCGCCTTCCTTCATGTGCGCGTAAGCTTCCTCATAGAATCTGAATACCGTTGCCTTGCCTGCCCTTACGGGAGGGTTCGTGGCAACCATATCGAAAAGCTGATCTTCCGGAATAGCCGAAAGAACGTCGCTCTGTTTGAAATCTACGGGAACGCCGTTCCTCTCCGCGTTCTCCTGAGCAAGTCCGACCGCGCGTGAATTGACATCAACACCCGTAACGGAGAAACCCATAAAGCAGTTCTTGATAACGATACCGACTACTCCCATACCGCATCCGAGATCCAAGAAACTCTCGTTCCTGTGCTTTCTCGTTTTGATGTCGGCGATAATGGCATTGATCATGAGATCAGTTCCGAAATCGACTCCTTTTCTCGAGAAGACAGCAGTATCCGTGATGAACTCGAAGTTGATTCCGTTTGCACGGTAATCGATCAGCTTGCGGTCTGAAGGAGTATTGGGATCTGTATCAAAATACTGCGGCATTTACAAAAGGTCCTTTATCTTTGTTTTCGCGATGAGCGCGATCAGGGGAAGTCCCAGAACAACGAGCAGGACTGCCTCGCTTCCGGCAACCGAAAGCATGCTTATGCCGATTGCCTGGATAGTCACCGTGCTGCCCGGATCAACGAGCAGGAACGGCAGATAGCCGCCGACGATAAGGCCGTTAGCAACGATCGGCGGAATGATTCCCAACGGCTTGTTTTTCTTTCCGATAAAATATGAGGAACAACCTGCGATGAGTGTAGCAAGCGTGCCTCCGATAATATCAACGGGACCCAGATTGTTAGGATTCAGAAGATTGGCAAGAAAGCATCCGAGGGTTACACCCGGGATCGTGGCAGCAGAAAAGATCGGCATAACTGCCAGAACCTCTGCGATCCTGAACTGAATCGGACCATATGCTATGTTGGCAAACGGTGCGGTGAAGACCACGTACAAAGCAGCGATCAAGCCGTTTACAACGACGAACTTAATCCTTCGTCTGCTCTTATTACGTATTGTTGTTGCCTTATTCTCTGACATCTTTACATCATCGACCTTACTGTATCGTTGATCTGCGCGATCTTTGCAGTCTTTGCCCACGGCATCTCGGGAGCCTGGACAAGGCCCTTCGAGATAGCGTCCGCGCAGGCAAGCACCTCGATCGCATACCCTTCAAAGAGCGGACCTTCCGCCTCAGCAGTCTCAACAACTTCATCGTTCTCGTCATAGAGCTCGATCATGCGGTAATTGTTGATATTTGTGACATGGATCCTTCCGCTCTCACCGACGATATCGGCATTCTTGTCGGTGTTGGTCGTCATGGTTACATAAAGTACGGCAAGAGACGTGCCGTCATCTGTCTCAAGGCAGTATGTCGTATCCTTGTCAATGCCTGTGGAATATTTTCTAGCGAAAACACGTGACACCTTGATGTCGTCTCCCATCAGTGAAAGCGCAAGGTTGGTCGTATAGCAGCCAAGGTCAAGATAAGCGCCGCCGCCCAGTACCGGGTCATTGAGCCTGGGCACGTCAGTGATGTCATAACCCAGATTTGCGGAAATATACTTGACCTGACCGATCCTGCCTTCATCCACCCATTCCATCATCTGTGCGTGCAAAGGCATAAAGGATGTCCACATTGCCTCGGCTACGAAAAGATTTCTATTCTTTGCTTCGAAAAAGATACTGTCGGCTTCAGCCTTGCTCATGGCGAAAGGCTTTTCCACAAGGATGTTCTTATATTCCTTGATGCACATGATAGCGTGCTCATAGTGATATGTGTTGGGAGTAGCGATATAGATGAGATCTATGTCATCAGCTGCCGCGAGCTTGGTATAGTTCGTATAGACCTTTGCATCGGGGCAATGTGCCGCCGCGAATGCTTTTGCCTTGCTTCTCTCTCTTGCGGCTACACCGGCTATCTCGATCTCATCATGACCTTTGAGCGCATCTGCCATCTTCGCAGCCATTTTTCCGCATCCGAGCATTCCAATACGCAGCATATATTAAAAAACCTCATTTCAAAGTATTCCTAAATTACAAGTAATTATAAATTTTATTGGGAGTTAGTGATAGTGTCAATTGAACTTTTGACCAATGGCGCTTAAAATCTGACGCGAAAGGAGCCAAAAATGACGGAAAAGACCAGGGGGCGTCTTTCACCCCGCACAAAAGGTGTTATCTTCCTTCTGATATCCGCATTTTCTTTTGCGGTTATGGCTCTGTTCATCAATCTTGCGGGCGATATGCCTGTCTTCATGAAGGCCTTCTTCAGGAACCTCGTGGCTATCGCCATGTCTTATATCATGCTTGCGAGATCACCCGAAAAGTTCAAGATAAAGAAGGGCTCTATGCCCGGCCTTATAATGCGCGCTTCGTTCGGTACCATAGGTATTCTCGCCAACTTCTATGCGATCTCGCACACGAATATGTCGGATGCCATGATGCTCAACAAGCTCTCGCCGTTCTTTGCTCTGGTCACCTCGATCTTCATCCTGAAAGAGGCTGCTGACGGATTCCAGTGGGCTGCCATTCTTACGGCGCTGGCCGGTGCGGTATTTGTTGTAAAACCTTCATTTCTGTTTGGCAGATTAGGTGTATCCGGAGATTCACTGTTCCCACTGGCAGTAGCCCTTATTGGCGGCATCTGCGCGGGTATCGCTTATGCTTTTCTCCGCAAGGTTACGGTCAACGGCGAACGTCCTTTGATCGTAGTAGCTTTCTTCTCGACTTTTTCGTGCATCATCCTTATACCGTTCATCATATTCACTTATCAGCCGATAACTCCTCTGCAGCTGTTCTACTGCATCATGACCGGTGTAGCGGCTTGCTTCGGACAGATATTCATCTCATCTGCGTATGCAATGTGTCCTGCAAAAGAGATATCCATCTACGACTATTCGACTGTTATATTTACAGCCCTGCTGGGACTTATTGTCCTGGGCGAAATTCCCGACTGGCTCAGCATCTTAGGCTACGCGATAATCATCGGTGCGTCCGTACTGAACTACCTTTACAACAACAATTTCATTAAGATCGGGAAAAAGAAAAGCACCCCAACAAACAGTTGAGGTGCCCTGTTATCAGATTTCAAAAAATCAACCGATAAGGATCTCTCTTACCTTGCTCTCCATGTCTTCTTTTGCGATAACGTCCTTGTGGCGTATCTCCTTTTCGCCAAGGGTCGCGATAGACTCAGGGATCTCAAGGCCGCTCTCTTCGGAAAGCTCGCGGATCAATGTGTCGGAAGATCTTCCGCTGCTGTAGCCGGCGCCTCTGATCGCATCCATAACTGCGGGAGCAAACTTGAAAGGCGAAGCGGTTGATGCAAAGACCGTCTTGCTGTCATCATTAGAGCGCTGGTGGTAGCGTCCGTAGATATTGAAGCCTACTGCAGTATGCGTATCGATGACGTTGTCCGTGCGGTCATAGACCTCAAGGATCGTCTTGGCGACACCGGTCTCATCTGCGAAACCGCCTACAAACTGGCGCTGAAGAAGCTTTAACGTATCCTTGTCAACGGTATACTTGCCTTCTTCGGAAAGCTCTTTCATCCATTCGGTAACCTTTGCGGGATCACCGTTCGTAACCTCGTAAAGGAGTCTTTCGAGATTCGAAGAGATAAGGATATCCATAGAAGGTGAAGTCGTCTTGAAGAATTCCCTGTTGCGGTCGTAAACGCCCGTAGAGAAAAAGTCGCAGAGGACCTTATTGCGATTGGAAGCGCAGATAAGCTTTCTTACGGGGATTCCCATCTGTTTTGCAAACCAGGCGGCAAGGATGTTGCCGAAGTTGCCCGTGGGAACAACGATGTTGATCTCCTCACCCTTCTTGATCTTCTCTGTCCTCAAAAGCTCGATGTAAGAATAAACATAGTAAGCGATCTGAGGTGCGAGGCGTCCCCAGTTGATCGAATTGGCAGAAGACAGCATGATACCCTTGGCATCGAGTTCAGCCTTGAAAGCATCATCGCCGAAAATGTTCTTTACGCCTGTCTGGGCATCATCAAAGCATCCGTCAACCGCGATAACATGTGTATTGGATCCGTCGGTCGTAACCATCTGGAGCTTCTGTGCCTCAGATACACCGCCGGTCGGATAGAATACGATGATCTCTGTTCCCGGAAGGTCCTTGAAGCCTTCGAGGGCAGCCTTTCCGGTATCTCCGGAAGTAGCGGTAAGGATGCAGATCTTCTTGTTAAGGCCTGTCTTCTTAACGGAAGCGGTCATGAGATGAGGCAGCATCTGAAGAGCTACGTCCTTGAAAGCACACGTAGGTCCGTGCCAGAGCTCAAGGATGTATTCCCTGTCGTTGTACTGGTTAAGCTGGACAAGAGGAACCGGATTCTCTCCCCACTTCTCCTCTGAATACGCCTGTGATGCAAAGTTTAGAAGCTCTGCCTCGGTGAAATCCGTAAGGAACATGGAAAGGACCTTTGCAGAGATCTGGTAGAACTGCATGTTCGTCATCGCAAGGATATCATCGTCGCTCAGATGTGGTATCTCATCGGGAACGAAAAGTCCGCCGTCAGGTGCGATTCCCTGGATTATTGCCTCAGAAGCCTTGTACTTCTTCTCATATCCTCTTGTGCTTATATAGTTCATTAGAGTTGCCTCCGTTTAATTGCCTTTTGTTGTCTGTCCGCTTGTTTCAGAAGGATCAGTGTTTACTATGAATGCCGTAAGGGCCGTAGTGCTCTCCGTTGTTGTCTCCGGTGTGGTCGGAGGTGTGGTAGTCGTATAGGTTACGGGATTACCGTTGGAGTCAGTCTCTGCAGGGATGGAGAATCTTGCGTCGTATGCTTCCATGATCGACGATATCTCCACGTCACCCCTTACCTTATTAAGCTCACCGGTAAGGTAATCGAGCTTGGTCTTTGCGTCTCCGCCTTCGGTAACCGTATGGATGAGCGGAATGACTCCGAAGATCACGAAGATGACAACCAGTGCCAGAGCGCCCATAACAATAAGCACTGTAACGGCGCGTCTCATCTTCTCTCCGGGTGACGCAACATCCTCGATGTTGATGGAATCATCAGGAAGCTCATCGCCTACTCCGCCCGAGCGCATCATTATATCACGGCGTTCTTTTGTCGTCGCCATCTGGGGACGCTCATTGGCGCGCTGCGCTCTCATGAGTATCGGTGCCTGGAATCCCACACGGCCCGCAGGAGTCTCATCGGAAGCCATTTTCGCGTTCCTGATCTTGCCTGCGAGATCTGCCGGAGGAAGATCACTCGGCGGATTCTTTATATCTTCCCTGACGAATCTGAGCGCTTCCTGAGCGATAGACAGCTGCTGTTCGCTTCCCAGGGTTCCTGAAATAGCATAAGTAAGGCTTCCTTCAGCCCTCTTGAACTGGCCCTCTCTTGCAAGGCAGAGACCGAAGATCAGAGCAGGGTCTCCCCATTTCTGATACTGTGCGATAAGAGGCTTAAGGAAGATCTGCGCAACATCAGTACCCTCGCCCCTTGCATTCTCGAGAGCGCGGTTGTACTGTCTGACGATCCTGCCCTTTTCTTCGTTGCTCACATCGAAAAGGATGAGACTCGTCTCGGTGATGGGCTGTATCATCATGATGTATCTCAGATAATCGTGCATCAAATGATTCCTTTCAGATAACCTCTTACCTGTCCGGCCAGATAAAGCGATCCCGTAACGAGAAGCGGCATTCCGTCAGCCTTTGAACGCTCAAGCGCAATGCGTACCCCCTCCTCGGGCGAACCTGCCTCCAGGGTTTGAACTTTGTTATTATACACAAGATTAATTATTCTAGAAAGTTCAATAGGATTCATACTTCTTGCGTTTTCCGGCCTTACTGTCACAGCTTCGGCAATATTGAGCCCGCCGTTAAGGTAAGCCTCATATACTCCCCTGACGTCTTTGTCGGCCATCATGCCCGCAACTATGCGGATCTTTCTGCCTTTCAGCGTGCCACCCAGGACATCGTTAAAGGTCAGAGCAAGGCTTTCCGCGCCCTGCGGATTATGGCCGCCGTCAATGAAAACGACCGGGTCCAAAGACAATAACTCAAGGCGGCATTTCCATCTGGTAAGGCTTATTCCCTCTTCGATCGATGTTTGGGAAGCCCCGCATATCCTTGCGAGCGCTATCGCAAGCGCGGCGTTTGCTACCTGGTGTCTGCCGTTAAGCGCTGTGGAGTATTTATATCCGTCAAGTTCGAAGGACATCTTTCCGTTCATACCAAAGACCGCATTCTTATCCGCGCCGTCAGCACTGACGAATGTAAGTGGAGAATCCTTTTCGATGGCGGCACCGGTCAGAGTCTTCCTGACGTCTTCTTTCATGCTTGCGGAAAGTATCATGTCAGAAGGCTCCAGACAGACAGCGGGAACATCCTTTTTGAAGATGCCCGCTTTCTCAGATGCGATCTGCGAGACATCAGAACCCAGTACCGCGCAGTGATCCAGTCCTATGGCGCATATGGCTGTTGCCACCGGCTTATCTATCACGTTGGTAGAGTCAAGTCTTCCTCCGAGGCCCGTCTCGAGAACGGCAATGTCGACCTTTTCTTCAGCGAAATAAAGGAACCCTATGGCAGTGATAAGCTCAAATTCGGTAGGGTGCTCCATGCCTTCGGCGAGCATCTTTTCCATAGCTTTGGCGACTCTGTCGGAAAGCTCGTTCAGTCTGCCGGAAGGGATCTCGCCTGTGCTGTCGTCTTCGGCAAGACGGACCGCGTCTTCCCTGCCGTCAATTATTCTTATTCTCTCGGAGAAACGCTCGAGATACGGTGATGTGAATATACCGACTTTTTTGCCGTCACAAGCGAGGATCGTGGAAAGAAAGGTACAAACTGAACCTTTGCCGTTTGTGCCTGCAACATGTACTGCTTTGACTGAATCCTGGGGATTGCCCAGCAATTCAAGGAGTCTTGTTATGCGCTCGAGGCCCGGCTTGATCCCGAACTTGAGAGCGCCCGTAAGAACTGAAGGTATGCCGTTCTCAGGCATTCTCAGCGCCTTCTTCCGAAGATCCTTCAGAAGTATCCGCGGCTTTTGCTGCCGCCTCTTCCTTCTTCGTATAGTCGACCATGTCTTCCTTGCGGAATACCATGAGCTTGCTCATTACATAGTTTGCGATCATAACGAAGATGAGATTTATCAGGTTCATTATGTCCGCGTAAGTAACGCCGATCCCGAGTATCGTGGTTACGACCGTGTCGCTCGGAAGGCCGGTAACTTTAGTGCATATGAATATAGACAGAAGGAACAGGCCTTCTTCAAATACCAGGAAGGAGATGATCCTTGCTCCGGCAAACTTCATGAGTTCAGTTAAGATCTTTCCCTTGGATCTGAATACCGTGATACGGTTGAGGAAATACGCTACGAGCACTGCGAGCACCCAACATACGACCTTATTGATTGCAAGCTTGAGAGAGATCTCTTTTCCGAACAAGGAAAATTTCCACAGGTCCGGAATGAACACGTTGAAAAGCTTGAAGCTTACGAGGCTGACCAGCGTCGTGATGCCTCCGCTGACAACGTACATGAAGATCTTACGGTACTTTTCCTGCTGGGGAGTAAGGTGTTCTCCACCGACTATTATTGTTTTTAGATTCATTTTCCTTTTCCTTAAACTCTTTTTGGCCTCGGACTGGCCTTGTCAGCTATGATCTTTCTTACCATGTAAACGGTAATGACCAAACTCACCGCTTCAATAATAGCGATAATCAGAAAAACTTCAAACATGTATTTGTAGAGCGTCTCGGCTCTCCTGTCCGCGGGCCTGTATATCTGGAAGGATCCGGTCTCGGGATTATAAAGGTAAAAATCCCCGATCCCGTTCTCATCCGTCATGAAACAGATGAAATTGGAATTCTTGTCAACATAGCCTCTTAAAACGATCCTTCCGGTATCATAAGTGGCTGCGACAAAGCCCTTGGGAACCGCAACTCCTTCAGGGAGCGGTGACATACGCAGTATCTTGCTCGTTCTTATTATCGTGTTCTCGGGATCGTAAGGAATAACCGTTTTCTCCACAGGGTTGTAGAAGTAGAAAGCCGGCGAATTCGTACCGTCGAAAAGATATAAAAGAACACTCGAAATACCTTCTCTTGCATATGTCTGGACACTGTATCCGTTTATTACCCTCATAGTCTGAACAAAGCCTTCCGGAACGGTAATATTGTCCGGAATGTCGAGGAAAGTATAAGCATTGCCCGCATTATCCACCAATGTCGCATTCTCAGGAACAAAGCTCTCTTTTCTTGTTATATGGATCGTATACCGCATCTTTGTCTCGCTGTCCTGTGCGGTAACATCGATGCTGATAACGTTCATTCCGACCTGCAGGTTCCTGTTGTTGTCAATGACCACGGAAGCAAACATGTTGTTGGCTGTGGCGGTGACCTGAACCTCTGTTACGGCACGTTCGACGGTTGCGGAATAATCGGTGATGTTAGGATTGAATTCAGGTGAGATGCTGACTCCGTCAAGCGAAAGAAATGCAAGTGTCGCATCTTTTGAGACCGTGTTTATGCTGATGGGAAGTGATACGGATGAGCCTTTGACCACATCCTGTTTTTCACCGGCATCATTCTTAAAAACGCCTGTGCTTTCAATGCCGATATTAAGATTACCGACGCTCTCCGGCTTAACTCTGAGAGAGACCGTAAACAGCGTGACCTTGTTATCTGAGCGGAAAGGCTCCACATCATACTCGTCAGGATCGGAATCGCTCTTTCTGAAATTCTGATCCTCGGCACTGACCGTTATCTTGCCTTTCGACTGTGTCTCAACGAAAACAAAGTGGCCTAAGATATCCTTGCCCTGCGAAAACGAGACATACTCAGCTTCGTCCTTCTCGTAGCTTAATACGATCGGACCGAATTCCGTTATGCCGGGCATGCTGTCGGCTACGACCCTTACGGTAACGATATTACCCTGTCCTGCGGATTTGGTATCGCTCTCGACAGAAAGGGTTATCTTTGACGCAGCAGATACGCCGGGAGCACAGATCTTAAACAGCACAGTCATCGTTATCAGCAATGCCGCAACAGATACGGATATCATCCGTACCGTCTTTGCTGCCAGTCCTTGCTCCACTCTTTTTCTCATCCGTTAACCTACTTTGGGCAGATATCCGTATTCGGCCGGCATGTTCTTATAGACCGGTATCACGAATACGAAAGGTGAATCAACCTTACTTATTGCATCATAGCTGTTATAATACCGAAGCGCTTCAGAGTATGCCATCATTATGTTCTGAGCATACTGATGATTGTACTTTATAGTTCCGTCATCAAGGACATCGAACTTCTGGAAATACAGTGTGTTCTGTCCCTTTTCGATATATCCGGAAGCTATCCACAATGCTCCTCCGGTAATCGCTTTCTCCTTGGTATCCCAGGGAAGCAGGAGCTTTGCCTCGGCATCCGTTATCTCTTCTTTATCGGGGTCTCTTCCCCACTTTGCGTATTTCGCGCCTCCGACTGTCGCTCCGCCTTCTTTCGTGGAAGAAGCCGAACCGATGTTATAGAAATTATAGTAACCCTCATATCCGGTTACCGTGCCTTTGCACAGCGCGGACCTGCCTTTAAAGCCCATCTCCTGTATTATCCTGCTCGCGAGGAAATAAGGCGACACGCCCGCCTGACGGCCCGCATCGTAGATGGCATTTACGTAATCGAAGTCACCGGTATCCATGAACGAACCGGCGATTATCTGCTTAACACCCTCTTTTGTATGAATGCTCTCGTCAAAGCCGAGCATCTCAAACATAAAGAGCCTCTTATCCGTAAAGAAATTTCTAGGATCAAGATAGTAGCTTACGACCTCGGATTTTGCAGCCTTCCAGTCAGGCTTGTCATATACGGGGCTTCCGCCTTTTACATATTCCGGATAGACGCTGTCCTGGACCAGACTCTTGTTGCCGACGGTCTGTGCTTTAAGGACCTCTGCGAATGTGACCTTTGTATCGTAAGCCTTGAAAACATAAGCGGGGTGCTTGCAGTGCATGAGCCACAATCCGCTGTAATAGCTTTCGGGGAACAAAGACAAAGTCTCTTCAACGAACGAGCCGCTGTCATCACCCGCGAGAATATAAACGGAGCTTGTCCTGGTCTCACCGTCAAACGAAGTGACTTCAGCAGTAATAACGGTCTCACCGCTCTGAAGCTCGAAAGATGTACCCGGTTCGATCTCGGTCTTATTGCCATTGTTCTCCGCGGTAACCTTAAGCTTTGACGCATAACCTTCCACAGATTCGACATCAAACTTAACGGTCTGGGCACCGGGAACATAGTATCCGTATTTGTCTTCCTTGACATCGAAAGAAGGATAGAATCCGCGGTCGCCCTCGGTGCTCCCCTTAATGCTCATGTCAGATATCGTCGCATTGAACGGAAGGATCTTGCTTTCCTCTTTAGCTACCTGATACTCATTGCCGTCCGAATCGGTAAACTTGTATTTATCATCACTCTTACCCGGTGCAACGGAAACATATTTGCCGTCAAAATAAGCGACATCACGGCTTTGGACAAGCTTATAAGAAATATCTTCAGGTTCGCTTTCAGCATCTGTCCCGTTTCTTCTGACACAGATATAAAAGCAGTTGGTGACACCGGGAATGCCTGTCTCACCTGATACTTTTCCCGTATCCTGCTTCTTGCCCCTGAGGGCTGCGTACCCCGAGGCTGTGCTTGGGTTTGTACCGATAAGTTTTCCCGAAAGATCGTAGAGTGATACGTTAACCTTGCCGCTTATTCCGGCAAAGTTGACAAAGCAGTCAGAATCCCCCATATCGAGAAGATACCATGCGGTATCCTTACCCTTTTCCATAAGTCCGTCAGTAACAGAATACGTGTCTATCCTTGTCCTTTCGGGGATGCGAATCTTGCCGCCCGCAACCGTAACGCCTCTGCCGTCAGAGCTTCTTAAAAGGATAGATACATCGTGATCTCCGGGATCAAAGCCTGCGGTATCCCAGGCAAGAACAAAGCCCTTGGATCCGGACGATGTCTTGTCATACTTCAGATAGCCTCTGTGAAGCGCGCCGTCTACAAACAGATCGGTCCTTATATCGTCACCGGTAGCCGCAAAGCTTCCGCTGATCTCTTTTATTCCGACAGTGAATTCGTCGTCTCCTTTAAGGCCCTTTTCGATATTGATGCCCGTAATGACGCTGCCCGGGCCCTTGCCGGTATCTCCGGATACGGCATACTTTCTATCAGCCTTTGAGATAACGTTATTGATAACCGTCATGCGGTTATTCGTTCCGAGTTCCTGCCTGATCTCAGATACAATGCTGTCACTGACATTTCCGTAGACAACGTTGCAGAGGTCTTTCGCAAACTGCTCGTCATTGGGGCTCGTGATAAGGTAATCAGGCGAGGTCATTGCGGAAAGCACATAGTCACCTGCGGAATATGTTCCGTATCTGACGCGCATCTCCGCAGTAACTTTTTCTTCACTCTTGACTCCCGCGAGATCAGATGCCCTGTATACGATCTGTGCGGCATCCTGCTTTCTGCTTCCTGACAGTGCGGGTGTGCCGGAATCGAGACAGATCCCTGTAAATACCGCCGTTCCTATGGCGGCAACCGCCGACAGCGCAAAAGCAACAAAGTATTCGGGTCTCCTCTTAAGCATCTTTCCTTTTAGTCTTCCTTTCCGGTCAGCTTGTCGAGGGTATATCCGTACGGAGGAACGAATTTCTCCATGAAATATCTTACTTCCTCAAGATCGTATCCGGCGATTATCCTGCCGATCGATTCCTTCGCGGCAGTGAATTCCTTGTTGCCGGAAGACTCTTCCCTTAAGCACTTGATATAAGCCGCTATCTTGTCGGCGGCCTTGACCAGGGTATGAATGAGCTTTGCTTCTTCTCCGTCATTTGAAGGTGCAAGAAGCTCTTTATATTCCTCTTTGAATCCGGCATCCTCAGGCAGAAGGTCTGTCAGTGTATCGGCAGCTCTGCGCTCGATATCCTTATAAGCATCGGTAATGATCTTGCTGTCGTACTTTATGGGCGTCGGAAGATCACCGGTAAGTATCTCGGTGCAGTCGTGGTAAATGCCGTAAGCCATGACCTTGTAGGGATCAGGAAGGATCGCACCCTCTTTGCCCTCATTGAATCTGTTATGCAAAAGACACAGCGAGTGAGCGATAACCGCAACGTCAAAGCTGTGTTCCTTAATGTTCTCGTAACGGCTGTTGCGCATGAGTGCCCATCTGTTGATGTACTGCATGCGGTCGAGCATCGCGTAGAATCCGTATTCTTCCATTCCGATAACCCTTCTTAATTCTTATACAGTTCGTTGAAGCATGCGATCGCATAGCTGTCCGTCATGCCCGCGATATAGTCCGTGACAAATATAGCCGGCGGCATCTCACTCTCGGGCAGATCCCTTTGCGGATGTTCGTTGACAAAATCAGCGAACTTTCTTATCGCATCCGTCTTGGAATTTGCTGCGCGGTCGATGTTCCTTACCGCTTCGTAATATGCATCGAAAAGGCCTCCGAGCATTACGTTGCAGTACTTCTCATATGTAACTACCTTGTTCGATCTGTAGATCTTCGACACATTGTTCTTGAGCGCGTTCTCGAGTGCCCTGACAGCCCTGTCGGAAAAGGCGATCTCGTCCTTATCCATGCTGTTCTCTACGATATCCTCAACCAGATAGTTGATTATCGCGGCATTGGAATTGCCCATTTCGATGCTCTCTTCGGGAAGATCGAATTCGCTTTCGATAACGCCCGTTCTGAGCGCATCTTCAATATCCCTTCCGACATAGGCGATCTTGTCCGAGAAACGCACCACGCAGCCTTCAAGCGTCGCGGGACCTTTACGGTTCTTTTTCGGGATCAGGAACGACAGATCGTCCTCGGTCTTATCCCTGCACGGAACAAGCCTCTGCTCACCGTAGAATTCACCGCAGTGGCAGATGATTCCGTCCCTGACCTCAAATGTCAGATTGAGACCAAAGCCGTCGTTATGCTTTTCCATTATGTCGAGGACACGCAGTCCGTTTGATTCATGTTCGAAATAAAGCTTCTCATCGATGGCTTTGAGCTTCTCGTTAAGCACACGCTCTCCGCTGTGTCCGAAAGGCGTGTGACCGACATCGTGGCCAAGAGCCATCGCTCTTATGAGATCGACATTAAGGCCCAAAGCCTGGCCGATGGTGGCAGCAATATAGTCAACATAGAGCACATGCTCCAGGCGCGAACAGATATGGTCATTTGCGGGGTTAAAGAATACCTGTGTCTTGTGCTTGAGACGTCTGAATGCCTGGGAATACATGATCCTTCCGAGATCACGTTCATAACAGCTCCTGACGTTACAGTCATCCTCGGGCTTTTTCCTGCCCCTGGTCTGGGATGTCTTCTGGGCGTTAGGGGCAAGAAGCCTGTCGCGCTCCATACGCTGTAATTCAATTTTCTTTATGGTCAGATCCGAGATCCTGTTTGCATTCTCAAGCTCTTTAAAGCTGTCCTGAAACAGTTCGAAAAGGCTGATATTTCCTTCCATTGGCCATACCTCCGCAAAAGCTCAATATAATATTATACTACAATGCTCTGCGGCCCGCTCTCTTATGGCTTTCTGAGCCCTGCTGCATTCGCCAGCATATTCTTGCGCATTCCGTCAAAATCAACGGTCACGAGCGCATCACCGCCCACTTCCTCGACTTTGAGCACAACGCCTTCTCCGAATCTCGGATGGACAACCGCCATGCCTTCCTTCAGCTGACCCGCGGTAAGCGCATCGGGAGAAGCTGCTGCTTTCTTTGCATTCTCTTTCTTCTTGTCGAACTGTGAAGAAAGCGCTGATGCAATAGACTTGCGGGACGATTCCCTCTCGGGCGGCATGGAGGGCTTCTCTTCTTTTGCCCTGTTCGAGCCCATTATGTACAGGAGCTGCGGATCGATCTCCTTGATGAATCTTGATGCCCTGTTGCAGCTCGTCTGACCGAAGAGCATTCTCTGTCTCGTAAGAACGATGAACAGGTCCTTCTTGGCTCTGGTTATCGCTACGTACATGAGTCTTCTCTCTTCTTCGGTATCTTCCTCGCTCTGGATGGATCTGTAGCTCGGGAAAACGCCTTCCTCTGCTCCTATGAGGAATACTGCGCCGAACTCGAGTCCCTTTGCGCTGTGGATCGTCATGAGCTTAACGAAATCATCGTTGTCATCGTAGGAATCGCCTTCAGTAAACAGAGCAGCATTCTCAAGATAGAGTCCCAATATTCCTTCCGTCGTATCGCTTGTCGCGGTATCGAAAAAGAAATCGTCATCTATCTCTACCGGAAGGTCTTCCTCCTCACTCTTGTCCACGATCTCGATGGAATCCATGTTAACAGGCTCGGCTCTGTGCGCCTTATCGTACTCTGCCGCTTCAGAAAGAAGCTCTTTAAGGTTCTCGACCCTGTCGATTATCTCGCCCTTCTTCTCGCGCTCGGCGATAACATCATCGATAATGCCTGACTGGTTCTCTACATAATCCACGAACGCAGCGAAATCCTTCTCATTCTTGAGCAGTTCGTCACGCATCTCCTCAATCAGTTCAGTGAACGGAATAAGCTTTGATGAAGCCCTGATAAGGTCAGGATATTTACGGCAGTTAACTGCGCACTCGAACATGCTTATTCCTTCATCCATGGCTATCTGTCTTATCTTCTCGATAGTGGTATCACCGATGCCTCTCTTAGGGACGTTGATTATTCGTTCGAAAGCGATGTTGTCTCCTGTGTCATGGATAAGCTTCAGATATGACAACGTGTCCTTGATCTCACGTCTGTCATAGAATCTCATTCCGCCATATACCCTAAACGGGATACCCATGTTGTGAAGCGCGGTCTCGACGTTACGTGAAAGCGCGTTCATTCTGTAAAGAACAGCACAATCCGAGTATTTGAACTTGCCTTTTTCAGTCATCATCTTGATGGTCTTTGCAACAAAGGAAGCCTCACCCTGACCGTCATCCGAGAGCATGACGACAACCTTATCGCCGTCCTCGCCTCCGGTCCTCAACGTCTTGTTCTTACGTCTCCTGTTGTTTGCTATAACGCAGTTTGCGGCATTGAGGATATTGGCTGTTGAGCGGTAATTCTGCTCGAGCTTGATGACTTTCGCTCCGGGAAAATCCTTCTCGAAGCTCAGGATAAGTCTTACGTCTGCGCCTCTGAACGAATAGATCGACTGGTCATCATCGCCGACGACACAGATATTGCGGTAGCCGCCTGCCAGGAGCATGACCGCCTTGTACTGCGGCATGTTGGTATCCTGGTACTCGTCGACCATGATGTATCTGAACTTGCTCCTGTACTGCTCACAGATCTCGGGGTTGTTCGCAAGGAGCTTGACCATATTCACGAGGATATCGTCAAAATCCATCGCATTGTTCGCGATAAGCTTCTCCGTGTATCTCTTGTAAACCCTTGCAACTACTGCGCCGAAAGGCGATTTGCCTTCAAGAGCCGCATATTCTTCTATGCTCTGGAGCTTGTTCTTGGCGCATGAGATCGCTGACAGGACCGACTTCGGCTTATGCTGGCTGTCAGGTATATCGAGTTCTTTCATTGAATCCCTGACGAGCTTAAGCTGGTCATCGGAGTCAATGATAGAGAAATTCTTATCGTAACCCAGGAGATCCGCATGGCGTCTTAATATCCTTGCGAAAATGCTGTGGAATGTGCCGCACCAGATGAACTTTGCCCTGTCGCCTACAAGGGCGGTGATCCTCTCCCTCATCTCGTTGGCGGCCTTGTTTGTAAATGTAATGGCAAGGATCGACGAAGGCGCCGCGTTAACGTGCCTCATGAGGTAAGCGATACGGTAAGTGATAACACGGGTCTTGCCGGAACCGGCTCCCGCAAGGATAAGCACGGGGCCTTCGGTCTGAGTGACCGCTTCCCTCTGCTCGTCATTCAGGCCTTCAAGAAGGTCTGAACAGTCAGGCGCGTTCGAAGGCGCGTCGTTCGTCTGTCCGTATATCTCTTCGAGCTCGTCAAAAAAGCTGCGGCTCTCGTCATTCTCAAAATCGTTGTCTGCCAAAAGTGGGTCTCCCGCTTTCCGTTTTATTGTCTTACAGATTATATCAGTAAAATCCGTAAAATATGGGGACATAAAACGGACTTTGCATATTTGGCTCCAAAGAGGCTTTTACTCCTCGAAAACCACCCTCAGCAGGCCCTCGTTCTCTTCTGCAGCCGCCGCGCACATGCGTCTTAAGCTCTTCATATACTTACCCATCGTCGTCTCCGGGATCGATGCTGAAGAAAAGACTATAACCCAGCCTTCGCTCTGTTCGGTCAGTACATCGTGAAGCGCGTCAAGGTTTTTCCCGTAATACTCCGGGACCGGAATGGTCTGAGCTATTCTCTCGTGAAGATCATCCGGTGAATATACGTCTTTCAGATCTATAACAAATTCAGTCATTTCTGTCCCTCCCCGTACATCAGGGTGAAAGTCTTGTAATGGTCCTTGGTGTAATATATCAGTCCGTCATTGGAGAAGACTATTCGTTTCGCGCCCCTGGAAGACTTTCCGAGCGTACCGATGTCGCATTCGGTGTAACTTCTCCCCTTCTTCTCGGGCAACAGGCCTTCGTAATTGCCGTAACGGTCGCCGCCTATGCATTTACCCGGCGCATAATCTTCAAGAGACCCGCCGTTCCAGCCGAGCGCTTTGGCTTCCTTCTTGGTTATATAATTCGGCGGCAGTTTATTGTAAGTGTGGATATACAGAGCAACGTCCTTGGCACTGTCGTAAGTCCCGTTCTCATCGATCTGAGCCTTTTGTTCAGTCTTTTCTGCTGATGAAGAGGCAGTCTCTTCTGACGTTTCTTTAGTTGTCTCAGAGGCCTTGGTCGTTACTGAAGCAGTAGTTTCCGTAACAGACGCAGTCGTTCCGGTCGTGCGTACGGGACTCTTCCGTTTGACACATCCGGTCATCATCGAAAGCGTCATGGCACATATCACCATGAAGAGCGCAATGATCTTTCCGGTCTTTTTATTCAGATGTCCATACATTGGCTTATCCTCTTCCCTTTATTCCTTTAGTGAGATTTTATCACGGCTTGACCTTCCCGCGCAAAACAAAGGGCGCCTCCTGCGAGACGCCCCTGCTTATTAATCATTTACTGAATGATCCTGCTTTGCGAGCGGACTTCCGCTACATCGTAGCGCGGAGGACCGTAGCGAGCAAAGTGAGATCACGAATTACTTTCTTACGAGAGCTTCAGTCTCCTGAGCGATTGCGAGCTCTTCGTTTGTAGGGATAACGCAGACGGTTACCTTTGAAGAGGGCTTGGAGATGATCGCTTCCTTGCCTCTTAAACCTGCATTTACGGACTCGTCGAACTCAACGCCCATGAACTCAAGACCTTCGCACATTGCTTTTCTCATGTGGTCTGTGTTCTCGCCGATACCTGCAGTGAATACGATAACATCAACTCCGCCCATTGCTGCAGCATAGGAACCGATGATCTTCTTGCCCTGGTATGCGAACATGTCGAGAGCGAGTCTTGCTCTTTCGTTGCCTTCGTTAGCAGCCTTCTCAAGATCCCTGAAGTCGGAAGAAACGCCGGAAACACCCTGAACGCCTGACTTCTTGTTGAGAAGCGTATCAACCTCATCAGGTGTAAGATTCTCGTTCTTCATAATGAAAGGAACGATAGCCGGATCGATGTCACCTGTTCTTGTACCCATGCAGATACCTGCAAGAGGTGTAAGACCCATTGATGTGTCCTGGCACTTGCCATCCTTGACTGCTGCGAAAGAAGAACCGTTGCCGAGGTGGCATGTGATGATCTTAAGATCCTCATACTTCTTGCCGAGGAATTCAGCAACCCTGTGGCTTACATAACGGTGGGAAGTACCGTGGAAGCCGTAACGGCGGATGTCGTACTTCTCGGACAGCTCATAAGGAAGAGCGTATGTGTATGCCTTTGCGGGCATTGTCTGATGGAATGCAGTATCGAAAACCGCAACCTGGGGTGTGCCTGCGGGAAGAACGTCCTCGCATGCCTCGATACCGATGAGGTTTGCGGGATTGTGAAGAGGGCCCAGAGGAAAGCAGTCCCTGATGACCTTCTTAACGTCGTCGTTAACGATAACGGAAGCGCTGTAGAACTTACCGCCGTGGAGTACTCTGTGACCTACTGCAGCGATCTCGGATACGTCAGAGATAACGCCGTGATCCTTATCAACGAGAGCATTGAGGATCATCTGGACAGCGACCTTGTGATCAGGCATGGGTTCTGTGGAAACGAACTCATCCTTGCCTGCCGGCTTATATGTGAGCTTGCCGTCGATACCGATTCTCTCAGCGTTGCCCTTTGCGAGGACTGCGCCTGTATCGATGTCGAAAAGCTGGAACTTTGCGGAAGAGCTTCCGCAGTTGATGACTAAGATCTTCATTAGACTTTTCTCCTGTATTTAGTGTTGCTTTATCGGTCAGCTCTTAAGCCTGTGCAGCCTGAGCCTGAACTGCTGTGATAGCTACTGTTCCTACGATGTCATCGGCATTGCAGCCTCTGGAAAGATCGTTAACGGGAAGTGCAAGGCCCTGGAGGACAGGTCCATAAGCGGGAGCCTTTGCGAGTCTCTGAACGAGCTTGTATCCGATGTTTCCTGCTTCGAGTGAAGGGAAAACGAGTGTGTTGGCGTGGCCGGCAACCGGAGATCCGGGTGCCTTGAGCTGTCCAACCTCTTCAACGAGAGCAGCGTCAAGCTGGAGCTCGCCGTCAACTACGAGATCGGGATACTTCTCTTTTGCGATCTTAACTGCTTCAGCAACCTTTGTAACGTCGTCGTGCTTGGCAGAACCGTAAGAAGAATATGAGAGCATGGCGACCTTTGCGGGAGCACCGATGAACTGCTCGAAAGACTCAGCGGAGAGCTTTGCGATCTCAGCGAGCTTATTGGAATCAACGTCTGTGTTAACTGCGCAGTCAGCGAAAATGAAGAGACCGTGCTCACCGAGGTCGCAGTTAGGTACGTCGAGAAGGAAGAATCCGGAAACGGAAGAAATACCCGGCTTCATCTTGAGGAGCTGGAGAGCGGGACGGATGGTGTTGCCTGTTGAGTGGCATGCGCCGGAAACGGCACCGTCAGCGTCACCGCACTTGCACATAAGACATGCATAGTACATATAATCAGATTCCATCTGTGCCTGAGCCTTCTCGGGTGTGATGCCCTTCTTCTGTGCGTCAGCGATCGCAGCAGCTGTCTCTTCCTCGGAAAGGCCCTTCTTCTCGGCCTTCTTCTTTGCAGCAGCTACCATGGTGTCAACACCGCGGAGCTCGATGAACTTATCGATATATTTCTGCTTGTTGGGATCTGTGAAAGGATCTACGATCTTAGCGCCTGAGATGTCAAAACCTTCGGAATTCTTTGCGATCTCTTCAGGTGTTCCGATAATGATGAGATTAGCCATATCAGCCTTGAGGATCTTCTCGGCAGCCTCAAATGTTCTCTTGTCCATTGATTCGGGAAGTACGATCGTCTTTTTGTCAGCTTTAGCTCTGGCAATGATGTCATCGATAAATGCCATAATCTATTTTCTCCTTTACGGGTATTTATATAAAACTCGTAAAAGTATACTCGTTATAAGGGGCGATTTCAATTCATCAGACAGCTTTGCGGGCACCTAAATTATCAGACGCGTAAAATACATATCTGCCGTCCTGTTCCCTGAAAACCATATAGATCGCGGGACTTGAGGATCTGGTCGCGACACGCACGCCGATGCAGTTGCAGACTCCCCTGTAAAGATCACGGTCATCCATATCGTAAGCGAGCTCTAACGCATAGCTGTACTGCCTGTAAGCCTCCGCTCCGCCGTAGTTGCCCGTAACGATGTAATAACTGCTGTAGAGCCTTCTCTCGTTCAGTATGAGGTTCTTGAGTTCGTTATATGAGAATCCGTCAAGTTCTTTCATTCTCGCAAGATTTGCCATGACCATGACCGATTCCCCGACATCGACAGTACCGGCGCGCGAACCCGAATAGATATAGTTGATGCCGTTTTCGGTCTTCTCGTAAGCATAAGCATAGAAGGGCACTCCGTCGCCGTCTTTGGCATCCTTCACAAGCTTAAGGGCACGTTCGTAAGCACCCTGGGCAATAAGCCCGTTCTTTTCGAGGTCATGGATCAGAGACAGTCTTACATTTGAGAGCTTAACGCCGACGACCTGCTTAAGATTGGTTCCTGACTCTTCGGCCGTCTCCTGACCGCCGTCCTTATTGATGCCGTACGCCTCGTCAAGACTCGAGTTGCCGTTCGGATCAGCGTCTTCGGGCTTATCAAGGCTGTAATAGAGCGAATCCACATATCTCGCGACATCAAGATGCTCGGGCCTGACCGCTCCCGTCTCATCGAAAAGAGCCGAGATGAGCATCTTTATCTCCTCAAAATCCCTGTTGGTTCCGTAAGCGCAGTAATAACGAAGATAAGCCTCAAGCCAGGCGAGGTTGTCTTCCGTCGTCTTTATCTCCTTTTGTTCTGCGGGGACCTTCTCGCCCGTAAAGCTGAAATATGCGCCGTTTCCGGAATGGAATCTGCTTACTATCCTGTTTTTAAGATTACGCGCGGCAACCGCCTCTCCCGCTTCAACATAACAGTCGAGAAGCCACGCCTGATCCGAAAGATCGTAGACCAATGAACTCTCGGCAGGCTGTGAGACGAGCCTTCCCGCGATCTTGTAGTACGTGGGGATCATGAACTCGTCACCGCCGTTAGTCAGCATCAGTTTTTTCGTTCTTCCCCAGAGATAGTTGCTCATTATGTTGTTGTCTGCTGCTATCTGTTCCCATTCATAGCCCGGGTTCTCATGCGGAGTAAGCTCGATCTGTTCGGCATTACCGAAAGTTCTAACATAGAGCAGGTAAGCTACTACGGACGAAACAGCGAAAACAACCAGCAGTACAGCAATGATCTTCTGTTTGAGCGTGAAGCGCGCAAGCAGCGGAACTTTAGTCCCGCTTCCCTTCTCGATAAATCTCAATGTACGGCGCTTCATTGCAACCTGCCTGCCTTATGAAATATAATTATCAGATGAATTATAACAGAAGTGAGGCGTAACTTAAGTGCGTGTTATAGGTATTGTTGCAGAATTCAATCCGTTCCATAAAGGACACGCTAACCTGATCTCCCGGGCACGTGAGATCGTAAATGATCCGCGCGCGATCGTTATGCCCGTCATTTCGGAATCCTTTGTCCAGCGCGGTCTCCCCGCGATACTTCCAGCAGATGTAAGGACAAAGCAGGCTCTCCGCGCAGGCGCTGATGTCGTGCTGGGTCTCCCTTTCACATACTCTTGCGCGCCTTCCGCCCGTTTTGCTTTAGGAGGAATAGCAACGCTCATTTCCACCGGAGTCATAACAGACATCGCTTTCGGCTATGACGCCGGAACCCCTGAACTGTTAAGATCACTCGCAGATCAGACTGATGAGAATTCGCCCGAATTCAAGGATGCTTTGAAAAGTGCGCTCTCCGAAGGTGTATCATATCCCGCCGCACGCGCAGCAGCAATCAAAGCTTCGGTAAAAGAGACCGGAGACGAGATCGACAGGATCTTAAAGAGCCCTAACTCAATACTTGCTCTTGAGTATCTCGCCGCCCTCAAAAAGATTGATAAGATGAAAAGGATCAATATAATCATGATCCCCAGGGACCAGACGCTCGAGAGCGCGACCTCTATCAGGGAAAAGATAAACGGCTGCGCCCCTGCCTTCAGCCAGGCCGCTCTTTTTGAATCACTTAAAGGAACAATGCCGGACAAGCCTCTTGCCGCAATGCTCGGATGCTATTCCGAAGGTGGATTTGCTTTTCCGGATAATGCCGCATACATCCGCCGCGCCCTTCTGCATATTGCCGGTGCTGGAGACTCTTTCGGCAGTACCGCTTATATGGGAGACGACCTTGACGGTTATCTGAAGAACCTGATCTCAAGCCTGAGACCGGGTGATCTGCCCAAAGACGACTATATGCTCAGATCGTTTGCCGATAAGGCTGAAACAAAGCGTTTCACCATGACGCGCATCTACAGGGCGATCGCTTCATTTGAGGCAGGTCAGGACAAGAGTCTCGTCTCACTTAACCATCCGCCTTACATCAGAGTGCTGGGATTCAACCGAGAGGGACGCTATTGCCTGAAGATAATCGGAAAATGCACAAAGCTCCCCGTGATAAGCAATCCCTCCGATGCGCTTGAGCTGTGTTCATCCAATGCAGATCTCAGGAAGGTTTTCGAGCTCGAGATGCGCGCGTCGGCTATAGCAAACGAACTCTATGGCAGGGATATCTCATACGCCTGGAGCGCAAAACCCGTAATGACATAAAAAATCCCGCAGCGTTAACTGCGGGATCAATTCCTTGATTTAAGTAATTAATTACTTGTCTGCATTTGCAGCCTTAGCAAGTCTTGACTTCATCCTGGAAGCGGCATTCTTGCTCATGTGGCCCTTAGCAGCAGCCTGATCGACTGCCTTCTGGGTAGCCTTGAGTGTAGCCTCGACATTCTCGCCGGCAGCAACGCTAGCCTTAGCCTTCTTGATCGTTGTGCGGATAGCTGTCTTCTTGCTCTTGTTTGCAACAGCCTTCTTCTCTGAAACGCTTACACGCTTGATAGCTGATTTAACGTTAGGCATTATATTACTCTCCTTCTAAATGGGTATCCTAATTTAACCAAAGGATTTTATCACGATTGTAAATCGTTATCAATACCCTTTGTTGCCTCATATAAACCGATACTTGCGGCAATCGTGATATTGAGGCTGTCGATGGCATTTGAATGGTCGATCCTTATAGGTCTGCCGATCTTCGAAAACTCAGGAGGAAGCCCTGTAGCCTCATTGCCCATGATGAGCGAAAAAGGCTTTTCGATAACCGTCTCGTGCAGTTTTGTGCTTCCGTCCAGCATAAAGGGATAAAGCTTGTTGTCAGGGAACCTTGCGGAATATTCTTCAAAGGATGCGAAAACCTCCGTCCTGACGCTGGCAGCTGCTCCCATGGATGCCCTGATGACCTTCGGATCGAAATGATCGACAGCCGGCGGTATTATCGCAAGGTCTCTTACCCCGAACCCGAGGCAGCTTCTCATGATAGTTCCCATATTGCCTGCGTTGGAAGGATTGACGAGCACCATGTGATTTCCGTTTTGGATCTTTTCTTCCGTCTTGCTGATAACGCAGATGACAAAGCAGTTCTCTTTTTTCGAGAGGATGTTAAAAGGCTTCTCCTCAACCGAAACAGGTATCTCATTGGCGCAGATCGTCTTGATCTTAGAGATCGTCTCTTCGGATCTGAACTGCGGATGAAGTATTACTCCCCTGACGTTCTCCCTTGCGTGGAGAAGGTATTCCATAACGACAGTCGCGCCAAGGCCGTAGGTCTCGTCCGAATCTTTTCTGTAACTTGAAACCCTTGTCAAAACTATTCCCCCGAATTGCTTTTGATTATGCTATTATAACCTTAATTCTTTTAAAGGATGGTGTGAAATTATGGACAACAAGAAACCTATGAGCGAGCCTTACACCGGCCAGCTCACATCAAACGCGAAGCTTTTTTCGATACTGGCTTACTTTGGACTTCTCTGGCTCCTCGGACTTCTTATCAGACCCGATAACTCCTGCCCGTTCGTCAGACACCATGTAAACAACGGAATCCTCCTTCTCATCGGATTCGGTGCATATTCCATTCTCGGAGTCTTCATCGGACGCATTCCGTTTGTCGGCTGGATCTTAAACCTTGCAATCTACGGATGCCTCATTTTCGTAATGATCTTCGGCATCGTCCAGGCAGCTAAGAACAAGCTGTTCAACATTCCGCTCGTAAACGGAATCAAGATCGTCAAGTAATCAGTTTATTGCTTAAGATCGAAGACCCGCACCTTTTGATGCGGGTCTTTCATTTGCAGTAATGCTCCAAAACATATATAATTACCGCCGTGAGTATCGAGGTGTAGCGCAGTTGGTAGCGTACGTGCTTTGGGAGCATGGGGTCGCAGGTTCGAACCCTGTCACCTCGACCATTTAACAAAAGGCTTTTAAAGAAAGTCAACAAATTCAAGGGCTGTAGGGTTTCTGTCGTTCTTAACAAACACTACTTACCAAAAATTTACCAAAAACACAATTTTCACAGCCCAAAAAGAAAATACCCAAAACAAAAACGACCGGGAAGCCGGCCGTTTTTTATTATTTTATAATATCCATATATCTTTAATTGGGAATCCGTGAAAAGCACGGCTTAGTCTATAATATTGCGAGTTACTTAACTTTGATCTTGACAGTTACTGTCTTCCAGCCGGAATCCCTGTAAGTATCGTTACCGGTTGCAATTACTTTGATCTTGACTTTGTATGTTCCCCCTTTGATTTTCTTTTTTACGGTAACCTTTCCGGTCGTTCTGTTGATCGTGATCTTCTTATTGCCTTTAACCTTGGCATACAGCAAAGAACCCTGACCTCTCTTAGTGATCTTAATGACCTTGGAGACAGAAAGCGTCTTCGCTTTTTTACGCAGCTTTTTATATTTGACCTTGGCAGTCTTGCCCTTTACGGTCATGGGGTTAGCTATATAAAAGTCAGGCGTAAAATCATTGGGATTCTTTCCCATTGAGTTATAATACTTGTCATATAGTTCCTTAGTAATTTTGATATCTTTCAGCTTACTGCATCCGGCAATGATACCGGAACCCATAGAAGTGACGCTGCTTGGGATAGTCAGTCTTTCAATATCTGTACCTTGAAAAGCTGAATGGCCTATTTTTTCAATTCCATATTCGAGCGAAATATCTTTAAGTTTTTCGCAATCACCAAACACGAACATGCCTAATTCTTTAACAGAAGCGGGAATTGACACACTATCGATTGCAGTGTAGGCAAACACACTATCACTAATTATCTTTACACCGTAACCTATCTTTATGTTCGTAATATTCTTGCATCCGTTGAAAGCAGCACCGCCAATCTTTTCAACGCTTCCGGGGATCGTTACGCTCTTAAGACCTAAGCAACTTGTAAAGGAACACATGCCGATTGTCTTAACTCCATCAGCGATCTCCAGGGATTGAATTCCTTCATATCCCCAAAAAGCATAATCAGCTATCGAAGTTACGCCCGATTTAATGACTACTTTTTTAACGTCATTTTCATAATCCTTCCAGGGTGCACGATAATCCCAATTATTATAACTGTACATGTCTCCTGTACCGGAAACAGTAAGTGTACCCTCCTCATCCAATGTCCATTTCAGTTTCTTTCCACACGTTCCGGAATCAACAACGGATGCATTCTTAGCCTTTTTTGCCGTCTTAACCGGAAGTGCGCTCTTATCTTCTGAAGCGGAAGGTTCTTTACCGGCAGAATCCTCAGTGGACTCCTCACCTTTTGATTCCTCCGGAGAAGATTCCTCCGGAACTGTCTCTTTAGTCTGTGCGGGCTCCGTCTCAGAAACCTTGGGTGTTTCCTTTTCAGACGGTTCAGAGCTTTCAACGACCGTTGTTTCAGCAGGCTCGCTGCTTTCAGCCTCATCAGCGAAAACAACTGCCGGCGTCATGCCGATGATCATAGCAGCACCGACTGCAAATGCCAATAAGCGGTTTATTTTCATTTTATCCTCCCTTATAGCAACACTAAAAATTATCAACAACGTTTTTATATTATATCAGATGAGGTTTAGCATAATGCAGGCATAAACTTGGCAAACAGATATAGTCCGTTTTCTCCTGCAAGGACTTCATGGTGAACTTTTGCCGGCATTATCGATATAACTCCGGGTTCATAAATTATCTCTGTTCCACCGTTTATGCATTTCCCATATCCCGCAATAACTTCATGCGTTTCAAGTTGCGGATCGTGGATATGATCCTTAATGCAACAACCAGGAGCAATACGAACAAGATGGAAACTGTAGGCGCCATCTGTCTCTACTGCTCTGACAATGTGTTTTAATTCCACTCCTGCAAAAACCGGATGCGCTGACCATGGGATTTCTTCGAAATCAACTATCTTACCCGGAACTTCAAGTTTTCCTTCGTTAAATGCTTCAAATACTTCGCTTTTCATAGTATGCTCCTTTCATTTGCGCTGCATACAGCGGTTTATGAAAAGAGCTTATCAATCAGGGCTTATTCAGCATTGTATAAAATTGCGGACTTCACATACTCCTCAGGAGTAATTCCCACCTGTTTGCGGAAAACGCGGTCCAGATGGCTCTGATCACAAAATCCTACCATCTGGGCCACATCTGTCACTTTATAACCTTCTCTTAGTAGCTCCTGCGATCTTCTTATACGGCATTGCATCTGAAATTTATGGGGCGTGAGACCGTTCTCATTTGAGAACTTCCTTATCAGATGATATGAGCTGATGTTTACTTTCTGCGACATTTCGGCAACACTGATCTCCAGCTGCGGATTGCCGATTATCTCTTTCTTAATAATGTCAAGTTCGCCAAATATGTTATTGTTTCCGGGAATACATGTCGAGATCAGTGAATATGTCTCAGTTACTGGTTCTATGGAGTGACAAACATCAGGACAGATCGAAAAGTACTCGCCATCCCGGCATTGCCTTACTTCATCATCTATCTTAATCGCAATGCAGCCTTTAGTAACAATTCCAAACACATAATGTCCTGTATGTGTGTGCGGCGGGAATGATGTGCTGACATTTTCAACGCTCACCACTTCAATTCCTGTTGATATATCTTTAATGTATTCACTTTTTTTCATGAAAGTTTATCGTCTAACGTATTTTTTCAAGATTGCCGGTTACTTAAACTTTATCTTAAAAGATACTCGACGAAGAACAATTCCTTTATCTCTTAAGATTATACCTTGTCAACCAGTAGATATGCGATAAATCCTTGATTCTTCCTGTCATTTCATCAAAGTCATTTATCTTCTCCACCTGTCTTTTCCGCTTTCTTTATAGTATCTTGACTTAGCCTCGTACATCATCTTGTCTGCTATAATTACGAGTTCTTCACAATTAGCATCCTTATTCTCTTCGGCCAGTGCAAATCCTATGGCAAGATGCATAGATTCGACCTTGTTGCCGTGCCAAGCCTTTACGCATTTGTTTAAGGATTCGGTGATTGTTTCGGCTTGTTTTCTGTTCATTCTTGAAAGCACTACGAATTCATCTCCTCCGGTTCTGTAAGCACATCCGGGAAAGAATTTCTCAATACATGAAGATGCACCCTGTATTAATTCATCGCCTGCATCATGGCCGAGATTATCGTTGACTTCTTTCAAGCCGTTTATATCTATTGAGAATGCCACCATATCTTTCGGCATCTCATTATTGAAATTGTTTAATGCCATGGAATATGCATATCTGCTCATTAATCCCGTAAGTGCATCCGTTGTGATCAGTACTTTTTGTTGCTCGATACGCTCGTCAGATTTCTGTTGCGATAACTCGGTAGTATGGATAAAAAGAAACGCAGCACCAAGAGTCAAGGCCATGTATGAAGTCCTAATACCTCCACCAAATACTTCCTGAAGCGCAATTCCAAGAAGGATGAGAATCAATATCAAATAAAGTGACAATCTATTCTGCTTGCGAAAAGCCCTTCCATATATACCAAATTGTATTATTACTAAAAACACGATTACGAGGTACATTGCCATATACAAGCCATAAAGCGACCCATGAGAATAAGTATTGTCAGAACTGATAACAGTCATCCACCCGGTGAAGAATGAAGTGAGCTGAAATAATGTATTAAAACCTATAACTCCGTACAAAATCTTCGTAATAACATTGCGGGAACGCATCTGCATTACAATCGCAACTCCCGACATCGGAGTAAAAACATAATCGCAACATTTCGCTATCCGAAGAAATATGCTGTTAATCTCAGTATTCCCGCTAATAAATATGCTTATCCATTCAGATAATGCAGAAACACCTATCAAAGCGTAAGTCAAATAATATATTGCTTTGTCTCTTTTCCCAAGTCTTTCATTTTCATGAACAAGAACGCATAGCAAAATCAAAGAGAGCATTACGCATATCATTACAGCTGAATAGTAATTCATATTCTTTAATCCGTTAGTTCATTTAGTTAAAATATCTTCGACAAAGGACCTTCCTCTGTCATGGGTATTATAGCATGAGCTTTGTGTATAATTCTCAATCATACCAACGACGTGGTCTTCCAATACTTGAATCACGTTTTTTACGTTCACTTTCCATCACAGATTCGGCTTCTGCTTGGGTTGCAAAGAGACGATACTTCTTAAGCCTTATTCCACTGCCATGATTCTGTATGCTTGCTTTAGCCGTTACTTACGTTATTTTATGTTCAAACAACCATAATTGAATGTTTCTTGATTATCGCGGCCAAAGTGTATGTTGCTGTACTTATTTTACTTCAAAGGTTTATTATGTATGCATGATCAAATTGAGGAGATGCGTTGCTTCTTTTACAACAGGTCATTGGGAGGGATTTATGATCTTTGGTATGACATTCTATCAGATGCTTTGGTATTTCCTGGAATACTCTTTTATTGGCTGGGTAGTAGAAGTCGTTTTCCATGCCGTTACCATGGGAAAGATCATAAACCGTGGATTCCTGAACGGTCCCGTTTGTCCGATATACGGAACTGGCATGCTTGGCGTTCTAATGATTTCGAATCTGACGTCATCAGCTCTGGAAAAGGCCGGTGTCACTTCCAGATCGGTCCGGCAGCTTTGCATTTTTGCCGGCGGTTCGCTTTTTGCGACCATAGTTGAACTGGCCGGAGGATGGATACTTGACAAACTGTTCCACGCAAGATGGTGGGATTACAGCAAGCGGCGTTTTAATCTAAACGGCTATATTTGCCTTGAGTTTTCAATCCTTTGGGGACTTGGCATCCTGTTTGTCGTCGAAATAGTCCATCCTTTTCTTGAGGTTGAACCTACGCACGGCATTATCGCGCATACTGTGGGAATAGTTTTGCTTTCTGTGTTTTATGTTGTTTTCGCGGCTGACGTCATAGTAACAGTTCTCACCGTAAGAGGCTTCAACCAAAAACTTGCCGAGATAGATGAGATCAGCGCCGCCATTCATATCGGTTCTGATTACATTACCGAAAAAATCGGTGACAGAGCCTGCAAGACCACGGTAAAGGTCGAAGAAGGCATGCTCCAGGCAAAATTGGGTTGTGCAGAATTAAAAGACAAAGTAAGATCCGACAAAGAGGATTTTGAGACATTGACCGAAAACAGGCGAAGAGAACTGATCGCCAAACGCAATAAACTGTTTGACGATCTTTCCGGGCAGTTCGGCATCGGCCGACTGCTCAAGGCTTTCCCGAATGCAAAACACGATAAGCATGCTGAAGTCATGAAGGAATTAGTGGACAAATACATACGGGGTGCATTATGAGCAACATTATTGATTACCTGGCATGGCGCGGAGATCTTTCTCTTGCAAATGACCCTTTCAACAGCATCGACGCTTTGATACTGTCATGTCTGTCATATGTTAATCTTAAAGGGATCGTTCCCGGCTTCGGTGAAGGAAATATCACTGTAGAAGAGGCTGCCGGAAATTTCTTTAAGATCCATACTGATGAAGAACTTGCCAAAGACAAATCGCTTATCAGTTTCGCACCGGCACTTTTCAGAGCCGTGGCCTCAACGGAGAGATTTAAAAACGCCAGTCTTTGCAATTTCGCAGATGATACTGACATATCAAGAGAGATCCAGTTTTCCGCAGTTGAGATCGATACGGAAGACGGTTTCTCCTTTATCTCATTCAGAGGTACGGACGATACCATCGTCGGCTGGAAGGAAGACTTCAATCTGAGTTATATGACGGTTCCGGCTGAAAACGAAGCCTCATTGTATCTTCAGAAAGTCATGAGCGGACGTCAGTGCAGACTGCGTTTAGGCGGTCATTCCAAGGGCGGCCACCTTGCCATCTATGCGGCGGCAAAGGCACAGAAAAAAGATCAGGACATGATCGAACAGATATATAATTTCGACGGCCCGGGTTTCAATCATGAAGCTATGCAGACTGTGCCTTTCAAGCATATTCAGTCAAAGGTCACGAAGGTAATCCCGCAGACTTCCATCATCGGCAGGCTTCTTGAAAACACAGTAGAACCCCAGGTGGTCAAAAGCAACGAAACAGGCATTATGCAACATGATCCCATGTCATGGCAGCTTGAAGGAAAGATCTTTGAAACGTGCATGTCCACTGACAGGATCAGTGATCTGTTCGACGAAACGATGACCGGATGGCTCAAAGGCATGTCTTTTGACGATAGGAAGATATTTGTCGATGATCTTTTTTCCGTATTCGCGGCATCAGGCTGCGAATACCTGAGCGCAATGACGAAGATCGGAATCAAGGAAAGGCGCGCCATGATCGAGCAGATGCACCGGATAAAGAATGAATCGAGTATCAAAGTCAGAACGCTCATCAAGCTTTTCTTCGTCAACTTCAATGTTCTTAAAGACAACGTCGTAAAAGAAAAGAGCGAAGAAGGAAAAGGAAAACTGCAATTAAAGGATCATTTACAGAAATCCTGAACTTGAAAACTCAATAATTCAGACAATAAAAAGGCATCAAAAATCACAGTATATGGCGGACCACACATGTTTTTACCTTCGATGAATTATAAAACCTAATTAAAATTTTGTTTTCTAACTTCTATATCATATCAAATGCTATATCGTCGACTTGATGATTACTAGTAATTGGATCAGCAAGAAAGCATAGGCAACATCTATTACGATGTCTTTCCACAGATCAATGGCCATTCTTCGGTCTTCTATCGTCTCTCTAAAGCTCTCAAAACGGGCAAGAAATGCCGTGTTAGACATTAGGCTGAACAGAAAAGTTATGACCAATGCGATAATTGTGATTACGGTCAGCTTTCTGTATGTAAACATTAAAAGGACAAAATCCGTCAAACAGACCCCGCCCATTACTCCGTACAACACATACTCGTTATAGAGATCGTTAGACATGTATCTCCAGAAGAGCCAAAGGCCAAAACCAACAAATATAACTGCGTAGATTAGGATTACCGTACCCATAATGCTCCAGCCTCTTGGGCAGCCTCTAGATTAAATTATCTTGTTGACTAAGCGCAACACTTAGTTACGGTCATTATAGCATGAGTAAAATGTTATTATTGGACAGCAATAAACCCCCCTTATCTGTCAGATTTAAGATATCTGTATCGATTTTCAGACAAATTTCGGGTCCAGACTTAATTTTCGGCATCTCCCACTACTTATAAGTGGAGGCAGGTTTAGTGAGATGTGCCTGTTAGATTTCGGATAATCATGTCGAATTCCAGACGAATTTCAGTTGAGCGGTTCCGTTTTCGCTTCTCCCACTACTTATAGGTAGAGCGGCAGGGTTCGAGAGAAACTTGTCAGGTTTCGGATAATCATGTTGAGTTTCGGGCGAATTTTAACCGAAGGGTTAAGTAAAGGCATTTCCCTCTCCTTATTAGTAGAAGGTCTTATCACCGGGAATGGCCTCGACACAAAAAACAGTCCCATTAATGGAAAGCCGAAGTAAAAAATGGCTTCAGTTGTACCCAACCGGGTACAACTGGAGCTTTTTTCTAGCATTTTTTTGTCACCCCCATCCTTTTTGCCCTCTCCCGGTACGTATAGGTGAAGGGACAAATAATCCGGTCCCGCTAAAGGACCGGATTATCCTTCACCGGACTTTGACAACTGAATACTAGACCGAAAGGTACGTTACTTGTACCGGTGTTAAAATACCGAGCCAAGTTGACTCCGACCGCGCGATAACTTCCCGAGAGGGAACGAGCGATAACGGGGATGAGTCAGAATCGGGGTTGCACCCCGAGGGAGGCGATGACAGGTACAAAGTTACAATGATACTTCTGCGTAGTCACAGGCCGAGCGTTGAAGCGGGGTTAGTCTCCCGTGAGCCGTCACACCCAATGAGCGCAGCGGGGCACTGCTACCGGGGTGAAAGTCCCATGATCTCGCAACAGCAATGCGAGAGCCTTAAGGTTTCCCTATAGAATAACTTCAGGCCCTACGGGGCCTTTTTTATTCGACCCGCAGGGGTGCAGAGCGAATACTGCGGCTTACATAAAGTGCAGTCCAGGTTAAGCACGCCCATTTAAATAATATTTTTATAGCTATCTAACTAACTATCTACCTAACCACCTACCTATCCAGCCAGCAAAAGAACGATATAGCTAGCAATCCAGCTAAAGAACAAACAAGCGAAAAAGCTAACTATCCTTCTAGCTGGCGATCCAGCAAAAAAGAGAAAAGACGAACTAACCATAGAACAAACCAAAACCCACAAAGAAAGGAGGAACAGACCCATGAATGAGAAGACAAAAATCTACACCCAGAACGAGCTGTACGAGAACGAGATCGACACGGATGCTTATGAGCTCAACACGGAAGCCGGAGAGTTTGTCGGTATGCTCAAACTAAAGGCGTGGACGAGCAAGCCACGAACGAACGGGCACGGAAAGGCGATCAGAGCTTTCTTCGAACTTGATGATGAAAGAAAGGTCATTGCTTTGATCCAGCCGTTCCGTACGAATCAGATCGCGACGATCAGCGCTGCTGAGATCGGAGAACTGATAAGGCTCCGGTTTGAAACGAGCAGCAGCGGTCTTGTCTTTTTGGCAGAGCTTGAGGTTCTGAGCATGCCGGAAGAAATAAAGTGACCGTTCTTCTTTAGCTCAGAAACAATCCCGACAAACAAGAGGATCAAGGAAAGATACGCACAGGGCGAAGCGGTTCCTGTGTGTATATTTACTTGTCCTCAAAGGGAGTCAAGGGGATCTCCCCTTGCACACCACCTTGCGTGCAAGGTGTAGTGTGTTACACCCGACAGATGCAGAAAGAATGTCGAGGAGGGTCAGTCTTCCGGTGGACGACTGAGCCGACGAAGATATTCGAGGCTGTTGGGGAGATATGAGAGCGCGGTCGTCTTTGCGCTCTTATAGCTACACAACAGAGCATCGATTGGGGAATTGGCCGCCGCTTATAGCGGGCAATTCCTCATAAGATGCGTCCTTCTGTATCTGTCGGGTGTATAGAACCGTCATGCATGGCCTCGCTGAAATCAGCGGGGCTTTTTTATTGCCAAAAGAAAGGAGTGATATTTATTGGCATACGCAATAATACGAATCGAAAAATGCAAGATTGGTGCCGTCAGCCGTATCGAAAAGCACCACGAACGTAAGAAGGATGTTTACAAGAGCAATCCTGACATTGATCTGAGTCGTTCTGATCAGAACTTCCACATAAAGGATCCTCCTGACAGTTACAGGAAGCTGATACGGAAGCGGATAGAAGAAGTCGGATGCCGGACGCGTAAAGACAGTGTTGTCATGCAGGACAGTATCTGCACCGCATCACCGGAGTTCTTTCAAGGAAAGACATCACGGCAGAAAGAAGATTTCTTCCGTATGGCTTACAGGTTTTATGTAAAGACATTCGGTGAGGAAAACATCTTATCAGCCGTAGTCCATCTTGACGAAAGAACGCCCCACATGCACGTGTGCTTCGTTCCGATCACCAAGGACGGGAAACTATCCTCCAAGACAGTGATAGGTGGTCCTGCGGGCCTTGTGAAGCTTCAGGACGACTTCTACTCACACATGCTCTATAGCTTCCCCGAACTCAAGCGCGGGATCCCGAAACGGATAACGCACCGCAAACATCTCCCGACTTACCTCTTTAAGAACGCTGACATGCTCATGGAGCACTTTGAAGAAATCTCTAAGGCTATCAACGATATAAACATGATTAAAGGCAAAGAGAAGAAAGCACAAGCCATAGAGCTTATATCCAGATATGCACCCGAGATGGCAAAGATGAAAGAGCAGATCAAGTCAGTGGATAAATATGTTGAGGGTCTGCACAGAGAAATCTGGGATCAGAAAGATGTCAGCCAGCATTGGATCGGCAAGGCAAAAGAACTTGAAGATGAAGTCAAAAAGAAAGACGACAAAATCTATGCACTCCAGACTAAACAAAAGGAGTTACAGAAAACCATTGACCGCCTTCCTCCTGGTTTACTCGACGAACTTGAAGCATTCGAGAAAGCGCGACGGAAAACGATCACAAGGAATGATTGGATACGATAAAAAACAAAAAGAAAGGAATAAGAAATATGAAAAAAGAAGTTCCAATAGCTGATAAGGCATTACTCACACTGGAAGAAGCTGCAGCTTATTTCAACATAGGAGTAAACAAACTCCGTGAGATTACCGCTGATGATCACTGTCCATATGTATTATGGAACAGCAGCAAGAGACTAATAAAACGCGATTCGTTTAAAGATTTCTTGTATAAACAGTATTCTATCTGAGAAAAAGTGGCTGTATAAAAGGAATACCCGAGTTTATAATGAACTCGGGTATTTTCTTTTATGGGCCTAAGGAGGTTCGTAAAATGAAAACAAAAAGATGCACCAAAAACAAAATCAAATTAAGAAAAGGAGAGTATCAAAGGAAAAACAAAACATTTGAGTACAGATGGAACGATATTAATGGCAAGACTCACTGTGTTTATGCCAAGTCACTTTCCGAACTTAGAGATAAAGAAGATGCTATTACAAGAGATATCTTGGATGGAATCGATTACAGCAAACTTGACTCAACAATCGACTCCTACTTTGAGTTATGGAAGAAGATTAAAACCGGTATAAGAGAAACCACTTACGCAACTTATGTCAGCTTTTATGAGCGGTATATTGCTCCTGAATACGGTAAAACAAGAATTAAAGATGTTACTTATAGCAGCGTAGCATTGTTTCTTAAAGGTTTGGCAGTTAATAAAGGGTTAAAGTATGCTTCCATCAGAAACATTGAGTTATCACTTTCGATGGTTCTTGATATTGCGGTTAAGGATGATGTTTTAAGAAGCAATCCATGCAAAGGAGTACTCAGAGATCTGCAAAGAGAATACGCAAACGATTCAAAAGTAGTAAGAGCTCTAACCCTACAGGAACAGAAAGCCCTAGAGGCCTATATAGCAAAACCCGGCAAATACCACCAATACTATCCTATCATTACCGTAATGCTTTGGACGGGTATGAGGGTCGGTGAAGTTCTTGGTCTAAGATGGGAAGACATTGATTTCGAAAACGACGAGATAAGTGTAAATCATACCCTTCTCTTCTACTCAAAGGGTAAAGGAAAAGGAAGTGACTATAAGATCAATCCGCCAAAAACCAAAAGCAGTAATCGTATCGTTCCTATGCTGCCGAAAGTCAAAAAAGCACTGTTGTACGAAAAGAGAAAACAGAATCTGTTGGGGATCAGCTGCCAAATGGAGATTGAAGGATATACTAACTTCATCTTTCTAAACAATAAAGGAATGGTATTAGATTATAAGAAGCTGAACCATAAGCTTGATCTGATCTGTAATGAGATCAGCGATGAGATTCACAAAGAGGATCCAACTGCTCCTGATTTTCCACATGTTCATAATCATATGCTGAGGCACACATTTGCCACCAGAATGAGAGAAGCCGGGGCAGACATAAAAGCAACATCAGAGATGATGGGACATGAAGGTATCCTGATAACTCTTAAAACATACACAGATGCTTCGAGAGAGTTTAAGAACAGAGAAATAGCTATGCTCCAAGATTATTACGAGAAAGCGAATTGAATCTTACCAAAAAACTTACCAATTTTGGCAAAAGAATTCTAATTACTTATAAGGAATTCTGTACTCGAATTTTTCATGAAACGCCCGAATGATAGGGGGTTAACGGTTTATAACGATTATTGGAAAACCGTCAATATCTGTCCTGTCACCTCGACCAGATAAGAATGACGGCTGGATTTCCAGCCGTTATTTCTTTTAATCAAACCACTGTTTCTCGAAATCCTCGACCGAGACCGGCTTGGAGAAATAATAACCCTGGTAGAGGCGGCATCCCATATCGAAGAGCTTTTCGAACTGTTTGGCAGTCTCCACGCCTTCGGTAAGCGTATCGATCCCCAAGTCCTCCGACATGTTGATTATGCTCTTGATTATCATGTTGGCCTTCATGTTGCGCTCTGAATCCCTCAGGAACTGCATATCGATCTTGATAAGATCGAGGTTGATATCCTTGAGCAGATTGAGTGAGGAATAGCCGCTTCCGAAGTCGTCCATTTCGACTATGAATCCCAGGTCATGGAGCTTGCCGACGGTCTTTATCATATCGAGGGTATCAGATGTCATCGCGGACTCGGTTATCTCGACCCTGAGCTTTTTCGGGTCTATATCAAATTCCTCGACAAGAGCCTTAAGCTCGCTGACAACGTCGAGACGGTAGAAATCCTTGGGCGAGACATTGATGGAGATGAAACTGTCGATGTTTCTCTTTTCCCATTCCGCCAGGATCTCACATGCGCATCTCCACATGTACTTATCAACTTCCGATATAAGACCGTTTTTCTCGAAAACAGGAATGAACTGACCCGGATTCATGAAGCCTTCTTCAGGATGTATCCATCTTACAAGCGCTTCAGCGCCTGCAAGCATGCCTCTGGAATCGACTATCGGCTGCAGGAAAGGTCTTATCTCTCTGTTCTCGATAGCACCTTTCAGCTGATTCGATATAAGCTGTTCGTGGATCGCCGAGTTCCTTAACTGATCGTCATAGTAAGCTATTCGTTTTGAATAGTTATCCTTGATCTTGGTCGTTGCAAGACGTGCGCTGTCGAAAAACAGAGGAACATCAACATCGGTACCTTGTCTCAGATCATAGATACCGAAATAGATAAGAACATGGTGTTCGAGCGTTTTGTCCGAAACAGTGAAGGTCTCGAGCATCTTCTCAAGCTTCTCTTCATCAAATATGTCTTTGTTGATAAGGATGCCGAACGAATCATATGTCAGTCTTCCGTATAAGGTCTTTTCGCTTGCAGTGGCTTTTATGGTATCTGCGATCTTCTTAACCGTATAAGTTCCGAATTCACTTCCGAAAACATCGTTGATCATATTAAAGTTGGCTATCTCGAAGAAGCCGATCATATAATGTGTCTTCGTATCGTTCTTAAGCCTTTTTGCCACCTTCTCGTAGAGATATTCCTTGGTGTAAAGGCCTGTGTCGGAATCATGCGTCGAATTATAGATCTCACGTTCTATCGCGAGCTGTTCTTCGGTATGGTCACGAATACTCAGATATGAGCCTGCCACTCTTCCTTCGTGATCTGTTGCAGATCTCATGGAAAGTTCCAGATACTCGATATCATCTCCTGTTCCGACCGTTTCTTTCTTTGTCCAACCCGTTTTTTCGAGATCTATGTCATCAAACAGGAATTTGAGGTTCTCCTTGATAGACTCATAGTCATCTTTTGAGACACCTACTCTTTGTCTTCCGGGTTCATTCGTCCATATGCACTTACCGTCATTGTCGAAGAAGAATAAGGCTTCAGGCATATCGGAAGCCATGCTTGCCAGGAGCCTGTCTAAGACCTTCATGGATCTGAAGCGGAGTGCGAAGAAATATACGAGCAGACCGAATATGCCGAATCCGATCATGGACATATCCATGGGAAGCCTTGAGAAGATATAGTAAGTCTCTATCGCTGCCGTGATTATCATGGTAAGAAGGATAACAGCGTACTTCTCGACATATATCCTTGATGCCCTGGCCGTGACAACGATAAGTATGACCAAGCTGACAATGAACAATCCGTAGCATGCGATCCTGTGGAGATGCTGTCCCCAATACGGGATAAGCCTGTAATAATCGCGGCCGTCAACAGTTATCTTCTCCGTTGCAAAAGTAAATTTGAAAAACGGATTAAGAATATACTGGATGACATCAAGCGCAAAGACCGCGTAGATTATCGAGCGGACGGACTTTTGTATTTTCCCGAAACCGCAGTACGCATATGTGAAAAACAAAAGAGAAATAACTCCGAAATCCATTCCGAGGAAATAGATGTTGTAACCGAATTCGGCGATGCCCTGATCAACTGAGAAGATGATAACGAGATTGCCCAGAACAGGAATGGTAAGACCGCCAAGGAGATTTGAAACAGGCTTGCCCATCGGCTTTTTGGAACGAGCAGACAACACCACGCACACGATGAGCGAAGTGATCAGTAAAGCAAAAATAACCGATATTGCGGTCCTCATAACACACCTTTCCAATATAATATCTTCTATTCTATCAGAATGATGATTTGATTACCTTTACACCCCCGTAACAAAACCTTAATAAAATAAAGGCATACGCAGTGTCACGGTTTACGGCTTGAATCCCCGCAGAAGTTAAAAGCCAGCTTTGCGATACGCTTGTAAGTGACTTCTTTATAGTGAACTCCGTCTCTTGTGCTGAAGCCTTCTTTTTTCAGAGTAGAGTTTGTATCAAGGTATTTCACGCCGCTCGGAAGATTCTTCTTCATCTTCGCATTGAACTTGTCGATGTCCGTATTCCAGCTGCCGTACTTGCTTCCGTCAGTGGGATTTACAGACATGATGATAACGTTATTGTTCTTGATGAAGTCCTTCGGAAGAGATTTATAAACTGTTATGTACTTGTTAATATTTCCGAGATCGTTTACGCCAAAGTTGAATATTACGTTCTTTTTCCTGGTCTTGGTAACATCGCTTAATATGCTCTGCAGATAGTCGACTTTAGCGCCGACCTTGGCTTTGCTCGAAATACCGGAAACGCATGCATCCAGCCCGACGGTCCTTGAATCGCCGACGAAAAGATACTCGGTATACTTAGGCTTCGTAACGACTGTTGTCTTCTTGGTAACTTTCTTGGAAGCCTTTATGGTCTTTTTGGTAGGCTTGGGAGTCGGTTTGGTGACCTTCTTTGCTTTCTGGGTTGCCTTGGAAGTCGTCTTAGACTCAGTCTCCTCGGTCTCGGTCTCAGTTTCTTCTGTAGTTGATTCAGTCTGAGAAGATTCCGTTTCAGCGGTTTCAGTGGTCTCGGCAGTCTCAAAGCTTATTGAAGGCATGGTCTCAGAACTCGTTGTCTCCTCTGACGTTGTGGCCGAAGTTACAACAAACTGATAAAGTCCCTCATCCTTATTAGACTTGCATCCTGCCGCGTTCAAAAGAACTGCCAGAGTCAGGAGCAGTATAAGAAAGACGTTTTTATTGCTTTTTTTCTCTATTGGTCTCATAGCGAAATATTACTCCAATGTATATTATACATCAAAGCTCGAAAAATAGCACTTTCCGGCGCGCAGCCTCTTCGCTGCACCCTATGTAAGTCAATACGTCCTTGACCGTAGGACACCGTTCAACTCTGTGTTTTGAGGCCGGTCCCTCCTGCTCGAAGCAGCGTTTGCTCATGCCGCCTGCACCGAAAGACAGAACATCCCTTGCGTCGCTCATCATGGCCACGTTATAGAGGCACCCGGTATCGCCTTTGGCAAATCCCGTGTTCTCAAGGCCGTGTCCGGTGTCTTTCTGTCTGTAAAGATAATAAGGATGGTATCCCGCCTCATTCAGGAGCCTGTAGCCCTCTCTGACAGCCGCATCGATATCTCCCCTGTCATCTTCCCTGCCGAGTACCATCTCTCTTGTCAGAGTGGCTCTGCGTTTCTTATAGAGCGTATGTACCGTGATGTTTCCGGGATCGAGTTCTATCAGTTTTTCAACTGATCTTACGAAGTCCTCTCCTGTCTCATAAGGAAGTCCGGCGATCAGATCCATATTGATGACTTCAAATCCGCGTTCTTTCGCCTGTGTGTAAGCCCTGATTATATCCGCTGACGTATGATGACGCCCGAGCTTTGCCAGCGTCTCGTCACGCATCGTCTGCGGATTGATGCATATCCTTCCGATCCCGTGGGAACGCATGGCATCCAGCTTTTTCTCCGTTATCGTGTCAGGACGCCCGGCTTCAATAGTTACCTCACACTCCGGATCGATCTTTATGTTGTCGAAAATGCAGTCCAAAATGCTTCCGAACTGTTCATCGCTGAAAACAGTCGGAGTGCCGCCGCCCATGTAAAGTGAAGATACCCTCCTGTTAAGATGAGGAGCAAGAGTCCTGATCTCTTTTTCCAGAGCATCGCCGTACTCGCCGAGCCTTCCCATGTGATGCGATATATCCTGGGAAATAAAAGAACAATATGAGCATCTTGAAGGGCAGAACGGGACTCCCACATAGATGTTCAGATCTTCGGCCGGGATAAGCTCCAAGAGCCGCTGTTCCTCTTTTGCAGTCTCAAATCCCAAAGCAGCCTTGTCTTCCCTTACGAGATATTTATTTGTCAGTTCTCCGGCTGATCCCTCTTCGGATGCTACAAGCGTGGGCCTTATTCCCGAAAGGCATCCCCACGGCATTTTCTGTCCGGTTATATCGGTAAGTGCGATATAAAGGGAACGCTTGACCTCTCTGCCGGGCTCGAGTACCGGTCCGTCAAACAAGTATTTCTTTCCGCTTTCCTTAACAACAGTGACTGATCTGCCGTCTTTTCCAAGCGTGTTTACAAGGGTCATGTCAGGGCCGTCTTCCGCGTTCACACAGGTGTTCTCGCGATCTTCGGTGATGACTCCGTAGAACATCCTTAAGATGTCGGATATGCCGTAGTATTTATCATGTCCTTCAAGAAACGTCTTAAGCATTTTTACTTTCCCTTGGGAGAATAGTATTTCAGATAGAAATCTACATACGCGTTCTCCGGAACGATATAAGTATCGTTTCCTTCCTTTTCGCCGTTCGACTGAAGGAACTTGTTGTTCGCCGCAAGCGCCTGTTCGGTTATGTTGATACCAAATCGTTTCTGCATTTCGAGCACTTCTTTGTCAATGCCATCCCAGTAATCAGATGAAGCCTTGATGTCTCTTGCAACGGGTATTATCGCTTTATCACCGACATGGGTATCATACTCAATGCCGTAAGTCTTGCTGAGCTTGTTGATCTCGGACAATAAGGAAATGAAAACGGCATAGTAACCTGCATATCTGAAATCTGCCCGGTCTGAAGTCACGCAGGCAAGCGCCCCTATAAGATTGCAGTCAGTCTCATTTGCAAATCCCTTGGCATGGCATAGCTCGTGGCAGACTGTCGTCGGGATCGACGTTATATCCATGTAATCCGTATTGATATTAGCCTCGCCATTTATCGGATTATACATTCCGACGATGTATGTCCAGCTCCAGTAATGGCTCAGTTTAACGGATTTTGCCCTTGCATAACATGTACTGGAAGAGACACCGTACTTTCTGCAGAACGAATCCACGGCAGACGAGGCATAATCCGCAACGCCGTTAAAATCCGTGGATATCTGGGCAACGCCCATCTCATTCTCTTTCAGCTCGCTTCTAGCTTTGAGCATGCCTTCAAACGCCCACTCATAGGCTGCGAAAAGCTCCTCGACCGTATGTCTGCCGGTCCCGAGTTCCATCATAACCCTGGCAGGAGTCCGCCTGTAATTGAATCCGTGGAAGATCTCGAAGATGATCATGAATACCATGGTCATGGCAAGCGCATTTCTGAGACTCTGATATAGATATTTTCCTACTCCTCGGGTCAATGCCTTCTTAACCAGCAGAACGATCCAAAGGATCAGGAGCGGTAATGCGAGACATCCCAAAACAACGACAGCTGCCTCGGAGATCGATACTCGTGTCATCGAGCTGATCTTCTGTGGAACGGAAGCCACCACAGGGAATATCCTGGAAGAATAGTAATCGGCAAAACCTGTCGGCAGAAGGCGTCCTGTAAGATAGGCCGCAGCGATGACCGCAATAAAGACCGAGATAGTCACTATCTTGCGGATCGTCTTTTTCTTCTTTTTTGTCCTGATTATCATTTTATTTTTCCCAACGCAAGAAAGATCACATAAAGGATCCCGTAGACTACCGGCTGATGGACAAGATATATGATCAGTGAATGCCTGCCGATAAATTCTACCGGAGCCAATACCGGATGCAGTTTCTCAGCACTTGCCGGAAGCATTGATTCTTTCTTGGAATAAAAAACTCTTCCTATCACACAGCCGAGAAGAAATACTCCCATCCACGGAAATATCTCCATGGCATCCGCAACCGACGGTGCGTTTTGGACCGCAAAACCGACCGGCAGAAAGACAGGATTCGAAGTCGAATAATCCATCCATCTGATCGTACTTCCGACAGCAGTCATATATGTGCCGAGAAATCCCAGCAACAAGCTGACTGTAGCAGGCTTTACGGATGTCTTTTTTTCGATGAACTGGACCAACGAGTAAAAGAGGATGGATACCGCAAGCAGCGCCAATACGTTAAAGATGATAAGACAATTAATGCCCGCATATTTCGTGACGAGCCAGGTAGCGAGAGTCAGTCCTGCCGCGACCGCGAGAAGCTTTATTCCGCGGAAGAAATTATTTCTTGAGAATGAAGAACATACTCCCGATACACCAACGAATATCACGATAAAAAACGGATGGACAAATGCCCAGAACCAGTTTGCCGTCAGAAATCCGAATATGTTAAGGCCGAATTCATATCTGAGATCGTATGCCAGATGCATGAGGATCATCATGAACAGCGCGAATCCTCTGAGAAAATCCAGTTCAGGTGCCCTGTTCTTTTTTGCAGCCATTATGCTTCCCCCGGTTTTCCCGCCAGACAACTGCCGATCGCGGTCGCAAAAACAGCATTGTCGGGAACGATGAAATTCACATCGTAGAGCTTCGCAAAAGGTATCAACAGATCTTTGCATACAGGAATGGCCGTAAGCTGGCCTGTAAACACAATATCATTTATTCCGCAGATCCTTGATGTCAGGACTGACATCGAACCTATCGACTGATATACGAGGTTAAAAATTCCGACAGCCTTGTCTTCACGGCTAAGATCATCTGCGACCTTGCCGAAATTCGACGCCGTGGCATCCATAGGAAGACCGGGAATAGCTTTCTTGGTGATATCCCCGATCGTAAGATCACATGCAGTGATCGAACCTTCCTTGGCCATTTCGGAAAGCTTTAACACATCCTCTACGCCCAACGTGGCATTGCAAAGTCCGGCAAGTGTGCCGCCGCCAACTCCGGAACCAATAATATGCGTTACCTTGTCATATTTCGCATCAAGATATGCTGTGCCGGTGCCCATGCTGACTACGACAGCATGATCAAGTCCTGAAAGATAAAGTCCGCCGAGACCGGTTGAAATGAATTCTTCAACTACAACTGTCTCTATCCCGAAAACCGGCGTCGTCGTATAAGATGAACCTACACCGGTAATGTTGATCCTGCTGATATCATCGGTTTTCAGGCCATTATCGTTTATAAGCTTTCCGACCGCTCCAAATGCTGATGTAACCGGGTCGCCTGCCCTGACTATTTCAGACGCAACGATCTCCTTGCCGCGCATGCCGACGATCTTAGTCGTGCTTCCACCGATATCCAGTCCGACAACTATCTTCATCTTGTTTTCATCCTTTCGATAATTGTCTTATTTTATCACACAGGCTTTACCAATAAAAAACTCCGCAGGTATTTCCTGCGGAGTCAGAGTTCAAAAACTTAATCAATTATTTACCGTCGTAGCTGATGAAGTTGTACCATCCGTCCAGCGTGTAGTGCGCTTTGATATAAGTATCAGCTGCATCTGCGGATGGATAATCAGATAATGTAAGCTTGCCTACTCCTAAATGCGGTGCCCATACTGAATCTTCATGTACGCACATTACTTTCCACGTAGGACTGTAATAGTTATCAAGAACGAATACCTTATACTTTACAGTCTGGGATGCATCAGTGGGATCAACGTAGAAATACATTCTGACAACCCATTTATCAACCTCATTACCGGTTGTAACGTTTGTGGTCTTCATCTGCCTGGGAGTGAATACCGGAACGCCTGTATTCTGCTCAAGAATCGAATTTGTATTGCATCCGAATTTTCCTGCGGATTTATTCTGTGTATGAGCAAGGTAAGAATTCTCGAAACCGTTCGAATAGAGCAAAGCGTAATCAGATGAGTCATTCGTATTGTAGGTTGTCATGAAAGAATCTTTGATCGCGATCATCAAAGCAACAGTAGTCCATCCGATAATGGTAATAATCGCGAGAGCGAGCATCATTTCTACAAGAGTAAAACCTCGCTTGCTGCTATGTATACGTCTCATTTTAACATCCTCCAGTTATGCGATACCGTTTCTTAATCTCTTGCAGCTATGGTTACTACGCCTTCTACTGCAGCCGGATTTGTACTATCTTCATATCCCCACCAGTATTTACCGCTAGAGTCTACGTATACATGAGTATTTCCGAAATACGTATCTGAAGGGGTACCATTCTGCTTAGGATAATAGAAAAGGATCGTTCTGTTATCAGCATATGCTTCATCATTACCCTTGATTGTCTCATTGGTAAATGTATTCAGATTGTTGGATCCAGTCTTAACGTCCTTCTCTTCATAGACTGCAACTCTGATCTTTCCCATATTGCCGCCTGAAACAGATCCTTCAAAAGAGATATACTTCGCATTGGTGTAATTGGGGTTCTTGTTCCAAGCGTATTGGCCTACATCTTTATATGCTGCAGGAACAGCTACGGTGCTGCCTGTTGAAGTGTCATAGCTTGCGATACCATCACCATACATAGACCACTTAGCAAGCTGAGTAATACAAAGCTGGCTGTTGTATGCAGCAGATCTGGAATATACGGAAGAGTTATATGAAAAGCCCATTGCTGTAATGAAACCTTCCATAAGCATCGATCCGACAATTACGAGAATAGCTGTTGCAAGCAGGGTCTCAAGAAGTGTAAAGCCTTTCTTCGATTTAAACTTAGAAAATCTCTTCATTTCTGACCTCCTTAAAAACCTATATCCGCGAGTTTGGATTCGCTAAGGCTGATTGACTTTGATTCGCTGAGAACACGCTTGCTTACGCTGTTCCTGGCATTCTTTGCCGGATTCAAAACATCACTTACTCCGAGGGCAACAGCTCCTGCAAGAATAATGATGATACCAACAACGATCAACATTTCAACCAATGTGAATCCGCGGACATTTAATCTTTGCTTGCTTACTTTGCGCATAACAGCCTCCGTACTTAAAGATGACTATTAATCCATACTTTTACAATCATATTATATATGGTTTGCGGAATAATTCAATAGATTTGTTCACAATTTGTTAAAAAAGTTTACAATTTGATAAAAAGAGCGGGGGATTGCTCCCCCGCTCCAAATTGCTTCAATTCGATCCGCTCAAATTACATAGCAGCGTTAATCTCAGAGTTAACGAGTGAGATTGACTTGTTGTGAGCCTGGATGGAAGAAGAAGCTGCCTTAGCCTTGTTAAGGTATGTACCGATACCGAGAACGAGAACCGCTGCAAGGATAACGATAATAGCGATAACGAGAACCATCTCTACGAGGGTAAAGCCCTTCTTTGACTTCTGAATCTTCTTCATTTTGAATTTCCTCCTGTAAGGTTTATTGAGTTTGTAATGTCAGTATAACATGATTGTGAAGAAATGCAATAGGTATTTTCAATTTTTTTCAAAATTTCGCCACAATTTGCATTTTTCTTTCAAATGTTATGTTCCAACCTTTGTCAGTGTAGGCGTAGGAGTAGCCTTAGCCTTGCCCTTCTTGCTCTTCTTCTTAGTCTCAGGAACCTCAAGTTCTCTAGGATCCTTAACATTGAAGAACTTAGCAACAGAACCCTTGGCATTGTACTGCTGGATGAATGCAGCATTAGCCCAGTAAGCCGCAAACGGTCTTGTGGAATTACTATCAAAGCCGCTGATAATATAACCGTTCCAAAGGCTGTTCTCATTCTTAACGACATACGGGAATCCGATAAATCCGCCGGATGTATCAACATTCGTATCGCCTCTCCAGTATGTGTAGGGTTCTTTGCTTGTATCAACAGAAACACGGTTGGTAAGAACAGTTCCATAGAAATCAATGGAAGCATTCATAATGAAGTAACCATCCTGTGAGATAGCTTCAAGGTTAGTTACCTTAATGCAGCCCGGGTTATCCTTAGCCATCTTATCGAGAGCCTTGATGAACTCGTCATAACCGACAGCCTTATCATAAGGATCTTTGCCCATCTGACTGATCAATTCCTTAGCAGTAGCCTTAGCATCCTTCTCTGACTTCTGGGTAGTATCCGGAGTGCGGTTGTACTGAGGAATGATATATCCGTCAGTTGTTGCATAAACTACTTTAATTCTTGTGCACTGAAGTGAGTCAGGAGATGTCTTGCCGTCAGCATAGGAGACTGCAGGGCACTTAATGTCTTCTGTCTCGATATTGGACATATAAGGAATCTTGTTATCTTCAAATGTCTTAAGAACATACTGCATGAGGCATTCGTTCTCAAGCTTATCGATGAACGACAACTCAACCTTGGAAATGCTCTCGTTAAGTCTTGCGATCTCTTCGGTTGTCTGTGCAACGTTATCCTTGAGCTTGTTGAGATAATCTCTCTTAGCTACAAGTTCCTTGTACTGTTTATCAAGAGCATCATACTTGTTGTTCAAAGTTCTGATTCCCAGAACATAACCGAGCAATATAAGAATCAGTAAGGAGATTACATATATACCGGTTTTTTCACGAGCTGATAAATTATTCATCTGTTTGCTACCTCCTTACGCTGCGGGCTGTGAAGCTGCAGGCTGAGTTGCTGCAACCTCATAATACAGGTTGATCTCAGCGTTAGCTTTTGCAGTGCCGCTCAAAGCGTGAGCCGCTCTGACGTTAGCGAGACTCTCTGCATCAACGTCTGTACCGTTAACAGTGATCTTAACGAGGTTATAAGTAACACCACCGGCAACATAGGTATCGATACCTTCTGTGTAGTTGTATTCAGAACCTGCTGTGTACTCAGTTGTCTCAACACCGGAAAGGCTGGTAAGAGTCTGACCGTTAACGAAACGTCCGATGGAGATGTAGACCTTGCTAAGGAGTGTGCCGCTGATCTTGAACTGATAATAGTTATTAAGAGGAATAACATCACCGGTCTTGTTGTTATAGATCTTATCCGCTGCACCGATGTCAGTCATATTAACACGTGTGCATGTAAACTCCGGCCTTGATGTGAAGATCTTGGATGCCTGGAGGATATTGACCATATCAACAGGGCTGTAGTAAGTGAATGAGTAACCGTTGTACTCCATAATAGATCCGTCGATCTTATAGTCTGTAATATAAGAATCGCTCGGGATGCTCTTTGCAAGGATACCGGGGATCTCGAGGGGTACTGTTGCAGTTCTGTCAACACTGGTACGCATTGTGGTAAGTGCGTAGTAGTAATTGTTCTTCTGCTTCAATTCTTCCTGGAGCTGTCTTGCCTTTTCCTCAAGACCTGCATAATCAGGTCCTGCCAACTCTGCTGTGATCGCATTGATCTCCTGCTGCTTCATATAGTTTCTAACAGCGAATGCACCGATCAAGCCGAGTACTATGATAACTACAAGGATACCAAGAGCCATTGCGTAGCCTAACATCCTTGCTGCTCTTGCTGCGTTAGCCGTGAACTCCCGGAAGAAGTTCATGTCTTTCTTAGCAAGAAGTTTCTTATTAATTCCGCTAGCCATGAATTACACCCCTCCTTTAATCATTACGAATCAACGCACCGCAGCAGTTTACAAACTGGTGCAGTTCGAAATTCTTAGGTCCGCTGACCGTACTGAGTGTCTTTAATATCTCAACCTGTGTTCCGAGCTGGCGAGACAATTCCTTGTCGATCTTCTTGTAGCCTGCGCCGGATCCATAAAGGAAGCATGTGCTGATAGTATCAATATGATACTTGGAGATCGAGAACTGAGCTGTACGGGAAACTGCATCTACAAGGCTCTTGAAGTATGCGTTAACAGCACTCTGAAGAGCGGGGGTATTAGCAACTGTCTCGTTCCAGACATCGATATCCTCGATCGGCACGCTTGCTGCTGCATCTGTTGTTGTGATGCTGAGACGTCTGGCAAGAGAGGACTGCTGATTGCTGCCCTGGAGCTTCTTAACGGAATCAGCAACCTGACGGATGTTCGAGTGACCGAACTGAAGTCTTCTTGAAAGAACCGGGAAGCCCTTGTCAAGAACCGTAACTGTTGTAGTTCTGCTTGCAAGCTCAATAAGGAGCAATGTGGACTGTGTGATGTTAACGTTACCGTTAATGATTCCCTGTGAGAAAAGCTTTCTAATAGCGTTCGGGTTCATATCGAGAGCCGTAGGCTGAAGTTCCATTTCCTTAAGGAATTCACGGTAGTCCTTGATTGTGTCTGTAGGAATAGCGGTAGCTCTGACCTTGATCTTGTCAGCATTGGTCTCCGCATCCTTTGTTGTTCCGTAAACGATATAGTCGATAGACAGGTCACGGTTGGTACCCTGACCGATAACTTCGTACTTAACCATATCCTTAAGCTGCTCTTCCTTAGCTACAGGAAGCTCTAAGTCTCTGGTATGAACGAATGCACCCTCTGTCGTAAGAATGCAGCTCTTGTTTCTGATTCCGAGTCTGGCGATCGCGTGCTTAACAGCCATTACGATACCGAATGAATCTGCGATAGCACCGTCATTAATAGCATCTGACTCAAGAGGAACGATACCAATTGTGTCGATCATTATGTTTCCGGACTTCGGATTATAGCTGCCGACAGCGAGCTTAAGGTCAGAGCTTGAGCAGTCGATTACTAATTCGGATCCGCCTCTACCTATTGAAAAATCCATCTGTTTTCTCCTTTCAAATACTGTTCCTTAATTACATGATCCACTGTGCCATCGTGAAGATAGGCATTGCGATACCACCGACAACGAGACCTACGATGATAGCCATGATGATGATCATGATAGGCTCGAGTGCGGCAGTCATCTTCGCTGTTGCGGAATCTGCTTCGTCTTCGAAATAATCTGCGGCCTTATCAAGGATGTTATCCAGCGTACCGGACTCCTCACCGATAGAGACCATCGCATATATCATCGGAGGGAATTCCGTAATGCCTCTGATGGACTTGGAAAGTGAAGTACCCTTTCTGATCTCAACTCTGGCTTCAGCTAACTTCTTTTCCAGAATGAGGTTGTCAAGTGACTTCTCTGTAATTTCAACGGCCTGAAGTACGGAGATACCGGACTTAAGAAGCGTTGATACCGTTCTTGTGAATCTTGCTGATGCGTTCATTCTGGTAGCCTTACCTACAACAGGCATCTTGAGCATAAGGTATGACCACTGCTCACCGCCCTTGTCGGAACTCTTCCAGACCTTGAAACCGTAAACAACAAGTGCAACTACAGCAATATAGATAAACCAGTAATGAACAAGTGAACCTGAAATTGCAAGCAATGCTTTTGTAAGTGCAGGAAGTTCACCGCCCAAGCTCTTGATCGTATCACCGATCTTAGGAACGAGGAAGGTAAGGAGTCCGACACTGACTGCAACAGTAAGTCCTGCAAGGATCTTAGGATATACCATTGCGGAAGAAATCTTGTTCTTCAATTTCTGTGCTTTAGCAAAGTGTTCTGCAAGACGCTCCATAACTTCGTCAAGACGTCCTGATTCCTCACCTGCTGCGATCATACTGATCATGATGTTGGGGATGACACCCTTCTGCTCTCTGAAAGCTTCCGAGAGTGAACGTCCTCCCTGTACCGACTCATAAACTTCACCGATGCACTTCTTGGCTTTTTTGCTCTCAAGCTGCTGGTAAAGCATGTCCAAAGCTCTTACGACTGTAATACCTGCTGACAGAAGTGAGGCAAGCTGTCTTGAGATAAGAACCAAATCCGTGCTCTTCAGCATCGGGCTGCCGATCGTCATGTTTGCAAGTCCCGATCCTCTGTCAAGAGTAAGTGATGAAATGTATTTGCCGTCGGTTTTGAGCTTACGCGTAGCTTCACCGATAGAAGACGCTTCAACAATACCTTCTGATTTTTTACCGGCTGCATCAATTACCTGATATCTGAAATTAGGCATTAATCTTTTTCCTCCTTATTTTAGATTTGTATTGCAAGCGCAATAATCAGGTATACTCCAAATCACCGAACAGAGGGCTGTTCGAAGAACCAGGGTTGTTGATAAAACGCTTAAGATCATCCTGGGCATGGCATCTTTCGAGTGCTGTATCCCTGGAGATAATCTTTCTCTTAACAAGTTCAGCAAGATAGAAATCGAGCGGGCACATTCCCTGCTGCAAGCTCGTTGCTATCGTACTGTCGATCTGATATGTCTTTCCTTCACGGATGTTGTTCTTGATAGCATCATTCGTGATCATGATCTCGAAAGCCGCACATCTTCCGCCTGTGATCCTCGGAACGAGAGTCTGGCAGATAACGGCAGAAAGAACAGAAGAGAGCTGAACTCTGATCTGATCCTGCTGGTGAGGCGGATAAACGTCGATGATACGGTTGACCGTGTCTGCAGCAGAGGAAGTATGGAGGGTTGAAAGAACCAAGTGTCCTGTTTCTGCTGCCGTGATAGCGGTACTGATAGTATCAAGGTCACGCATTTCTCCGACGAGGATGATATCCGGGTCTTCACGGAGAGCAGCACGGAGAGCGTTTGCGAACGAAAGAGTATCCTCGTGAACTTCTCTCTGGTTGATCATTGCTTCACCGTGCATATGCAGATACTCGATAGGTTCCTCAAGTGTGAGGATATGGCACTTCTTGCATGTGTTAACGTGACCGATCATTGCTGCGAGTGTTGTGGACTTACCTGAACCCGTAGGACCGGTGACAAGGATAAGACCTCTCGGTAACAAAACGAGTTCCTTGAAAACATTAGGCAGACCCAGCTGCTCGCATGTAGGAATCTCGTTAGTGATCGTTCTTGCCGCAAGGGCATACGTTCCGCGCTGCTTGAAGACATTGCATCTGAAACGGCTGTAATCCTCAACGACGTAAGAGAAGTCGATCTCGCCCCTTTCGTTGAGATACTGCTGTCTCGACTTGTCGATCATTGACTTGCAGAGATATTCTGTGTCAGCAGCTGTCAACGGCTGTCCGCCAAGCGGCATTAACATACCGTCGACTCGAATCATCGGAGGAAGTCCGACAGTAATATGGGTATCGGATGCACCCATTCTTACTGATTCCGACAGAATCGATTCGATTGATAAACTAAATCCTTCCACGCTTAGTAACCTCCTTATCAGTCAATCGTGTAAGCAACTCTGTTAAGCTCATCTACTGTTGTGATACCTTCAAGAACAAGAGCTCTTGCAGATTCCTGCAGCATCTGAGTGCCTTCCGTGACAGCAAGCTGGCGCATATCTTCCTCGCTTGCACGCCTCTCGAGAAGGGCTTTCATCTTCTTCGTCATAACGACGATCTCATGGATAGCGATACGGCCTTTGTATCCCTTATCGCCACACTCCGTGCATCCCTTACCTTTATAGATCTTCTGGCCCGGGTCAAGGCGGAGTGACTGGATCTCAAATTCATCAGGCTCGATCGCTTCACGGCAGTTTGTGCAGATCCTGCGGACGAGACGCTGCGATACAACGCCTACAAGAGCTGTGGAAACCATGTAGGGCTCAAGACCCATATCGATAAGTCTGTTGATAGAAGAAACGGCGTCATTGGTGTGGATTGTACTGAAAACAAGGTGTCCCGTGATAGCGGCACGCATTGCGATCTCTGCGGTCTCGCCGTCACGGATCTCTCCGACGAGGATAATGTCAGGGTCCTGACGGAGGATAGATCTAAGACCGCTTGCGAATGTCATTCCCGCCTTGGAGTTAACCTGTACCTGGTTAAGTCCGGGGATCTTGATTTCTACAGGGTCCTCAACTGTGATGATATTAACTTCGGGTGTGTTCTTCTCAGCGAGAAGCGTATAAAGGGTAGTTGTCTTACCGGAACCTGTAGGACCGGAGATAAGGCAGATTCCCTGAGGCACTTTAATGATCTTATTGATGAGATCATTGTTGTGATCACTGATACCGAGCCACTTTCTGTTGAGGTTGGCATCGTTCTTTGCAAGGATACGGATAACCGTCTTCTCACCTGTAACCGTAGGAAGAATGGATACACGCATGTCCACGGGTTCGCCGTTGATCTCTGTTGTGATACGGCCGTCCTGGGGGATACGCTTCTCGGCGATGTTCATACCGCCAAGGATCTTGATTCTCGTGGTGATAGCATCTCTTGCCGACAACGGGTTGCTCATGACTTCCTGCATAACACCGTCGATACGGATCCTGACACGGACTCTGTCCTCAAGAGGCTCGATATGAATATCGGACGATTTTGCACGGATAGCATAATCGATCATGGAGTTAACGAGCTTAACAACAGGAGCGCTGTTAACTGCATCATCAAACTCCGATCCTCCCTCCTGCTCATCCTTCGCCAGATCGGAATTGAGCTCTTCAGCCGCCTTGGCAGCACTCTCTTTTCCGTAATTGACTTTAATGGCATCGATAATGGAAGTGTGAGTAGCGAGCATCAGAGTGATCTGATATCCGGTCTGGAACTGAAGCTCGTCTTCAATTGTAATATTCATAGGGTCATCGATAGCGACAACCAGGTTGTCGTTGTCGAAACCAATAGGCAAAACTACGTTGTCTTCGCAGAACTTCTGATTCAGAAGTGCCGTTGCCTTCGGATCAACATCAATGCTCGTCAAGTCAATAATAGGGTAATCATACTGACTGGACACAGCACGCAGGATGTCAAATTCTGACATCAAACCGCTTTCAACAATAACTTCTCCCAGACGCTTTCCGGTTTCTTTCTGCACACCGAGAACTTCTGCAAGCTCAGTCGCGTTAAGAAAACCACTCTCGACCAGAATGTCTCCTAACCTCTTCATCTGACCCTCCCCGGTAACCTGTTGATTTTATTAAAAACAGGCACCAAAATAAATAGGCGCATGAACCCAAACATACACGTATAAAACTATACAACAGGAACATCTAAAAAACAAGTTTAACTGACACTGTGCATAAAAAATATTTTTGACAATTTCATGTCGTCAAACTGAGGGAAAGATTGTGGTACTCTTTTTAATAAATTTCATACTATAATATTATGATACACATTTTCAGACACGGAGGAATTTATGTCAGGACATTCCAAATGGAACAATATCAGAAGGAAGAAAGAAGCTTCTGATGCAGCAAAAGGCGCGATCTTTACTAAGTTCGCCAAAGAGATAGCCGTCGCGGTAAAAGCAGGCGGTGCTGATCCGAACGGTAACTCAAGGCTCAAGGTCGTAGTAGCCAAGGCAAAGGCTGCCAACATGCCCAACGACAATATTAACCGTGCCATCAAAAAGGCTGCCGAAGCCGGTGAAGGCGACGACTACGAAGAGATCACATACGAAGGATACGGTCCCGCAGGCGTTGCCATCATGGCAAAAGCTCTGACCAATAACCGCAACAGGACTGCTGCTGACGTCAGACATATATTTGATAAGAACGGCGGCAATCTCGGAGTTGACGGAAGCGTCTCGTTCCTTTTTGAAGAAAAAGGAACGATCCTTGTATCCAAAGAGGATTTCGAAGACGAGGATCAGGTTATGGGCGATGCTTTGGACTGCGGAGCTTCCGATTTCGATTCAGACGATGATTACTACATCATCTCCACTTCTCCTTCGGATTTCTATTCCGTCAGAGATGCACTTGAAGCAAAAGGCTATACTTTCGCGGATGAGACTTTAGGACCTGTGGCAATCACCACGACCGAAGTTACCGATCCCGAAGCCGTTGAGCGTCTCGAGAAAATGCTCGACATGTTTGACGAGAACGAGGACGTCCAGGAAGTCTACCATAACTGGAACGGCTGATCCGGGTGATCTAAGTGCCCGGTCCCGAGAACATTTCCCAGAACGAATCCGTTTCTACGGCGAAGAACCAGACAGCGCCGCGCAAGACTTTGCTGTCTGAGTTTCGCGGGACATTAAAACGCTTTGAAAGGACCGGTACTGCGCTCAATACCGGTTCTTCTTCTGACTCCGAAAAGAATATTGAAAGGATCCTTAACAGTGATCAGCTGACAAGGGAATATCTTTCGGGGATCGCGGTCATAGCTTTCGTTGGTCCTTCCGGCACGGGCAAGAGTACCCGCGCGATCAAAGTCGCCAGAGACAACAACATCTACTACATTATCGATGACGGTCTTCTCATTAACGGAAGCAGGATCGTAGCAGGTACCTCAGCCAAGAAGGCACCGACAAAAATGGAGTCTGTTCGTCAGGCGATCTTTACGGATCCCACCAGATCATCCGTCATGAGACGTGCACTTGTCGAATCCGGTCCGAAAGCTCTAATGATCCTCGGTACTTCAGATTCGATGCTCGGAAAGATATGCGATAACCTCTGGCTCAACCGCCCTTCTATGCTTATCAGGATCGAGGATGTTTCCACAGAGGAAGAAAGACGCCTTGCCAGAAACACAAGAATGACTGAGGGAATGCACACCATTCCTGTCCCGAGCATGGAGGTCAAGCACGAGTTCTCGGGTTATTTTTCGGATCCTTTCTCAAAACTCAGACAGCGTTTTGACAGGGAGCGCGGCATCATCCCCCCTGCCCCTGACTCGGACAGAACGGTCGTAAGGCCCACGTTCTCGTCCCTCGGTTCATATTCGATCTCAGATGAAGCGCTTCTGGATCTGATAAAGATCGTTCTGAAAGATATTCCGGGATTCGCCGAAGTTACTTCTTTCAAGACGGAGAAACAGACTTACGGTGTCATGATAAGCCTTGATCTGTCGCTTTACTACGGTTATGACGCCCAGGAAGTCCTGGAGACCGCTCAGCAGAAAGTCGGTATGGCCGTCGAGGAATATACTTCCATTACCACTAACGGAGTTAATGTCAGGGCAAGCCGTCTTTTGCACGCTCCCAATGATAAATAAGGAGGCTTCATATGGAAAAGATATATATGATCCCTGTAAACGATGCGTATTTCGGCACTTCCGAGTGTCCGTTCTGTGCACTTTACAATAAGGCCGAGAACGACTATTTAGAGTACTATCTTGGCCCTTCTCTTATGGAGCCGGATACAAGGAAGATAACCAATAAGACCGGTTTTTGTCCGGAGCACATGGGAAAGCTCAACAAATCCGTAACCAACAGACTGGGTCTGGGATTAGTCATGCATACCCATCTTCTGGATTTTCATGAAGACATCTCCAAGGATATGATCAACAGCGCGCCTTCCAAAGCAGGTCTTCTGAAAGGCAGGTCATCGGATTACAGATCAAAGCTTAATGACCTTGCCGACAGGATCGACAAACGCGTTTCGATGTGTCCGATCTGCGAAAAACTAAATGATACGATGAAACACTATACAGAGGTTACGGCCTGGATGTTCGTTCACAACGATGATTTCAGGAAGAAATTCTCTGAGACCAAATACCATTGCCTCCCTCATACAGCTATGCTCCTGCGGCAGGCAGCAAAGCTCTCGCAGAATGAAGCATCTGATTTTGTAGCTGCACTCGCTTCAGAAAGTGACCTTGCATTTACTGAACTTATCGGTGATGTTGAATGGTTTACCTTAAAGTTCGATTACCGTAACTCCGACAAACCATGGGGCAACAGCAAAAATGCCATTCAGCGCTCGATGCGTTTCTTATCTTCAGACAGGAGGGATTTCGATGAACAGTTGGGAAAAAAGCAATCTTGAATTAACTCCTGCACCTGACATGACAATACTTGACGAGAGCAGTTCTCTCTCTGTTCTCATCAAGCATGATTACTATTCTTCCGATAATGATCACGGACGTATGCTGCTGGACACATTTCTGGACACCCTGATCGAGAGCGGTGATCAGATCAGCAAAGTCATTCTTATAGATTCCGCTGTCAGGCTTTTGGAAGACGACAGTTTCTCAGCCAAACTTATCAGACTGTTCACTCTTTCCAAATATTCATATGTCTGTGATGACAGCCTCGCGTATTTCGATATTGAATACGCTTCTCATGACAACATAATCGTTTGCTCCGCATCCGACATTTCCATGGAACTTATGCAAACGGAACGTCTTATAACACTTGAATGATCAATAAAAAAAGCCAAATAAAAAACCCGGAGCATATGCTCCGGGTTTTTTCAGTTGTTTGTTTTAGCCGCCTGTCTTATTGTTACCAAGATTGTAGTAATAAATCATCGACTTGAGAGAGAAACATGTAACGACTTTCTCGATATCAGGCTTCTTGCCGCCCATTGTTGATGATCCGGGTGAAGCAGGGTTAACGATGCTACCAGAGTCTCCTGAGAAGCCGAGACCGTCTGTCATGAGTCTTCCGTAGAATACACCGTTGTCACCGTTTCTGAATCCGACAGTTGACTGGATTCCTTTAGAATAATCATCGTTGAACATTCCGATGAATGCTTCCATGATAATGTTCTTATCGAGGCCGAGAGTGTTTTTGCCCATTCCGACGATCATTGCGCAAGGCTCGTTCTTACCATCATAACGGTAGCTGTAACCCTTACCGGCAGTATTCTCAAAGGCTGTGGCACCGCTATATTTCTTTCCAATAATATCATCGATTACAAAGTTGTATGCAGCCTCAGCACCTGTTTTGTTTCTACCTTCAACAGCAAGGATTCCATTGCCGCCAACGATACCATTAGATGTAGTTCCGCTGGGAGTGCCGGGCCAATAAACTTTTGCTTCGTCCTCAAGTATGAATACAACAGGAGCATCCTTATCGGGTTTATCGACGATGAAGATTACATGACATAAACCGAATGTCTTGCCACCCTGGAAATAGAATCTATATGTTGAGCCACCTTTGAGAACCATTACAAAAGGAATCGTTGGACCATAACCGTGATCACCGTTGTTGTTCTCTGGTGACTGGCTGTAATTAAATCCGTCAGATGTAAAACGGTATGTGCCTGCAGGAACATATCCCTTTTTCTTCTGGTAGCAGTTATCTCTAAGGAAAGTAGCCAAAGATGTTTCAGTTGCAGTGGAAGGAGCTGTTCTCTTCAGTCCAAGCTTTGAAGCACTGCCGAGGAACTCATCGGTTGTAGGATAGTTGTCCTTACCATTCTTCTTATAGCTTGCGTTATAAGAAGCATACTTCTGAACCTTTGTCTTAAAAGTTGAACCGAGATCGTTACCGCCGTCAGCACGTGAGCCGTCAGCATTGATATAAACAACGTTTTTCTTTGTATCTGACTCAGTCCAATTCTTATTATCAGATCTCTTGCAGAGATAGAATGTCTTTCCGCTGGGATTGAAGTTACCCTTGTCGGTTCCAACTGCTATAGACTCATTGCTGTCACCAAAGAAGAAGAGGTTTACACCACCACCGTTCTTGCTGTTGTACATAGTACTGTCAGTTTTCTTAGCAAGTCTTGCACCGGAAAGGAATACGATGTCAGGAGAATAGATATCCTCAGCCTTGAATGCAACGTCGCCATCGCAGTAAACAAGGGTAGAGTGTGATGAGAATGATGAGTCTACGTTCTTACCACCCTTACGGATAAGGAAGATGTTGTCGAGGTCACCCTGAGCCTTACCATCACCGACGATCTCAAGGTTGTTTTGGCCGAACTCTGCGTTGAGGTCGATCTGTGTACTGAAAGGCTTACCGCCGCCGGTACTCGTCGGAGGAGTATATGTCAGGTATGCTCTTACGTTCTCAACCTGTCCGTCGATATGGGTTGAGAAATCAGCAATGTAAGTATACTCTTCATCCTTGGACGCACCGGTCTTATTAGGTGATCTTGTAAATGTTACTTCCGTGAAACTCGTGGTACTGGAGGTGTTCTCAGTCTCAAGTCCGGGAATCGTATTGGAAGTAGCAGATGCTTTGACACGAACCGGAGTACCGGTGCCGCCGGCACCTGCCTTACAAAGCGCCAGGATAGCCGAATCGCTGATCTCACACTTCTGAAGAGCATGGAGCCAAGACTCTGCAACTGATGTAACAGTAAGTCTTGCCTGATTGTTCTCAGCTTCTGTGTAGACACGCTTTCTCGTAGCCTGTGTAAGCATCATGGCTGCAGCAATGAAGATTGTTGCGAAAGCCAGGACGAAAACAACAGTAACGAGGATCGCACCACGCTTTGCCGCTTTCTTCTTGTTAAACTTTCTCATCATATAGAAGCACCTTCCTTCTTATGTGATTTGTTACAACTCAATGTTCTCAATGGTTTGCGCACAAAACGCGCATACAAATCCAATTTCTTGAGCTTATTTTAAGATATTACGGACCAAATTTCAACAGAAAATTCCAAATTTGATAACCTTTTTTACATACTTTGTTAACATTTCGTTTACAAACTGTCGATTTCTTCTTTATTATCTTCTGCTTGAACCGCCGGAGCACCGGTTGATCCGTATTTATCGAACTCTTCTTTTTTGGAAGCGACCAGATAATAATCCGTCTGTGTGGCAAATCGTAATACGGCTGAAGCATAGAACAATCCGGACTTATTCTTTTTGATCCTTGCTCTTGAGAACAGTTCGCCGTGTTCACTGCATCTGAAAAGCGCATATTGTGATTTGCGGATACGGAATTTTCCGATCTCTGCTTCAAGTTCTTTACCGCAAAGAGGACATACACTCAAAAAACCGTTGATAAGGGCCAGCGCCCCTTCAGTATCCCTGGCTTCACTTCCGACGAGGGAAAACTCATTCTTCACGTCGGGATCGACCGAAGAACTGGATATCGCAGATATGACCTCCGAAGGTTTATTGTGTCTGAATATCTCCTCAAATACCTCACCGGTGTACTGAGCATCGGCTGTAGCACTGTGGAATATGTCCTTTTTCTCGATGTGATAATAATCAACTGCAGCCTCAACGCTCCTCTGCTTTCCCTTCTGACCGGCAAAGAAAGAGAAGATCGGCTGAAGATCGAGAAAATACATGCCGAGTTTATTATCCATTCCGAAAAACTTCAGATTCATCTTGAGCATTGCAGGGTCGGAATTGCCCCACCCTACCAGAATGGCATCTGTTCCGCAGAACTCTCTGAAACTCTCATATGCCTGGGCAAAGGGCTGGCCTTTCTTGAGGTCACTGTTCTTCTTCCGGGTTACTTTCCTTACATGATAATGAAGTCTGGTATATACGGCAGGCGCTATATCAGCCGAGAACGTTCCCTTGCAGATAAGGTCGCCGTTCTCATAAACATACCGGCAGGCACCGATCTCAATGATCTCGCCTGTAAGCGTTGCGCAATCGAAATCATATGTCTTGCCGGGTATAGGCTGGTTCCATTCGAGATCAAATACTATGAACTCGCAACCGTCAACAATTTTCTTGCTCAGCATTTCCATCAGGCAGTTCCGCAGGGTCTTCTCCTCCGGAACCTTTCCCCTTCTTATTATTTTTATAAGTATACTTATATATCAGCGGTATTGCGATAACCGCAAGGCAGACAGCCGCTGAGACAGCAATTCCGCCTGCTAATCCCGGTACGACCTTTGTAAACCTGACTACATATTCCCCGGCGGATTCCGAAGCATCGAAAACACATCCGGTAAGTCCCATATAATTGAACGTTTTACAGTTTCTTCCGTTGACCATGATCTTAACGGAAGCATCGTACGGCATAGAAGTGACAAATGAAGCTGTTCCGGACCTCTGACCGGGAATATCCTTGGATCTGAAGCTGAAACCATCTTTTTCCATGGAATGCGTGACTCTCTCGAGATCATCTGCCGCGGGCTGCCTGAGACGCAGAAAAGCAAGCCTGCTTTCTGTCTCACCGTCAAGGCTGAAAAAGACAGCAACCTCATGTTTGCCTTCAGATGCATCGATCTCCGTAAGCGAAGGCTTTGTAAGGTCCGTCTCTTCCTCGAAATCGCCGTTTGTATTCCTGATCGTGGTATCACCGCCAAATCCGCAGTAAACAAACATCCTGTCACCATTTTCGCAGTTCAGTTCATACGTAACAGAGGAAAAACCGGATCCGACTTTATAAAGGTCATCTTTAACAAGATCCGCCTGATCACTGTAAACAAGCGTAATGTCATACTTCTCAAAACATGCGTCTGCCCCTGCCTTGCCGGACATATAGTTGAAAGCATCGGCAAAATCAGAAGCGTTATAAGAGCTGATATCTTCCGAGAGCAAAAGGAACCTGTATCCTTCCGAGAAAACGGAAAGACCGGCAGTCTCGCCTGAATCGATATATTCTCCGTCAAGCATCTCGGTGTTGTCAGGGATCATATCGACACCGGAATCCGATAAACTGACGGAATTGTTGAACATAATAAACGATGCATTAACGGTAACAGCTGCCGCGCCGATCGTTGCGATAACCGTCTTGAATCTCTTTCCGACAGGCTTTTCGGGCGTCTCAAGAGCAATATGTCTCACGATAAGTCCGCAGACGAGCATTGTGGCAGCTGTTCCGAGATTGATGGTCGTCGAGAACTGAATGTCGGAATAGAAATTGCCGGAGAACACGAGGAACGCCATGGGAACCAGGAATGCCGCATAAAGTGCTCCTGAAGTGACGCCGTCAATATTTCTCAGAGCGATCGCGGCACAGAAGAACAGGAATACCTCAAGGCAGATAAGTCTTGAAGCACTCAGGACATTGCTCTCGCCGAAAATACTCACAGCTTCGCTTACAAATGAAGACGCGCATGAGATATACCAGACGGAAAGGATAACCGCGGTCGTAACTTTTACGCGAACCGGGATCTTAAAGTTGGCCCAGAAAAGTACGACTGCTTCCAAGGTCAGGATACCGATATAAAAGACCGGGACCATATCCCTGTCGAGGCCGCCAGACTGGGCTGCATAAGTGTGTCTCAAAAGATCGTAGAGCTTATACCTCATCTCAGCCGTTTTGAAAGAAGCTACGACATCGAATCCGGGAGTAAAGCCGATAAATCTGGGGATGACGGTAAAAGACGCCATTGCCGTACCGGCAGTAACAGCACCCAGGAGCTTCAGCCAGGATGAGAATATCTGACGTTTCAGGCGGTAAAGACTTACAGACAAAAGCAGCGCAGCCACCGCAAGAAAGGGGATCCCCGAAAGGCATCCGCAGCTTCCGGAAGCCGCGGTCATCGCGCATGCAAGACAGGACAGGCCGAATGCTTTCCATGTCCTCTCCCTCAGATATGAATCAAAGGCCGAAAGAGCCGCCGGAATAATGACGACCATGTTCATTACGGTTGCGAACTGTGCTGTCAGGATAACCTGTGCCGAAAGTGCATACATCATTCCGAGAAGGAATGAATAAAGCCTGCGAAGACCTGTATGGCAGCAGCAGAACCAGTACATCAGAGAAGCGGCAGCTCCGAATCTTAAGAAATAACCTATCGTAAGGACTGCCTGCGTCAGATTTTTCGGTAATATGAGCGCAATAAGGAAAAACAGATCCAGATTGTGATCTGATATAAGATTCCAGGCATCAGCCGGATCCATGCCGTTTTTAATCCCGAAGACTTCATTTTCAGCATTCTTAAGCCCGGCGATGATATTCTCGCTCATCTCACCGGTACGCATGGAAATGCTTGTCGGAAGGATCTTTCCGGGGCTTAAGGACAGGCCGATATTCAGCGCAATCGTGGCAGCACAGGCTGCAGCAAGAAAGCATATAACGAAGCCGTCAATGAGCTTTTGTCTGCCCGTACGGGTGCTTATCATTGTTCGTTGTCTCCGTTTTCTGCTTTAGGCTGCTCATTATCTCCTGCATCGGGGGCCGGTTCATCAACAGGTTCTTCAGCTTCCGCAGGGACTTCCTGCACTTCGGTGATGACCGTTTCTGAAGGTTCTGCGGACACGGGCATCTCAGCGGGAACGTCCTCCGTCATCACGGCAGGGGCTTCTGAAACGGACGCTGTATCAGGTGCTGTCTCAATGGCAGCCTTTTTCCCGGAGCGGACTTTACCGATGACCGCAGGGATTACCGCAAGAAGGATAATGCAGACTACAGATGCACACGTGATGCATGCGCCGGGCTTGAAGCCCGCAGGTATATATTCGATCCTGATATCATGTTTGCCGGCATCAAGCTTGATCGCCATAAGCGCGTCATTTACAGGTGTGATCTCCGTCTTGTTGCCGTCAACCCATGCACTCCAGCCCTCGGAATAAGGAATGGTAAGGAACAGGAGTCCTGCTTCCTTTGCCGTAACGGTTCCGTTAAGGGAAGTAGCGTCGTAAGAGGTTACTTCGAGCTGTTCGTCAGAAAGCTTTTTGATCATCTCGTCATAGCCTTCGGTGTCAAGCTGGTAGCTGTAAACATACAACGGAGAAGCATTCGGCGGATCGTAGTAATCGACCTTGAGAGTCATGGGAGTGCCGTCATAAACACCTAAAGTGATTATCTGGTAGCTCCTTATCTCGAATTTTCTGGAGGTCTCACCGACCGTTACCGTAGCGTGGCCGCCTTTACTCGAGCCTGCATAAACATAAACATCGGAACCGATCTTGGCATCGTCGATCGTTACGGTAAAACCGCACTCATCATCGTCATCGGCCGCGATCGTATAGAGGATCAGAGAGTTCTTCTGGTCTCTCGTGCTCATGCCGACACAGTCTGTGGCGGTCATGTTTACTGACTTATAGACATCTTTCTCCACGCCCATGGCATTGACCCACTTGTTCGTCTTGGAGAAAACGTTACCCTGATCAAGATATTCGGGAACATAGTCAGGAAATTTATCGGAAACCATGTATCCTACGCTGAGAGCATCCGGGTTGCCCCATGATGTGACATTACCGCTTGTATGCTCTTTCTCGAAAAGCATGGGTACGGTCTTGGTAGGTTCGGTCTCGATAAGATTCCTTACACCGAGCAGGGTCGCCGTGACCCTTGTCATTCCGGCATTACGGAAACCGTTGATGCCATTGTTATGGAAACCGAAGTTTCTCATATATTTAACGAAGCTCTCTCTCGCGGTGGACGAGAAGATCGAGATTCCCTTGACGTTATAGAGGGCCTGGATATCACAGACATTGTTCGGATAGATCTCGGATCGCTCGAATGTCTTATGTCCCTCGGTGCCTTCCACCCCGGTAACATATTTATAGATATGCCTGTGGTTTCTTCCGTAGGAATCGTAATAAGAGAAGCCCTCGTGCTCTGCTACAAGGCCGATCGTAACGGCTGAAGCCGCGAAGATCTCAACCAGCATGGTGACTGTAAGCAGAGTCTCACAATAGAAAGAGGACTTTCCGGAATTGGCATCACTGACGATCCTGAGAGCCGCACCCTGTATGATCAGGAACAGGAGCGTAGCGCCGATCTGGATATAGCTCTCATTGCCTTTGCCGAATTTCTCGTAAAGAACAAGGAAAGCGCCCCAAGCGGCGACTGACCCCATAACGGTCCCCAGACTGAGACTTCTTATCCTTCTGATCGTAAGGAATGCAACAAAGACAAGCAGGAAGCTCATAAGGAAAGACTCTCTGTAAGGGATCTGGTTCGGGAAGTGAAGTCCGTGCCAGATAAAGTTCAGAGTCCTGTTGGTAAAACTCAGATACATTATGAAGATCAGAAGGCCGAAGCAGACCTTATGTCTCATGGTAATGCCTGTCCTCTTAGGGAGCATGAAGAACAAAGGAAGCAGGATCGCCGCGACAACACCGCTGTAGACATTTGCCATACCGTCGCGGATGTTGGGGTTTGCCGCAACCATAAGTCTTCCGAAGAAATCGAAAAGATTATTCTGAAGCGTAAAATCCTTGGGGAGTGAATCTCCGGTAGCAGAGCAGTGACGGAGAATAAAGAATGTCGGAATGGTAAGTATCGCGGTTGCTCCGGCAGCAACAAGGCTTGCAAAAGCAAATCTGAAAGCAGCTCCGAAAAATGTCTTGAAGCACAGCCTCATGGGATCTCCCTTAGGCTTGCCCGGAGTAAACAGCATTACATAATAGCAGGGTGCAAACAGGACAAGGAAAAGGCAGACAAAGAAGCCCGCATAGTAGTTGCTGAAAATGAGGATCGCCAGTGAAGCTGCGTACAATGCGCATTTACGCTCGATAAGAAGCTTCCTTAAGCCAAGCATGACCAGCGGGAGCAAAACTACCGCATCACACCACATGATGTTCCAGAAATAGGAGATATACCATCCGCAGAGCGCATAGGAACACGCAAAGACTACGGTTATATTATCAACTCTCCTGTTATCGTTCTCGGAAAGGAAAAGCATCATGAACAAGCCGGCAAGACCCGCTCTGAGGCATGTTACCAGACCGATAAACACCGGGATCGTCTTGGCATCAAAGAATAACGCAAAGATATTCAGAGGGCTTGCGGCATAGTTTGCATATGCGGCATAGAATTCCTGACCCAGGCCGTCGTTCCAGCTGTAAAGGAGCGATTCTCCGGATAAGACCTTGTTCCGGAACGTCACGACAAACGGTGCGTACTGGTGATAAAGGTCAACAGTAAGCATGGTCCGGTCACCGTACGGATAGCAGCCGCAAATGATCAACGCGGCCAGTACTGTCAGCATCGGAAAACAGAATGAAAGTAATAACTGCGGCCAGATTGACGCCAGTCTTTCGCGCATCGGCCTGAGAAGTGCCTTATTTTTGCTCAAAACAAAACCTGTCTTTCTTAATTATTTATAATAAAATTACAAACGTGTTAATAATATCACACTTTTGGAAATAACATTGGCTTTTTATGTTAAAGTGTCAATAACCTATAATTATGTCTGTGAAAGGAACGTTAATGGGCTTAAGACTTAAGATCATACTCAATCCGTCATCGGGCCGTGAGACAGCGCGCTCGAATATTGAGAACGTCCTTTCATACCTGGCGATGAAGGGTTCGATCGAACGCGCCGACATAAACTATACGGCCAAGCGTTTCGATGCCATGAACTTTGCCATCGATACCAACCCTGAAGAATATGACATGCTCATAGCGGCAGGCGGCGACGGTACCATCAACGAAGTCGTAACAGGTATCATGAGATCAGAGATCGATATACCCGTCGCGATCTACAACTCCGGAACGGTCAACGATTTCGCGACGATCAACCATCTCCCCTCTTCCCCGGCGGATTTTGCAAGGATGCTGGAAGATCCCGAGTTTGTCCGCGTGGACTGTGGCAAAGCCGGTGATTCATATTTCATGAACGTTCTCGCAGGCGGTTCTTTTGCCGATGTCATCTATAATGTCCAGCCCGATCTGAAGACAGCTTTGGGCCCCGTGGCTTACTGGATATCGGCTATGAAAGACATCCCCTCGCTCAACTCCTCGCAGCACATAACGATCCATAACGGCGACGAGACCATCGAGACCGATGCCGTCATGTTCTTTGTCTCGAACACCAGCAGTGTCGGAGGCTTCCGCAATCTGATGTCGAGAGCCGATGTCACCGACGGACTGTTGGACGTTATGGTACTCAAGAAGATGGAGCGCTCGGAGATAATGCCCCTGTTTGGCAAGATCATCGTCGGAGATCACATCAACAGCGATAAAGTTATTTATTTTCAGGCAACCGATTTTTCGATCGAAGCGCCGGAAGCTGAATCCACGATCACTTTGGACCTTGACGGAGAGAAAGGTCCTTCACTCCCGATCAGAATCTCATGCGTACCGCGCGCCATAAATCTCGTTACACCAAGGAAGGAAAACCAGATCTGATGAAAAACAAAGATAAGAATCAGAAAAAGATCCGAGAGCCGAAGATCAAGGAAACTGCTTTGGCGGTTCAGACTGAACCGGAAGAGAAAGTTACCCTCCAGAACACTTCGGAGATTGACCCTGAGCTTCTTACCGGCAAAGAGATCTCCGAGCAGCCTGCTGAGCCTACTGCGGAAGACAAAGAACCCGAAAAAGAGACTAAGACCGAACCAGAAAAGGCCAGTGAAGCCGTTTTCGAGCTCGACAGGCTTGCAGACAGGATCGCAACCAATGACGTGGAGAAGAACGAACGGCTTAAGCGTAATGCGGGCATCGTTTTCGTTATCACCGCGATACTTATCGTGTTCATCGTAGCCGCTCTCTCATTCTTCATCGACACAGGCATGGACAAATCTTTCAGGAGTCCTGTTACGATACACGGGAAAGATATCCCGAGCGATGAGTTCAGCTTCATGTATCATTTCGAGCTTTTAAGCGAGGGTGTCGACCTCTTCGCCGCATCCACCGAGACTATGCTCTCGTCACCTTATCCCGATGACGATTCATTCCCTACTTACAGGGATTATTTCCGTTATCTCACGGCCCAGGACCTTCAGAAGATGGAGATCCTTTACGATGATGCAACTGCCAAGGGCTATCAGATCGAGCCCAGCCACACCGACCGTGCAAACGCTTATGTTGACTGGCTCAAATCGAAGGCTGCCGAGCTCGGTGTTCCTCTCGACACTTATATCAAAGGTGTTTTCGGAACACAGGTCGACGAGCAGTGCATCATTAAGGTGCTTGCGAAAAAATACTTTACCGACGACTACGCTTCCGATGAGAAGTTAAGTGAGCTCTCCGCTTCGGATGAACAGGCTGAGGAAGCATATTCCGAGTCACGTAACATCTACGATGTCGTTAACTATAAGCTCCTGAGGATCAATTTCGAGCTTCGCGACAAGGCATTCATCGATACTGCAAACCTAAAAGCACAGCAGATCATTGACGCTATGGGCCGCGATCCTTCCAAGTTCGAGTCAGAAGCAGCAAAGATCTTCCCTAAGGGAGCTGCCGCAAATACGCTTGAGCAGGAGGATTCCACCCTCGTTCCCGAAGCCCGTTACGATGATTTCACCCATACGGAATTCAGGGAATGGCTTTTCGATGACGACCGTAAAGACGGTGATGCCACCATCTTCCCTGACGAGGACGGCTTCCCGATCATCCTGGTCTTCGTATCAAGACACCGTATGACGTCCCCCATGCGCAGCTGCTACATCATGAAGGTAAGCTCGCAGACAAAGGATGACCAGACTCCCGACATTTCCGGAACACAGGCTCTGGCCCAGAAGATATTCGACTATATCAGTGATTCGAACAGCTGTGCGCAGATCGAGAACGTATTTAACGACAACGTCCTTTCAGGCCAGCTCGAGATCCAGCTCGACGACAATATCTACTACGAGAAGTACCCGAGTTCCATTGCCGGATGGGTCTTCTCCGACGACCGTAAGTTCCAGGATAAGACCTTGATCGAAGAAGACGGTACATTCTACGTTATCTTCTTCATTTCAGAGTCCAACAACCCCGAGTGGTATGACAGGGTCAACAGCTTTATCAGAATGAACAACTATCAGGATTTCATCAATTCAAAGCAGGCTGACTACATGTGGGAATTCCACAAGGAAGGCCTCGACCAGATCAGCGACGTACCGTAAGATCCGCTGAACTGTTTTACGCCAAATTAAAAGCCCGGCTTCACAAGAGCCGGGCTTTATCATTGAATTATCAATACTTTATTTCTGGAACTGGGACATGAGTACGATGATGAAAGAGAAAACAAATGTCAGGAGCATGGCTCCGATAATGCACCAGGCAACAACCTTTGTTCCAACATTCTTCCTGTTTCCGCTGCTCATTGGTATCCCCCCTTGCATGCCTTATGGCACGTATAGTATTAATCTTCCTCGCCTTCATCCTCATCGTCGTCTCTGTCTCTGTAAGACGGCCTCGGTGTAGGTGTAGGAGTTGTGTTTGAATCCTCATAGTCACCGCTGTCACCGACGATCAATGTGAATGTCATCGTGGTACCGTCACGGTCAACAACAACCTCAATGCTGTTGCCGACCTTTTGTGTATCACGCACATCAATAATATCATTAGCTTTTTTAATTTCAACTCCGGCGAGGCTGATGAGTCTGTCTCCGACCTTGATGCCGGCTTTGTCCGCAGGACCGTCGGGATGGACCTGAGTAATATATATGCCTGCAACGCCGTCTTTAAATTCACCCTCGGCATAAGCCTTTACGCCTATTCCGAAGAAAGGACGGTTGGTAACTTTTCCGTAATTGATAAGTTTTTCGATAATGATCTTAACGTTGTTGATGGGAATAGCAAATCCGAGGCCCTCGGATGTTGAGGTAACGATCTTTGCATTTGTGATACCGACGACTTCACCGAAAGAATTAAGGAGAGGGCCGCCGCTGTTACCGTTATTGATAGCCGCATCAGTCTGGATTACCTTGAGTCTGTATCCGTTGTTGCTGATCTCACGGTTGGTTCCGGAAACAACGCCTACCGTGACCGTGTCATCAAGCTGACCCAATGCGTTGCCGATAGCGATAACGAGCTCTCCGCACTGGAGCTTCTCGGAATCGCCTAATCTGACACAGGGAAGATCCCTGCCGGGCTCGACCTTAAGTACCGCGATATCTGTCTGGACATCTGTTCCGACTATGGTTGCCTTTACGGAATCAGCCTCATCGGGAAGCATTACCACGACATGATATTTGCCGGGTGTCTTGACGGCATTGGTAACAACGTGCGCATTTGTAACGATATAACCGTTCTTTGTGATAATGAATCCTGTTCCGCCTGATACCTTTTTCTCAGCTGAACCGCTTCCGGTTACAACGAATACCGGTACAGTTGCGGGGCTTACCTCCGCGACTATTTCTGTTGTTTTCATTGCCTTCTTATTCGGATCGGTAGCACTTGAGGCATCTTCTATTGATACCCAGGGCTTGCCGTCCTCATTGGTCTGAGTCGGCTCTTCTGATTCACTCGGCTGAGTGCTCTCTTCAGGCTGACTCTCAGTTGATTCGGCTGTAGTCTCAGCAACAGGTTCTGTTCCGTTTATCTTCTTATTAAGCCTTACGATATAGAAAGACTGGGCCAGCGAATAGATAAAAAGAAGTCCCAGAGCTATCGAAAAGACAAGCGGCATTACGATGCTGCGCTTGCCGCCGTTGCCGTTATCGCCGCCGTTCTGTGCGGAAGGCGCATTCTGCTCGGGCTGGGGCCTTGCCGCCTGAGGGACAGGCTGGAAAGACGGTGCCGGTGCCGGCTGGACCTGCGGAACAGGAACCATAGTCTGAACAGGCTGCGTGGGTATTGTGCTTTGGGAATATACTCCGTATCCGTTCGGTACGGGTGTGACCGGTCTGGCAGCATAGTACCCTTGCTGAACGCCGGGCTGCTGATACATAACAGGCTGGCCCTGTGCCGCATTCAGCTGCACAGGCTGAGGATTAGCGGGGATGCCCGCGTTGTTCATGGGATTGTTCTGATAATTACCGTTATCTTCCATTGTGTGACCTCATTCCTGGAAACTATTAGTTTTTTCCATAATCAAGTGTAATGTCTAATCCACCGAAATGGTGGGCAAAAATGCGTCAAGTTACATCATATGAGCGATACTTCCTCACCAGGGATCATTATCTCACCGTCAAATACCGGAATTACCTTGCCGCAGCTCTCGTCCGCAAGGAACGTTTCAGCCTCGCCGGTTTCAGATTCCGGGATCTGCAAAGTTAATGAGACATCACTGTCAAAGGCGACATCTCCGGCCGTCCATCCTTTTTGAGCTGCCTTTCTCATAAGCTTCTCATAGAATGCGTAATCACATCTGAGTTTAAGCTTTTTCCCGGGTATCATGACGACCGGTCTTCCGTCTGCAAGTGCCGCCAGTCCGCTTTCCCGGTAGGCGCGCATAAGACCGCCTTTTCCGAGCAGGATGCCTCCGAAATATCTCGTTACGCAGATTATCGTGTTATCAAGCTCATTATCCGTCAGCAGAGAAAGCAACGGCTGGCCTGCGGTTCCCGATGGCTCTCCGTCGTCACTTGACTTCTGGTTGGCTGAACCGCCGCCGGTCCTCCATGCATAACAGATGTGCCTGGCATCCGGATAAGTCTTTCTCTCTTTTGAAATAAAATCAGCTGCCTGGGCAGGCGTCTCAACGCAGGCACTGTGCCCTATAAAAACGGATTTCTTTATCTCTATGCGGGAATTACCCTCTGAGGTAAGGCGGGATTCGTTAGGCAAATCAGGCAAGCTCCCTGTACTTCTGGTAGGCCATCATCAGAAGAGCCTTGTCCTGGCTGTATGTGATATTCGCAAGCGCCTTCTCAACGGATTCGAATCTTGCGCCAACAGTTCCGGTGTCAGGAGTAATAACTATATCGCCTGCATCTGCGGCCATGACGAACCATGAAATGTTGTTATGAACGGGCTTGTTGCGGGTTATCGAATAATATTCATAGTTGGTCTTCCCGCAAGGTACAAGAGCCTTTGCGGTTATACCCGTCTCTTCCTTGATCCTTTTCGATACAAAATCGGTCAGTCTGCTTCTGTCTGATGACCTGACCACACCCTTGGGGAATCCCCATTCGTGCTTGTCATTGCAAACGAGCAGAACTTTGTCACCACGGAAAACGACGCCACCTGCACAATTGCGAACGATCATATCAACCTCATAAAAATCAAAGATTCATAACAACAATATTTTAGCATAAACGCCCCTTCTTCGGTATAATAATTGTCATTTTAAGAACGCCTTGTATAATTATCTTTATGAAAAAGAACACCTCAAACAAAAAGCCCGTAAAAGTCAATTCGCCTTATGAAGCCGCACGTCTTCTAAGGCTCCAGCACATGTTCACCGCAATGACGGTGATCGCGGTGCTCATGGCCGTGCTTATTACGGTCGCCGGGATCACAAAGCTTGCAAGGAATATCTCAGCTAAGATAGAAGCATCAAGGACCACGGGAACAGTCGTTCCGATCATATCGACAGAGAATTCGTTTACCACCGTGGCTTCACTCCATACCGAGCTTCTGCCCGATAATCCGGAGGCTGATTCCATGTTCGGTCCGCTCAAAGAAATCCCCGAAGCCGAAGTAAAGACTGTCGAGCATTTTAATGTCAAAGGCGTCTATGTAGGCAGCGGCGGCAAGATCGATTCAGCCATAGACCTCTGCAAGAAGAGCGAACTCAACACCATAGTATTAGACCTCAAGAACGAATACGGCATCCCCTACATGTCCAAGAACGAGACTGCCAGGAAGATCGGTTATGTCTGGGACAATTACGTTCTCAAGGACATGATCGACAAGTGCCATTCCAACGGTCTGCGCATAATCGGACGTATCGTTTCCTTCAACGACTCGACCGCTGCCAAGAAGCTCCCCGAAAGAGCTATAAAGGACGAAAACGGTGAATTGGTACTCTTTTCGAGTGAAGGCAAGCGCCCCTTCTTAAGCCCTTACAATAGGGAAAACTGGGAATACCTGATAGAACTTGCCGAGGAAGCCGCATCTTACGGGATCGATGAGATCCAGTATGACTACGTCAGATTCCCGGTAGGATACAAGAATGACAAGGTGCCTTATTACGGCGCTGAGGGAACTTATCCGACCAAGGCTGAAGCGATCAACCGTTTCCTGCAGGAAGCAAGGATACGTCTCCAGGATAAAATGGGCGTTCCGGTATCTGCCGATATCTTCGGTATCGTCCTCACTTCCAAGGGTGATGCAAAGATTATCGGCCAGGAATTCGAGACACTCGGATTGACGGGTATCGACTCCTGCTGCCCGATGGTCTACCCTTCCCACTACGCTTTAGGCACAAGGCTTAACGGAAGGACTTTCCCCTACCCCGACAAAGAGCCCTATCTCATCGTCTACAGTGTTTTGTACAGCTGCCAGTCGGTCTACCAGCAAAAAGGATTCACTCAGGTAAGGCCGTACATCCAGTCATTTACGGCATCCTACATCGGCAAGGGCAATTACATTCAATACGGATACAACGAGATAAACGCCCAGATAAAAGCCTGCCACGACCTGGGCATAACGGAATTTATCCTGTGGGATCCATCGGTAAACTATCCTGCGGGAAAATACGACGGTAATATGGCTGTCGAAACTGATTGATAATTAAATATCCTAAGAATAAAATAGATAAGTTAATAAAGGCAAAAAGGAGAACGATATGCTTGATATCAAATTCCTCAGGACCAACCCTGACATCGTAAAGCAGAACATAAAGAACAAGTTCCAGGACGAAAAGCTTCCTTTGGTAGACAAGGTCATCGAACTTGACAAGGAATTCCGTGAGAGCAAGACCCGCGCGGAAGCGTTAAGAGCTAACCGTAACAAGGTAAGCAAGCAGATCGGCGCACTCATGGGTCAGGGCAAGAAGGAAGAAGCCGAAGAGGTCAAGAAGCAGGTCACTGATATGGCCGAAGAACTTGAGGCGCTCTCTGTTAAGGAGACCGAGCTCGAAGAAGAGATCAGAAAGATCATGCTCGTTATCCCTAACATCATCGATCCTTCCGTTCCGATCGGCAAAGATGATTCCGAGAACGTTGAGATCGAGAAGTTCGGCGAGCCTTTCGTTCCCGAATTCGAAGTTCCCTACCATGTTGATATCATGGAGAAGCTCGACGGCATCGAGCTCGACCAGGCAAGAGAGACATCCGGCAACGGTTTCTATTACCTCAAGGGCGATATCGCAAGACTCCATTCCGCATGCCTTTCATATGCACGCGATTTCATGATCGACCGCGGATTCACATATTACATTCCGCCTTACATGATCAGATCCTCCGTTGTTACCGGCGTTATGAGCTTTGCCGAGATGGAGAACATGATGTACAAGATCGAAGGCGAAGACCTCTATCTTATCGGCACTTCCGAGCATTCCATGATCGGTAAGTTCATCGATACGATCACAGACGAGGACAAGCTTCCCCAGACTCTTACATCCTACTCCCCTTGTTTCCGTAAGGAAGTCGGCGCACACGGCATCGAGGAGCGCGGTGTCTACAGGATCCATCAGTTCGAGAAGCAGGAAATGATCGTTGTCTGCAAGCCTGAAGATTCCATGAAGTGGTACGATAAGCTCTGGCAGAACACCGTTGATTACTTCCGTTCACTCGATATCCCCGTAAGAACGCTCGAGTGCTGCTCTGGCGACTTAGCTGATCTTAAGGTCAAGTCATGCGACGTTGAGGCATGGTCTCCCAGACAGAAGAAGTATTTTGAGGTAGGTTCCTGCTCCAATTTAGGTGACGCTCAGGCAAGACGTCTCAAGATCAGGATCAGAGGACCCGAGGGCACATACCTTGCCCACACCCTCAACAACACATGCGTTGCTCCTCCGAGAATGCTCATCGCTTTCTTAGAGAACAACCTCAATGAGGATGGCTCCATCAGGATCCCCGAGGCGCTGAGACCTTACATGGGCGGCAAATCCGTAATCGCGGTACCTTCCAAGTAAATCCGCCAACGATCAGTTGAACAAAGCAAAATTATAGCTCCGGTCATCCGGAGCTTTTTCATATCCTCTTATAGAGTTTGTAGCCTATATAGCGTTTTGTGCCTCTGAAATCAACGATCGGATCCTGTTCAGTCTGAACCGCTTCGTAATTATCCCAGTCGCTCTCAGAAGAGTAGTCGGTAACGATATAGTCAAAATAGCCTTCGCTTATCAGCCGTTTCTGCTCTTCCAGGATGGCGGAATACCCGTGCTCGATATTGAGGTAACAGAAGAACCTGTTCTGAGGCAGGACGCCTGCCGCTGTGAAGAAACCGGAATCCATGACATCGTATGTAAGCACTTTTGCATCCGGTGTCTTGTTGATGGTCTGCGCAATGCGGTACTGTGCCACATCATCTTTGCTCTTGAATATCAGGAACATATTCTTGTTAAGCAATAATGTGATCGAATAAACCGTCAATAACAAAGCACAGGTGAGCACCTTGAGCAGCATCTGGTTCTTAAATGCCTTGCCCAGAGCATTGATTCCTTTGACCAACGGTATCAGTATCAGGCAGAAGCAATATGACAATATGTATGAATAATAGTAAATATTTAGCTTCAGATAAATAACCACACTTTGGATCAGGAAAGTGACCACGAAAAGGAACAGGACCTTTTTGAGGTTCTTTCTGCCGGTAAAAAACAGGGAGATCAAAGTAAGGATCAGCAAAGCTCCAAATACGGGATACATGAGCGAGATCACTATCAGATAGATGACCGTGATATAGATGTTGCTGATTACCGGGATCGACTGAATACCGGTTGCAGTGGATTTTACATTGTGATACAAGAAGATATTATTGTAGAAATACCCTTCCCAAAGGTATTTCACAGATCCGTTCACAAGGAAATATAAGATGATTGGAACGCTAACGATAATAAACCCGCACAGGAATCTCCAGACCAGAGACCAAAGCCTTGCAAAGCTTTTCCTTTTGACGGAAAGAACCAGGATATAGATGCAAAAGCCGATCATAAAACCCGTAAACGTATACTTTATCCAGAACAGCGCCGCCGTTATCAGACCGCAGACGATCGCATCCTTGTTCTCCGGGAGCCCGTCACCTTCCACTATGGATCGCAGTCCTATATAAAAGGCGACTGTAATAAGCGGGAAGCACAGTTCTTCCGCATTTCCGCCGAAATTAAACATGTAGACCGTATATATAAGAGAAGTCAGGACCGGAACAAGTGCTATCGTGAATCTTGCAGGAGTTACGAAAAGCTTGGCCGTTTTCCAGGAAAACACGGAAAATACCGAGGCCATAACGCTTTCGATTATCCATGCACCGACAAATGTCTTTTCGCTGATAAGAGCAGCCAAGGCATAGATAAGATAAAGAAGCGGCCCTTTTTGTTCGTAAAGATCCCTGTACGGAACCTTGCCGTGAATGATCCCGCGTCCCAGAGTAAAAAAGCAATTGACGTCGTCCCACAGATTAAAAGGATAGAGCGGAGAGCACGTTGATACTACCGTAATCGTAGCCGTGGCCATCAAAACAAGAAAAATAAGCTCTGTCCTGGTCAATTTCCCACTGTTTTTCTGTTCCAGATTTGACACCGGCTGTTTCTCCTATTGAACTTGATGTTTTATTATATCATTACGATCAGGCAGTAATTATCTATCCAAAACATAAGCTCCAGAGTATTTTGTTATTCTCTTAACAGTATCTTGAGGCCTTTTCTGATCTTGTTATTATAGTCAGTCTTTTTCTTTATGAATTCAACGAGCAGCGATACCCCCAGGCAGTATGCAAAGCAGCAGACAAAGCCGAGTACCGGAATCCCGATCTTCAGAACATAGATGAGGTAATTATAGAAAAACCAATGGATAAAGAAGATGTTTCCGGAATGAGTGCCCAGTTTTTGGATAAGCTTTGAGATCTTTCCGTCAGTCCTGCAAAGATATACAAACATCACTATGATAAGTGCCATCAAGGTAGAGATTGGGCCTATGCTCAGATACCATTTCTCCTCGGTTTGCGGCAAAAGGATATACCGGACCACCATAAGGACCGACAACAGCAAAAGGCTGCCAACGGTAACGATAAAATCCTTTTTGTGCTTGAACCGCTCGATCTTTTCAAATACGCCCTGCTGTGCAAAGAGTATTCCGGCCATAACAATGACCAGATAATAGTTCAGCTGACCTCCATGAAGGAATTCCATTTTATATGGAATCAGCTGCGTTACAAGAACGACTATCGGTATGGAAAACCACGAAGTCCACTTCGCAAGATAATAAAGCAGAGGAAAGAGAACTATTACAACGATGAGGAAATTCACATACCAATAAGAAGCTATCTCAGGTTTCCCGAACAGATTGTACAGCCCCAACATATCGATGGGGAGGTTGAAAACGGACGAGGTAAAATAATCTATCAGACTATGATCCCAAATGATATGGACGGTCAGATTGAAAAGATAGAAAAACCACATCTGAGAATAAAGAAGCAGCCATCTCTTAAGGATAAAACGGACCGGCTTTTTCTCATACTTATCCTTCATCTGCAAAGTAAAGCCGTAAGCCGAGATAAAGATAAATATCCACACGCAGACCCTTGCTCCGGATTTCGGGACAAAACCCCAGTCCGAATCAAACGGGAGATGATGATATAACAAAAGAAGAATGGCTACACCCTTCAAAAACCATGTGTCATCTTTGCTCATAAGGAAAGTATATATGTTTAAAGGGGGTGTAACAATAAAAAAGGCTGAAGTTTGAACTTCAGCCTCATTGAATCATTTGTTAGATAGCTCTTACGCTCTCTTGACCTTGCCGGAACGCAGGCAGCGAGTGCAGACATTCATTGTCTTGGGGGTGCCGTCAACAACAACCTTAACTCTATGTACGTTAGCCTGCTGCGTTGTGAGCGCGCGACGTGAGATCTGTGAACGCGTGATTCTGATCTTTCTGCCAAAGAACATATCTTTCTGGCAAACTTCACACTTAGCCATGAAAACACCTCCTGTTAGTTTTTCAAACGCTTGACAATAATATCACAATGGCTCACGGTATGCAACAGGATTTTTACTTGGTTGCGAATACTCTTCGTATTGTAATTATCCTGCTCGTGATATCATCACCGGCCTTAAACTGCCTGAGCCTTATGGTTGTGGCCGCCGGAGAGATCATCAGAAGCATTCCCGTATCGGTGCAGACCGCTTCCTCATATATGGATTCACTTCCTGGAGCCGACTGCGGACTCCTCAAAAATATAATGTCTCCGGGCATTATATCGCTTATTATCTCTTCGCCTGTAACCGCGTCATGGGATAAGGTCACCGCCTGGCCAAGCTTGCTCTGTTCCGTCATATTTCTCGGCATACGGATCCCGTTGACCTCCGAACAGACATAAACAGCACCGTTGATGGATATTCCGTTTACAGTAACTCCGTTGGAAAGATACCTGGCATTAACGAAAGTCAAGAGCGAGCTGACAAAATATCTGCTCGAAACCACCTGAAGATCCTCTCTGGGATTGAGCTCGATAACGCCCGACGACCCTATCCAGCCTGTTCCTCCGTCGGGAAGGCTGACCTGATAAACACCTTCACGGCTTACGTCAGCGTATATTATCGTGTTCATCATTACCTTTGTTATCAGCGTACCGTTACTCGCGTGAGTCATGATATTTTTCGACGGATCCGAGATTACGAGCTTGAATTTGTGAAGGTCCGGCTCAACAGATGACGTATCCGTTGTAAGGCTGTCACTGGTTACCCAGCCGGTAAGACCGTCTAAAGTCTCGATCTTGCTGTATCCTTCTTTGTTATCACTGATGAATTTTACCGGCTCGTTGAACAGGACCTCTGAAATTCGCTCGGCCTCCGGCCAGGGATCCTTCATCAGTTTTTCGCTTGATTTCGTTATCACCCTGAAATTCTGGTCACTGTACTCGTATTCGATTACAGGCTGAACGAAAAGCTGGATGTTAGTTCCTTTGAAAAGGTCGGGAAGAAATCTCGGAAGAATATAAAATATACCCGCGATAGCCAGCAGGAAGATTCCCAAAGCAGTAAGAAAAGCGAAAATACGCTTTCTTCCTTTATGCTTTACGGTGGCCTGTTTGTCGGAAAGTCCCCATTTGTCCTGCATATCTTCAGCGCTGCCGTATGTTCCGTCATCACTGAATATGGATCTTATCTCTCCGTCGTCCCCGAACGTGACCTTCTTACTTATAAGCCTTACGCCTCTGGCCTCTTCCGGACGGTCATCAAGCGGGGAACCCTTCTTTTTGAAGGGCTTCCATAAAGAAGATTTCTTCTCATTTTCCGGCTTTTTGGATCTCATCCGGGATTGTTATCCTTTCCGTCAGCGAGCATTGTACAGTATGCGGAAGCCATGCCTCCGTCATGGGTAAGGCTTACCGATATCGAGAAAACCCCAAGACTGTCAGCCTTTTCTTTGGCTTTTCCTTTAAGCTCGATATAAGGCGCTCCTTTTGCGTCATTAAAGACTTCAATATCTGTCAGGCCTATGCCCTCGCTCATTATACCCGTTCCTAGCGCTTTGCCGCAGGCTTCTTTTGCGGCAAATCTCGCGGCATAGCTCTCTGCCGCGCCTTTTATTCCGGCTCTGGAATTGCAGGTCTCCTGCTCCCTGCCGGTAAAGCATTTGTTTATGAAGCTGCTTTCGTGCTTTTCGAGTATCTTTTTGAACCTTTCGACCTCGACAAGATCCGTTCCGCAGAGAATCCTCATCTTAAGATATCTTCCCTGCCCTTCCGAGCTTGCCGCTTACACGCATGTCACAGCCGTTTATAAGATCAGCGAGCGGCAGAGCCGATACAAGTATCGTGCACAGTCCGGATGCCGTACGGATCTCAAGAATGCTGTTGAGGACAGAACCGATATCGCCGTGCATAGTTACATCGTCGGCGAAATCGTCTATGATCAGGAAATCGATCCTCTTCATGTCTTCCAATGTATCGTTCTCAAGGGATGCAAGGTTCTCGCACTTGGTGTAGAACGCGCTCTTTCCGAGGCTTATAGCCGTCTTGGTGATGCATACGGAAAGATATGTCTTACCGGTCTGGGGGGCTCCGCTGTACAGCCAGAGCGCTTTTGAGGACGCATCACCAACACCGAGCATGACCTTGAGCATCTGCTTCTTTATTTCTGAGCGCTTCTGCCCGTCACCAAGATAATCGTCCCTGTAATTCTTCATCGTAAACGATGAGTAATCGCCAAGCCCGCAGCTCTCGTAGCATTCCTCGAGCTCTGCCTGCTTGCAGGAACAAACCTTAAGTGTGCCGTCCTTACCCTTAACAAAGCCCGTATCACCGCACTTGGGACAAAGGCTCTGCTCCTCATCGAAATCGGGATCGATATCGTTATCGCTTATGATCTGCTCCCTTTTGGAGATGAGGTTATTCTCTTCAATGTCATAACGCTTTGCCAGCCTCTCGTCATGATCGATCATGGCGATCAGCCTGTCTTTGCGGATGTCGATTATCCTGCTGTCTATTTCCCTGAGCTCCGGATATTCGGCATAAACACGACTCATATTCTCATCGCGTCTGATTCTTCTAGCTGCCTCGGTTTCGGCCAGTCCGGCCGCGATCAGTCCTTTAATCGTCTTCATTTGAATCTCCGAACATGTCGAGGATGTCGTCAGGTATTCCGCCGTCATCCTTGTTTGCCTTACCTTCGTCAGAACGTTCCTTGGTCTTATCCTTCTTTCCGGATTCAGGTTCCTTATCCTCAGTCTTTGAAGGCTCTTCGTCTGTCAGGGAAAGACCGGCCTCTGCACCCGTCTTCCACTTGGTACCGCTGCGTGTCTTGCGGTGGGCGGACTTCCTGGCATTCTCCTTATGCTCTTCCTCGTTAAGCTTGGCAGCCTTCTCAGCCGTATCGATCCCGAGATCGAACCACTTCTTGAGCGTTGTCTCGATATTCATCAGTGTCAGATTGTTCCTGAACTCATTTACACGGAATGCATATGCAACAAGCTCCTCAGTGGCGTTGAGATCTTCGACCCAGCTGTAGATCCTTGATATATCAAGGTCTGTCAGGTGCTTGCGCATAGTCTTGCTGCAGAGTTTGACGACACGCTCCTTGAGAGAATTCTGTTCAAGATACTTCTCGAGCCTGTCAGCCGTCGTGTATCCTTTCTCGAACCAGTGGGAAGCAACGCTTGCCATTGCGTTGTATTTCCTCAATATCCCTTTCTGGTAACCTTCCTCGAAGAGCTTATAGCATACAGTGCCCTCGAATCTGTATTCATAAAGGCACTTGTCGATAAGACGGTAATAGTTGTAATCCATAAGTCCTCGGAAGAAGGTTCTCGATATCGATGCAGCAAGCGTCTTATGCTGTTCGGGATCGCTCATCATGCCGGGAATGTCGCCTTCTTCTCCCCTTGCTTTGCAGGATGCGACATAGTCCTTAACCTCGCGGCGCTTCAGATCTTCCATTACGAACTTATCTTTTGAAGATACGATCAATCCCGCGCCCAAAAGCTCGGCCATCGTCTCCTTGACCTTGCTCTCCGGAATGACTCTGTATGCCTTAACGGAGTCCTCATCGAACTCATCTGTTCCGGCAGTCATGTTAAGCCACAGATAAACGACTACCGCTTCCCGTGACAGATCCTGAAGGTATCTGATCACGAAAATATCATCCAGCTGGCTCTGAGATATCACAAGCTCACTGTAATCGTCATTCATCGGGTAGTTCTCCGTTCCTTATATTAAATCGAAGATAATTATATCATGTTTGCGCGTCCTATACGGGTTCACTGCCACTTTTGACCTCAAAAACAAACCCGGTCCGGAACAAGTCCGGACCGGGACAGGTGATCCTGATTTAATTGTACCGTTTAAGGCCTGCTATTAAGCCTCAGTTGCCTTCTTAACATAAGAAGCATAACGGTCTCTGGAATCCTGATAGCATCTCTGGAAGAGGCCGTCAACAACATCTGCATCATACTTCTTGTACAGAGAGTTGTAACGAACTTCTGCCTTGAGGAATTCGAAGAAGTCTGCTGTAGGCTCCTTGGAATCGAGTGAGAAAGGATTCTTGCCTTCTGCTGCGAGTGAAGGGTTGAATCTGAAGAGGTGCCAGTAACCGCACTCAACAGCCTGCTTCTCTCTGAGCTGAGCAACCTTGAGGCCGCCCTTGATACCGTGGTTGATACAAGGAGCATAGCAGATTACGAGGGAAGGTCCATGGTAAGCTTCTGCTTCTGTGAATGCCTTGATGAGCTGGTTCTTGTCAGATCCCATAGCAACCTGAGCAACGTAAACGTAACCATAGCTCATAGCCATCATACCAAGATCCTTCTTCTTAACGTGCTTACCGCCGGCAGCGAACTGAGCAACAGCACCCTGAGGTGTGGACTTTGAAGCCTGTCCGCCTGTGTTGGAGTAAACCTCTGTATCAAGAACGAGAACGTTGACATCCTCACCTGTAGCGAGAACGTGGTCAAGTCCGCCGTAACCGATATCGTAAGCCCATCCGTCACCACCGATGATCCACTGTGATCTCTTCATGAAGAAGTCCTCATAATCGAGTGCCTTCTTAGCAGAATCAGAACCTTCAGCCTTGAGAGCCTCAGCGAGCTTCTCGGCGATCTCACGTGTATTCTCAGCAGAATCATATCCGTCGATCCAAGCCTGTGCAGCAGCCTTGAGATCCTCAGAAGCTGTAGCAGCTACTGTCTCTTCAACAAGCATCTTAGCTCTTGATCTGAGCTGCTTGTAGCCGAGGTACATACCGAGACCGTGCTCAGCGTTATCCTCGAAGAGGGAGTTGCCCCATGCAGGACCGAAGCCTCTGTAGTTTGTTGTATAAGGCATAGAAGGAGCAGAACCACCCCAGATTGAAGAACAACCTGTAGCATTGGAGATCTGCATTCTGTCTCTCACCGCAGCCTGCGCATGCGCCGGAGAATTCAAGGAGCGGCTGCTCGAACTGTGAACCCTTGACGTTAGCCTTAGCCATCGGGTTGTCCTTGTGAGACAGAGCGATGCAGTAATCCCAGTTCTCAGCTTCCTTAAGGTTGTCCTTAAGAGGAGCCATTGTGATTGCCTTCTCCTTAGCGATACAAGACTCAACGCAAACACCGCAGGAGAGGCAGTCCATAGCGGAAACCTGGATCCTGAACTTGTAGTTGTCGTAAGGCTTCATGCCTGCCTTTGTCTCGAAAGGTGCCTTAGCAGCCTCATCCTCTGTGAGGAGGAAAGGACGGATAGCAGCATGAGGGCAGACGATGGAGCACTGGTTGCACTGGATGCACTTTGAAGCGTCCCAAACAGGGATGTCAACAGCAGTACCACGCTTCTCGTAAGCAGCTGTACCCTGAGGGAATGTACCGTCTTCCATGCCGACGAATGTGGAAACAGGGAGCTTGTTACCTTCCTGTCTGTTCATTACGTTAACGACCTTCTCGATGAACTCAGGAACAGCCTTCTTCTCAACCGGCTTATCCTCAGCTGTCTTCCATGAATCAGGGATATCAACTGCAACAACAGCGTCAACACCTGCATCGATAGCCTTGTAGTTCATCTGAACGATATCGTCACCCTTCTTGCCGTAAGACTTGAGAGCTGCCTTCTTCATGTAGTCAACAGCCTGCTCAACGGGAAGGATTCCGGAAAGCTTGAAGAATGCGGACTGGCAGATCGTATTGATCCTTCCGCCCAAGCCGATCTCCTTAGCCTTTGCAACAGCGTCAAGAGTAAAGAACTTGATGTTGTTGTTAGCGATATATCTCTTCATTGAACCGGGGAGTCTCTCCTCGAGTTCTTCTCTTGTCCACTGAGTGTTGAGGAGGAATGTGCCGCCCGGCTTCAGTGATGAGAGCATATCGTACTCATAAACATAAGACTGGTTGTGGCAAGCTACGAAGTCAGCCTTATTGATGAGGTATGTGGAACGGATAGGTGTGTCACCGAATCTCAGGTCAGAGATCGTGATACCGCCGGACTTCTTTGAGTCATAAGAGAAGTAAGCCTGAGCATACTTATCTGTGTGGTCACCAATGATCTTGATGGAGTTCTTGTTAGCACCGACAGTACCGTCTGCGCCGAGACCCCAGAATCTGGCCTGAACAACGCCCTCGCCTGCAACTTCGATAGACTCGGAGCAGTCGAGTGAGAGGAATGTAACGTCATCATCGATACCGATGGTGAATCTTTCCTTAGGCTGATCCTTCTTGAGTTCCTTATAAACTGCAAGAACGGTCTCAGGTGTTGTATCCTTGGAACCCATACCATAACGGCCGCCGATGAGCTTAGGAGCATTCTTGCCGACATAAGCAGCAGCAACGTCAAGGAAGAGAGGCTCTGCATAAGAACCGGGCTCCTTTGTTCTGTCGAGGACTGCGATAGCCTTAACAGTAGAAGGGATAGCCTCGAGGAGCTTCTCAGCAGAGAAAGGACGATAGAGGTGAACCTTAACAAGACCAACCTTCTCGCCGTGAGCGTTGAGGAAGTCGATAACCTCTTCAGCTGTCTCGCAGACAGAACCCATAGCAATGATCACACGGTCAGCATCAGCAGCACCGTAGTAGTTGAAGAGCTTGTAGTCTGTACCGCGGATCTCGTTGATCTTATCCATGTAGTACTGAACCTGCTCAGGTACTGCAAGATAGAACGGGTTGGAAGCTTCTCTGCCCTGGAAATAGATATCAGGGTTCTGAGCTGTACCACGGAGTGTCGGGTGGTTAGGAGAGAGTGATCTCTTACGGAAAGCCTTAACAGCTTCATAATCAACAAGTGTTCCGAGTGTATCGTAATCGATGACCTCGATCTTCTGGATCTCGTGTGATGTACGGAAACCATCGAAGAAGTGGAGGAAAGGA